>NZ_JAXCJK010000008.1:0-1898 GCF_035181385.1 Moraxella sp. Pampa | reverse complement strand
TGATTGTGCAGGAAGTGCCATCGTCTTACATGGTTAAAAAATTCATACCTATGTCATGGGTCAAGGTGGAGATTTTTTGCAACGCAAAAAATACTACCTTGACCCATGACATAGGTATGATAAAAAACCACCATGTAAGCGGTGGCACGATAGTTTTTTTAGGGGAAAAATGGGGTGTTTTTTGGGGTCTTTCGCCTTGTATTTATACATTAGGGATAACTAGCGGATATTTTTTCATAGATTTTTTTATGTTAAACCTTGATATATCAAGGCTTTGACTATTGACAAGGCATAAAAAAACCGATAAATTGTGGATTGTCGAGATCAACAATTTAATCGGTTCTTTTTATGGTACAAAAACCTGATGTAAATTTCAATGAAAATGTTAATAATTTTAATGAAAACATTAAAATTGAAATTTTCGATTATCTATATGACAATCATCCACCCAGTGATTTAGATATATCATTATCAACTGTATCCAAGCGTGATAGCGTTTGGGACACCCACAGAAACGATACAGCCGATGTTAGCGACATATACGCACTAAACGCTGAATTTGAGCGTTATGGCGAGCGTATGGAGTTCTGTAGCGGTTGGTTGAAGTTTGGGAAAGCTGAAAGCGGTTTTTTGCTCAAGGAAGCTAATTTTTGCCGTGTTCGGTATTGTCCTGTCTGTCAGTGGCGTAAATCTTTGTATTGGAGAGCGATGATGTATCAAAAATATGATGATATGCGTTTGGCGTATCCTACACATCACTTTCTCATGCTCACGCTTACGGTCGAAAATCCGCATATTACTGACTTACGCTCCACACTTCAAGAGATGAATAAGGCTTGGCAACGCCTAATCAAGCGTAAAGAGTTTGGTGTTGTTGAGGGTTGGATACGCACTACTGAAGTTACCAGAGACAAGGTACGCCCGAACACCCACGCACACCCACATTTCCACTGTCTGCTAATGGTTAAGCCAAGTTATTTCGGCAAAGGGTATGTCGTTCAAATGGATTGGGTTCGCCTGTGGGCTGACTGTTTGCGTGTGGACTACTTGCCCAATGTAGATATACGAGTCGTTAAGAAAAAGGGCAAGAAAAAGGGCGAACCACTGACTTATGAAGATATTAAGAAAGGCATTGTCGAAACGCTCAAATATGCGGTTAAGCCTGCGGATATCAAGGGCGACGATACTCCAGAAAGTTATGAATGGTTCTATGAACTCACACGCCAAACGCACAAACTGCGATTTGTGGCCACTGGTGGAGTGTTAAAAAATGCACTCAAAGAAGACGACAATATTACTAATCAAGATATGATTAAAGCTGGCGATGATACCGATGAAATGGACGAAAAAACAGATAAAAAACGATTGAATTTCACATATTACAAATCCAAAAAGGGCTATATCTACAATCCAAAATTTAACGAATAAAGCACTAACCAAGTACATAAAATGCACTTACAAAAACCGTCCGATTTGGGCGGTTTTTTTTGGGGGTTCAAAGGGGGTTTTTGCCCCTTTTTGCCAGCGTGATTGAGTATCCCAGAGGGTACTCAAGCTATGCTGGCTTAGACAAAATAACTCATAAAAATCGGAGTAAGATTTTACAACCCACCCCCCAGCGTTTCACTCATGGTAATGAGTGTCCAGTTAGTAGTTTCTCATACCATAGCTTGACTTCGTCTCGCAATGATGAGAAACTAACTGGACGAAAGGGAGCAATCCCCCCTTTCGAAACCCCCAAAAAAAAACCGCCTATCTGGGCAGTTTTTTGTGATTGTGCAGGAAGTGCCATCGTCTTACATGGTTAAAAAATTCATACCTATGTCATGGGTCAAGGTGGAGATTTTTTGCAACGCAAAAAATACTACCTTGACCCATGACATAGGTATGATAAAAAA
>NZ_JAXCJK010000007.1:0-5338 GCF_035181385.1 Moraxella sp. Pampa | reverse complement strand
AAATTATCATTTATCAAGCAAAAATACTCAAAGTTAATTCATTTACACGATGAGCAAATTTGCTAGTAATAAATGAGCCAAGACTGACCCACTCAATGGGTTAATTAGTTATAAAGATTAAACTGAAGAGTTTGATCATGGCTCAGATTGAACGCTGGCGGCAGGCTTAACACATGCAAGTCGAACGATGATTATCTAGCTTGCTAGATATGATTAGTGGCGAACGGGTGAGTAATGCTTAGGAATCTGCCTATTAGTGGGGGACAACATTCCGAAAGGAATGCTAATACCGCATACGACCTACGGGTGAAAGGGGGCTTTTAGCTCTCGCTAATAGATGAGCCTAAGTCGGATTAGCTAGTTGGTGGGGTAAAGGCCTACCAAGGCGACGATCTGTAGCTGGTCTGAGAGGATGATCAGCCACACTGGGACTGAGACACGGCCCAGACTCCTACGGGAGGCAGCAGTGGGGAATATTGGACAATGGGGGAAACCCTGATCCAGCCATGCCGCGTGTGTGAAGAAGGCCTTTTGGTTGTAAAGCACTTTAAGTGGGGAGGAAAAGCTATTGGTTAATACCCAATAGCCCTGACGTTACCCACAGAATAAGCACCGGCTAACTCTGTGCCAGCAGCCGCGGTAATACAGAGGGTGCAAGCGTTAATCGGAATTACTGGGCGTAAAGCGAGCGTAGGTGGTTGTTTAAGTCAGATGTGAAAGCCCCGGGCTTAACCTGGGAACTGCATCTGATACTGGACAACTAGAGTAGGTGAGAGGGAAGTAGAATTCCAGGTGTAGCGGTGAAATGCGTAGAGATCTGGAGGAATACCGATGGCGAAGGCAGCTTCCTGGCATCATACTGACACTGAGGTTCGAAAGCGTGGGTAGCAAACAGGATTAGATACCCTGGTAGTCCACGCCGTAAACGATGTCTACCAGTCGTTGGGTCTCTTGAAGACTTAGTGACGCAGTTAACGCAATAAGTAGACCGCCTGGGGAGTACGGCCGCAAGGTTAAAACTCAAATGAATTGACGGGGGCCCGCACAAGCGGTGGAGCATGTGGTTTAATTCGATGCAACGCGAAGAACCTTACCTGGTCTTGACATATCTAGAATCTTGCAGAGATGCGAGAGTGCCTTCGGGAATTAGAATACAGGTGCTGCATGGCTGTCGTCAGCTCGTGTCGTGAGATGTTGGGTTAAGTCCCGCAACGAGCGCAACCCTTTTCCTTAGTTACCAGCGACTCGGTCGGGAACTCTAAGGATACTGCCAGTGACAAACTGGAGGAAGGCGGGGACGACGTCAAGTCATCATGGCCCTTACGACCAGGGCTACACACGTGCTACAATGGTAGGTACAAAGGGTTGCTACACAGCGATGTGATGCCAATCTCAAAAAGCCTATCGTAGTCCGGATTGGAGTCTGCAACTCGACTCCATGAAGTCGGAATCGCTAGTAATCGCAGATCAGAATGCTGCGGTGAATACGTTCCCGGGCCTTGTACACACCGCCCGTCACACCATGGGAGTTGATTTCACCAGAAGTGGTTAGCCTAACGCAAGAGGGCGATCACCACGGTGGGGTCGATGACTGGGGTGAAGTCGTAACAAGGTAGCCGTAGGGGAACCTGCGGCTGGATCACCTCCTTAACGAAGTTATCTGATTAGTAAGAATTCACAACAAGTTGTTCTTTAGGAAGATGTTTAAAACGGGTCTATAGCTCAGTTGGTTAGAGCACCGTGTTGATAACGCGGGGGTCATAAGTTCAAGTCTTATTAGACCCACCATATACTAACCAAGTATTAGGGGTTATAGCTCAGTTGGTAGAGCGCCTGCCTTGCACGCAGGAGGTCAGGAGTTCGACTCTCCTTAACTCCACCATATTTAAACATCAAAAGCATACATAAGCAATTTAAATAAGATTTCTTATTTATGCTTTAACTTTATGAACTGACGAAGTTCATATCATTATTTAACAACGAAAATATGAGTCTGGGTTAATTATTTAATTCCAACAAATAATTAACCATTCCAATCACACTCCACTTCTATTTTAGAAGGTGATTGGATAAAGTAAAGAGAACTGAATCAAGCGTAAACTTAGGTAAATCGTTACACATTACCCATATAGACCCCTTGGGGTTGTATGGTCAAGTAATGAAGTGCACATGGTGGATGCCTTGGCAGTCAGAGGCGATGAAAGACGTGATAGCCTGCGATAAGCGTCGGTGAGGTGGCAATATCCTGTGACCCGGCGATTTCTGAATGGGGAAACCCAACCAACATAAGTTGGTTATCCTAACCTTTGGTTAGGAGGCAAACCGGGAGAAGTGAAACATCTCAGTACCCCGAGGAAAAGACATCAATAGAGATTCCCCCAGTAGCGGCGAGCGAACGGGGAGGAGCCGATCAAACTTGTGATAGCAAAATAAGCTGGAAAGTTTAACCATAGTGGGTGATAGTCCCGTATGCGAAATCACAAATGCGACATATTAAGTAGGGCGAGACACGTGAAATCTTGTCTGAAGATGGGGGGACCATCCTCCAAGGCTAAATACTCCTGACTGACCGATAGTGAACCAGTACCGTGAGGGAAAGGCGAAAAGAACCCCTGTTAGGGGAGTGAAATAGAACCTGAAACCGTGTGCATACAAGCAGTCGGAGCGGACTTGTTCCGTGACGGCGTACCTTTTGTATAATGGGTCAGCGACTTATATTCTGTAGCAAGGTTAACCGTATAGGGGAGCCGTAGGGAAACCGAGTCTTAATAGGGCGATAAGTTGCAGGGTATAGACCCGAAACCGAGTGATCTATCCATGAGCAGGTTGAAAGTGCCGTAACAGGCACCGGAGGACCGAACCCACTGTCGTTGAAAAGCCAGGGGATGACTTGTGGATAGGGGTGAAAGGCTAATCAAACTCGGTGATAGCTGGTTCTCCCCGAAAGCTATTTAGGTAGCGCCTCGGACGAATACCATTGGGGGTAGAGCACTGTTTCGGCTAGGGGGTCACACCGACTTACCAAACCGATGCAAACTCCGAATACCGATGAGTACTATCCGGGAGACAGACGGCGGGTGCTAACGTCCGTCGTCAAGAGGGAAACAACCCAGACCGCCAGCTAAGGCCCCAAATTCCTAGTTAAGTGGGAAACGATGTGGGAAGGCACAGACAGCTAGGAGGTTGGCTTAGAAGCAGCCACCCTTTAAAGAAAGCGTAATAGCTCACTAGTCGAGTCGGCCTGCGCGGAAGATGTAACGGGGCTCAAACTAGGAGCCGAAGCTGCGGATTTAATTGTTTCAATTAAGTGGTAGGGGAGCGTTGTGTAAGCCTGTGAAGGTGTATCGTAAGGTATGCTGGAGGTATCACAAGAGCGAATGCTGACGTGAGTAACGACAATGCGAGTGAAAAGCTCGCACGCCGGAAGACCAAGGGTTCCAGTCCAACGTTAATCGGGGCTGGGTGAGTCGACCCCTAAGGCGAGGCCGAAAGGCGTAGTCGATGGGAAATTGGTTAATATTCCAATACTTGTTTATGATGCGATGGAGGGACGGAGAAGGTTATGTCAGCCTGGCGTTGGTTGTCCAGGTGAAAGGATGTAGGTAGGTTTAGTAGGCAAATCCGCTAAACTATTACTGAGATCTGATAGCAAGCCAGTTTACTGGCGAAGTGGCAAATACCATGCTTCCAGGAAAAGCTTCTAAGCGATAGTCATAAACAAATCGTACCCGAAACCGACACAGGTGGTCAGGTAGAGAATACCAAGGCGCTTGAGAGAACTCTGCTGAAGGAACTAGGCAAAATGGTACCGTAACTTCGGGAGAAGGTACGCTGCCGATGGTGATGAAACTTGCTTTCTGAGCTGTTGGCAGTCGCAGATACCAGGCTGCTGCAACTGTTTATTAAAAACACAGCACTCTGCAAACACGAAAGTGGACGTATAGGGTGTGATGCCTGCCCGGTGCTGGAAGGTTAATTGATGGGGTTAGCGTAAGCGAAGCTCTTGATCGAAGCCCCAGTAAACGGCGGCCGTAACTATAACGGTCCTAAGGTAGCGAAATTCCTTGTCGGGTAAGTTCCGACCTGCACGAATGGCATAATGATGGCAGCGCTGTCTCCAGCAGAGACTCAGTGAAATCGAAATCGCAGTGAAGATGCTGTGTACCCGCGGCTAGACGGAAAGACCCCGTGAACCTTTACTACAGCTTTACATTGAACTTTGACCTAACTTGTGTAGGATAGGTGGGAGGCTTTGAAGTAGGGACGCCAGTCCTTATGGAGCCAACCTTGAAATACCACCCTGGTTATGTTGGGGTTCTAACTTAGCTATAACAATAGCAAGGACAATGTATGGTGGGTAGTTTGACTGGGGCGGTCTCCTCCTAAAGAGTAACGGAGGAGTACGAAGGTGCGCTCAGGACGGTCGGAAATCGTCCAAAGAGTATAAAGGCAAAAGCGCGCTTAACTGCGAGACCCACAAGTCGAGCAGGTACGAAAGTAGGTCTTAGTGATCCGGTGGTTCTGTATGGAAGGGCCATCGCTCAACGGATAAAAGGTACTCTGGGGATAACAGGCTGATACCGCCCAAGAGTTCATATCGACGGCGGTGTTTGGCACCTCGATGTCGGCTCATCTCATCCTGGGGCTGAAGCAGGTCCCAAGGGTATGGCTGTTCGCCATTTAAAGAGGTACGCGAGCTGGGTTTAGAACGTCGTGAGACAGTTCGGTCCCTATCTACCGTGGGCGTTGGAAATTTGAGAGGATCTGCTCCTAGTACGAGAGGACCAGAGTGGACGAACCTCTGGTGTTCCGGTTGTCACGCCAGTGGCATTGCCGGGTAGCTACGTTCGGATGGGATAACCGCTGAAAGCATCTAAGCGGGAAGCCCACCTCAAGATAAGATTTCCCTAAAGGGCCGTTGTAGACTACGACGTTGATAGGTTGGGTGTGGAAGCACAGCGATGTGTGTAGCTAACCAATACTAATTGCCCGTTTGGCTTGACCATACAACACCCAAGTGGTTTAGATACTGTGAATCAGTCATCAAACACTCAGTGTTAAATGGTAAGTGTAAGATTTTACCTAACAAGCTTGAATCAATCTTGAATGAATTTACTTTTTAACTTAAAAAGTGAAACAAACTTAAAAAACAGACTCATAACAGCGTTGTTAATCCTTTTACGCTGACGACAATAGCAAGATGGAACCACCTGATCCCTTCCCGAACTCAGAAGTGAAACGTCTTAGCGCCGATGGTAGTGTGGTTCGCCCATGTGAGAGTAGGTCATCGTCAGCACCTTATTTAGCCCCCTTCAACGGTTGTTGGAGGGGGTTTTTG
>NZ_JAXCJK010000006.1:0-75075 GCF_035181385.1 Moraxella sp. Pampa | reverse complement strand
AAAGGTGACACTGGCCCAGCAGGTCCTAAAGGTGATAAAGGTGACACTGGTGCCCAAGGTCCTGTAGGTCCACAAGGCCCAGCCGGTGGTCCTCAAGGTCCAGCAGGTCCTAAAGGCGATAAAGGTGATACCGGTCCTAAAGGCGACAAAGGTGACACTGGTGCTCAAGGCCCACAAGGTCCGCGTGGTGAAAAAGGCGAACAAGGCCCAGCCGGTGGTCCTCAAGGCCCAGCAGGTCCTCAAGGTCCTAAAGGCGATAAAGGTGACACTGGCCCAGCAGGTCCTAAAGGTGATGCCGGTCCACAAGGTCCTAAAGGCGAGCGTGGCGAACAAGGCCCAGCCGGTGGTCCTCAAGGTCCAGCAGGTCCTCAAGGTCCTAAAGGCGACAAAGGTGACACTGGCCCAGCAGGTCCTAAAGGTGATAAAGGTGACACTGGTGGCTTCCAAGGCGTCACTAAAGATGGTATGGCCATCACCAATGGCATAACCATCTTGGGTGGCAAGGGTACTTCTGGCCAATCAAACGCTGATAATCGAGTGATTACGCTTTCTAAAGATGGCTTAGTTATCACCGATGCATCAAGCGATAACAATGCTGGTTCTAACGCTGGTAATGCTCAGGTTGACGCAACTAAGGTTGCCCTTAGTAAAGATGGCCTAACCATTACAAACGGTACAAACCCACTGATTGGATTCACCAAAAATGGCTTGAACAACGGTGGTAACCGTATCACCAATGTTGCCGATGGCCGTGATGCTACCGATGCAGTAACCATGGGGCAGCTAGAGAGTGCAAAACAGCAAATCTATAGCGGCATTAACAAAATGGATACTCGTATCGGTCAGGTGGATAAAGGTGCCAAAGCAGGTATCGCATCAGCGATGGCATTCTCAGAAGCCGCATCAGTACCAGGCAAATGGACCTACTCGGTAGGTGCAGCACACTATGGTGGTCAACAAGCGGTGGCTGTATCTCTTCGCAAAACTGCAGATAATGGTCGTTGGTCGCTATCTAGCGGTATGTCTGCTGGTACCTCAGGCAGTGCAGGTCTGCGTATCGCCATCAGTGGTGTTATTGATTAACCTACTAAAGCTTGTATCTGGTGGTATGCCAGGTACAAGCCACCGACTGCGATTAACCCAACTTTTTTATATTTTGATTAAAAGATGTGGTTAATCCAGTCATGATCATCACATTTAAGTGGATCAAAACAAAAAAGACAGGTCTATCGACTTGTCTTTTTTTTGTTTTATTTTTAGGCATTCATGATAAAAAAATTAAAAAATTAATTAAAAAATATGGCAAAATAACCAATCATGTTTGATTTAATGAATATATTTTGGGTACACAATCATCACCGGCCAAATGATTGACCAATCTGTAACAATTCACTTCTTTTGGTTGCAATTTTCTAGTAGATTGCAACAAGAAAAACTGGCAATATGATCAATGATAACCAATATGAATATGATGCACAATGCTAATTTGAGCTGTTGATTTTACGATTAACTTTCAAATTAATTTTAAGATTGCAAGATTGAATTAAAAATTAAGTTAAGCGATATGATGCTATCAGCGTATTTTTTTGTTGATAACTGACGCATGATACATAATAATAGGCATCATTCATGTGGTTTATAGATAAAGATAAAAGTAGCACAATCACGGATATGATTTATCATGTCTAATAAAGCAGCATAATCAGCTGTATTTGGAGAAATTCATGTCAAAATTTGGTATCACAAAAGCCTTAGGGCTAAAACAATTTTTAAGCACAAGTTTAGTTTTGGTAACTACCTTGTTGGCATTGCCAGCCACCGCCCAGTCTGATAGCCAGCAAATGGCGGTAAAAAACTTAAATGCTCTGCTATCAGCAACCAATTCTATGACAGCCAACTTCACCCAAACGACCAAGGCAGGCAAGAAAACCACCAATTTTAGTGGTGTGATGGCGGTTCAGCGTTATGATCAATTTCGCTGGGAGACCAAGTCACCAGCCAATCAGTTGATCATCGCCAACAATGCGGTCATGTGGGTGTATGACCCTGATTTGGGCCAAGCCATCAAACAATCCATCGCCAATCAAATTGGGGATACGCCTGCAATTTTGCTGTCAGGGAATCCAGATAAAATTGCAGACAGCTTCCATATCACTCAGCCCAACAGTGCCAAAAACTATTTCAAGCTCATGCCAAAATCTGCCAATGCAGGGTTTAGTGAATTGTACATCAGCTTTTATGATGATAAGCCTGTACAAATCATTGTTTTGGATTTGTCAGGACAACAGACCACCGTTAAGTTTAGCAACATCAGTATTAATAAAAAAATAAACGCCAGCCAGTTTGATTTTAGCGTACCAAAAGGCACACAAGTGATCAGCCAATAAGCTGTTGAGTTTGGTGCTTTTTTGCTCTTGTTTATTGGCAAAACTTATAAAATAATTGCTATCTTTCATGAGTAATATGCCAAATTATGGTATAATGCGTCCCAAATTTGGGCGTGTCAAAAGGTTTGACCGCCCTTGAATTCATCATTCAAAAAAATCACGCAGGGGTGATTCATGTCAGCCGAATGGTCAGCCATTATCTATCTACTTGCCGCAGCAGGACTTGTGGCGTTCATGCTCATCATACCACGCCTTTTGGGTGGGCGTTCATCAGGCAATCAAAAACACGAAATTTTTGAAGCGGGGGTTAAGCCTGCAGGTTCTGCGCGCATTCGCTTGTCCGCCAAATTTTATTTGGTGGCGATTTTTTTTGTGATTTTTGATTTGGAAGCTTTGTATTTGTATGCTTACTCGGTCAGCGTGCGTGAAGTGGGGTGGGTAGGCTTTACCGCTGCTGCTGCCTTTATTGGCATTTTGTTTGTGGGGCTTGTGTATGAGATGAAATTGGGGGCGATGAACTGGGCGCCTGCCGACAAACGGGGCAAAAAACCACGCATTTTGGCACGCCCTGAGGGTTTTGACCTAGCCAGCATTACCGCCTTTACCACGATTGATGAGTTGCACACCGACCCAACTGGCAAAGTGCCTGCCCAATCGTCTGGGCGTATTTTTGTAGGGCGAAAAGACTTGCAAGCACTGCTTGAAAAAGACAAGCACGATATGGCAAACATTGACCATATCAATACCACAGGGCAGATTACCAGTATTGATTTTAAAAAGTCGGTTTGATTTTTCAAACCATATTCTTAGCCAAATTTTAGCCATTTATTCTAAGCCAAAAGAGCCACTATGAAATACACTTTTACTCGCCCCAATTTGGACAAAGACACTTATCCTAAAATCAGCCGTCAAACGGTGGATGAAAAAGAAGTAGAAAACTCGGTTTTTATGGGTAATTTGGACAATCTGGTTCACGCCGCCGCCAACTGGGGACGCAAAAACTCACTGTGGCCGTTTAACTTTGGCACAAGCTGCTGCTATGTGGAATATGCCACGACTTTGACAGCGGTGCACGATTTGTCTCGGTTTGGGGCGGAGGTGATTCGTGCCTCCCCTCGCCAAGCCGATGTGATGATTGTCGCTGGCACTTGTTTTGTCAAAATGGCACCAGTGATTATGCGTCTGTATGAGCAAATGCTTGAACCCAAATGGGTCATCTCAATGGGGGCGTGTGCCAATTCTGGCGGTATGTACGACATTTATTCGGTGGTGCAGGGCGTGGACAAAATCCTGCCTGTGGATGTCTATATCCCTGGTTGTCCGCCACGCCCAGAAGCGGTGATTCAAGCGATTATGCTTTTGCAAGAGTCCATTCAAAAAGAACGCCGACCGCTTGGCATTCATCTTGACCAAGGCGTGTATCAGCCGATTATGACCCCAGAGCGGGATAGAAAAAATGCCGAACGCATTGCGGTAAAAAATTTAAGAAGTCCTGATAATGTGGAATAGGAACTATGATACAATCAATTCAAGATGATATTTATCAAGCGGTTGCATTTTATTATCAACTTGCTAAAGAAAAATATCCAGATTTATCATCATTTGCGATTGTTACTGATGAGAGTTTTGATACATTTTTGATTGCGGTGAATAACAATGAATTTTTTGATGATTTAAAAAATGAAAAAGCTTGTGATGAATGTTATTGGAACACCGCAGAATGGCAAGATGAATGTTTTGATGATAAGGCTTTTAATTTTAATATAGAAAATATTACTGATTTTTTGAACAGTAAGGATTATGATGAGTTTGATGAAGACGAATTTCTTAACATCTGTTTAAATGCGTTAAAATCAATTCATAATGATAAGCGTGTTTGTGTGTTTGTGCATATTACTGATTTTAGTTCTAATAAAAAATTATATGATATTGTCAAAGAATTAAATGGTGATGAAGTTGCTGAAAGTTATAAAAATTATTACTTAGGTTGGAGTTAATGCAAGGTGTGTATCAGCCGATTATGACGCCTGAGCGAGACCGTAAAAACGAAACACGCATTGCGGTTAAAAATCTAAGAAGTCCTGATAATGTGGAATAAAATTGGAGTTTAACAATGAGTTTACCAAAACACCCAGAAAAATTCGCCAAATTTTTAAAATTGCTTAATCACTGCTATCAATTAAGTGATGAACAATTAAATGACATTCAACATACTTATCAAGAAAATGAATATGATGAGTTTTATGATTTGTTTAATTTACTAGCAGAAAATTTTGATTATCATAATGATGATTGGCGTTTTTATTCTGAAGATTTGTGTGATTATATTGGCAAGCGTATCAATCAAGCATTCTTTGTTGATGACGAAGAAGTATTGGGCGATATCAATGTGATTATCAATCATTTGGAAAATCAAACAGAATATAGTTTGTTTGGTTTGGAAAGTGGTGGTGATGATATTAACATTTGGCTGGTTAAAAAATCCGATAGACCCACATTATTAGAATTGGCTAAAAGTTTGGGTTTGGAAGTTTATTAAGCGATGGATTGGGTATTTGTTAAAAACCCAATGAATTTTAATACAAGAAGGCTAAAAAATGGTTATTGATATTCCTAAACATATTGAAGAAGTTATTATCAATCAAGCCAAAGAATTGGGTTTGAGTGTTTCTGAATTGATTGTACAAAAATTTACCCAACCCCAAATTTATAGAAATGTTAAAACATTGAATGGTTATTTAACTCCATTTCCAAGTATTGATAAAATTTTTGTAGAACACCAATCTTGGTTAAAAGAACACTTTTTGCCACTCATTTCCATTGATTTGGGAATGATTAATTATGAATGGCGTGGTCAAGTGGTTCATATGATAAACCCATTTGAGCCAGAAGACGGCGTAATTGGCGGTTGGACAGGCGAATTTCATAATGAATTTACGGGTGAAAATTGGTTGGCGTTTAGATTAACCGATGACAATCGTTATGAATTTTTGGGCGATGAAGGCTATTTTATAAGAAGTCCCATTCACGGCGATGAAGTTAATGAAAGTTTTGAAAAAGACATTGCCAAAAGCATAAAAAAATATCAAGCGATTAAAGAATTTTATGCCAAAAATGGTTATTTGGCGGATAATTGGAATGCAAAATCTGATGATGAGACCGAAAGAGAAAATTGGTTGGAGAGCGTTGGCGGTGAATTGGAAAATAATGCTGGAAATTGGTCATCGGGTTTAGAAATGCCCCAAGCGTTTTTTGGCGATTGGGATGATGATGAAAGATTGATAATTAGTCATAACGATAATCCATTCTATTTTATTGCTAGCGTACCTGCTTATAATTATGGTTGTGATGGGGCGGACTGGATTGTTTTATTGTATGAACCAATTAGTAAAATTGTTTTATTTACTTTTGATTGGACTTAATTGAAAGTTGCTATTTTAAACGGTGCGTTATACGCACCTTACAATTAAAAAATACTGTATGGTATAAATTTTAACCCAATTATTTTTAAACTCGCAAGCACCACGCAAGCAAACAAACACAAACAAAAGTTGGTATTATGAGCATTCACCACATTCACGATTTTGAGATTTTAACCGAGCTTAATGCAAAGTTTGACAATTTAACCGTTCAAGACACGGCAGACGGCATTCCCACCATTTGGGTGGAGCGTGGGCAAGTGCTTGATGTGCTTTTGTATTTGCGTAAACTGCCCAAACCCTTTGTAATGCTTGTGGATTTGTCTTGTATTGACGAGCGTTTGCGTAAGCACCGCTATGGACAGCCAGCCAGCGATTTTACCGTGTTTTATCACTTAATGAGCTTGGAGAGAAACTCGGACATTCGCATTAAGGTGGCGTTAAAAGATGGCGAGCATATCCCAAGTGCCACGCAAATTTATCCCAATGCCAACTGGTATGAACGAGAAGTGTGGGATATGTTTGGCGTGGTGTTTGACGGACATCCGCACTTGACACGCATTTTATTGCCCAAATACTGGGAAGGACACCCGTTGCGTAAAGAGTACCACGCACGAGCGACCGAATTTACGCCGTATTTTTTGAACTCTGCCAAACAAGAATTTGAACAAGAAAATTTGCGTTTTGTGCCAGAAGAGTGGGGAATGAAACGCTCTGGGCGTGATGAAGATTTTATGTTTTTGAATATCGGCCCCAACCACCCATCGGCACACGGTGCGTTTCGCTTGGTGTTACAGCTTGACGGCGAAGAAGTGGTGGACTGCATTCCTGACATTGGCTATCATCACCGAGGGGCGGAAAAAATGGCGGAACGCCAAACTTGGCATTCGTACATTCCTTATACCGACCGCATTGATTATTTGGGTGGGGTGATGAATGAGTTGCCCTATATTATGGCGGTGGAAAAATTGGCAGGCATCAGTGTGCCAGAGCGCGCCAACACCATTCGCATTATGATGAGTGAGTTGTTTAGGATTACCAATAATTTACTGTATTGGGGGACTTTTATTCAAGACGCTGGCGGAATGACGCCAGTGTTTTATATGTTTACCGACCGCCAAAAAGCCTATGACATCATTGAAGCGGTAACAGGCTATCGTATGCACCCTGCGTGGTTTAGGATTGGCGGTACGGCGATGGATTTGCCAAATGGGTGGGAACGCCTTGTGCGAGAGTTTTTGAATTGGATGCCAAAACGCATTGATGAGTATTTTAAGGCGACAATGACCAACACGGTGCTAAAAGGACGCACGCAAGCGGTTGCCCAATACGATGCCAAACACGCCCTAGCGTGGGGGGTAACAGGGGCAGGTCTGCGTGCCACAGGCGTGGAGTTTGATTTGCGAAAAGCTCGCCCCTATTTGGGCTATGAGAATTTTGACTTTGAAGTGCCAGTGTTTTATAACGGCGATGCCTATGACCGCTGTTTGGTCAAAATTGAAGAAATTCGCCAAAGTCTAAGAATTATTGAGCAATGTCTAAACAATATGCCATCAGGTGCCTACAAAGCCGACCACCCACTGGCGGTGCCACCGCCCAAAGACAAGACGCTCAAAGACATTGAAACACTCATTAACCACTTTATCTCGGTATCGTGGGGTCCTGTGATGCCAGCAGGCGAGAGTGCTTGTATGGTAGAAGGGGTCAAGGGGCTAAACAGCTATTATGTGGTGTCGGATAATAGCACGATGAGCTACCGCACACGCATTCGCACGCCCACCTTTGCCCATTTGCAACAAATGCCGTCTGTGATTAACGGCTCTTTGGTATCCGATGCCATTATTTATTTGGCAAGTATTGATATTGTAATGGCGGATTGTGATAGGTAAATGGTAATGCACAAACCAATTTCCCCCAAAATGTTTTATTATGGATTTCCTGTAATTTTATTAACAACCATTGATGAAAATAATAAAACAAATATTACACCCATTTCGTCCAGTTGGTGTTTGGGGGATAATGTGGTCATTGGGCTTGGCACGCAAGGAAAAGCTTATCAAAATTTAAAAATTTGTCAAGAAGTGGTATTAAATATTGCTGATGAAACTTTGTGGCAAAAAATAGAAAAAATTGCTCCGTTTACTGCTAATAAAAGTGCTGTAAACGAAAGTTATCAATTTTGTGATGATAAATTTGCAATTGGCGAATTTACTGAACAAAATTCATTAAAAATTAAACCAAAAAGAATTGCTGAATGCCCATTGCAAGCCGAGTGTGTTATTGAGTGCATTCACGAAAGAAACGGTTATGTCATTATTGAATTAAAAATTGTGCAAGTTCACGTCTTAGAAAATTTAATTTTTGATGATGATAAAATTAACCCAGACAAATGGCAACCGCTTATTTATAATTTTCGCCATTATCAAGGGCTTGGCGAATTGTTGGGCAAAAACTTTCGTGCGGAAAATTAGTAAGTAAGGTGCGTAATACACACCTTACGATTTAATAATGATGAAAATGAAAGAAATTAAACCAAATGATAGCAATAAAAAATCCTATACATATATAATCCAAAGGTAACAATGAAAGAAGTTTTTAAAACCATTAAAATTCATTTGCCAAAGGATTATAAATTTGACCGTGAATTTGCCAATAGTCGCTAATTAAAAATTGGCAAGAAGTAAGGTGCGTACCACGCACCCTTAAAATACCAAAGTTAAAAATAAATTTAATTAGATTTCCTGCGATACTAGGTTTTCCGTTCGCCCTGAGCTTGTCGAAGGGTGGCGGAAAACCGTTATGGTTCGACAAGTTCACCACGAACAGTTTTCCTTATTTAAAGGTTTCGCAGGAAGTCTATTTTGTTTTTAATTTAATATTTATCAAAATTAAACAGATAATTTTGGTAAAAAACGGTGCATAATACACACCCTTTAAAATCTAAGATATGTTTATGGGTAGATTACTCATAAATCTTGTGAGTGGTATTAGCTTTTTGGTTTTTTGCTATTGTGTGTATTTATATGAAAATGGAGGGCTTAGCAAAACAGTATTTGGCTTGATTTTATTTGTTATTATTGGTGTTGTTGGTTTGATGTCTGTGCTTGCCAATAAAACTATCTCAAATAACACCAAGACCCATTTACAAGGCAATCAAACAGCTCTAAAAATCAGCATTTTTACCGCTTGTATTGTGGTAAGTGGCTTATTGTATCAAGTGAGCGGTATGTGGCATTATTTAATCATCGTTTTATTTTGTGTCGTTGCCATTATCTTTGTGATTGCCAAACATCAAAAATCAAAATAAAAAGCCAATTGTAAAAAAGGTGTATGCCACACACCATTTTTTTCAAAAACTGATAGCAGTTTAAAATCAAGTCTTAAATTTGTCAAAAAAAGTGTATTATCAATCAAAGCCATATTCTGCAAGCAATAAAATTTTGATAAAAAATACAATATAAAGCATTGTAAATCAATAAAAAATACTGCATAAGGGACTGCCTTGCAACAAATAATACAATCTATTGTCTTTATTGTCGCTGCCATATTGCACGGCATTACGGGAATGGGCTTTCCAATGCTTGGCACAACCGCCTTGGCATTTGTAATGCCATTATCAAAAGTTGTGGCATTGGTAGCATTACCCAGTCTTTTGATGAGTTTGTTGGTTTTATGTAGCAATAACAAAAAAAGTTTTTGGCAAGAGATTGTTTATTATTTAAAAACCTATCAATTACTTGCGATTAGTAGTGTGATTGGCAGTATTTTGGGTGTAAAACTGCTTTTGGTGCTTCCAATATCTTGGCTATTTGTATTAATGGCAAGTGTTACGCTGTATTATTCATTAAATGGTCTTTTGGGTATCTACAAAAAAACAAAAACCATTCAAGTGGTTGCCAACTCTAAAAATATGATAATTTTTGGACTATTGGCAGGAATCATTGGTGGTGCGACCAATGCAATGTCCCCTATATTACTAATATTTTTATTTAGTGAAACAGACGATAAAAATCGTATAGCAAAAGCAAGCAACTTATGTTATCTTTTGGCGAAGATTGTTCAAATTTATATGCTAAAAGACCAGTATTTATTATTAAATAATCGTGAATATGGTTTAATATTTTTGCTTACGATATTATCCATTATTGGATTATATATTGGCATTTGGCTAAGAAATAAAATTAGTGAAACAGTTTTTAAACAACTTGTTTTTGGCATACTATTCATTTTGGCATTAAAGATTGGTTATAATGGATTTGTGGGTGTATTATAATTACCGACTGCCAATTTTTAGTTTTTGGATAAATGGAGAAATAATGGACTATACACTTTGGCTAGGATTTATCATCGCTGTGGTGGTGTTTTTATCCACACCAGGTCCTGTTATGGTAATGGTGGCAAGTCGTGCCACGACACACGGATTGTTGCCGAGCATTGCCACTATTTTTGGCACGAATTTGGCGTCTTTGATATTGATTGGTATCTCTTTTTTGGCGTTATTTGGCGTGGTAGGCGTTAATCAAGATTATTTGCGTGTTTTGACTTTGTTTGGGTCTTTGTATATTGCCTATTTTGCCTATGGTATATTTAAAGACAGCCAAACCATTCATCAATTAAAATTGGCACAAGATGATAAAGAATTATCCACGATTGGCTATATCAAACAAGGCTTTTTGGTGGGCATTGCCAACCCCAAAGACATTTTGTTTTTTGTTGGATTTTTTCCTTTGTTTTTTGCAGTCGCTGATGATAAGCTTATCTCAGCAGTGATATTAACTTTGACTTGGGTGGTATTGGATTATGGCTTATTGTTATTATACGCTTATTTGTTTGCCAAAATTGCCAATGATAATTTTATCAAAGTCAGTATGACACTATCGGCGGTGGTGTTATTATTGTTTGCCTGTTTTGGGGTAATAAGTTCACTGCGTGATTTATTATAAACCAGTATTTTATATTGAACGGTTAAAAAATGAAAAAAACCATTGTCTTACCCCTAATCATTGCATTATTGGCACTCACCGCTTGGGTATTTTATGACCCAGCCCCCAAACCCAATCCCAAGCCCTTTGATGTACAAAAAGCAGAAGATTTTGACTATGTGTTTGATTTAATCAAGCAAGAATATCCCTTATTGCAAGCCCAAAAAAACGCCACAGGCTATGATTTTGTTGCCGATTATGCCAAGCACAAAGCCCATATTATGCAGGCAAAAAATCCCACCGAGTTTTTCTTTTTGTTAAACGATGTGCTTGCCAAATTGGACAACGAACACACCCATATGATGACCAAAGCCGATGTGCAATACGCCATTGGCATTTATAGTCAAAGCAAGCACGACGATTATCGCTGGCAGATTTATACCCATTTGACTCGTGATAAACGCTTGCAACAAGCCTATGCCACCGAAATTGGTATAACCAAATCCCAAGAAGAACAAGCACGCCGTGAAAAAATCGCCAAAATTGATGCCCAAATTGCTGTGCCTGCCAATGTGCAGATGTTTGATGTTGTGCCCAATCAGGTGGGCTATTTGTCGGTGCGTGAGCTGACCCATTTGAGTCTACTGGATACGGACGAACGCCACGCTGTGATGCGTTATTTGCAAAAAATCAAGCATTACCCTGCTTTGATTGTGGATATTCGCACCAACACAGGGGGCGACACCCGCTATTGGACGCAGTTTTTGTTGCCTGCCATCACAGCTCGCCCCTTATCGCTTGATTTGTATAGCTTTTTTAAAAAAGGCACGCAAATGGACGCTTACAAAGCCACTCGCCCCACGATGACCGACATTGACCGCACGCAGGTGGCAAAGGCGTTGCCTGTGTCGGCAGATTTGGCACGGATTTTGGATACATTTGCCTATCAAGAAATTCAGCCTTTGCGTGTGGATATGGACCCAAACGGCATTGGATTTGGCGGTAAAATTTATCTACTGGTGGACACCGATGTGTACAGTTCGGCAGAAACTTTGGCGATTTTTGCCAAATACACAAAGTTTGCCACTTTGGTGGGGACGCCCACTCGTGGCGATGGTGTAGGCACTGACCCAATGATTGCGATTTTGCCCAACACCCATTTTGCTGTCCGCTATGCCAAACAGCTTGGGATTGCCCCAGACGGCACGATAAATGCCATTGTTGGCACACAGCCTGATGTACTGGTGGCAAATCCGCCAAACTTTACGCTCCCCACCGATGTCAATGTCGCCAAAAACGACC
This sequence comes from Moraxella sp. Pampa, assembly GCF_035181385.1. Classification (NCBI taxonomy): domain Bacteria; kingdom Pseudomonadati; phylum Pseudomonadota; class Gammaproteobacteria; order Moraxellales; family Moraxellaceae; genus Moraxella; species Moraxella sp. Pampa. The sequence goes on along the minus strand of NZ_JAXCJK010000006.1, from coordinate 63,045 downwards.
CTGTGATACAGCGTGCGGTGGGGTTGGCATTATCATCGCATTAGTAGCATATAAAGTCTGTTAAATGGCTTTTGTTATTTTGATGTCATTGCATTGATATTGGCGTTAGGCGATAAGTGCTTGGAGACACGCCATAATGTGCTTTAAATGCACGATTAAAATGGGTTTGTGAGCCAAACCCTGTCTCAATGGCAATTTGTAATACCGACTGCTGGCTGGTACGCAAAAGCCTTGCGGCATATTCAAGACGCATCGTTTTGACAAAAGTATGCGGTGCGACACCCAATGTCTTTTGAAATAGCCGAATGAGTGTTGAGCGAGATAAATGCAATTTTTTACACATTGCAGGTATGCTAAAATCATCGTCAGGCTTATTGGCAATTTGGGTAATCAATTCTGACAGCCTAGGGTGCTGATGTGCCTTTAATACACCACCTAATTTTTCATTAGGCAAAGCACGCAACACATATACCAGTATTGACTGGGCTAAATTATCCACCAAAAACGCATTGCCAATTTGATTGGGGTTTTGAGCTTCATCACTCATTAACTTTACCAGCGGATGCAGTGTTTGTTCATTTAAGGTTACAATAAAAAAATCTGGCAGATTTGCCAATAAGCTACTGTGTTTGTCGGCATAAAAATTTAAGCACAGCATTGTGCAATCGGTCTGGTTGCCAACTTGATTGACCAAAAATGCCCCTGACATACTTTGGATAGCACAAGTGGCATCAACCAAGCGATGGGTGTCAGCATTGGCATTTTGTATGCAGTGGTTTATCCCACAAAACAAGGCAATATCACCTGCTCTTAAAATGTGAGTTGTGTTTTTTACCGCAAGTTTTACCGCCCCTTTGGTTACGATATGCAACATCATTTGCCCTGCTGTGGGCTGTTGGTCTATCTGCCATTCACCGCCCAAGCGACAATCCATATGCACGCCTGCACGAAGTTGTGCCAGCGTTAATAAGCTACCTAGCATACAATCCCCCAAATGGATTAATTGTACTAATTTTTGAGACAAAAGGGTAAGTACAACAAATAAAAATCTTTATAATAGCACCACCGCAATGCAATTATACTTGAATATTGTGGTTAATCAAAAACTAATTTTTAATAAGGGGACTATTATGTCTTTTGCTGACTGGCAACAAATCACCAATCACACCAAACAATCTTTTGGTAAATTGGGCAAAACCAACCCAAAAATGCTAGAAGCCTATCAGGCTTTGGACAGTGCAGCCGCCGCCGAAGGGTTGGACGAAAAAACCCGTGAGCTTATTGCAATCGCTGTTGCCATAACCACTCGTTGCGAAAGCTGTATTGGCGTACACGCCCAAAAAGCCTTAGCCGCAGGTGCAACCGATTCTGAGATTGCAGGGGCATTGGCAACTGCCATTTCATTGAATGCAGGGGCTGCTTATGCGTATTCCTTGCGAGCTTTGGAAGCGATAGAATCGCATAAATAAAAGATTTGTACTAAGAGCTTGGGTCAGTATTTTTTAACACTTAAAGAATACTGACTTTAAAAGATAGCAAATTTAAAAATGACTACAATCAAAGAGGGCTGAATTTAAAAAATTTTGGGTTTAAAGATAATCTGGGTTTAAATATAATAAACTTATCTTTAAATTGATTGTTTTTTTATCAGCAGTATTTGATTGATGAATAGTGTTGAGTTTATTCACAGTATTTAATTAACAGTATTTTAATTAACAGTATTTTATTGAGAGGCAGTTATGCAAAACACAGATTTAGACCAATCGCCAACCGCAAATGATGCGGTGCAGATTGACAAAAACCGCCGTGATGCCTTGGGTTTTGGTACAATCGCAATGGCAGCTGGTGTAATGGGTGCGTTGGGCATTGGCAGTAATGCGAACGCCAAGACAACCACAGCCACAGCAACCGACCCCTATGCTGAACCAAAACAGTATGGGTTGGAGCGACCTGGCATGACCATCAATCCTAAGCGAGTGGCTTTGGTGGTGGTAGACCCACAAAATGATTTTTTAAGCCCAAATGGTGTGATGTGGGAGGTTTTAAAAGACAGTATTCAACAAAATAACACCGTAGAAAATATAGAAACGCTTTTTAAAGCCGCAAAAAAAGTGAATATGCCTGTTTTTGTGTCGCCACATTACTATTATCCCACCGACCATCAGTGGCAATTTATGGCACCAGGTGAAAACTTTATGCACAAAACCAATATGTTTGCTCGCAAAGGGGCTTATACAATGGAGGGTTTTGAGGGGTCTGGTGCAGATTTTGTTGAACGCTACAAAAAATATATTTATGACGGCAAAACGGTTATCGCATCGCCACACAAAATTTTTGGGCCAGAGACCAACGATGTGGTATTGCAATTACGCAAGCATAAAATTGACCAAGTCATTTTGGCAGGTATGGCAGCCAATTTATGTATTGAATCGCATTTGCGTGAATTGGTGGAGCAAGGTTTTGAAGTGGCGGTGATTAAAGATGCCACCGCAGGACCACGCATTCCTGAGGGCGACGGTTATTTGGCGGCACTGATTAATTACCGTATCATTGCCAATGACCTTTGGACAACCAAAGAAGCGGTTGTCAAAATGGGTGCTTAAACGCTGTTTATTAAAAGCTGTTTGTCAAATACCATTTATATCTACAATAGTAGAAATTTAACACAGTAGTTAGACTAAAATAAGCAAATCAGCTCATATCAAAACGCACAAAAAACGCTTTTGTGCGTTTTTTTGTTTTTTTTGGATAAGTTTTTTGGGTAAATATATATATCTATATCAATTATTAGATTTCCTGCGATACTAGGTTTTCCGTTCGCCCTGAGCTTGTTGAAGGGTGGCGGAAAACCGTTATGGTTCGACAAGCTCACCACGAACGGTTTTCCTTAACTTTGGGGTTTTGCAGGAAGTCTAATGAATAAACAAATGCAATAAACAAATGCAATAAATTAGCAACTTAAAACAACCCATTATCAAAAAAACAGCTAACAACACGGCGAATACCGTAATGAAATAACCAAAAGCAATGAAATCATCAAAGTCCATACAATAACCAAAACCAATAGCCAAGCTCCATAAAGTCAAGCGGTCAAGCAATTAACCGTTAATTAGTTAGCGTTAAGTGATTAACAGCCAAGCAGTCAAATAAAGCAGTCAAATATAAGCCAAAACTAAACTGGCCAAAACTTGTCAAGTATTTGAAATTAGCTATTTGAAAATAGCACCAAATCTTTTAGAGTGGCAAAAGGATATAGCACGGTGGACGGTGGCAAAATAAGAATAATTCTTACTAAATACTTACACAAAATTTTGCACGGTAACTTTGTGTAAAATTTGAACGCAACACTGTGTAAGTTTATGTTATAATACACGAATTTAGCCAGCAGATGTAGCCAGCTTCGGCAAGCTGTTCATAAAAAAGGTCTTTTATGAAAATTGTAACCAGTCAGACCCCCAAAGTTGCGGTGTCCGCCATCTTGACGCCCCAAGAAATTGACGGTATTAACGAATACATTCATCATTATCCGCAGGCACGCGCGGCGGTGCTTGATGCCTTAAAACTTGTGCAAAAACGCAACGGTTGGGTGGACGATGCCCAAGTGCTTGCCATTGCCAATATGTTGTCTATCGCTGTCTCTGATGTGGAAGGCGTGGCGACTTTTTTTAACCGCATTTACCGCCAAAAAGTGGGACGGCACATTATTTTGCTGTGCGATTCCATTGCGTGTTATTTGACTGGCTTTGAAGCGGTGGCGGACGAATTAAAAAGGCAACTAGGCATTGATTTTGGTCAGACCACACCAGACGGACGCTTTACTTTGCTCCCCATTTGCTGTCTGGGCAATTGCGACAAAGCCCCTGCCATTTTGATTGATGAAGACACTTATGGACCGATTGGGGCAGATGAAGTTGCCAAGTTATTGGAGCAATATCAATGAATGATACGCCAATGCACGATACAATGAGCCAAATGCACTATCACACAACCAACAACAAAGCCGATTTGGTAAGCCAAATCACGGCACGCCAAAACGGACTTGCCCCCAGTCAATTAAACCGCCAAAAAACGCCCATTTGGGGCGTGGGCTTGGCAGACGGACAACTGCCCACCATTAAAAGCCACCCGTTGACTTTTCGCTTGGCACATTTTGATGCGGTGCTAAATTTAGCCGATTATCAAAGTTTGCAAGGCTTTGACGGACTTAAAATCGCCCTATCCAAAACCCCAAAGGAGGTGGGCGAGATGATAAAAACCGCCAATGTGCGTGGGCGTGGTGGGGCAGGTTTTAACGCAGGTCTTAAATGGACCTTTATGACACCCCCAGACGGTGGCGTACGCTATTTGATTTGTAATGCCGATGAGATGGAACCTGGCACTTTTAAAGACCGCCTGCTTATGGAGCGACTGCCTTTTCAGCTGATTGAAGGAATGCTCATCACCGCCTATGCCATTGGGGCAAGTGTGGGCTATATTTTTATCCGTGGCGAATATATTTTGGCGGCGGAACGCTTGCAAAAAGCGGTGGACGAGTGTATCGCCAATAATCTGCTTGGTGAGCATATTCTTGGCGCCGATTTTAGCTTTGATTTGCACATTCACACAGGGGCGGGGCGTTATATTTGTGGCGAAGAAACCGCTTTGATAAACTGTTTGGAAGGACGGCGAGCCAACCCACGCACCAAACCGCCTTTTCCGCAAGTTTCTGGGGCGTGGGGTCGTCCTACCGTGGTCAATAATGTAGAAACACTCAACAATATGCCTGCCATTTTGGTCAATGGCGTGGAGTGGTATTTGGATTTGCCCAAGGCAAAAGGCAAATCTGACACCCCTGGTACCAAGATTATGGGGTGTTCTGGGCGTGTCAAAGACGCAGGGCTTTGGGAGTTGCCTTTTGGCTATACCGCACGAGAGATTATTGAACTGGCAGGTGGTATGCAAGACGGCTTGACCTTAAAAGCGTGGCTACCAGGGGGTGCAAGTACCGATTTTTTGACCGCCAAAGATGAACATCTTGACCTTGTAATGGACTTTGACCCCATTATGAAAGCAGGCTCACGGCTTGGCACTTGCCTGATGATGGTGGTGGACGAAACCCAAGATATGGTCAAATTATTACACAATTTACAGGTGTTTTTTCAGCGTGAAAGCTGTGGTTGGTGTACGCCGTGCCGTGATGGGTTGCCGTGGGGGGTCAAGATTTTGCACGCCTTAAACACAGGGCAAGGGCAAGACGGCGATGTGGAAAAACTTGGCGAGCTGACAAAAGATTTGTGGCTGGGTAAAACCTTTTGTGCCCACGCCCCAGGAGCGATGGAGCCTTTGATGTCGGCACTAAAATACTTTAAGCACGAATTTGACGGCAAAATCAGCACCCATACGCCACCCCCCACAGTTACGCCAACAGCACAGGCACAAGGAGACGCATAATGGCAAAGATTTATCTAGACGGCAAGGTCTATGAAGCGGACGGTGCGGACAATTTGTTGTCGGCGTGCTTGTCGTTGGGGTTAGATATTCCCTATTTTTGTTATCACCCTGCCTTGGGGTCGGTCGGTTCATGCCGTCAATGTGCCGTCAAGCAGTACAACAATGAAGAAGACCGCCAAGCAGGGCGTGGTCGCATCGTGATGAGCTGTATGGTGCCAACCAACACCGACCTGTATATTTCTATTGACGATGACGAATCGTTGGCTTTTCGCAAGCGTGTGGTGGAATATCTGATGACCAACCACCCCCACGATTGCCCCACTTGTGAAGAAGGGGGGCATTGTCATTTGCAGGATATGACTTATGCGTCTGGGCATAACCGTCGCCGTTATCGCTTTGTCAAACGCACCCACCAAAACCAAGATTTGGGGGCGTTTATCAACCACGAGATGAACCGCTGTATTGCGTGTTATCGTTGTGTGCGTTTTTATAAAGACTATGCAGGTGGCACGGATTTTGGCGTGTATGCGTCCGCCAACCGAGTGTATTTTGGGCGTGAGACGGACGGACAATTGTTAAGTGAGTTTAGTGGCAATTTGACCGAAGTTTGCCCTACAGGGGTGTTTACCGACAAAACCCACTCTGACCGCTACAACCGCAAATGGGATATGCAATACGCCCCCAGTGTGTGTGCAGGGTGTTCCACAGGGTGCAACATTTCAGCAGGCGAGCGTTATGGCGAATTAAGACGCATTGAAAACCGCTACAACCCTGATGTCAATGGCTATTTTTTGTGCGACAAAGGGCGGTTTGGCTATGGCTATGTCAATTTGGCAAACCGTCCACTTGCACCGCTTGAAAAAACCAAAGTGCAAGGCACGCACGCAAACGGCACGCATATCGTGGTGAGTAGTGAGTTTGCCCTAGACGGTGTGGCACAGTTATTAAAAAACAAAAGCGTGATTGGTATTGGTAGTCCCAATGCCAGTTTGGAGAGCAATTATGCCCTAAAAACACTGGTGGGCGATGCACATTATAGCACAGGGCAGACCGCCCACAGCCAACGCCTTGTGGCAGACAGCGTGTCGCTACTTCGTCATCACAGCGTGCATAATGTCAGCGTGGCACAAATTGAAAAAGCCGATTGCGTGCTTGTATTGGGCGAAGATGTTACCCAAACCGCCAGCCGTGTGGCATTGTCTATCCGCCAAGCTGCCAAAAACAAAGCGGTGCAAATGGCGACCGCCCTAAAAACCCAAGAATGGCTTGCCGAGCCTGTCAAACGCATTGGACAAAACCAGTACAGCCCCATTTATGTGGCAAGCGTGGCAGACACCAAACTGACCGACATTGCCAAAACCGCTGTCGTGGCAGACATTGAAGAGATTGCCACTTTGGGCTACAAAGTGGGCGATGTATTGGCAAGTTTTGGCGATGATTTGGCACAAATTGTCCAAGATGAAGAAGCGATTTTTGCCAAAGAACATACCGCCAATTTGCACCCAAACGACATTGACAAGGCGTGGGACAGTTTGGATTATTTGGCACACCATATTGCCTATGATTTGTTGATGGCAGACCGCCCACTCGTGGTGGCAGGCACAAGCCTTGAATCGTCTGCCATTGTCAATGCCACAGGCTACATTTGCCAAATGTTAAGCCAAAAACGCACCCAAATCAAAGTGACCGAACGCCAATATTTAGAAGTAGAACAAGCCAAATTATCCGCTCAAACCGACACCCCCACCCACAATCCAGAACTGCTTGCCAAACCTGAACACCCTGCCACCGATTTGCCTGTCAAAGACGAAGCCCGTGTGCGTAAGCCAATGCACAGCCTTGCCCAAAATGAGTCTTATGCCGACAAAGCAGGTGTGTATATGGTATTGCCGTGTGCCAATAGCGTGGGGCTGGATTTGCTTGGCGGTAAGCCAATAGAAGAAGTGCTGGCAGGCGACTTTGAAGTGGCGCTGATACTAGAAAACGACTTGGCAGGGTTTAGCCAAAGCCAAAAAGACAAACTGTTTGCCCATACATTGATTGTGCTTGACCACCAACGCTATGACTGGCACGAGCGTGCCGATTTTGTCTTGCCTGTGGCGTCTTTTGCCGAAGGCGATGGCACTTTGGTGTCTGCCGAAGGGCGAGCTCAGCGGTATTTTGCCGTGTATGACAAAAAGCACTATTTACCCCACACCGACATCAAAGATGCGTGGCGGTGGCTGTTTGCCATTGGTGATACCCTAGGACAAAGACACGGGCAAAGACAGGGACAAGGGCAGGGCGTGCCACATTTTGATGAATTGCTTGATGAATTGGCAAGCGTCAATCCCAATTTGGCACTTGTCAAACAAGTTGCCCCCTTGTCTGATTATCGCATTACAGGACTAAAAATTGCCCGAGAGCCACGCCGTTATTCAGGGCGGACATCACTGCGTGCCAAACTCTCCATTCACGAACCAATGCAACCTAAGGACGCCGATTCTGCCTTGACCTTTTCAATGGAAGGCTATGTGGGCGAAGAAACCGATGCGTCTGTGATTCCTTTTGCGTGGAGTGCAGGGTGGAATTCGCCACAAGCGTGGAACAAATTACAAACCAAAGTCGGTGGCAACCTAAAAGGCGGTGATGTGGGCATTCGCTTGTTTGATTATTTGCCCAAAACCGACACGCATTATACCGCCCAAACCGTCCATAAATACCCTGCCAGTAGCGTGTTTGCAGGGCGTGCCAAACTGGTGCCGATGTACAATTTGTTTGCGTCCAATGCGTTGGTGGCATCAAGTCCTGTGGTGGCAAGCCAAATCAAAGCTGCTTGTTTTTGGGTCAATGCCGACGATGCCAAATTGTGGGGGCTAAAAGACGGCACTTTGCTACAAATTGACCAAAACGAGCAAAGCATTGTCCTGCCTGTGGCGGTGTGTGATTATGTGGCGGACGGCTGTATTGGCTATATTGCCAATCTTGTGCCGTTACACGCTTATTTGCCTGCCAGTGTCAAGCAAGTGGACGATGTGCCTGTGTTTGTGCCGATGTACGCCCAAAGGGTGCAGGCGGTGGCAGGCAAGCGCGCCCCAAGCCTTGCCATTATCAACACCAATGGCAAAACCGACACCTTTAACAACCAAAACCAAACGGTCAAGGTGGATTTGAGTGCCAGTCAAGTGATGCCTTTGCCACACACGACCGCAAGCCTACCAAACACCAACACACCAAACACCAGCACACCAAACACCAGTACAGGAGTAGCCCAATGAGAATTGTCCCTGATGTGCCGTCTTTTTTGAGTGGCGTGCTTGGCTTTGAAGCGTGGTCTTGGCTGTTTTTGGGTGTGCAAGCGGTGGTCATTTTTTTGGGGCTTGTCATTACCGCAGCCCTTATGATTGTCTATGAACGGCGAATGCTTGCCCTTTGGCAAGACCGCTATGGACCAAACCGTGTGGGTTGGCAAGGCTCGCTCCAACTTGTGGCAGATATGCTCAAAATCTTTTTTAAAGAAGATTGGACACCCAATTTTGCCGACAAATTTATGTTTACGCTTGCCCCTGCCATTGCGATGTTTACCGCTTTGGCAAGTTTTGCCATTATTCCGTTGTCGCCCACTTTGGGGGTGGCAGATTGGGACATTGGCTTGTTGTTTTTCTTTGCAATGGCAGGCTTGGCAGTCTATGCGGTGATGTTTGGCGGTTGGGCATCTGCCAACAAATTTTCGCTATTGGGTGGATTAAGAAGTGCTGCCCAAACCATAAGCTATGAAGTGTTTTTGGGCTTGTCTTTGATGGGGGTTGTGGCACAAGCAGGGTCGTTCAATGTGCGTGATATTGTAGAGGCACAAGTGGGCGTGTGGAATGTGATACCGCAGTTTTTGGGCTTTTTGACCTTTGTGGTGGCAGGCGTGGCAGTCACGCACCGCCACCCCTTTGACCAACCAGAAGCCGAGCAAGAATTGGCAGAAGGCTACCATGTGGAATACTCTGGTATGAAGTTTGGTATGTTTTTTATTGGCGAATATGTCAATGTGGTACTCATTAGTGCCTTGATGACTTGCCTGTTTTTTGGGGGGTGGCTTGCACCTTTTAATCTACACATTCCCTTTGTGCCACCTGTGTTTTGGTTTTTGATTAAAACGTTGTTTTTTATGACTTTGTTTGTCTTGGCTCGTGGGTCGCTTATGCGTCCACGCTATGACCAAGTGATGAATTTTGGCTGGAAAGTGTGTTTGCCTGTAACGCTGGTCAATTTGCTTGCCACGGCGTTTTTTATTTTGATGGTGAATTAAATGTTTGCAACTTTAAAAAACACAGCGGTGGGCATTTTTACCCTTGTGCGTTCTATGTGGATGGTAAATAGCCACGCCACTCGTCCCCGTGATACGGTGCTGTACCCAGAAGTGCCTGCTAGCGAGATTGTACCGCCCCGTTTTCGTGGGCGGATTGTGCTGACACGAGACCCAGACGGCGATGAACGCTGTGTGGCGTGCAATTTGTGTGCGGTGGCGTGTCCTGTGGGCTGTATTAGCCTACAAAAAGCCGAGCGAGAAGATGGGCGTTGGTATCCTGAGTTTTTTCAGATTAATTTTAGTCGCTGTGTGTTTTGTGGTATGTGCGAAGAAGCGTGTCCAACCACCGCCATTCAGCTGACCCCTGATTTTGAATTGGGCGAATACAACCGCCAAAATCTGCTGTATGAAAAAGAGCATTTACTCATTAGCGGTACAGGCAAATACCCTGACTATAATTATTATCGTGTCACAGGAATGGCAACTGATGGCAAACCCAAAGGAAGCCACGAGCGTGAAGATACGCCCATTGATGTACGGAGTTTGTTGCCGTGAATATACTAAATTTGTTGGCAAATGCCGATGTGGTGGGCTTTTATGCCTTATCTTTGGTGGCAATCATCGCAAGCCTTAGGGTGGTAACGCACGCCAATCCTGTGCACGCCATTTTGTCGTTGATTGTGTCATTGCTTGCGGTGGCAGGGATTTTCTTTATTTTGGGTGCGCCTTTTGCAGGGATTTTGGAGATGATTGTCTATGCAGGGGCGATTTTGGTGCTGTTTGTATTTGTGATTATGATGCTCAATTTGGGCAATGACACCACCCAAGAAAAAGCGTGGTTGTCAGCACAAGCGTGGGCAACACCGACAGCGTTGGCACTGATTATTGGGGCGGTTTTGGGTGCAACCATCATCGGCACACCCCAAGACGCTGTGTATTTGCAAGGAGGTGTCATTCCTCCCAAAGCCGTTGGACAGGTCTTGTTTGGCAAATATGCGTTGATTGTTGAGATGGCGGCATTTTTGCTATTGGGGGCATTGGTGGCGGCGTATCATTTGGGCAAAAAAGCCTTGGATGACGAAAACGAAAGCCATTTTCAAGACCGTATTGATGAGTGTGTTGACAAGGGAGTAAATCCATGAGCGGAGTTTTAACATCGATACAGCCAATGTCATTGGGTGTCCCTGCTGAACACGCACTTATTGTATCGGCAATTTTATTCGTCATTGGTTTGGCAGGTGTGATGGCTCGTAGAAATGTACTGTTCATATTGATGAGCCTTGAGGTTATGATGAATGCGGCTGCTTTTGCTTTTGTTGTTGCTGGCAATATGCATGGCAGTCCTGATGGACAAATTATGTTTATTTTTGTGCTGACTGTGGCAGCGGCAGAGGCGGCGATTGGACTTGCGATTGTTTTACAATTTTATCATCGTTTCAAAAGTCTTGATGTCAATCATGCCAGTAAGTTGAAGGGGTGAAATCATCATGAATATGCTGGCACTGACTTTTATTTTTCCTTTGATTGGTTTTTTGGTTTTGGCCGTATGCCGAGATAAAATGCCTGAAAGATTTGCCACCATCATCGGTGTGGGCGTACTATTTTTATCCGCCTTAACGACAGCGATTGCTGGCATGGATTATTTGGCAAATCATCAAGATAAGCCTTTTTTTATTAAGCTGTGGACTTGGTTATCGGTGGGTGATTTTGCCCCTAATTTTGGTCTGGCATTGGACGGATTGTCTTTGACCATGACAGCAATTATTACAGGCGTGGGGTTTTTGATTCACCTATTTGCCAGCTGGTATATGAAAGGTGATGCAGGTTTTGTTAGATTTTTTAGCTATCTAAACTTATTTGTCGCCAGTATGTTGTTGCTCGTACAGGCGGATAACTTATTACTATTATACCTTGGTTGGGAGGGTGTGGGCATTTGCTCGTACCTTTTGATTGGTTTTTATTATCAAAATCGTGCCAATGGCCGTGCAGCAATTAAGGCATTTACGGTAACTCGTGTTGGTGATGTATTTTTGGCGATTGGGCTTTTTTTATTGTATCAACAGTTTGGTACGCTTGACATTCACGCCATCACGACAAAAGCTCCAGAAGTCTTTGGTGTTAATAACCCCATGATGATTTTAACCACGCTCATGCTGACATTTGGTGCGTTTGGTAAATCAGCACAAATTCCCTTGCATACTTGGCTTGCTGATGCGATGGCAGGCCCCACCCCTGTCTCGGCACTCATTCACGCTGCCACCATGGTAACCGCTGGCGTGTATTTAATCGCTCGCATGAATCCACTCTTTGTTTTGACGCCTGACACACTGTCATATGTTGTGGGTGGGATTGGTGCCTTATCAATGTTGGTGGCAAGTTTTTGTGCCATGGCACAAACCGACATCAAACGCATTTTGGCGTATTCTACCATGAGTCAGCTTGGCTATATGTTTATTGCCCTAGGTGTGGGTGCGTGGCAAGTGGCGATTTTTCACTTGATGACACACGCATTTTTTAAGGCGTTGTTATTCTTGGCAAGTGGGGCGGTCATTGTTTCGGTACACCACGAACAAAACATCTTTAAGATGGGTGGTTTGTACAAAAAAATCCCTTTGGTATTTGCAAGCTTTGTGGTCGGTGGCGGTGCTTTGGTGGCACTACCTTTTGTTACAGTGGGCTTTTATTCCAAAGAAGCCATTTTGTGGGAAGCTTATGCCACAGGGCATCAATGGCTGTTTTGGGCAGGGGCGGTTGGTGCATTTTTGACTGCTATTTATACATTTCGTTTGATTTATTTGGTGTTTTTTGGAGAACAAAAAACGCACGGTGAAAAGCTCTTTGGTATTAGTTATGCCCTGCCTTTGGTCACATTGCTCATATTGTCTACAGGTCTGGGCGCATTCATTCAACCACCACTTGATCATGTTTTGCCAGCAAGTGTGGGTAGCACACTGCATGAAGGCAAGCACACAGCAGAAATCATCGCCATAGGGCTAACAGCATTGGGTCTGATGGTTGCTTATTTTTTATTTGTAATCAATAAGGGTAAAATTTTAAACACATGGACCAAATCAACCTTTGGCGGTGCTTGCACTTATTGGTGTTATCACGGTTTGGGCTTTGATGCTTTGTATGACATTGTGTTTGTTAAGCCATTTTTGGCAATTTGCAACTTTTTTAAAACCGATCCTGTGGATAAATGTTGGAATCTATTGCCTGCATTAGCAAGTGTGAGTAACCGTTTAATCACCAAAACACAAACAGGAAAGCTTGGCTCGCACGCTGTGAGTTTTGGCTTGGGTTTGGTCGTGGTGCTAATCTTGGCAATGATGATGGTGGTGTAATATGATAGAACAGAATTGGCTTTTGCCGACATTGATTGCCATTCCTTTTTTGGCAGGTTTTTTATGTTGGTTGATTGAAAAAGTAAATGATAAATTGCCACGCTGGATAGCATTGTTTGCCATGCTTGCCACATTAGGTGTCAGTCTCATGTTATGGCAACAGGGAGATTTTAGCCATCTGCTTGCCACCGATGGCACGACAGATGCACACGCATTGCCTTGGGCGGCGCAGTTTGTCTTGCCTTGGATTCCATCACTTGGCATTTCATTTCATCTTGTTTTAGATGGACTTGCCCTGATGATGGTGGTCTTAACCGCATTTTTAGGCGTGATGGCGGTGGGCTGTTCGTGGGGTGAAATCACACGCCGTGTGGGTTTTTTTCATCTAAACCTTTTGTGGTCATTAGGTGGTGTGATAGGTGTATTTTTGGCAATTGACTTATTCTTATTTTTCTTCTTTTGGGAGCTCATGTTATTGCCAATTTACTTTTTGATTGCACTATGGGGACATAACGCCATTGGTGGAAAAACTAAAGAATATGCTGCGACCAAATTCTTTATCTATACTCAGGCATCTGGCCTTATCATGTTAATTGGCATTTTGACGCTCGTGATCATTCATTTTAGCCAAACTCAGTATCTTAGTTTTGACTACCATGACTTACTTGGTATAGATTTGGGTGTGTGGGAATATGCCATCATGTTGTGCTTTTTTATCGGTTTTGCGGTGAAATTGCCTGTTTTTCCGTTGCATGGCTGGCTGCCCGATGCTCATGCCCAAGCACCCACGGCAGGTTCGGTGGATTTGGCAGGGATTTTGATTAAAACAGCGGCTTTTGGCTTGCTCCGATTTGTATTACCGCTGTTTCCTAATGCCTCACAAGAATTTGCACCAATTGCCATCACACTTGGGCTCATCGGTGTGTTTTATGGGGCGTTTTTGGCATTTGCCCAAACTGATATGAAGCGACTGCTTGCCTACACTTCCGTTTCGCACATGGGTTTTGTGCTATTGGCAATTTATACAGGCAACTTGATGTCTTTACAAGGATTAATGGTGCAGATGATTGCCCATGGGCTATCATCTGCGGCACTGTTTATCATGGCAGGGCAGATTTATGAAAGACTGCACACCCGTGATTTGACACTCATGGGTGGTATGTGGGGGCAGTTTCGCTACCTTGCACCGTTTTTGATGTTCTTTTGTGCTGCTCTTTTAGGGATACCTGGGACTGGCAACTTTATTGGCGAGATTTTGATTTTGCTAGGTTCTTTTGAGCACTATCCTGTGATTGTTGTGTTGGCAACCCTCAGTCTTGTTTTTGGTGGATTGTATTCGTTGGTATTGATTTATCGAGTGTTGTTTGGCGAGGGCGGTGCACCTGCCATCGCACAAACCCAAGCTAGGCAATTAAAAGATTTGGATAAGCGAGAGATCAGTTTACTTGTTATTTTAGCGACAGGCTTGATTTGGTTGGGCTTATATCCACAGCCTGTGATGAACGCATCGCAAAGCTCAATGACTTGGATTGCTAAGGCATATGCGGTCAAACCTCCTGCTCGGCCATCGCACGCATTGCATGACACCGCTGGTCATACTCATGAGCAAAATACAGACATGCATGGTAAATAAGGGGTGTTTTTATGAATTATTTTACTGAATCCTTATTGCCATTGATGCCGATGGTGATTGTGGCATTGACAGCACTTGTATTGATGTTTGCTATTGCCATTAAGCGTTCGCACTTTTGGTCAGCCACACTCAGTGTACTGGGCTTAAACGCTGCATTAATCATGTTAATTTTGCAAGCATTAGGCTTTTTTACCATCGATGCACCAAGCCATTTATTCACCATTGATGGTTTTGCGGTGTTTAATATTGCCGTGATTTTAATTGCATCTTTGGCGTGTTGTACATTGTCTTATGGTTACTTTCAAACTTTAAAAGACAATAAAGAAGAGCTGTATTTGCTCATGCTTGTCAGTACGCTTGGTGCAATGCTGATGGCATCTGCCACGCATTTGGTTTCATTTTTTATGGCATTGGAGTTATTATCTGTGCCAATGTATGGCATACTTGCTTATACATTTTTGCGTGCTCGTTCGCTAGAATCTGGCTTAAAATATCTAATATTATCAGCGACCGCATCGGCGACACTGTTGATGGGTATGGCGTTTATTTTTGCTGATGTGGGCGTGCTCGGCTTTAAAGAGATTGGTGAGGCGTTGTATCAGGGTCGTATTGGGTCATGGTTCATTTTTGGTGCGGTAATGATGCTGGTAGCGATTGCCTTTAAATTATCCGCTGCACCATTTCATTCTTGGGTATCAGATGTTTATGAGGGTGCACCTGCCCCTGTGGCGGCATTCTTAGCGAGTGTGAGCAAGGTGGCAATGATGGCTCTTGCCATTCGATTTTTGATTGTAAGTGCCATTCCATTATTGACCGCTTTTAATGCAGTGCTGATTTTCATCATCGTAGCCTCAATCCTTTTAGGTAACTTACTTGCCATTCGCCAAAACAACCTAAAACGCCTGCTTGCCTATTCTTCCATTGCACATATTGGCTATGCATTGGTGGCCTTGCTGAGCGTGGGTGCTGGTAGTACAGGCGTAATTAGCATGTATATGGCAATATATGCTTTAACAAGCATCGGTGCATTTGGTGTGATTACGCTGATGTCAAGCCCTTATAAAGAGCGTGGGCGTACCTCCATTTCAGGTGAGGCAGATGAGCTAAGATTTTATCAAGGTTTATTTTGGCGTCGCCCTGTGCTGACAGCAGTGCTAACCATCATGCTGTTATCGTTGGCAGGCATTCCTCTGACAGCAGGGTTCATGACCAAAGTCATGATTATTTTCTCATCGGTGCAAGGCATGAGATTTTGGGCAGCATTATTGATTATTATGGGCAGTGCGATCGGTCTGTCTTATTATTTGCGTGTACTGATTGGCCTATATCAACGACCTAAGGCACATCTTGAATTTGATGTGCATCATGAATGGGGCATTAAAGCAGGTGGTGTCATGCTACTGATTGCAACAGCGTTTATTGTTGTTTTTGGGATTTTGCCAAATGGATTGATGAATTTAGCAGCACTTGCCAGCATCATGCCATGACGGTTTTTTATCAATACAAAACAAGTGTCAGATTGGCACTTGTTTTTTTTGGTGGGCTTGTTAAAATGGGCAAAATTTATCGTGAGAATTATTTTTATGTCCGACCAAAACGCCATTCCTATCACTGTTTTATCCAAAACTTCCATCACGCCCACACTATTTAGCTTCACCACAACACGACCTGATGGTTTTCGTTTTGAAGCAGGGCAATTTGTGCGTTTGGGTATTGCACCTGAGCAGTTGCTCGCCAATGCTGGCAAGCCCAAAGCATCAATCAGCCAAAAGATTTTTCGTGCCTATTCGGTGGTTTCGTCGCCTTATGATGAGTATTTGGAATTTTTTTCAGTAGTTGTGCCTGATGGGGCTTTTACCTCTCAGCTTCAATACTTACAAGTTGGCGATACGCTATATCTAAACCCTGAACCTTTCGGATTTTTGACGCTTGCTCGCTATCAGGAACCCATGCCGTCTGATTTGTGGCTACTTGCCACAGGAACGGGGATTGCACCGTTTTTATCAATGCTCGGTGATTTAAATACTTGGCAAAACTATCAAAATATCGTACTTGTTTATAGCGTCAGCAAACAAGCAGAGCTTGCTTATGTTGATAAAATCCATGAGCTGACCGAGCAGTTTGGTAAATTGGTAGATGAGCCTGCCAAGTTGCATTTTGTTGCTATTGTTACTCGTGAGAATATGGCGGATTGCTTTAATGCTCGCATTCCTATTTTAATAGAAAATGGCAAATTAGAAGAGCGTCTTGATTTATTTTTTAATCCCGCCACCTCGCATATCATGCTTTGCGGCAATCCGCAGATGGTGCATGATACTAAAGAAGCACTAAAAAACAAAGGCTTGTCCATGAATAGAAGGGGTGTCGGCAATATTGCAGTGGAAAATTATTGGTAGTTTGATGATTGGTCTTTGTGATTTTAGTGTATCGTGTTGGAATTTTGTTTTGCTTTAATCAATATTTTAGTGGAATATAGAATGGGGAAAATCCATGAAGGCTTTGCTTGTTGTTGATGTACAAAATGGTTTTATTGATGGTAATTTGGCGGTGGAAAATGCCAAAAATATCATTCCTACCGTAAATGCCCTGATTGAGCAGTTTGATACTGTCATTTTGACCCAAGACCATCACCCTGCCGACCATATTTCTTTTTATCAAAATCATGTTGGTAAAGCTCCTTTGGATACCATCGAATTGTCTTATGGCACTCAAGTTTTATGGAATGAGCACTGTGTACAGGGTACTTTAGATGCAGATTTTCACACTGATTTGAAGACCGATAAAGCACATTTGATCATCAGAAAGGGTCATCGCCGCCATATTGATAGCTATTCAGCTTTTATGGAGGCAGACAGATCGACCAAAACAGGACTGACAGGCTACCTGAAAGAGTGCGGTATTGATAGCGTTTATATCGTAGGTATTGCTACTGATTTTTGTGTGGCATGGACAGCAATTGATGCGGTGGATTTTGGGTTTGAATGTGTTGTGATTACAGATGCGACCGCACCAATTGATATTAATGGTTCTTTGGATAAGGCAATGGCAGACATGACAATGGCGGGCGTGAAATTCATGCAGTCAAAAGATATTTTAAATCAGTAATTTGTCGTGTTTTTTTATATTTTTTTAAAAAATGCTTGCCGAATTTTTAAAACTGTGTATAATACACAGCGTTGAGACAATATCTTAAGATGGTATGTTATACAACTTGGGGTCGTGGCGAAATTGGTAGACGCACCAGATTTAGGTTCTGGCGCCGCGAGGTGTGAGAGTTCGAGTCTCTCCGACCCCACCATATTTCAAAACCAATAATCGTATGATTATTGGTTTATTTGTATGTCAAAAAGTTTTTTTGACATGATTTTTTTTTGGTGTGAAGGGCTAACATGAGACATTTTTTATTTGATATCATTTTTACAGTGGTGTGCTTTTTCATTGCTGCTTGGTGGGGTTATTCTCATGGGGGTATTTCAGGTGTATTACTTGCAATCGGCGTAACTGCCATTTTGGCAGTCATGGAAGTGTCGTTGTCTTTTGATAACTCGGTGGTGAATGCCTCAATATTAAAAGGCTGGAATGATTTTTGGAAAAAGATTTTCTTGACGGTTGGTATGCTTGTGGCGGTCTTTGGCATGCGTCTTGTATTCCCCATTGTGATTGTTGCGATTACAGCTAATTTGGGCATGCTTGAAGTTGTTGATTTGGCACTTAACAATCCAACGCAATACTCGCAACATCTAAACGCTCATCATGCTGAAATTTCTGCCTTTGGCGGTATGTTTTTGCTGCTTGTATTTTTAAATTTTTTATTTGGTGACAAGGATATTCATTGGTTTACTTGGCTTGAATCTCGCTTGGTGCGTTTTAGTAAGGTGGATGCGATGAGTGTATTCATTGCACTGGTGGTATTGATGATATCAATGAGCTGGGTTGATGAAGCTAAAGAGTCTGCGGTGCTACTTGCTGGCGTTTGGGGTGTGCTGGTTTATTTGGGTGTAAGCGTATTATCTGCACTCTTAGAAGGTGAAGCTGATGCTGATGAGGTGGTTTGTGATGCCAAAGGCAACCCCATTACCAATACCACAGGTGTATCTCCCACCATCTTAAAAGGCGGTATGGCAGGCTTTTTGTATCTAGAAGTGCTAGATGCCTCGTTTAGTTTTGATGGTGTGATTGGGGCATTTGCCATTACCAATGATGTTGTGATCATCATGCTTGGTCTTGCCATTGGTGCGATGTTTGTGCGTTCAATGACAATTTATTTGGTGGAAAAAGGCACGCTTAGCGAGTTTGTGTATCTAGAACATGGTGCACACTATGCCATTGGTGCACTTGCCATCATCATGTTGTTATCAACCAAATTTCATGTGCCTGAGATTATTACAGGTTTGATCGGTGTGGCCTTTATTGCTTTGTCCTTGTATAATTCAATACAATATAACAAAAAAATGCTGATTGAAAGAATCTAAATTGACAACTCTTAAGACAAAAAAAGATGACCAAGTGTTTAAAAATTTAAAAAAAAGCACTGGTCATTTTTTGTAAAGTTATGTATAATGGATAAAATCTATATCAAGCGAGTAAAAATGAAATTGATAATGGTAAAGTCTGGTTGTTATCATACACCACGCCTTACTATTTTTCAAAATTTCATTTTTATTCGCTTTTTTATGGCAAAAATTTAATAAAAATATAGGATAAGGCGATGACAAAAGCAATCTTAGCACTGACTGACGGCACGGTTTTTCACGGCAAATCCATTGGGGCAAGTGGCACAACCACAGGCGAAGTGGTCTTTAACACGGCGATGACAGGCTATCAAGAAATATTGACCGACCCAAGCTATGCCGAACAAATCGTAACGCTTACTTATCCGCACATCGGCAACACAGGCTGTAATAGTGAAGATACCGAGTCTGGACGCATTCATAAAGTGTGGGCGAGTGGTTTGATTATCCGTGATTTGCCATTATTGTACAGTAATTTTCGTGGCAAGATGTCATTAAGTGATTATTTAAAGCAGCATAATATTGTCGCTATTTCTGACATTGACACCCGTAAACTTACCCGCATTTTACGGCAAAAAGGCGCACAAAATGGAGCGATTGTCGCAGGGGATAACATTACTGATGAACAAGCGATTGAACTTGCAAGAAGTTTTAAAGGGTTAAATGGTTTGGATTTAGCCAAAGAAAGCTGTGACCCAAATGGGTTTGAATGGACACAAGGTTCTTGGGATTTAAAATTAAGCAATAGTGGCGAAGGCTTTAAAAAACCAGAATTAAAATACAATGTCGTGGCGTATGATTATGGCGTTAAGACCAATATTTTAAGAATGCTTGCCGATAGGGGTTGTAAGCTCACGGTCGTGCCAGCGACAACGCCAGCCAGCGAAGTTTTGGCATTAAACCCAGACGGTATTTTCTTATCCAATGGTCCAGGTGACCCGTCTGCGTGCGGTTATGCCATTGATAGCATTCGCACCATTTGCGATACCACCAAAATTCCTGTGTTTGGTATTTGCTTGGGGCATCAACTGTTGGCACTGGCAAGTGGGGCTAGCACGGTGAAAATGCCACACGGACATCACGGTGCCAACCACCCTGTGCAAAATCTTGATGACGGCACGGTGATGATAACTTCACAAAACCACGGCTTTGCGGTGGATGAAACAACCCTGCCTGCTACTTTGCGTGCCACACACCGCTCCTTATTTGACGGCTCAAATCAGGGCATTGAACGCACCGACCGTGTGGCATTTAGTTTTCAAGGACACCCAGAAGCCAGCCCTGGCCCACACGATTGTGGGGTGCTGTTTGATCGGTTTGTGAGTGAGATTGAGAGGTTTAAATCTTGAATTGATGACTTGCCTTTGGGCTAGTTTTAGTATTGGTAAGTAAGTAAATTTTTGTCCAAAGATTGTGTTGCAAAATGATGATTGCGTAAATCGGATGACACTTAAAGAGAAAAAAGTATGACCGCTATTTTGATTTTATTTGGTATTTTTTTTGCGATTCGCCTTTATTTTTTGGGCATCTCAATTAAAAACGAAAAAAAACTGATTGCCAAAGGAGCAACACAAATTGGTGCAAAGCATTCAAAAATATTGGCTGGTGCACACATTGTTTACTACTTTGCCGCGGTTTTGAGTGCAATTTTATTGAATGTCAAATTTAATTTAATCTCAGCAATTGGTGCAATAATTGTTAGTGCTTCATTTGTTGTTTTGTGGTTTATTGTTAAGCAACTTGGCGAAATTTGGACGGTTAAAGTTTATATATTACCCAATCACCAAATAAACCGTTCTTGGTTATTTACAACTTTTAAACACCCAAACTATTTTTTAAATATTATTCCAGAACTCATCGGTATTGCTTTGCTTTGTCAAGCATGGTGGGTACTACTTCTTGGATTACCTATTTATGGCGTAATTCTCTTCATCCGCATACAGCAAGAAGAAGAGGCAATGAAACATTTGTTTTAAAATACCAAGTGTATGAAAAATATAGAGAATCGATTTAAGAATTATCTTTTGTAAAAATATTTAAAGACTATGATGGATAATATTTAAAACGATAAACTGATTGGGAATATCCGTTTATCAATTTATAGTTAATCAACTTACCATAAGCGACTTTGTCAAAAGTAACAAAAAAAGAGAGACCCCTATGCCAAAACGCACCGACATCAACTCCATTCTTATCATCGGCGCAGGCCCCATTGTCATCGGACAAGCCTGCGAATTTGACTATTCAGGCGCCCAAGCGTGCAAAGCCTTGCGTGAAGAGGGCTATCGTGTCATCTTGGTCAATTCCAACCCTGCCACGATTATGACCGACCCGTCAATGGCGGACGCCACTTATATTGAGCCGATTACTTGGCAGACGGTTGCCAAAATCATTGAAAAAGAACGCCCAGACGCTATTTTGCCGACAATGGGCGGACAAACTGCCCTAAACTGTGCGTTGGATTTGGACAAACACGGTATTTTGGATGAGTTTAATTGTGAATTGATTGGCGCAAGTAAAGACGCCATTCAAAAAGCCGAAGACCGCCATTTGTTTGACCAAGCGATGAAAAAAATTGGGCTAGAATGCCCCAAATCTGCCATCGCCGAGACGATGGACGAAGCGGTTAGTATTCAAGAGCAATTTGGTTTTCCTGTTATCATTCGTCCGTCTTTTACAATGGGCGGAAGTGGTGGCGGTATTGCCTACAACAAACAAGAATTTGTAGAAATTTGCACACGAGGTTTTGATTTATCGCCCACCCACCAACTTTTGATTGACGAGAGTTTAATCGGTTGGAAAGAGTATGAGATGGAGGTGGTGCGAGACAAAAACGACAACTGCATTATTGTTTGCTCCATTGAAAATTTTGACCCAATGGGCGTGCATACAGGCGACTCAATCACGGTTGCCCCTGCCCAAACTTTGACCGACAAAGAATATCAGCTCATGCGTAATGCGTCCATTGCTGTTTTGCGTGAGATTGGCGTAGAGACAGGTGGTTCAAATGTGCAATTTGGCATCAATCCTGACAATGGGCGAATGGTGGTCATTGAAATGAACCCACGAGTGAGCCGTTCATCTGCCTTGGCAAGTAAGGCAACAGGCTTTCCGATTGCCAAAATCGCTGCCAAATTGGCGGTCGGTTACACCCTTGACGAACTCAAAAACGACATCACAGGGGGCGTTACGCCTGCGTCTTTTGAGCCTGCTTTGGATTATGTGGTTACCAAAATCCCACGATTTAATTTTGAAAAATTTGCCGCCGCCGACAATACTTTGACCACACAAATGAAATCGGTGGGCGAGGTGATGGCGATTGGGCGTAATTTTAGCGAGAGCCTACAAAAAGCCTTGCGTGGGCTTGAAATTGGCGTATCAGGTTTTGATGAGATTGTGCCTGATAATTTACACAAAGACGAAGCGGTCAATTTAATCAAAAACAAACTGACCACGCCCACGCCAGAACGCATTTTTTATCTTGCCGAAGCGTTTAGAAATGGGTTCACGATTGATGAAGTGTTTGAGCTTTGCAACATTGACCGTTGGTTTTTAAGTTATATTGACGACATTGTCAAAACCGAAAACGCCATTAAATCATTGGGCGTGAGCGATTTGACTTATGACAATATTTTTGCTTTTAAAAGAAAAGGCTTGTCGGATATTCGCATTAGCCATTTGATGGGCATTAGCCAAAAACAATTGAGAAAAAAACGCTGGGAGCTGGGCGTATTCCCCATTTATAAGCGAGTGGACAGCTGTGCAGGCGAGTTTGAAAGTGCCACCGCTTATATGTATTCAAGCTATGATGACGAATGCGAGGCAAACCCGTCTGATAGCGATAAAATTATGGTCATCGGCGGCGGCCCTAACCGCATTGGGCAGGGCATTGAATTTGATTATTGCTGTGTGCACGCAAGTCTGGCAATGCGTGAGGACGGCTATCAAACCATTATGGTAAACTGCAATCCAGAGACCGTCTCTACCGATTATGACACCTCAGACCGCTTGTATTTTGAACCGATTACGCTAGAAGATGTGCTAGAAATTGTGCGTATTGAACAGCCCAAAGGCGTGATTGTGCAATATGGCGGACAAACGCCACTCAAATTGGCAAGGAGCTTAGAAGAAGCAGGCGTGCCGATTATTGGCACAAGCGTGGATGCCATTGACCGTGCCGAAGACCGTGAACGCTTTAAGGCGATGATTGATAAGCTGGGCTTAAAACAGCCCAATAACAGCATTGTCAAATCTTTTGATGAGGGCGTGCAAGAAGCCCAAAAGGTGGGCTATCCTTTGGTGGTGCGTCCGTCTTATGTGCTTGGCGGACGGGCAATGGAGATTGTCTATAATGAAGATGAGCTTAAAAAATACTTGCGTGATGCGGTGCAAGCGTCCAGCGATAGCCCTGTGCTACTAGACCGATTCTTGGACGATGCCATAGAGGTGGATGTGGACTGCGTGGCGGACGGTCGTGATGTGGTCATTGGTGGCATTATGCAACACATTGAGCAAGCAGGCGTGCATTCTGGCGACTCGGCGTGTTCTATTCCGCCCTATTCGCTAAGCCAAGACATTCAAGACCAAATGCGACAGCAGACCACGCTTATGGCAAAAGAGCTTGGCGTGGTCGGATTGATGAATGTGCAATTTGCCGTCAAGGGGCAAGACATTTATGTGCTTGAAGTCAATCCACGAGCGTCTCGCACCGTGCCATTTGTCTCCAAATGTATCGGCAAATCGCTTGCCAAAATCGCCGCACGCTGTATGGCAGGGCAAAGTTTGCGTGAGCAGGGCTTTACCACTGAAATCGTGCCAACCCATTTTAGCGTCAAAGAAGCGGTGTTCCCCTTTGCCAAATTTATTGGCGTGGACCCTGTTTTGGGGCCTGAAATGAAGTCCACAGGCGAGGTGATGGGCGTGGGCAAAACCTTTGGCGAGGCTTACTATAAAGCGGTGCTAGGCTCTGGCGATAGATTGACAGGCTTACCTGTCAATGGCGAGACCAAAACCGCCTTTATTTCGGTGCGTGATAGCGACAAAGCAGGCGTGGTAGAAGTTGCCAAACGGTTGGCAAGTTTTGGTTTTCAGCTTATTGCCACAGGTGGCACGCACACCGTACTCACCGACAATGGCGTGGCGTGTAGCCGTGTCAATAAAGTCAATGAGGGGCGACCGCACATTGTGGACGCCATCAAAAACGGTCAAGTGCATTTGATTGTCAATACCACCGAGGGCAAGCAAGCCCATATTGATTCGTTTTCTATCCGCCGTGAGGCGTTGCAACAAAAGGTATTCAATGCGTCTACTCTAAATGGTGCAAAAGCCGTATGCGATGCCTATGAGTTGGTATTGCCGTTTGAAGTGTATAAATTGCAGGGTTTGTAATCACAGGCTTTGTAGATGAGTAATCATCTTGGCCAGTGTGTTTATTTGGATTATGAATCTTTTGTGATGTTTTTTTTGAATGAGCTTATACCCCAAAGAGTCAATACTTTGGGGTTTTTGCTTTATGTTTTTGATGAATTTGTGTGGCTAGAAGACCCACTTTGACTTGTATTTAAAAATTTGATCACATGATTTGCCAATGATGATTTGGTTAAATCATCATTGAATAGGGTGGTTATGATGAGTTTAGGGTGAAGCTGTATTTTGGTCTGATGTTAGAAGCTTTTGTGTCTGGTATATGATTATATTATTGAATTTGGGTCATCTCCCAAATGGTATGCAACGCAGCCAATGCCACGACAGGGGCGGTCTCGGTGCGTAGTATTCGCTCGCCAATCGTCCATGTATAAAAATTATGTTCTGTAGCAAACTTAATCTCGGCAGGAGTTAATCCACCTTCGCCACCAACAAGTAAAGCGATGTTTTGTGGTAGCTTATCTTTATGACGACTAAAATTCACTTGCCCATCACTGATTGCTAGGACTAATTTTAGCTCATCTTGGCAGGATTTGACAAAATTAGTGAGAGAAATAGGCGGTAAGATTTTTGGGATTAGGTTGAGACCGCATTGTTCGCAGGCAGATACTGCCACAGCTTGCCAATGATTGATTTTTTTCTTGTCTCGCTCGTATTTTAAATGTTCCTGACAGCGTTCACTGGTGAGCAACTGAATGTCAGATACGCCCATTTCACACGCCTTTTGTATGGCGTAGTCCATGCGTTCTCCACGACTCATGACCAAACCTAAATGAACGCTAAATGGCGGTGTGCGATTGATGGGGATATACTCATCAATATGAACAATGGCAGATTTTTTGTCAATGTGAGTGAGCGTGGCGGTATATTCTCCACCTTGACCGTTGAACAGCGTGGCGATATCACCCTTTTTGGCACGAAGTACCTTACCCCAATGGTGTGTTACATCGTCAGGTAGGGTAAAATCCTCACCAATGCTTGGTGTATTTGTGATAAAAAAACGGCTCATAAATAAGGCTCAATCAGAAATAAATAACCCATAAAAGCAATGTTGGCAATGATACTTAGCCAAAAGATAAGCTGAAATTCGGTTTTTTGTGTCTTGTGTCGCAGACAGTGCTGAGCAAAAGCACCACCAATCCAGCCGCCGAATAATGCCCACATATGCAAACTTCGTTCAGGTGTGCGTTGTTCATCATACTTGGCGGCTTTTTTGTCAAGAGCGTACAGTATATAGCTTGCCAGACTGCTCAGCAAATAGATGATGGGCACTGATATTGGTAGGATTTTTATAAAAAATAGCCCAATAATAATCAGTGTATAAACAGATGCAAAATAGCACGCCCATCGTGAGCGTGATTTTTGTGATTTTGGCTGTGTCATTAATCAAACTTAAGTTTTTTTATAAAGATAAGAAAATGACAACAGTTTTTGTCGTCATTTTCTTTTTTTTGGTTGTGATTAATATTTGTATTCATCAGATTTAAACGGACCATTTACGCTTACGCCCAAATAGTCTGCTTGTTCTGGTGTTAGTTTGGTAATCACACCATTAAAGCCTGCAACCATCGCCGCTGCGACTTCTTCGTCCAGTTTTTTGGGCAGTACTTTGACATATAAATTGTCTGCTTTTTTGTCATCTGGCAAGTCGGCAAATTTTTCTTGGTATAAATGAATCTGAGCCAGTACCTGATTGGCAAATGAACCATCCATAATACGAGATGGATGCCCTGTGGCATTACCCAAATTGACAAGGCGTCCCTCTGATAGGACAATTAGATAATCACCATCATTATCTGAACGATAAACTTGGTGTACCTGTGGTTTGACCTCTACCCATTGCCAATTTTGACGCATAAAATCGGTATCAATTTCGGTGTCAAAATGCCCAATATTACAGACGACGGCGGTAGACTTTAATGCTTTTAACATTTCGCTGTCGCACACATGATAGTTGCCTGTTGTGGTAACCACAAGATCGGTATCTTGTAATAGTGCCTTGTTCACGCCTTTTGTACTATCGCCTTCTACATAAGGTGATACCAGCTCATAGCCGTCCATGCACGCTTGCATGGCACAGATTGGGTCAATCTCACTGACTCGCACAATCATGCCTTCTTGGCGTAGGCTTTGGGCTGAGCCTTTACCCACATCGCCATAGCCAATGACAAGTGCACGGCGACCAGACAATAGCATATCTGTGCCACGCTTGATGGCGTCATTTAAAGAATGACGACAGCCGTATTTGTTGTCATTTTTGGACTTGGTAACCGCATCATTGACATTGATGGCAGGGACTTTTAGCGTGCCTTTGCTTAGCATTTCAATCAAGCGATGTACGCCCGTTGTGGTTTCTTCAGAGATGCCATGAATGCCTGCTAGCATTTGTGGGTATTTATTGTGAATTAAGGCGGTCAAATCACCACCATCATCAAGAATTAAATTAGCGTCCCATAACTGACCGTCTTTGTGAATTTGCTGTTCTAGGCACCATTCATATTCTGCCTCAGTTTCCCCTTTCCATGCAAAAACAGGGATACCAGCTGCTGCAATCGCTGCTGCTGCATGGTCTTGGGTGGAGAAAATGTTGCACGATGTCCAGCGAACCTCTGCCCCAAGCGCAACCAATGTTTCTATTAATACGGCTGTCTGAATGGTCATGTGAATACAGCCAACAATTTTTGCCCCTTTTAAGGGTGCATCGGCTTGATAACGCTTGCGAAGCCCCATCAAAGCAGGCATTTCAGTTTCGGCAAGTTTGATCTCTTTGCGACCAAATTCGGCAAGGCTGATGTCGGCAACTTTGTAATCTGTGAATGTAGACACTGCGTCCACTCCTTATAAGAATTGATAAAAAACGGATTGGCAGATGTCGTTAATTTTTTCTTTGCTACAAAACGGACAAAGAAAGCCAAGCCTCATAAATTTTTTTAAGAAAAATTTACTGCAACATCTCTTGGCATGACCTAACATTATAGCAAATCTTGGGTATTTTAGAAATCAAAATCTCTCATTGGTTGGTGGGTGTTTTTTTAAGGTGTTTGGCATGATGATAAAATACCAAAAATACTTTTTATTGTCATTGATATAGCATTGGTCGCTTAAAGATTTTGGCTTGTGTTTGCTGTTAAAAGTTGATAGCATGGCAATTTGTTGTTTGTGGCATCACGCCCTAATTTAATACTAGGTTTAAAAAAACGGTGTAAATGAATGCGTCTTAAAGTAGTAATGCTTTTATTGATGGTAATTTGGGGAGTTTTGTCAAACCAGATGAGCCATGCCAACCCTGCCGCCAGTGTGTTAAATTCCGCCACTGCACAAAGCACATCACAGGCCAAAGATACTTTTGGGCGTGATACACCAAGGGGTGCGGTGCAGGGCTTTATGAATGCCATTCGTGATGACGATGCAGTTTTGGCATTAAATTATCTTGATGGGCATTATTTATCAAAGACGAAAGCCACTGATGTTGATGTTGTTGAGCATTTTAAACGAGCGTTAGATGCTGGTGGGCGACTTGATGCTGATTTGCAAATCAGTGGCGAAACTGTAGGAAATTTATCGGATAATTTGCCAAGTAATATTGATAAAGTCGGCGAAATTTATTTGGATAATGATGAACCGATTGACATTTTAATGGTGCGTCATGAAAGTGATGACGGTACGGTGTATTGGCAATTTTCTGCAGAGACGCTGTCTGTACTTCCACAAATTACCAAGTCTGCACCTACGCTGGCTCAAAAAATGAGACTAGATAAGCTGTCCAAATACCATGCGTTTGGAGCAAATGTTGGTGATGTTGTCGCACTTGTTATTTTGGTGTTGGGAGCATACCTATGTGTTTATGTGTTGGTATGGTTGTTTTATTGGGTAACCAAGCTATTGTATCAAAGCACAACAGGCAAAGCCTATCGAGTAACACCAACTGTCATCATGCCCTTATCACTCATCATCGTGGCGATGTTCTTGCCTGAGATCATGCTAAAGGCAGGCGTACCTGTAACTTTGCGTTCTTCTTTTGGGCGGTTTAAGGACATCATTGCTTGGGGTGCATCGGCGTGGCTTGTACTGCGGTTGATTGAT
Organism: Moraxella sp. Pampa; assembly: GCF_035181385.1. Lineage (NCBI taxonomy): Bacteria > Pseudomonadati > Pseudomonadota > Gammaproteobacteria > Moraxellales > Moraxellaceae > Moraxella > Moraxella sp. Pampa. Next base: position 34,341 of record NZ_JAXCJK010000006.1, on the reverse strand, counting down.
GCTTTGTTTAACCGTGCCGAAGCGATAAGCTTAAAGCGTAACAGCCCTGAGCAGGTATCGATTTTAAGCCTGATAAGAAAAGTTGCCAAAGCATTAATGCTTATTTTGGCAATCATCATTATTTTGGGCAGTTTTGGTTTTGATTTGACGACAGGTATTGCAGCTTTAGGGGTGGGTGGTTTGGCACTTGCTTTTGGTGCCCAAAAGACCATAGAAAACCTGATTGGCTCGGTTGTTGTGGTTGCTGACCGACCTGTGCGGGTGGGCGATTATTGTCGCTTTGGCAATTTAGAAGGCACGGTGATAGATATTGGCATTCGTTCTAGTCGAATTAGGACATTAAATAGAACGGTGGTAACTGTGCCAAATGGTGATTTTTCATCAATGCAGATTGAAAATTATGCCACACGAGATATGTTTCATTTTTTGCACCATCTGTACATCACTCGAGATACTGATGTTGATGAGCTTGGTAAAATGATTCATGAACTGCCATCATTCATTGATGGCCATGAGTATGTTAATACCGAGTGGACGCAGGTGCATATTATTGAATTGCGACAAGACTGCTTTGTGGTACAGATACGCTGTTATGTTGATGCCAAAGATGTGATTGAGTTTTATGATAAACAAAGCCAGCTGATTTTGGATATTTTAAATCAGGTTAAAAATTATGCCATCACTCACGCATTGCCTAGCCAAATGATGTATTTACAAAAAGACAAACCGCAAGACAAAACAAAAGATGAACCTATAAAAATAGATGAAAATGCGTTATAATGCAATGATTTAAAGAGTTAGTGATATCATGTTTACAGACAGCCACTGCCATTTAACCTATTTAAAATTAGACAACCACGAGCATGATCCGCAGTGCCTTTTAAATGCCATGAAATCGGCTAAGGTCAGCCGTGCGATGGCGATTATGTGCCATTTTGATGAATTTAATGACATCAAAGCGTGGGTTGATAGGTCAGATGATGAGCTGTGCATTGGCATGAGCGTGGGCTTACATCCTTGTCAAGATGCCCATGATTTATCTGGTGTTACAAGCGAGCAGTTAATTTCTTTTAATCATGATAAAGTCTGGGCTTTTGGAGAGACGGGGCTAGATTATTATTGGGATACAACTAAAAAGCAAGCTCAAAAACACAGTTTTGCCACACACATTCATGCCAGCAAAACCACCAAAAAACCCATCATTGTGCATACCCGAGCTGCTTATCATGACACGCTAGATGTGCTGACAGCAGAAAGGTGCGAGCATGGCATCATTCATTGCTTTACAGAAGATTATGCTTTTGCCAAGCGTGTGCTTGATTTGGGTATGTATGTCTCATTTTCTGGGATTATAAGTTTTAATAAATCCCAAGCGTTGCGAGATGTCGCTGCCAAATTACCTCTTGATCGCATTTTAATTGAAACAGATAGCCCTTATCTTGCCCCTGTGCCAAAGCGTGGAAAGGATAATGAACCAACTTATGTGCCGTATGTCGCAGATGCTCTTGCTAAGATTTATGGTAAAACAAGCGAAGAAATTGGACAAATTACCAGTCAAAATTTTGATGAGTTGTTGAATCAATATCGTTAAATTATTTCTGAGTCTTTATCGGTTGATTTTACCCATTTGCAGCTGTTGAAATATTGGGGACTGAACCAGATTAACTTCAAACCCCACACCATCTAATCAGCTTAAAATATTGAGAAAATGGTGTGGGATTTAGGGCTTATCTACTACAACCCCTAAAAAACCAAACAAAAAGCCTGATATTTATCAGGCTTTTTGTTGGTAGAGCAACTATATGAGCATTGGATAAGCACTGGGTATTAACGCAAACCTTTGCTATAAAGCTCTTGGTAGCCACCATGGTTAGTTACATTGGTGTAGCCTAAATCCATCAAGGTTTTGCGAGCAACCTCGGCACGCCGACCACTGCGACAGTACAGATTGATGGGTGCGTGCTTATTAGGTTCAATGCTGGCAATTTTCATGGCGATGTCTTGGGGTACGACATTATAAGTGTTAGATAAATGACCTTGTTGGTATTCTTCTGGGGTGCGTACATCAATCCACACACCTGATGCTCTTTTGGCGTGCGATTGGTGTGTTTTGGTGTCTTGGGTTGTTTGTTCTGCTGCCTGCGTGGTGGTGCTTACTGTTAGAGCAAGGCTTGATAGCATGAGTAAAATAAGGGGCTTTTTCATATTGGTCTCTCTGTAAAAATCATCTATAAATATCAGGTCATCATTCAATTGACCCAAATAGGTCATTTAATGCTTCAGACATGGTGGGGTGGGTAAAAATATGGTTGGCAATGTCGCTTGCAGTCATGCCCTGTCGAATTGCTAAATCCATGAAGTTAATCATCTCATGGCTGTTTTCACACAAAAGTTGCACGCCTAATATTTCATCATTTTCAACATTAACTACGGCTTTTAAAATACCGTCCGTTTGCTCATTAATTTTGGCTTTAGGAATGCTATTGGCATACAGCTTGGCAGTTTTGATTGTCAGACCTTGCTCTTTGGCGGTTTTTTCGGTCAATCCAACCGCTGCCAAAGGTGGGTGGGTGAATACAGCATAAGGAAAAGTGCGACCTTTGGTGGTGTATGAACCATCACCCAGCAGATGGCTTTTTACCACACGATAGTCATCAAGCGAGATATAAGTAAACTGTGGAGAGCCTGCAACATCGCCCATTGCGTAGATGTGAGGTTGGCTGGTTTGTAAGTGTTCGTTGACAGCAATAAATCCTTTATCGGTCAGGTTTATGCCTGCATTATCCAAGCCCAATCCATGCGTGTTTGCTCGGCGACCTGTGGCAACCAGTACTGCATTGGCGGTCAATACGCCTTGACTGGTTGTGATGATTGCTTGGTTATCATCATCGCTGACGCTTTCTATCTGAATGCCAGTTTTGACCTCAATGTGTTTGCTGTGCATGATGTCAAGTAGGCTACGACGAATGTCCTCATCTTCTTTAGGCAAAAAAGCATTGTTAGATTCTAAAATTGTAACACGACTGCCAAATCCTGCAAAAGTAAAAGCAAATTCCAAGCCGATATAGCCACCACCAATGATGATCAGTTCATCAGGGTGGTTTTTTAATGCCATCAAACTTGTGCTATCGTGAACAAATTGACTTTCAGACAATCCTACAATTGGTGGCTGCCAGTGATGTGCACCTGTATTGATATAAATATTATCAGCAGTCAAAATAAGGGTCTCGTTTTTTGTTGCAACTGCTATTGTGTATTTATCCAAAAAACTTGCTTGACCTGTGATGACCTGTACGCCATCTAAATTATCCAATTTATCAAAATTGGCACGGTTTAGTTGGCCGATTAGCTCATCTTTTTTATCAACGGCGGTCTTCAGAGAAACTTTGTTTGGTTTATCTGATAAAAAGCTTAATTTTTTTGAAGGAATGCAACCGATGTTAATGCAGGTGCCACCATACATTTGAGATGATTGTTCCACCAGAATCACCGATTTTCCCAACTTGCCAAGCGTGTAAGCAAGAGTCTTGCCTGCTTTACCAAAACCAATGATGAGGTGTTGGGTATGATGTGTATTGCTGACTATATCCATGACTTTCCTTATTTAATCTCATCGATTGACAGTTTTTGATGAATTTTTTTTTGGCATTGACCAATGTGTTTTGGCTTTTGCCGTATTCAATTTTGCTTTCTACAATAAATGTTGATGTTGATAGCAGACAACTTTGATGATGTTGTCCGCCTTGGCATTTTTAAAAAGTGGTATTTTTAATAAAAATTAATATAAATCCCTGCAAAAACAAGGATTGATAAAAATAAAAACCAACCTTTACTCTGACATAGCCTCTTCGTGCAGGCGAGTATTTAATTCATCAATGGTTAATGACCATACAGCGTCTAGTTTATATTCTTCTTTTAAAAAGTTGCGTTGTTGTTCGTTCCAAAATGGTGCATCTGTCAGCTTAGTTTCTTGGGGAAGTTGATGTGCTTTGATGAATGTTTCAACTGCCTCATCCGTGCTTTCAAGACCCAATTGAGCAAAAAGTTGATTGATGTCGTAGTCAATATCGCCTAGCATGATACTATCCTTAAATTGATTGTGGTTGATTTGATGGTGGTTTAGCACTTTTATGTTTTATTCTTTGATGTTTGTTTCAAAGAATAAAACATAAGGATAAAAAAGTAAATCAGCGTAACTGACAAGTGCTGATGCTGATATCATGATTGTAGCACAGCTTAAAAAATGAACAAGATGCAAATTTTGCTCAAATGTAGGTATTTTGTAGAAAAAGCATTACAGGCTAATGTGTCAGCGTTTTAGATTCTTGTTGGCAAATTAATGATTTGGTGAATTGCTAAAAATCAGCTTTCATGCCAGTGCCAGTGCCAGTGTATTATCATCAAATCCATCATCAATATCAATCTAAAATTTCAACCAGTTCCCCTTCAACCAAGTGCATACTGATGGCTTGATTGACATGAACGCTAACAAATTTACCCAATAACTCATCACCACCTTTAAAAATGACCGAACGAGTATTGTCTGCCGTGCCGTGCAGATAGCCCTCTCGGCGGTTGGCGTGTTCTTCTACCAGTACCCGTACTGTTTGACCAACCATCGCACGAGTCTTGGCAAAGGTGGAGGTTTTTATGACTTCTTGAAATTCAGCCAAGCGTGCTTTTTTGGTATCAAGACTGACATCGTCAGGCAGGTCAGAGGCTGGAGTACCTGGTCGTTTTGAATAAATAAAGCTGTACGAATGGTCAAAATCTAACTCTTTGGCAAGTTGCAAAGTTTCATTAAAGTCTTCGTCCGTCTCACCAGGAAAACCAATGATAAAATCACTAGACAGATGCAAATCGGGGCGAATATTTTTTAATTTATTGATTTGATTGATATAAACATCAATGGTGTGATTGCGTTTCATTGCTTTTAGGATATTGTTTGAGCCACTTTGTACAGGCAGATGCAGATGTGAAACCAGCTTTGGCAGGCTTTTATAGGCATCTATGATGTCATCGGTAAATTCAAGTGGGTGGCTGGTTGTGTAGCGAATGCGTTCAACGCCATCAATATGCGACACATAGTGTAGTAGCTCGCTAAATCGGCAAATCGTGCCATCATCTTTCTGGCCACGATAGCCGTTCACATTTTGCCCCAAAAGATTAATTTCCCTGACACCTTGCTCAGCAAGACTGTCAATCTCAGCAAGCACATCATCAAGTGGGCGAGACAGCTCTTCTCCTCTGGTGTACGGCACAACACAAAATGAGCAGTATTTTGAACAGCCTTCCATGATGGAAACAAAGGCTTTGTAGCCTTCCACTCGTGGCTCTGGCAAAAAGTCAAACTTTTCAATGCTTGGAAAAGAGACATCAACCACACCAATGCGATTGCGTGGCAACTCTTCTGCTTGCTTAATGGATTTATTGTACAGTTCGGGTAGGCGGTGCAGAGTTTGGGGTCCAAATATCATATCCACAAATGGTGCGCGTTTTTGGATATTATTGCCTTCTTGGGAAGCCACGCAGCCACCCACACCGATGATTAAATTTGGGTTTTTGAGTTTTAATTTACGCCAGCGACCCAGCTCCGAAAACACTTTTTCTTGGGCTTTTTCACGAATCGAGCAGGTGTTCATGATAAGTACATCTGCTTCGTTAATGTCTGTCGTTATTACCATGCCATGCGAATCACCCAGCACATCACCCATTTTTTTGGAGTCATATTCATTCATTTGACAGCCTTGGGTTGTGATGTAAACTTTTTTTTGCTTATTTGCAGATGCAGAATTATTGGTGTTTGTCAGCATTGATGGGTTGTTGGGGGATTGGTTTTGGATTGTGGTAATTTTTTTGTGTGCTTTTGGATCAAAGGTAGCAACGGTCATGGTTTTCTCCAAGGGATTGCCGATAAAATGAATGTGTTAAATTTTTGCATTATAGCATGGTTTGAATGATGATTGAAAACTTTCAGTTGATTAAGGTGGTCTGATCAGCCTTTGTTGGTCATTTAATTTATTATCATCATGAGCGTGTTGTTGTCATCAGCGTTAATGAATTTTTCAAGTTACAACTTTTATACAGGGGAATATATGAGTGTTAGATGAATTTGTTATCCTATGTTACATTTTTTTTGTTCAAGTATTTCAAATATATTGTTAAATACATTGCTAAAAGTTAGCAAGAAGGGTCTTATGAAGTTTGTAAAATATTCTCGATATTTCGGCTTGCCTGTATTGTGTGCTGCGGTGCTGTCGCAAATGGCTTGTGCACAAAGCGACATTAATGATGACGACAGTATTCATCAATGGATGAATGCTGAACGCCAAAAATCCAACCCAGCTACCATGTATCAGTACGAACAGAATATGCAAGGCACGCTATTTGCTGCTTATCCTGAATATTGGCGACTCAATTACAATCTGTCGTCGCAAGACCCACAGGTGGTCAATGATTTTGTTTCTAAATATCCAAGCCAAGTAATGAGTGAAAAACTGGCCGCCGACTACGCTGAAATCAAAGCTCGTCAAAGTGATTATGCTGCCGTGCGTGCAGTGGCACATTCAATAGAAAATGCTGATGAGTCTGAGGCATGTGCCATCGCACTGGGTTTTAATCAAAGCGGTGAATCTTACCGCACCATAGAACAAAAGCACAATGTTTGGCTAAATACCCAAATCAAGCAATCTTTATGTGATAAACTCGCCACAGAAATGGCAGTAAACCCACGCATTACACGCACCGATCAGCATGAACGGCTGATTCGTATGATGCGTATTGACCGTCGCCAGTTGTCAAGCCGTCAAGCACCGCTAGATAAGATGGGGGATATTTTAAACCTATCCAATCATTTGGGTTTACCCATCTCTTATGATACTTTGCGTAGCATTGCTGATCACCCCAATGGCTTTTTTGCTCAATTTGCAACGAGTGATTATAGCGATCTTAATCAATATCTGTATGTCTATGCCATCAGTCAGCTGGCACATCGTTCGTATCATGAAGCCATGATACAGCTTGAATTTGACATCAACCAAGATAATAACCGCTCACAAAAACTGTTGTCTGACATGACGCGTCGCTATGCGTATCGCAGCATTGCTGTCAAACGCATGAATATGAATACCGATGATGGCTTTGGTATGGAGGCGGTATCTTGGTTTAGAAAATCCATCGGTGAGCCATTTAACTTTGAAGAAGCTGAAGATTATGCACAAGCAGCGATTTATTTTGGTCAATGGCACGATGTCATCTCTGCCATTTCATCAATGACTGCGGTGAATCAAGGTGAGCGTATTTGGCAATATTGGTTGGCTCGTAGTTATGAACAAACAGGCAAAAAAAGTGAAGCGTATCGTATTTATCAAGTACTTGCTGAAGGTGTGGATTATTATGGACTGCTTGCCAAAGACCACCTTGGGCAAAGATTGACCTTGTCTGAAATTGGTGCTACTGCCTTGCCGAACATCAGCAATCAAGATATTCAACAAGTCATGCAAAATCCATATTTTGCTCGTGCATTTTTAATGATGAATAATGATGTTAAGTCAGAGTATGCCAGCCGTGAGTGGAATTGGGCGGTAAAAAAAGCCCGTGATGCCAATGATGATGCTTTGGTGGTTGCTGCTGCCAAATATGCACACGACTTAGGCATGTATCATCGCAGTATTTATGCCATTGATAATATGCCCAATTTACGCATGGCCTCATTGTCGCACCCACTGCCATACCATAACAGCGTATTGACATATGCTCAGGCTGTGGGCATTGACCCTGCGTGGGCATATGGCATCATGCGTCAAGAAAGTCGTTTTCAGCCGAGTGCACGCTCGGGTGTGGGGGCAGGTGGTTTGATGCAAATCATGCCAAATACAGCCAAGCAGATTGCAAGAAGTATGGCAGAGCGTGCTGGTAATATGAACGACCCTAAGACCAATATCCGTTATGGCACTTGGTATTTAAACAACTTAGCAAATCAATCAGGTGGTCAAATTGCTGTGGCTACCGCAGGCTATAATGCAGGACTCGGGGCGGCTCGCAAATGGTTGCCAACACATGATGTCATTAGTGCTGACCAGTATGTTGAGGCCATTCCGTATTTTGAGACTCGTGATTATGTCAAGCATGTGATGGAGAATGCGACCATTTATGGTTTGATTTTGGGTAATGCGATGCCAATCAGCCAGCGAATGGGAGTGGTGCAGCCACGCAACTGATGATATAAAGGTGGTTGATATGATGATTTTATATCAATTTTACAGATATCTACAACTGGCTTAAAAAATAACATACTTTTGGCTTTACGGTCTATGGTGAAAAATGCTACACTAAGTTGATTTTGTGATTTTGAAGACGATGTTAAAATCGCAAAATTAGTTTAAAATTATTGAAATGAACCGAATTTACTTAACAAGGACAATATTATGAGCAAACAACCTGTTCGTGTTGCCGTTACTGGTGCTGCTGGTCAAATCGGATATAGCCTGCTGTTTCGCATTGCATCTGGCGAAATGCTTGGTAAAGATCAACCTGTGATTTTGCAACTTCTTGAAATCCCTAATGAAAAAGCTCAGCAAGCACTACAGGGCGTTATCATGGAGCTTGATGACTGTGCCTTCCCACTGCTTCATGATGTGATTGGTACTGATGATCCGAATGTGGCATTTAAAGATGCAGATTATGCATTGTTGGTTGGTGCTCGTCCTCGTGGACCTGGCATGGAGCGTGCTGATTTGCTTCAAGAAAATGCTAAGATTTTTACGGTTCAAGGTAAAGCACTAAATGATGTGGCCAGCCGTGATGTCAAAGTATTGGTTGTGGGCAACCCTGCTAATACCAATGCCTACATCGCCATGAAATCAGCACCAGACTTGCCAGCGAAGAACTTCACTGCCATGCTACGCCTAGATCACAACCGTGCTTTAACCCAGGTGGCCAAGAAAACTGGCAAAGCTGTTAAAGACATCAAAAATCTTACTGTTTGGGGTAATCACAGCCCAACCATGTATGCCGACTATCGCTTTGCCACCATCAATGGTGAGTCTGTTAAGGACATGATTGATGACCAAGAATGGAATGCCAATACTTTCCTGCCAACTGTGGGCAAGCGTGGTGCAGCCATCATTGAGGCTCGTGGTTTATCTTCTGCAGCTTCTGCGGCAAACGCTGCAATTGATCATATGCGTGATTGGGCACTTGGCAGTAATGGCGAGTGGGTAACCATGGGCATTCCATCTGACGGTTCGTATGGCATTCCAGAAGGCGTCATGTTTGGTTTTCCTGTAACTACCGAGAACGGCGAATATCAAATTGTTAAAGGTCTTGAAATTGATGAGTTTAGTCAAAAATACATCGATATTACCTTAAATGAACTTGAAGAAGAGCGTGCGGCGATTGATCATTTGTTCAACTGATCCATGCTGATAAAAACAACCTAAGTGTTGTTTGAGAGCCGTTTAAATCGCACCCTAAAAGTTAAAAACTTCAATTTTAGGGTGTTTTTTTGTTGGCTATTAACTTGATCTTTTGGTTATTTTTGATTTTAAATGATTTAATCGAGCTTAAATATTTGCACAAGCAAAGTTTTTTAAAGTTAATTTTTATCTTGTGATGATAAATGGATAAATTGTAAGATAAATGATGGTATTTTGATGTAATTTTCGGTATGATAATGCGTTTAAATTGATTGTTTTAATTTTTTTTGGATATGCCATGAGTATGTTTAGCCATCATCAAGCCAATCTTCGTATGTATAATACCATGACTGCAGATAAGCAGGTTTTTGTGCCACTTATGGCAGGTAAAGTTGGTATGTATGTGTGTGGTATGACGGTGTATGATTTTTGTCATATTGGACACGCTCGTGTGATGGTGGCCTTTGATGTGATTTATCGCCATCTTATGTCGCTTGGTTTTGATGTAAATTATGTACGAAACATTACAGACATTGATGATAAAATCATCAATCGTGCCAACGAAAATGGTGAGAGCATTGGTGAGCTGACCGCTCGCTTTATCAAAGCCATGCATGAAGATGCAGACAGCTTAGGCTGCCTTCGCCCCAATATTGAACCAAAAGCCACCGAACACATCAATGATATGCAAAATATCATCAGTACTTTAATGGACAAAAAACACGCCTATACCAAAGGTGGTGATGTGTATTATGCAGTGGATAGTTTTGAAGATTATGGCAAATTGTCCAAGCGAAATCTTGATGAAATGCAAGCAGGCAGTCGTGTTGATGTGGTGGGTGATAAAACCAACCCATTTGACTTTGTTTTATGGAAACTTGCCAAGGCGGGCGAGCCTGCATGGAAAAGCCCTTGGGGTGATGGTCGTCCAGGTTGGCATATTGAGTGTTCGGCGATGAGTGGCCGTTGTCTTGGTGAGACTTTTGACATTCACGGTGGTGGGCATGATTTGCAATTTCCGCACCATGAAAATGAAATCGCCCAATCTGAAGCTTGTACAGGCAAAACTTATGCCAACAATTGGCTTCATGTCGGTTTTATTAATGTTGATGGCGAAAAAATGAGCAAATCATTGGGGAATTTTTCTACCATCAAAGATGTGCTTGCCAAGTTTCATGGAGAAGTGGTTAGATTTTTTATTTTATCAAGCCATTATCGCAGTCAGGTTAATTTCTCTGATGTTGCTTTGAACGAAAGTCATGCTGCCATCAGCCGTTTGTACCATGCCTTAAAATCTGCCGAAGGTATGGGCGAGATTGTGGTAAATCATGTGATTGTGCAAACGGATTTTGCCAAAGGTTTTGCTGATGAGTTTGTTCTTGCGATGAATGATGATTTTAACACGCCAAAAGCGGTGAGTGTACTATTTGCGGTAGCAGGCGAGATCAATAAAGCCGTCAAGGCAGGTGATGAGCGAAGTGTTGTCCAATATGGCATACTTTTAAAGACATTGGCAAGCAATCTTGGGATTTTGACCACATCAGCAAGTAAGTTTTTGCAGGCAGGTGTCAATGATGATGGCTTGTCTGCCGAGTTGATAGAAGCACTCATTGCTGAGCGAGCAGAGGCTAAAGCTGATAAAAACTTCGCTCGTGCTGACCAGATTCGCCATGAGCTAAAAGAACAAGGTGTGGAGCTTGAAGACAGTCGTTCAGGAACGACTTGGCGGAGAGCTTAGTCTAAAAAAGCAATAAAAAAGAGCGTGAACTCATCTCACGCTCTTTTTTTGATCACAACCAATCACTCATCAAGACTTTCTAGGCGAATGCGTACCAAGGGCTCGGTAATAGCGTCTAGTTGTTCTATTTGTTTGATGGCGTTGTTCATTTGTTTTTCTAGGACGGGTAGGGTCAAGATGATGACTGGCACCAATCCTGATTTATGAGCGTCCCTTTGTAAAATGGCATCAATATTAATGCCGTTGTCGCTTAAAATGCGAGTGGTGTCCGCCAATACACCCAGTTCATCTTTGACGGTCAAACGCAGATAGTAACCGCAGGTCATCTCATCGCTAGATAGTATGCGAGTGTCCGAGAGCTCCTCTGGAACGAAGGCCAAATGTGGTACATCGCTTGGTGTGGCAGCGGTGATGACATAAATCAAATCCATGACATCGGCCATCACCGCAGAAGCGGTTGCCCCAGCCCCAGCTCCATCGCCGTAATATAGCGATTGTCCAAGTGGGTGTGCATCTATCATAACAGCGTTTTTTACCCCATGAACATTAGCCAGCAAAGTGGTGTCTGGAATCAAAGTGGGGTGAACACGCAGTTCAAAGCCATTATCACGGCGAATGGCAAAACCTAAATGTTTTATGTTGTAACCCAATTCTTTGGCATAAATCACATCTTGTAGACCTACTTTAGTGATGCCCTCACAATACACTTTGTCAAATTGAATTGGAATGCCAAAAGCGATAGACGCCAAAATAGATAATTTATGTGCAGCGTCAATGCCCTCAACATCAAAAGTGGGATCGGATTCAGCATAGCCTAGTGCCTGAGCCTCTGTCAGTACATCACCAAATTTGCGGTTTTTGCTTTGCATTTCGGTCATGATGAAGTTGCCAGTGCCATTGATGATGCCAGCAAGCCAGTCAATTTTGTTGGCTGCTAAGGCTTCACGAATGATTTTGATGATGGGAATGCCACCTGCCACTGCCGCTTCGTAGCGTACCTGTACGCCATACTTGTCCGCAAGTGCAAAGATTTCATTGCCGTATTTAGCAAGTAGGGCTTTGTTGGCGGTAACGACATGCTTTTTGTGGCGAATGGCGTGCATGATAACATCTTTAGCAACATCGGTGCCGCCAATGACCTCAATGACAATATCTACATCGTCAGCTTCAGCAATTGCCATTAAATCAGCGTTTTGTTTGATATTGGGGTCAATGTCATCACGATGGCGGCGTGTGCCTACATGTGTGATATTGATGGTGTGCCCGCTACGACGAGCCAGCTCATTGGTGTTGTCTTTTAAAAGATTAACCACACCGGAGCCGACAGTACCTAGGCCAAGCACGGCAAGATTGATGGTTTTGTTCACGGGAGTTTCTCAGATGTTATGTGGTAAATTTGTGTTTGTTAAATTGATCAAATAATGACTGCCTAACTTAACATAACTTTACAAAACTTGCTAGATATTTTCATAAAAATTTTTGTATTTTGTTAGTTTCGATGTTGTTTTGTGTCATTAGGCAGGTTTTTAGGTTGTCATGGTGATTTAATTTTTGTACTCAATGGCAAGTCTGGCAAGTTCAGTTGCAGGCAGATAGCCACCGATTTGTTGTCCAGATTCAGTGAAAATGGCAGGGGTGCCACCTACGCCAATTTGATGACCAAGTGCCATGTGTTTTTTGACAGGGTTGTCGCAGGTGGGTGCGGTGATATTTTGCCCTTGTTTGGCACGCGTTAAGGCATCGTGTCGGTCGTTACTGCACCAAATCGCCTCGGTGAGAGGAATGAGTCTATCGCTTCTGGGCCAAGCCAAATAGCGTACTTCTATGCCTTTGTCGGTGATGTCCTTGATTTCGCTGTGTAGTTTTTGGCAATAATGACAGCTTGGGTCAGAAAAGACATATATCGCTGCTTGATGTTTGCCTGTGGCAGGATAAACAATCATCTCAGACGGATTGACTTTGGTAAGCAATTCTTTGGCAAGTAAGGACTGCAAGGTTGATGTGATGTCAATTGGTGTTTTATCGCCGATTTTGGCAATTTGCCCTTGAATCAGATATTCCCCTTTGATGTCTGTGAACATTGGGGGTGCATCATCAAACATGACCCAATATATGCCCTGCATTTGTGTGGCGGTGGCAGATTTTACAACCAAATCAACACCAGATTTTTTTAGGTTTGTTTGTAAGGCGGATACCACGGTAGCATCAGATTGAGTGTTTTGGGTGCTGTCGCTTGGCTTTTTGGTTGTTTGTTGAGCAATTTGTTGCCCTTGTTGGGAGTTGGTGGGTTTTTCTCCACACGCATTGAGACTCAAAGCTAATATAGCGATGAGTAGTGGTTTGTTTGCCAGCTTAAAAAAAGAAGAGGTCATCATAAAAAAAGTACGCCATTGGTTAAAATAGATTGATTCAAAACCAAACAATTATGCCAAAACTTATCTTTAATTGCCAGTGTATTTTTAAGGTTTTTGCTTTGATGAAGCCTGCCAAACTAAATTGAATCTTTGTGATAAAAATATCAAAATCAACTTGCTTTTTTTGTATAAATTTTGATACAATACAGCGTTATTTCATAACCTGCTTTTGATTGTTGGGTTTTCTGGCTTTCATTAAGTAGGTCAATCCCTAAGGAAATAACCTATGCTACGCATTGCCTACGACGCTTTAACTTTTGATGATGTATTGCTACTTCCTGCCTACTCAGAAGTCCTACCAAAAGAAACCAATCTTAGTACTCGCCTAACCACCGATATTACCCTAAATCTCCCAATCATCTCAGCTGCCATGGATACCGTAACAGAATCCAAGATGGCGATTGCGATGGCACAGCTTGGTGGTTTGGGTATTATTCATAAAAACATGGATATTGAACATCAGGCCAGCCGTGTTCGTCATGTGAAAAAATTTGAAGCTGGTACGGTTGCTGACCCTGTAACCGTATGTCCTGAGGTGACTGTGGGTGAGCTTTTAAAAATTACCCGTGAGCATAAAATTAGTGGTGTGCCTGTGGTGGAGCGTGGTACGGATAAAGTGTTGGGTATTGTTACCCATCGTGATTTGCGTTTTGAGACCAATCTTGACCAGCCTGTATCAAATGTCATGACCCCAAAAGATAAGTTGGTTACGGTTAAAGAAGGTACACCACAAGAGCAGATTAAGACGCTATTGCATGAGCATCGCATTGAAAAGGTGGTTGTTATTGATGATGATTTTCGCTTAAAAGGCTTGATTACAGTCAATGATTTCACTAAGGCAGAGAACAATCCAAATGCGTGTAAAGATGATAAAGGTCGCTTGCGTGTGGGTGCTGCAGTGGGGACGGGTGCAGATACTGAAGCTCGTGTTGAGGCATTGATTGGGGCAAATGTCGATGTCATTATTGTGGATACTGCACATGGGCATTCTAAGGGTGTGATTGATCGTGTGGCATGGATTAAGAAAAACTATCCAAATATCCAAGTCATCGGAGGTAATATTGCCACAGGTGATGCGGCACTTGCGTTAATGGATGCTGGTGCAAATGCAGTGAAGGTGGGTATTGGTCCAGGTTCGATTTGTACCACTCGTATTATTGCAGGCATTGGTGTGCCTCAAATCAGTGCGATTGATAATGTTGCTACTGCACTAAAAGACCGTATTCCACTCATTGCTGACGGCGGTATTCGCTTCTCTGGTGATATGGCAAAAGCCATCGCAGCAGGTGCGTCATGTATCATGGTGGGTAGTTTGCTTGCAGGTACAGAAGAGGCTCCTGGTGAGGTTGAGCTGTTTCAGGGTCGTTATTATAAAGCGTATCGTGGCATGGGCTCACTGGGTGCGATGAGCGGTCAAAATGGCTCATCTGACCGATACTTCCAAGATGCCAAAGAGGGTGTGGAAAAACTTGTTCCAGAAGGTATTGAGGGTCGTGTGCCTTATAAAGGCCCTGTTGCAGGTATTATCAATCAGCTGTCTGGTGGTCTAAAATCATCCATGGGTTATACAGGCTGTAAGACCATTGAAGAGATGCGTAAAAACACCACTTTTGTGAAGGTAACATCGGCTGGTATGAAAGAGTCTCATGTGCATGATGTGCAGATTACCAAAGAAGCCCCAAACTATCGTCAAAATTAATTTCAATAAAAAAATCACCCAATATGGTATTGGGTGATTTTTTTTATACAGGCTAATAAAATGGCGCACCTAGCGGGAATCGAACCCACGACCTTTGGCTTCGGAGGCCAACACTCTATCCAACTGAGCTATAGGTGCGTATTGTTTTTTTTGATTTTTACAAATTGGTTTTTTTAAAGACTGCCTACAAAAAACTGGGTAAATTCTACCAAGTTTTTGGGAAAATTACCAGCCATTGACTAAAAAAGTCGTCAATTTTTAAAAATATTGCTAAAATTTTACAAATTATTGAGATATTACATAAAAAACATGGCATTTTGTCCCCTTTTTCCCTTATAATAGCAAGGAAAAATTTATTTGTTTGGGAATGTATTGTTGTGGTTTTATCCACCCAGTCATTGCCCAAGGTTCATTACCCAGAGTTTATGCTCAAGGCTAAGAAGAGATGATGACAATGAAAAAAATTGTAATATTATCTGCCGCTGCTACGCTGGCGATTTTTACTATGGCAAGCCAAGCTCAAGAAGCTACCAAGCCTGCCACGGATATTGCTACCGAAAGCAGTGAGGTTGCTGCAACTACTACCGAAAGTGAGGCAGCTGCACTTGTTGAAAAAAAAGCAGAAGAGGTCATCGCTGAGGACAGCGATCAAGTCAAAAAACTCATTGCTCTTTATCCAAAACTCATCTCACGCATTGCCCCTTATGGCAAAGTATGCTTTGATGGCGAAGAGTGTGATATTAATATCACTGTGCTAGCTGCTGCGGTTGAGGGTGAGGCTCGCCCAGGCGATATGTTGTATAAAGCCATCTGTGCTACTTGCCATGATGCAGGTTTGATTGGTGCACCAAAAATAGGTACAGCAGATTGGTCATCACGCATTGCCAAAGGTAAAGATACCTTATATAACCACGCCATCAATGGCTTTAATGCGATGCCTGCTCGTGGTGGTGCCGACATTTCTGATGATGAAGTGAAAAACGCTGTTGATTACATCATCAGCCAGTTACAATAGTCCATCTTTAATAATTTGATTTAAATGGCAGTAGCTTAGGTGATATTCGCTTAGGCTATTTGCCGTTTTTATCAAAAAATATTTTTTTTTGTTAGTATTCAAACCACCAGTTTTTAGTTGTTAGCATAAAGAACAACTCATCGATGTTAAAATAAAATGACCATACCTGCCCTAAAAATTACCAATCTTAAAAAAACTTATTCTAATGGTTTTACTGCCTTAAATGGGGTAAATTTGACTGTAGCACAAGGCGAATTTTTTGCTCTTTTGGGGGCAAATGGTGCGGGCAAGTCCACCATGATCGGTATCATCAGTTCGTTATTTCCGCCCACAGATGGTGTGGTGGAAATTTTTGGTGTGGATTTGCACAAGAAGCCCAGTCTTGCCAAGTCATTTTTGGGTGTCGTTCCTCAAGAATTTAATTTTAATCAATTTGAGCAATGTTTGGAGATACTCATTACCCAAGCAGGTTATTATGGCATCAAAAAAGCAGATGCACTGCCACGAGCTGAATTTTTATTAAAAGAATTGGGGCTGTGGGAAAAACGCCATACCAAATCTCGTTCGCTCTCTGGTGGTATGAAACGCCGCCTGATGATTGCTCGTGCTTTGATGCATCGACCTAAGTTATTGATATTAGATGAACCAACTGCAGGTGTAGACATTGAGCTTCGCCGTTCTATGTGGGATTTTATGGTGCGTATTAATCAAGAAGAGGGTACAACCATCATTCTTACTACGCATTATTTAGAAGAGGCAGAACAGCTTTGTAAGTATGTTGCCATCTTAAATTGCGGTGAAATTTTGATTAACACCGAGATGAAATCTTTACTCACACAATTATCATTAGAAACCTTTGTATTTGATTTAAAAGATGAATTGGTGGCTTTGCCAAAATTAGACAATGTGCATCATGCGTGTTTGGTGGATCACAAAACTTTAGAAATTACTTTGGATAAATCGCAAAACCTGAATGGTGTTTTTGCTCAACTTAATGATGCAAACATAGAGGTGCTGAGCATGAGAAATAAAGCCAACCGTCTAGAAGAACTATTCATAGGTGTGGTAGACAGCCATGTTCAAGGTGGCATAAGTCATCTGGCAGATGACAATCAAAGTACCAAACTAAATCGTGGAGCGAGCTTATGAATACTCAATTGGTTGCGTTTAATACCTTGTTATTCAAAGAAATTAAACGCATTTTACGCATTTGGCCACAGACATTATTGCCACCTGTCATTACCATGACACTGTATTTTGTTATTTTTGGGCAGATGATTGGTAGCCGAGTAGGTGAGATGGGTGGATTTGATTATATGCAGTTCATCGTGCCGGGTTTGATTATGATGTCGGTCATTACTAATAGCTATTCTAATGTGGTATCAAGTTTTTTTGGTACAAAATTTCATGGTAGTGTTGATGAGCTTTTGGTATCACCAATCTCCAAGCACGCCATATTGTTAGGCTATATTGGCGGTGGCGTATTTCGTGGTCTTGCCATCGCACTCATTGTGAGTAGTGTGGCGTTGTTGTTTACGCATTTATTCATTGCCAATTTGGCGGTGATGCTTTTGACCATTCTTGGAACCTCGGTGCTATTTTCGCTGGGTGGATTCATCAATGCGGTATTTGCCCGTTCTTTTGATGACATTTCTATTGTGCCAAGTTTTATTTTAACGCCTTTGACCTATTTGGGTGGCGTGTTTTATTCTTTGGATAATCTATCGCCATTTTGGCAGCAGTTGTCATTGCTCAACCCAATTGTTTATATGGTTAATGCCTTTCGTTATGGGGTATTGGGGCATTCTGATGTGAATGTGGTTCATTCATTGCTGGTAATTTTGGTATTTTGTGTGGTATTTTATGGCGTGGCATTTAAAATATTATTAGATGGTAAGCGAATTAGAATATCTTAAAATAAAAAGGCGAATTTAAAAAGGTAGATAAAGATGAGTATTCATGGCGTATTGGGTGAGAGTACCAGCTATCCCAAAACTTATGACCCAGCCATTTTATACCCCATCTCACGGCAAATCGGACGAGATGAAATTATCAAACAAACAGGCTTTGGTGGTGTATGCCAAAGTGAATATCAGGGCGTAGATGTGTGGCAAGTCTTTGAATTATCGTGGCTAAATCCGATTGGCGTCTCACAAGTGGCAATGGCAAGATTAATCATTCCTGCCAATTCACCCAATATCATAGAATCCAAATCATTAAAATTATATTTTAATAGCCTTAACTTTACTAAATTTGATAATATTAAAGCAATAAAAAATACCATACAGCAAGATTTATCACAATGCGTGGGTGCTGATGTTGATGTGCAAATCATTGATTTGGATTCTGATGAATTGGACATTGTTCGGCCAGTTGGCTATTGCATTGATGATGTGCTGAGCGATGAAAGTGATGAGGTTTTATTAAGTGATGACATTGATGGCACTGTTTTAAAAAACCCTACCAAAGGTGAATTAAAATCTTATCAATTTTATAGTAATCTGTTACGCTCAAACTGCCCTGTTACCAATCAGCCAGATTGGGGGGTGTTGCAGATTGATGTGAGCACCAAATATGAGTTGGACTTTAAAAATTTCTTAAAATATGTTTTGTCATTTCGTCAGCATAACGGCTTTCATGAACAATGTGTGGAGCGGATATTTGCTGACTTGGTGATGTGCTTTGAACCGAACGCTTTGCGAGTATCGGCCAACTATACCAGACGGGGTGGCATAGACATCAATCCTGTGCGTGTGCTTCATGCTGAGATTGGCAAGGTTAAACGCTTGGTGCGTCAATGATTTGATATAAAAAAGCCGTTTGTCTTGGTGAAACAAACGGCTTTTTATTGGTCTTTTTAAAAATGATGTTTATGAATAAAATTGTAAAAATAAAAAAACAGCCTTTAAAATGCAAGGGCTGTTTTTGAATATTGGCACTCCATAGGGGATTCGAACCCCTGTTACCGCCGTGAAAGGGCGGTGTCCTAGGCCTCTAGACGAATGGAGCACTAAGACTGTAAAATTAACTTAAATTAAGCCATTTTACTAACTTTTGAACGCTTTCACCGTGTATCTCAAAAGTGCGACTATTATAGCAAATAATTTTTATCCGTCAAGAATTTATTTTAAAAAAAGTTAAAATAATTTATAGACTAATGATTTTTAGAGATATTTTAGTCTTTAAAATTGTTGAATTGTAGCGGTATGCCAAAAGATTTTTCTTTTAAAAACGCCATACATGCTTGTAAATTATCTTTTTTCTTATCAGAGACACGGATTTTATCACCTTGAATGCTGGCGGAGACCTTGAGGTCGGATTCTTTGATTGCTTTGCTGATTTTTTTGGCGGTATCTGAGTCCAGTCCGTCTTTTAAATTAATGACCTGTTTGGTGGTTTTGCCTGATTGTGCTTTGTCCTGTGGGTCAAGGGATTGCAAATCCACACCACGCTTGATGAGCTGTTTTTCAAAGATGGCATACACATTATCGGCTTGTAGTTCATTATCACAAGTAATGGTGATGGTTTTGTTTTTTTCATTCAGCTCGACAGTGATGTTGCTACCTTTAAAATCAAAACGAGTGGCGATTTCTTTGTCGGTGTTGCCAATGGCGTTACGCACCTCTTGAACATTGAGTTCTGAAACGATGTCAAATGAAGGCATGATTTTTTTCCTTATTAAAATTGATTAAGTTTGATGATGATTAATAGGGCATCATGCTTGATGTCAAAATTTTAACCAGCTTGCCCCATATCATCATCTTGGGTGATAAAACAGGTTTATGATGATTTAGCCGACCAAAAACTCATCGTCTGTCTCATCATTTTGTGTTGGTGTGCTCAGCAGCATAGGCAGTTCATTAAAAATCTGACAAAATAGTTCAGCGGTTTTTTGGGTGTCGTACACAGCAGAGTGGGCGTGTGTATTATCAAAACCAAGCCCTGCCATGACACAGGTGCGAGCCAGCACCGTATGCCCATAAGCAAGAGCAGATAGGCTGGCAGTATCCAATACGCTAAACGCATGAAATGGCGAATGATTTTTGCTGTTGGTACGAGCAATTGCAGCATTTAAAAAACCTAAGTCAAAATGTGCGTTATGTCCAACCAAAATACACTGACGACAGTTTGCTTGTTTGCGAATTTCTTTTAGTGTCTTAAAAATACGGCGAAGAGCTGACTTCTCGTCTTCACTGATGGCCTTACGAAAAGGGCTGTCAGGATTGATGCCTGTAAACTTTAGAGCAGCAGGTTCAAGATTTGCTCCAACAAATGGCTCAATATGGGCATTAAGTGTCTCGCCTTGATACAGTTTGCCCACCTCGTCCATTAAGATTGGTATGCAGGCAATTTCAAGTAGAGCATCTGTTTGGGCATTAAAGCCTGCGGTCTCAACATCAACCACAACAGGTAAGAAGCCACGAAAACGCTCCTGTAGGGTTGATGGCTTATCTGCAAATTGTGCCATCATGATACCTGTGTCCATGCCAGTGTTTGCCCTGCCAGTAGTGGTGTGAGAGTCTTACCATCTAAATAGTTGTAGGACTCAGGCACGGTCTGTTGTTGTTTGGCAAGGGTGATGGTGCTGGTATTGA
The DNA here is from genome assembly GCF_035181385.1 of Moraxella sp. Pampa. Classification (NCBI taxonomy): domain Bacteria; kingdom Pseudomonadati; phylum Pseudomonadota; class Gammaproteobacteria; order Moraxellales; family Moraxellaceae; genus Moraxella; species Moraxella sp. Pampa. The sequence goes on along the minus strand of NZ_JAXCJK010000006.1, from coordinate 13,464 downwards.
TTGGTAGGCCATAAAAATTTGCCCCAAATACACTGGCGAAGTTTTCTAGCTTGTCTAGTGCATTGACGCTTTCAAAAGCGGTGGCATATAAGGGTAAGGCGTGAACAGCAGAGTAGCAACCAGCACAGCCACAAGCAGATTCTTTGGTGTGAGTGGCGTGCGGGGCAGAATCTGTACCTAAGAAAAATTTAGGATTGCCACTGGTTGCCACTGCCAATAAGCGTTCTTGATGTTTGGCGCGTTTTAAGATTGGTAAGCAGTAAAAATGAGGCTTGACACCGCCTACAAGCAGATGGTTGCGATTGAATAATAAATGCTGTGGTGTGATGGTTGCACCGATATGTGCTGCTTGAGCCAGACAAAAATCAGCCGCATCTGCGGTTGTGATGTGCTCCATGACAATTTTTAACTCTGGGAAATTTGCGATGATGACAGACAATACCTCATCTAAAAATCGCTTTTCTCGGTCAAAAATGTCAATGTTGCTGTGTGTAACCTCACCATGTACAAGCAAAGGTAATCCCACTTTTTGCATGGCTTCAAAGACGCTGGTAAGCCCCAAAATGTCTGTTACGCCATCGGCTGAGTTGGTGGTTGCACCAACAGGATAGAGCTTAACGGCTTGGACGATACCAGAAGCCTTGGCTTGGATAATGTCATCAGCTGTGGTATGGTCGGTCAGATATAGCACCATGCGTGGGTCAAAATTGGATTTTCGCTCATTGTTAATGTCGCTATTTGCCAAGGCATCTAAGATTCGCTGACGATAAGCAATAGCGTCGCTGGTCGTCTTGATGGGCGGTGTCAGATTTGGCATACAAATAACACGATTAAAGCTATTGGCGGCGTGTGGTACGGTGATATTTAGGGCGTTACCATCACGCAGATGAATATGCCAATCGTCTGGTTGAATGAGAGTGAGTGTGGTCATGTTTTGCTCATTTGGTCTAAATGGATAAAATAGAATAAACAAAAATAAATAACACAATATCTATCTAAAAGTCGTGTTTAAAATCATGTTTTGCTTAAATTATTTTTTGCTTATTGTAGCATGAAATGAGCGTTTGTATCAAAACAGAGCTTTGATGAATTTTGGTATTTTTTTATATTGCTCCACCTTGGCTTTGGGCTTAAAACAGCCGTTAAGTCAATTTATCTTAAATTGATGGCGTAATTCATAAGGCCAAACGCAATTAACCACATGAACACACCAATAAGTGTGTCTAAAATTCGCCAAGTGCTTGGCTTGGCAAATAGCACGCTAAGCAGTCTTGAGCCATAGCCCAAACTAAAAAACCATATCGCTGATGCACCAAATGCACCAATGAGAAAGTAGTATTTTTGAGTATCTGAGAGTGGGCTTGCGATACTACCAACCAAAACGATTGTATCTAAATACACATGCGGATTGAGCAAGGTCAGTGCTAAAGTGGTGGCGATGGTTTGTTTTAAGCTTGTTTTATTGGAAGTGTCATTAACTAATAAGTTGGTGTTACCATGGTATGCTGAGCGAAAGGCACAAAAGCCATACCACAATAAGAATATCGCCCCAAAAATCGCAAGAATCAGCGTGGTTGTTTTGCTTTGGCTGATCAGACTGCCAAGCCCCAATACGCCGACACTCATCAAAATTATGTCGCACGCCAAGCATACCAAGCACACCCAAAAGATGTGCTGTTTTAATAGCCCTTGCTTTAGTACAAAAGCATTCTGGGCACCGATGGCAACAATCAAACCAAAAGAAACAAAAAAGCCTTGAGTAATGGTAGAAATCATGAGTTTTATGAGTCCTGTGGTTGTTTGCGGGGCAATAAACCAAACAGTTTTTGCCAAGCCCATCGTACGCCAAACCCAATCACCCAAAAAAACAACCAAACATCTGCCATATAATCCAAAATAAAAGGGCTTTGCATGACAGACAGTGCAAATCCAACAAGGCAAACCCACCCTAACATGAGTGCTTTTTTATCATGATACATTGCCACAAGCCAAATCAGTGCAAAAATGACATAATGCCAGACCAAATTGACGCCCAGCGTATGATGATAAAAATCCACACCTACCTCAATGAATGAGCCAAGCGAAGTCAGTACAATCAGTAATGCGCCTACGCCAAGGCAAGCTTGGGCAGATTTGTTAAGTGCAAAATGAGGTAAATGAAAGCTGTGGTTTAAGGTATATCCCAGTGCCAGTAGCACCGTCAAAACAGATGGCTCGCCAAAGATGCCAAGCCAATAAGTCAATCCAAAAAATGCAGTCAGTATGCCCACAATTGCCAAGCCAAAGCTGTATTTTGGCTTGCTGGCATAATAAAAAAGCTGATGAATTCGGCTTGTAATAGGGCGATGAATTAACCAAATCAAAGACGCCCACAGTAAAATGCCATAAGCGATGATAGGATAAAAAAGATGGGTCATGGTTTTTCTCCTTGCAAGCTTATCGGCAGATTAAAGGGGTTTTTACGCTGTGATGGATTACATGAGCATCGGTGGATTCATCGTCATATTGTGGCGTTTTTCCCATTTTTTGGCACGCCACCATTTCATCAATAAAGGCTTGATTGAGTGCTATATGACGAATGGACTTGCGGTCGTGTGTATAGACAATGTGCAAGTGCTCACCCACCACCAAGCTGGTTGGGTAGGAGACCTCCCCTGTATCTGCGGTGTCTAAAAGTAGGGTTTTTGTGGTGTTAATACGCCCATCTTGTTTGTGCAGTTGGGATAAATATAAATAAAATCGAGTATTATCCGCTTGGCGTTGATTGTGAATCAGATAGGGCGTGCCATTGATGGCGATGACATTTAAAGAGCTGTTGTCATTATCCACATTGGTGGGGGTGGGAGTACTCCATTTTTGACCACCATCGGTACATTCTTGGATTAAAAGTGGCTGTGAATGGCGATGGCGTCGTGCCATGAGGCAATCGGTGCTTGAAATGGGGGCAAGACTGGGTTGTAGGGTTTTGGTTAGGCCATTAGGACGCATTTTGCCCATCAAATTGCCTGCTTCATCAAAACGCAAAATCACCTCAAACTTGGCAGCCATTTCGTGATAAATGGGCAAATAAAAACCGCCATCACTCAAAGAAATGGGCAAAACTCTCACCAAGTGCGATATGTTTAAAAAAGGTGATAAAGGTAAAATTTGTTTAAAATCAAAACTTTTGCCATCTTTGGAGGTTAAGTGATAGATTTTTGATGCTGCCCAACCAGCATAACTGGTTGCCACCACAAATAAATGAATGGTGCCATCATTGGTTTGGTGCAAGACGGGGTTGCCCAGCTTTTTGATGCGTGTACCGCTTTTTTGGGCAAGCTCTTCAGGTGTTAAAATCACCATCGGTTCTGACCATAGATGATGAGGCGTTTTTGGCATCGTTTGTAAATCCGCCAAGGGTAAAAATGATGCATAAATTTGCACATCTTTTGCACCTTCACGACTGCCTGCAAACCATGCACTCATTAGCATTGCATCTTGATGAGTGCGAATGTGGGCTAAGGTGGCTGAGTGTACGCTAAGGTGAGTGCGAGAGACATCACTTTTGATCAGCTGTGGAGTTGTTGCTTGGGCGGTGGTGGTAGTTTGGGTGAAAGTGGGCGGTGTTTGTTGGGTGCTTTGTTTGTAAAATAAGCCAAGCAGTACCACAAACCATGCAATCAGTGCATAATAAAATTTGCTCATTAATCAATCTACATTGTGATAAAAAAATGCGATAAAAAATCGTGATGATAAGCCATGCCATCTGTATGCTGACATGGCTTGTTTAAAGGCTTAGGCTATTTTGCTGGCAGGCAAAATTATTTTTGCCCAAGCTGTGGTACGGCATTGCCAGCACCCACGCCAAGCAGTCCAGCTTGGGTGTATATGCCAAGTTTATGACGAGTGTCGGTAATGTCAAGATTACGCATGGTCAGCTGACCGATACGGTCAAGTGGTGTAAATGCTGCATCCTCAACTTTTTCCATAGACAGGCGTTCTGGCTCATAGGTAAGATTGGCTGATTCGGTGTTGATGATGCTATAATCATTGCCACGGCGAAGTTCTAGCGTTACTGTACCTGTGATGGCTTTTGCCACCCAACGCTGAGCGGTCTCTCTGAGCATGAGAGCTTGAGAGTCAAACCAGCGACCTTGATATAACAATCTACCAAGTCGCAGGCCGTTGATGCGATATTGTTCAATGGTGTCTTCGTTATGAATGCCAGTAACCAGTCGCTCATAGGCAATGTGTAGCAATGCCATACCGGGAGCTTCATAGATACCACGAGATTTGGCTTCAATGATGCGGTTTTCTATTTGGTCGGTCATGCCGAGCCCATGGCGACCACCGATTTTGTTGGCTTTTAGAATCAGTTCAACAGGGTTGTCAATGCGTTCACCATTAATGGCGACTGGCATTCCTTGTTCAAAAGAAATGCTCACCTCTTCAGCATCAATCTTGACATCTTCGTCCCAATAACGCACCCCCATGATTGGCTCAACGATTTTATGACTGGCATTCAAAAATTCCAAATCCTTAGCTTCGTGTGTTGCCCCCAGCATATTTGAATCAGTGGAATAGGCTTTTTCTTTACTCATTTTATAATCAAAGCCATTGTCAATCAAAAACTGACTCATCTCAGAGCGACCACCCAGCTCGTCAATAAACTGTTGATCCAGCCAAGGTTTATAGATTTTGAGAGCAGGATTGGCCAATAGACCATAGCGATAAAACCGCTCAATGTCATTGCCTTTGTAGGTTGAGCCATCACCCCAGATATGCACATCGTCTTCATGCATGGCGGTAACCAGCATGGTGCCAGTGACTGCTCGTCCTAGTGGTGTGGTATTAAAATAGGGCATACCACCTGTGGTGATATGAAAAGCACCGCAAGCAATGGCAGCAATGCCTTCTAAGGCCAGTTGCATACGGCAATCTATCAGGCGTGCCTTGATGGCTCCGTACTGCTCGGCTTTGGCAGGAATGGCGTTGTAGTCGTCTTCATCAGGCTGACCCAGATTGGCGGTGTAGGCGTATGGTTTTGCACCTTTTTGCTTCATCCATAGTAGGGCAGCTGATGTGTCCAGACCGCCAGAAAAAGCAATGCCTACTTTTTGCCCAGTAGGCAGGTTTTGTAAGATGGTGGCGTTTGACATAAAAAAACTCCGTTTAAAACTAAAATAATAAATAACAACTGATGTTTAAATAAGGGCGTTGTTCGCTTAACAGTACATTAACATACATTGAAATAAAACCACAGATTTTTAGTCTGTCAAAACATGATGGCTGTCAAAAATTATAGCATTTTTGTTGAGCTTTTGGGTGTGGATTTTGTATTTTTTACCAAAAACTGCCGTCTTGGTCATGGTCTGAACAATCATCTTGATGGTAAACGATAAAAATTAAAAAAATATGCCTTAAATTTGCCATAAAAACCATAGAATTTGCCCAGACTTTAAAAAAATCAGCACAAAACCCATGAAAATTTGCTAAACTAACATTTTACAAAATAGCCATCATTTTTTAATTTGATAATCTATGAGTTCTCAATCTGCAAGCATTCATCTATATATTGATACCGCCACACAGCGTCTGAGCGTGCTTGATGCTGATGATGTCTTGATAAGTTTTGACATATCTACCGCCAAAAATGGTACAGGTCAGCTTGAAAATACAGGCTGTACACCGCTTGGTCGCCATACCATCGCTCAAAAGATTGGCGGCGAATGCCCAAAAAATGCTGTCTTTGTTGGCAGGCAATTTACAGGCGAGATTTATGATGAGGCATTGGGGCAAAAATTTTTGAACAGAGACTGGATATTGAGCCGAATTTTATGGCTGGACGGCTGTGAGGTGGGCATCAATAAAGGTGAAAATGCTGATGGCGTCTGTGATAGTTTTGCTCGCTATATTTATATCCATGGGACACCAGATACCGAGCCGATGGGTGTGCCAATGTCGCATGGTTGTGTGCGAATGCATCATGATGATTTGGTTGTGCTGTTTGATATGGTGGAGGTTGGCACGCCTGTGCTGATTGTGTGAGCTGTTGGTTAATGCGATGAACGAATAAGGAAAAATCATGAATCTACAAAAAGTTGATCTAAATCTATTGGTCTATTTAGATGTGCTTTTGCGTGAGAAAAATGTAACCAGATCAGCCGAACAGCTTGGCATCACTCAACCTGCGATGAGTAATATTTTGCGTCGTCTGCGGTCTTTATTTAATGACCCATTACTTGTGCGTTCGTCAGAGGGCATGACCCCAACCGAAAGGGCAGGTGAGCTTCAACCACGCATTCGTGAGATACTCTCTGATGTCAGTACCTTGCTTGAACCAAGAACCGAGTTTCGTCCATACAGCACCTCTCGTGTGTTTCGTATCATGACAAGCGACTATGCCGAAGCGACCTTGGTGCCACGATTGGTAAAGGCGCTGCGTTCTGAGGCACCAAATGTGATTTTAGACTTTTTGACGCCATCTGATGTGTCTTATCGAGATATGGAGCAGGGGCGTGTGGATTTGGCAATCAATCGCTTTAATGAGATTCCGCAGAGTTTTCATCAGGTGCTGGTGTGGCGAGATACTTTCAGCTGTTTGTTATCAGCAGACAGTCCGTATGTCAATAGATTTAACCTAAAAAACTACCTAAAAGCTCAGCATGTCTGGGTATCAAAAACAGGCATGGGTGTGGGTTTTGGGGTAAACCCTGAAAAGTCTGGTGGATTGGGTTCTATTGACCAAGCTTTACAAAGACTTGGGCAAAAACGCCAAATCAGCGTGTTTACTCGCCATTATCAAATGCCTGCGATGCTGGCGGCAAATAAAGATTTGGTGGCGACATTGCCAACTCGTGTCGCCAAACTCCAAGCACATAACAATCCGCAAATCATCGTCAAAGAGCCACCGTTTTTTATTCCAGAATTTGAGCTGACCATGGCGTGGTCGCCATTATTACAGCACCACCCAGCACATCGCTGGCTAAGACAGCTCATCATACATGTGGCACGCCAAGTCATCACCGAAGAACAAAATCAAGAGCAATCTGAACAGTATTCGTCATTAATACTGTGATACTGTCATACCGTGATGAATGGATACTGTGATAAATGCTTATGATGATGGCTTGGTATCGGTATCAATCAGATAAGTGGAAAGTGGAAAGTTGGTTTGGTTTTGGCAATCATTGGCATCTTGTTGCCAATGATTGCCAAAATCTTAAATCAAAGCCCTTAAATCCATCAAAAGTATCAAAAAAATCTAAGAGCGTTTTTTTCGTTGGTCTGGCAGGGCTTGCTTGCTATCATCAAAGCTAGATAACGGCACAAAAACGACATTTTTGGCAGGGAGTTTTTGTGTTTGACGCAGTCGCCAGTTGTGAGTGCCTTCATTGCTGACTTGTAGATAGTATTTGGCAGGCGTGTCATCTATGGCAACTTTGCCTTGATAGACATTATCGCCCATGTGCGTGATGATAAAATCTTTATCACGACTGCTGTCAGTGGCATGAGAAATGGATACGCTAAGTGTTGCTGGGTATTGTAGGGGTGTGCCATCTTTGAGCGTGCCAGTATCTATGCTGTCTTGGGGGTAGCGTAGCTCAAAGTGGACATTGTTATCATCAATTTTATCATCAAATCGCATGACACCAGAGATGTTTAAATCATGTGCCAGCTTATCACGAGTGGCATCTTGATACAGTGTTTTGCCGTCCATATACCAGTCATCTCTGACGGTGCTGTCTTGAATGCGAATCGACCACACAATAAAAAAGATACACACCACCACGACCAGCGCAGGCAGACCGACAACAAAGATGGTCATGAAAGGGTTTTTGTACCAAGGTTCTTTTTGGTGGGGGGTATTGGTGGGCATGGCTGATTAAGATGATTTTAAGTTAAGATGACAAATATTTGTGCCATTTTAGCACATTTGGCAGATTTTAACCATTGATTATTCATCATGGATTAAAAGATAAAAATCGGCATCAGTGATGGCAATTTTGAGACAAAAACCATAAAACCGCCCATGTAAGGCGGTTTTATGGTTGTGTTGTTGCTATGCGTTGTTGCTATGTTTGTTGCCATGTATTGTGGCTAATTGCCCACCAAATTGCTTATTTGACTGATTGTTGCTTTGTTTCATAAACAAAGTTATCTTGGGTGCTGACACTGTATTTACCATCTTCGGTATAAACCGTGATGGTGATTGGTGTAACACCTGCTTTGATGATGCTGGCATCGCCAATGACGCTCACAGGCAAATCGTATGGCTCATTGGCTTGTAATGGGATTTGCTTAAAGCGAGATTGTAGCGTCATGCCCTCAACAGGTTCTAGGCGGACTTTATAGACTTGACGCTCGTCTGTTTTATTGACGATTTTTAGAACATAGCTGTTTTCTACCATGCCATGTCGTACCGTGCTGATTTGTTTGCGGTCGTGGCGGATTTCCATTTCTAGTGGTGCACGCCCTGTTGCAACCAGTGTCGCTGCTGTGATGGCAGCACCCAGCACAAATATATAAGCAAAGATGCGTGGGCTGATGATTTTGGTTTTTTGGTTTTCAAGCATTTGCCGTTCGGTGGTATAGCGAATCAGCCCTCGTGGATAGCCCACTTTATCCATGATTTCGTTGCACGCATCAACACAAGCGGCACACTGAATACACTCCACTTGTAGCCCATCACGGATATCAATGCCTGTTGGGCATACCTGCACGCACATACTACAATCCACGCAGTCGCCATATCCCTCTGGGTGGTCGCCTTTTTTGCGAGCCCCACGAGGCTCACCTCGCTGATAATCATAAGAGACAAGCAAGGTATCTTTGTCAAACATCACCGACTGAAAGCGACCATACGGACACAAATGCACGCACATATGTTCACGCATATAGCCTGCATTGGTCTGGGTAACAAAGGTAATTAATAAGAAAAATACCCATGTCATCTTGCCCCAACCCATAAAAAACAGCGTATGTCCATTAAAAAACAAATCATCTGTTCCAGTGATAAAGGCGATGAATGTCAAAGCGGTAACCGCAGAGAAAATCAGCCAAATGCCGTGCATCAACAAAGTTTTTAGGATTTTTTCGCCATTCCAAGGCTGTTTGTCAAACTTGATGCGTTTGTTACGCTCGCCGATGACCCATTTTTCTATGTGTTGATACAGATGCACATAGATGGTCTGTGGGCAGGCATAGCCACACCACACACGCCCAGCATAGACAGTAACCATGAATAAGGTCATGGCAGCGATGATGAACACGAATGCAAAGAAATAAAAATCCTGTGGCATGAAAGTCGCCCCAAAGATATAAAATCTTGGTTCAATGACATCAAGCAGTATCGCCTGTCGTCCATTCCAGCGTAACCAAGGGGCGATTAAAAACCCCACCAATATTGCATACATGGTGATCAGGCGTATGTTTTGATATTTGCCTTTGGTAAAACGAGGGTGGACACGATGCTTGGTGGCGTCCATGTCCTTAGAATGCGGAATGATTTTTTCTGGTGGTGGACGCTGTTTTTTTGGTTTGGTTGGGATTGGGTTGTTTGGCATGATAATAACCTTAGTTATTTATTTGGCTATTTATTATTTATAATGATAATGACAAATGTTTATTAATGAATTCATCATTTTTTGTGGGTGTATTTTAGCATTTTTGCCATCATGATTGGCGATTGTTTTGTAATTATCAACAATCTTTCTCAATAAATATCGGTGCATTTTTCATCATCATAAAACATGAGCATACAACAATGATGGCGAGGTGATGCGATGATTGCTATGTTGTTTCTATAATATTTCCAATATGTTTCTACCATATTGCCATCATGCCATGTATCAAAACTTGATCAAGTGATGGCAAGCGGTGAATCATCATTTGGCAATAAATGGCTGTCAGACTAGGTGAACACTTGTATCTATTAAGCTTCCTGCAAAACTAGGTTTTCCGTTCGCCCTGAGCTTGTCGAAGGGTAGCGAAAACCGTCATGGTTCGACAGGCTCACTTTGAGCGGTTTCCCTTAACTCGGGGTTTTGCAGAAAGTCTATTATATAAAAAATATATAAAAAATGCCCATGACAAGATGTGTACCAACTGCCAATGACACTCATGACCAACAGCACTTATTTACAATTTGTTAACAAAATAGTGCACAAATCACTACCCAAACCCCAAAAAAGTCATTATAATAGCTGCGCAAAATCTCCCCCCCCCCGCTATGCACCGCCATAACAGACACCAACAGCAGACCAATACAGACAATATAAAAGTCATTTAAAAGGTTGTGATACATGGTGTTTTGATGAATAAGCTGATTGCTTGGCGTGTGGAGAGAGTCTTAATTCGCATATTGTTATCTGTATACTAAATATCATTTAAGTTACTTTTTTGTTACAAGACAATTAGTTTAACACTAAATCAAAGGATAATGATGCGTATCCAAAATCTGTTTGCTATTTTTATGAGAAATGTCTATGAATAATATCTACCGTGTGATTTTTAATAAATCCACCCAAACCTTTCAAGCTGTATGTGAATACGCCCAAGCTCAAGGCAAAGGCACTGCCACCGTCGGCACCGTCAAAAAATCATCAACACCAGTCAAAATATTAACTTTAAGTGCATTGGCTGCTTCGGTCATACTGGCTATTCCAAATGCAGCTGCTGAATTTACTGAACTTCAACCAGTCCCTCTTCCAACAGATGCCAATCTTCAACCCGCTCTAGTAGGCGGAATGGATTATTTGTGTGTTAGCTCAGACGTAGGAGTCAAAGGTGGGTATTATGGAGGGAATGTGGGTGATAGCTATGATGAATTATTGGAACATTGTGGTAGTAATGGTGCTTATAAAGGCAATATGGTTTATTTCTTTCAGCCAATATATGGTAGGATGTCATTGGGCTACGGTGCTTGGGCTGAGCGTGAATATGCCACAGCAATTGGCTATGACACAAAAGCAAATGCTAAATATAGTACAGCAGTGGGCAGCAAGGCAAAAGCTGATGGCGAGCATGCATCAGCATTTGGTGCATATGCTCAAGCGAGCGAAATTGCTGCAACCGCATTAGGTGCGGCTGCCAAAGCTATGAGTGAGACAAGTCTCGCTGTCGGTGTAAGTTCTACTGCTATGGCTAAAGAAAGCATTGCTGTTGGTGTAAATGCTATTGCAAAAAAACAAGGTTCAATTGCATTGGGTTCGCTCTCTTTGGCAGATCGTGCTGGACTGCCAGAAGGTACAACCACGGCCAGCACCACACCGAATGCTGACCAAAACAGCGTATATTCGCCAACCAATATGACAAAAGATAACGCAGAGATTTTGGCAACCATCAAAGGCACAAACAATGGTGCGGTATCAGTAGGTAATACCAACACAACCCGTCAAATCATCAATGTGGCCGCAGGGAGTGCCGACTCTGATGCGGTGAATGTGGCACAGTTAAAAGCGGTGGCAGGTACCCCTACTTACTTCCATGTCAATGATGGTACAGATACTCAAGAAGCGGGTGATCCTGATACTAACAAGGGCAGTATCAAATCCAAAGGCGGTGCTGTGGGTAGTAAGTCATTGGCGGCCGGCATTGGGGCCAAAGCGACAGGACAACAATCCACCGCAGTGGGCCACAATGCCCAAGCGGAAGAACCTGATGACACCGCAGTGGGCCACAATGCCCAAGCGAGAGGACGACAATCCACCGCAGTGGGCCAAGGTGCCCAAGCGACAGGAAGCAATTCTGCAGCATTGGGCGCAACTGCCCAAGCGAGAGGAGAATATTCTACCGCAGTAGGTCAAAATACCGAAGCGACAGCAGATCGTTCCACCGCAGTGGGCAATTCTGCCAAAGCGACAGCAGACCAATCCACCGCAGTGGGCCAAAATGCTCAAGTGACAGGAAGCTATTCTGCCGCACTGGGCTATGGTGCCCAAGCGCTAGGAGAAGAATCCACCGCACTGGGCGCAGGTGCCCAAGTGACAGCACAAGATTCTACCGCAGTGGGCGCAAGCGCCTACGCGAAAGAACAACATTCTACCGCACTGGGCTCAGTTGCCCAAGCGACAGGACAACATTCTACCGCACTGGGCTCATATGCCCAAGCGACAGGACAAAGAGCCACCGCACTGGGCAAAGATGCCCGAGCGACAGCAGAGAACTCCACCGCACTGGGCCAAGGTGCCCAAGCGACATCAGTATATTCTACCGCACTGGGCCACAATTCCCGAGCGACAGGAGAACATTCTACCGCAGTAGGTCAAAATACCGAAGCGATAGCACAAGATTCCACCGCAGTGGGCAATACTGCCCGAGCGAAAGCAGAACAATCCACCGCAGTGGGCACAACTGCCCAAGCGACACGAACTAATGCCACCGCAGTGGGCTACCAAACCCAAGCGCTAGGAGAAGAATCCACCGCACTGGGCGCTAATGCCGAAGCGACAAAACCTAATACCACCGCAGTGGGCCAATTTGCCCGAGCGACAGAAGCTAATGCCACCGCAGTGGGTGTGAATACCACAGTAGCATCTGCCAATGCTGGTGCTTATGGCTTTGCTAATACAGTCAGCGGTACTGATAGCCATGCAGTGGGTGCTAATAACCAGGTAACTGCCGACAAAGCATTTGTACTAGGTTCTGATACCAAAGCAGATGTGGCAAACTCTGTGTATCTGGGCATGGAAACCGTAGCCACTACTGGTACTGGAGTAGGTACCAAAAACCGTACTTCGGCTGTTGGTAACCCAGAGGGTACAACCACCACCGCAGGCGATAAAGGCGTGGTGGATAATGTCAAGGTGGGTGGTGTAACCTTTGCAAACTTCGCTGGTAGTACTGCTAATGGCGTACTGACCATCGGCTCTGCTGGCAAAGAACGCCGTATCCAAAATGTGGCAGCTGGTGAGATCTCAGCCACCTCTACCGATGCAGTGAACGGCTCGCAGCTGTTTTCTGTCGCTAAGGGAACTTTAGATCAAGTGCCGATGGTTTATACCAAAGCAGATGGCACCAAGCTCTTTAAGAAAGCTGACGGTAGCTTTGTTGATACTCAATCTCGCACTGTGCTTAATAATCAGGTGGTCGTCTCATTACAAGATGCGGCAGGTAGCACTACTAATCCTGTGGTTTTGAATAATTTAACCAGTGGTCTGGGTAGAGATGCAGGTGGTGTAACCAATTTTAGTGCCAAGCGAGTCGAAGACAGTGTTGCTGCTACTGTCGGTGATATTCGTCACATGGCTTGGTACCTAACCACTGCTAATGCCGCTGGTGGCCCAAATATCTATAAAGAAGCTGTACATTCCACCAATGAGGTTAGATTTGTTGGTGAAAATGGCGTGCAGATATCAGCCCAAGGTGATAGAGATAAACTTCTTCATGTGGTTACCGTCAAGGGTACTAGCATCACCAAGCAAGATGTTGAGGGTGGTTATGATTTGACCATCGTCCACCCAGATGGCCGCCGAGAAGTCATGA
>NZ_JAXCJK010000005.1:0-77229 GCF_035181385.1 Moraxella sp. Pampa | reverse complement strand
CCTGCTGGGCCTGCTGGACCGATGGCACCAGTATCACCTTTAGGACCTGTGTCGCCTTTAGGACCTGTGTCGCCTTGAGGGCCTGCTGGACCGATGGCACCAGTATCACCTTTAGGACCTGTATCACCTTTAGGACCTGCTGGGCCGATGGCACCTGCTGGACCTGCTGGGCCTGCTGGACCGGCTTCACCGCGTTCGCCATCTTTACCTGCTGGGCCTACTGGACCTTGAGGACCGATAGCACCTGCTGGGCCTTGTTCACCGCGTTCACCTGCTGGGCCTGCTGGGCCTGCTGGGCCGGCTTCACCGCGTTCGCCATCTTTACCTGCTGGGCCTACTGGACCTTGAGGACCGATAGCACCTGCTGGGCCTGCTGGGCCGATGGCACCAGTATCACCTTTAGGACCTGCTGGACCGATGGCACCAGTATCACCTTTAGGACCTGTGTTGCCTTTAGGACCTGTATCACCTTTAGGACCTGTTGGGCCTATAGCACCAGTATCACCTTTAGGACCTGTTGGGCCTGCTGGGCCTGCTGGACCGATGGCACCAGTATCACCTTTAGGACCTGTGTCACCTTTAGGACCTGCTGGACCGATAGCACCAGTATCACCTTTAGGACCTGTGTTGCCTTTAGGACCTGTATCACCTTTAGGACCTGCTGGGCCTATAGCACCAGTATCACCTTTAGGACCTGTTGGGCCTGCTGGGCCTGCTGGACCTGCTGGACCTACTTCGCCTTTAGCACCATTTCTGATGTTCATGACTTCTCGGCGGCCATCTGGGTGGACGATGGTCAAATCATAACCACCCTCAACATCTTGCTTGGTGATGCTAGTACCCTTGACGGTAACCACATGAAGAAGTTTATCTCTATCACCTTGGGCCGATATCTGCACGCCATTTTCACCAACAAATCTAACCTCATTGGTGGAATGTACAGCTTCTTTATAGATATTTGGGCCACCAGCGGCATTAGCAGTGCTTAGGTACCAAGCCATGTGACGAATATCGCCTACTGTAGCAGCAACACTGTCTTCGACTCGCTTGGCGCTAAAATTGGTTACACCACCTGCATCTCTACCCAGACCACTGGTTAAATTATTCAAAACCACAGGAGTGGTAGTGCTACCTGCCGCATCTTGTAATGAGACGACCACCTGATTATTAGGCACAGTGCGAGATTGAGTATCAACAAAGCCACCGTCAGCTTTCTTAAAGAGCTTGGTGCCATCTGCTTTGGTATAAACCATCGGCACTTGATCTAAAGTTCCCTTAGCGACAGAAAACAGCTGCGAGCCGTTCACTGCATCGGTAGAGGTTGCTGAGATCTCACCGGCTGCCACATTTTGGATACGGCGTTCTTTGCCAGCAGAGCCGATGGTCAGTACGCCATTAGGAGTACTACCAGCGAAGTTTGCAAAGGTTACACCACCCACCTTGACATCATTCACCACGCCTTTATCGCCTGCGGTGGTGGTTGTACCCTCTGGGTTACCAACAGCCGAAGTACGGTTTTTGGTGCCTACTCCAGTACCAGTAGTGGCTACGGTTTCCATGCCCAGATACACAGAGTTTGCCACATCTGCTTTGGTATCAGAACCCAGTACAAATGCTTTATCGGCAGTTACCTGGTTATTAGCACCCACTGCATGGCTATCAGTACCGCTGACTGTATTAGCAAAGCCATAAGCACCAGCACGCACACCTGAAACATTATTTTGAGAGCCAATGGCCGTACTCTTATTGCCTGATACCACAGTCAAAGTACCAACAGCGGTAGAGACATCGCCTGTAGCCTGAGCCTGAGTACCTACTGCAGTGGTGTTGGTTTTGCTGGCTACAGAGTTAAGACCAACCGCCACACCAAAAGAACCCTCCGCTTTGGCACCAGCACCGATGGCCGTACTGCTCGTACCTGTCGCTTTGGCATCTTCACCAAAGGCAGTTTGGCCAACAGCAGCAGCAGCAGCACCTTTGCCATAAGCCATACCTAAGCCAGTACCAGCCAGATTTGCTCCAGCACTGCCAGCGATACTTCTTAAATCAAGCGTATCGCTTGAGCCATCTGGTTTCTTGATGGTCAGACGATAGCCGCCATCAATGTCGTTTTTGGTGATGGTCGTACCTTTGATGGTAACCACATGACGGAATTTCGCGTCTACACCACGCGCGGTTACCTCTATACCCTCACCACCAACAAATCTAAGCTCATTTTTGGTGTGTACATCGCCTCTATAGGTGTTGTCATCACCCTCGGCAGTAGCACCAGTACTGATATGCCAAGCCAGATGGCGTAAATCACCGACAGTAGCCACGGTATTATTACCAACCGCAGGATTGGCAATATTGGTTACCTCACCAATTTTACCCAGACCACTGGTTACATTGCTTAATATCACAGGATTGGTGGTAGAACCGGCAGGGTTTTTTAATGAGACGATCACATCACCATTATTAACCACAGCACCGCCAGCATCTTCAAAGGCACTATCGGCATTTTTATTGACTACGGTGCCATCTTTTTTGGTATAAACCAGCGGCACTTGATCAAAAGTTATCTTAGCTGCAGAAACCAGATTTGACTTAACTTTCTCAAGCACACCTTTGGTGATAGAAAACAGCTGCGAGCCGTTCACCGCATCGGTAGAGGTCGCTGAGATTTCACCAGTTGCCACATTCTGAATACGGCGTTCTTTGCCAGCAGAGCCGACAGTAACCGCACCGACAGGAGTAGGGCCAGCAAAGTCAGTAAAATCGGTGCCACTAATACTCACCGAATTGACCGTAGCCTTACCTGCAGTGGTAGGGAAAGTAGGGCCAAGTCTGCCAGTCGCACGACGATCAGGCGAGTCATCATCACGCACCACAAGCGAATATTGCTTAGTGCCAACGGTATTGCCATCTTCAAATCTGGCCGTGCTGCCAGAACCCAAATAAATAGAGTTTGGCACAACACCGACAGTTTCGCTGCCCAGCACATAGGTATTATCCGCTTGTGTGGTTACGCTACTTTTATAACCAAATACACCAGCATTGGCAGATTCTACTTTGGTATCCACACCCACTACGGTAGAAAAGCCTGCTGTAGCTCGGGCATTGTGGCCCACTGCGGTGGAGTTCTCTGCTGTCGCTTGGGCAAATTGGCCCAGTGCGGTGGATTTTTCTGCTGTCGCTTTGGCAATTTCGCCCAGTGCGGTGGACCTATCTGCTGTCGCTTGGGCAAAATTGCCCACTGCGGTAGAATAGCCTCCTGTCGCTTGGGCAGTATCGCCCACTGCGGTGGATTTTTCTGCTGTCGCTCGGGTATTGTGGCCCAGTGCGGTGGCATTAAGTTCTGTCGCTTGGGCAGTATCGCCCAGTGCGGTAGAATATTGTGCTGTCGCTTGGGCACTGCGGCCCAGTGCGGTGGTGTGTTCTCCTGTCGCTTCGGCACCTGTGCCCAGTGCGGTAGAATCTAGTCCTGTCGCTTGGGCAGATGTGCCCAGTGCGGCGGCATTCTTTCCTTTCGCTTGGGCACCTGTGCCCAGTGCGGCAGAATGTTCTGCTGTCGCGTGGGCACCTGAGCCCAGTGCGGCGGCATTAAGTGCTGTCGCTTGGGCACCTTGGCCCAGTGCGGTGGTGTGTTCTCCTGTCGCTTCGGCAGATTTGCCCACTGCGGTAGAATATTTTGCTGTCGCGTGGGCACCTTGGCCCAGTGCGATAGAATTTGCTGCTGTCGCTCGGGCATCTTGGCCCACTGCGGTGGATTCGCCTCCTGTCGCTCGGGCATATTGGCCCACTGCGGTAGAATAGTTTCCTATCGCTTGGGCAGTATTGCCCAGTGCGGTAGACTTGCTTTCTGTCGCTTGGGCATTGTAGCCCACTGCGGTGGCATGAATTTTTGCCGCTTGGGCATCTTGGCCCAGTGCGGTAGACTGTAATCCTGTCGCTTGGGCATTCTTACCAAACGCACTGCCAGAGTCTAAAGTAGCTACAGAACCAGCACCATAAGCAGTGCCAGCACCAGTACCCACATTGGCCAATGCACCTGGAGCACCTGCTGGACCTTTAAAGCTGCCAGTTTTTACCCATCGATCGGTTTTTTTCTCAAAAACATCGCCTGTTGTGGCATTGACCGCCATATCACCATTGATGCCATATCTATCATCAGGGGTGTCGGTAGTCGGCCAGACGCGGTTGGTCTGAGCGATACTTCTTAAATCAAGGGTTTCAGATTGGCCATCTGCTTTATTGATGGTCAGACGATAGCCACCAGTGATCTCGCTTTTGGTGATTTCGGTACCTTTGATGGTAATCTTACGCACACTACCAGTGTTGTTGCCCGATAGTTTGATGCCGTTTAGACCCTCGAGTTTGACCTCGTCAGCACTGACGACATTACTGACATACCGATCGCCCTCTATGTTCAGTCGCCAGCCCATGTTGCGTAGGTCGCCCACAGTGGCGGCCGTATCGTCGCTCACATCAGCGTTGGTCAATACGCGTAGCCTCACATTGTTATCGCTTAGGCCACTGGTGAGGTTGCGCAGTCTTATTCCGCCAGTGGTAGCATCTGCCGCATCTTGTAATGAGGCGACCACCTGATCATTAGGCACACGGACGCCCCCATCGGTAACAAAGTTACTGTCAGCATTCTTAGAAACCTTAGTGCCGTCTTTTTTGGTATAGAACATGAACGGATTGGCACCAAAACGCCCACCGTGTAGTTTCTCAAGCACACCTTTGGTGATAGAAAACAGCTGCGAGCCGTTCACTGCATCGGTAGAGGTTGCTGAGATTTCACCAGAGGCCACATTCTGAATACGGCGTTCTTTGCCAGATGCACCGACAGTAACCACACCGACAGGGGTAGGGCCAGCAAAATTGGTGAAACTATCGGCAACGATAGTAGCACCACCATAGGTAGCCTTGCCTGCAGTGGTGGTGGTGCCAAGCGAACCATTAACACGATATTGTGAACCTGGCGGTTCACGCCCTACAGTCGCATAGTTTTTTGTGCCGGCTCTAGGAGCGTTTTCAAATACAGCAGTACTGCCACTACCTAAATAGACGGAGTTAGCAACAGTAGCTGTAACACCACTACCTATCGCATAGGTGTTTTCATAACCTGGCATCACGATACTGTTATAACCAAATACACCAGAACTTTCAGATTCTACTCCACTCTTATAACCCACCGCAGTGGAAAACCTAGCCGCTGAAATAGCATAGCTGTCCGCACCGATTATCGTGGCTCCAATTGCACTAGTTTGGGAGTCTGCACCCACTGCGGTGGCGTCACTTGCATTAGCTCGGGCATTTTTGCCCGCTGCGGTGGATCTAGTTCCTGTAGCTTCGGCTTCAGCGCCCAGTGCGGTAGAGTTTTCTTTTGTAGCTATGGCAAAATAGCCAAATGCAGCAGCACGAGAGCCCTGAGCTTTTGAGGTTGCACCAAATGCGGTAGCATAATCACTAGCAGCTTGAGCTTCGTCACCATATTTTGTAGTTTTGTTTGCAGAAGTAGAACCAGAAGGGAATTGGGGGTTGTAAACGGGAGGGGCGGGTGGTAGGCGGGGTCTTTGAGCCATCGCCTCACTACACAGCAGCACCCCCATCGCAACAGCCGTCAGTCGGAACGCCGCCTCCCCTCGGCTCACCACAGCAGGCGTGCTGCCGACGGTGCTTGTGGCGGACTTGGTATGCCCTTTGGCATACTCACACACAGCCGTGAAGGTCTGCGTCGCCTGGTTAAAGACAATACGATAAATTTTATTCATAAGCGCTCCAAAATCGCATGAACTAAAAGACAGCCCAAAAACCCCACCCATAGGGCAAGTTAGGCCGCCAACTAACTGCTGGCGATGGCAACCTCATAAAGCCAATCAGCCCATCACCAACAAAAACCAAATGGCTGTGCCATATTTGCCACGCCTGCCGACCAATGTGGCAGATACAGCACCATGACCAAAGTTAAAACAAAGTTAAAAACAGCCAAGAAAATACGCAAAAATACGCAAAAATACGCAAAAATACGCAAAAATACGCAAAAATACGCAGAAATACGCAGAAATACGCAGAAATACGCAGAAATACGCAGAAATACGCAGAAATACGCAGAAATACGCAGAAATACGCAGTTTAATATTAGATGATTTGAAGCAAAATGTCTACTAAATTATGTATTTTTTATGATAATTTTGTCATTTTTTATTGCTGTGGTGCTACCGTCTGCTTTGCACCAGCCGACAACCAGCCCCACCAGTACAAAGCAGGGCAACACATTGCAGCACAAATGACAAAAAAAAATAAGAAAAATAAGAAAAATAAGAAAAATAAGACAGCCAAAAGCTAAAAGCTAAAAGATAAAAGCTAAAAGATAAAAGCCAAAAAGATGGGATAAAAAAAGTTACTGCGGCGGCTGTAGCTGGCGTATCTCATCGGCAATCTGCTCGGCCAGGCTCTGGCACAGCTGCAGGTCTTGGCACTCTACCATCACACGAATCACAGGCTCGGTGCCAGAGGGGCGTATCAAAAGGCGGCCCACGCCTGCCAGCTGCCGCTCTGCTGCTGCCAAAGTGGGGGCCAGTGCCTTGTTGGCATGGGGGTCTATCCTCTGTGGCAGACGCACATTGATGAGTGTCTGCGGATAGGGGCGATAGCCCTCGGACAGCTTGGACAAGCTGGCACGCTGTTGTATCATGCACATAAGCACCTGCAGACCTGCCACGATGGCATCGCCAGTACGGCTTTTGTCCAGACACAAGATGTGCCCAGATGGCTCACCGCCAATGCTCAGCTGTTTGGCCTCCAGTAGCTGCATGACATGGCGGTCGCCCACTTTGGCCCGATAAAAATCAATACCACGCTCGGCCAAAGCCAGCTCTAGGGCCATGTTGCTCATCTGCGTGCCCACCACGCCACTAGGCTGCAGATGGCAGGCCAATATATATAATATGCCATCGCCATCTACCAGATTGCCACGCTCGTCCACCATGATGATGCGGTCGCCATCGCCATCTAGGGCAATGCCCACATCGGCCCCATGTGCCAGCACGGCCGCCTGTAGCGATTGGGGGCAAGTAGAGCCGCAGCCATCGTTGATGTTGATGCCATTTGGCGTGTGGTGAATGTCGATGACCTGTGCGCCCAGCTCTCTGAGTACACGAGGTGCCACACGATAGCCTGCCCCATTGGCACAGTCGATGACTACCGTCAGCTGATCTAGGCTTAAATGATAAGGAAAGCTGCCTTTGCAGTATTCAATATATCGGCCTTGGGCATCGTCCACACGGTAACTTTTGCCAATGCCATCTGCCTGTATGCCAGTCAGCCGAGACAGCCCCATTTGGCCATCGCCGATGAGTGCGTCTAGCTGATGGTTGATTTGTTCTTGCAGCTCATCAGAGATTTTTTTGCCCTCAGCCGAAAAAAACTTCACGCCATTATCATGATAGGGGTTGTGCGAGGCAGAGATGACCACACCCATATCCGCATGAAAGCTTTTGACCAGATGGGCGATGGCAGGGGTGGGCAAAGGCCCAAGCAGATACACATCTACCCCAGAGGCATTAAATCCAGCTTGCAATGCCGCCTCGATGACATAGCCAGACACACGCGTATCTTTGCCAATCACCACTCTGGGGCGTTTATTAGCGATATTGGTGGTGTTGGTGGTACTGGCGGTATTATTAGTATTGGCGTTGTCAGTGGTGGCAATGGTGCCAGTCGCACTCTTACTGCCTTGTTGTGCCACCAGCACACGCCCAGCCCCAAAACCCAGCCGCAGCACAAAATCAGGCGTAATCGGAAACACCCCAAATTCACCACGAATGCCATCTGTACCAAAATAACTCATCATCTCCCCCTAATCATGCTTGCTAATCATGCTTGTCATGCTTGTCTTAATTGAACTTAGTGCCGTTTTATTAAAAAAATGATAAAAACAAGTTATAAAAACAAGTTAAAAGTTAACATGTTAAACCAAAACTTGTTGAATAAAGTTGAATAAAACCGATTAAAACCAAAAAACCATCGCTATTATAGCACGCTTGTTGGTATTTTGGCATGGTTGTGGATTGCTTGTTGATTGGTTGTTGATTGGTCAAATGGATCAAGACTACAAGATATATTAAACAAAGCCTGATTTGGCCAAGGCATCAGCAACAAAACCCCCACGCCATGGCGTTTTGTCATTTTGTCATACTGTTTATTTCGCCATAATTTTTTAAGCGATAAGCCTGATTTTGTCGCGGTAAAACCAGTTTGCTACATTGTTATCCAGTTATCCAGTTATCCAGTTATCCAAATAAGTCTAACCACCCATTTTTGGGCGGTTAAATTTATTTTTGGTAACAAAAAAGCCAAATAATCACGACAATTTATAAAAAAATTGTAATAATTACTTGACTTTTAGTATAGTTTAAAATACTATGTGTTTATCAAGGCAAGGTGTTACAGCACCAAGCCTTGATAGGTTATCCGCCACCGACCTGCTTGAGTGGTGGCGACCTTAGGAGATAAGACAATGAATACACTGCTTAAAGTTGCCATCATTGTTATCCTGCTACTATTGAGCAATCACGCTTACTAACGGCAGGTAGCCTATAAAGGCTGGAGCGGTGGGCAAGCTCACCGCTTCACTCCTAAAACTTAGGACCATCTTAGCAATTATTTTAGGATTTGTCAAATGCCAAAAATCGTCAAAAACCCAAAAACTCGTGCCCAAATCCAAGCCGAATCAGACGCTCGCCGTCAGGTTAAGCCGATTGGTTTTAAAGTACCGATAGAATTTGCCAATGAGCTTGACGCACTTGCCAAAAAAACAGGCAAAACCAAAAACATCATTGTGATGGAGGCGGTGGCTCTTTGGGCAAAACAAGTGGTATAACACACAACCAAAGCCGTGAGCCGTGTGTTTTTGGCATATTCCCCATATATCTTTACTTTTGTCCTATGCGTGGTTGGTGATGGCTTGTTTTAGGGTTTTGGTTTTTAGGGTTTTGGTTAGTTGCATTTTTTTTAATAAAAAACCCTGCAAATGCAGGGCCATCATTGACAGTTTATTTCATTAAAGGTACATTTTAATTAAATTGGGCAGCTCTTTTTTATATTTTTGGGTAATCATAATATCACCCCAAGAAATTCTAGCTTGTAAATCATAGTCAGCCTTATGTCGTCTTGTTAAAAAATCTTTAAATTGCAATGACAATTTACGGATATTTTTATCAGTCATTGACATTTCATCAAGTATGAAATACAAATTTTTATGCGTTCCTGTTTTGTACCGATTTGTATCAATCCCTGCTTTTTCCATTGCCAATCTTAATTCATGAAAAACCGCATAATAACTACGATTGATGTACGCTCGCCAAAGTGCTTCCGGTGATGTTTTATCAATGTTACCAAACAGTATATCAATGCTTTTATGCAAATCAGTCGTTGTTACTGACATCAGATAAACTCCGTACATGCCGACGAAAAACCAACCAAGATGTTTTTATAATCACGGTAATTTAACTCACTGTCAATCAACACATCTAAAAATCCATCTTGCAAATGCAAGCAATCATCAACAGATAAATTGTTCAGATCAACATTGATCTCTAGATATCCTCCAATTTCTGTATAATCACAATCAAATGACAAATGATGGTCGCCTACATATTTATCCGACAAAAATACATAAATATATTTTAATATATCAATAACAGTATTTTTGGGTATATCCAACTCATTGAGTATGTCTATTCTTTTATTGATTTTCTGGATATACGCTTGACTTTTTTGCATGATTTGTTGATTATTGCCTTGATAGTATTGCATGGCTTCATAAACTTCATCAATATCCAAACGCAATAAAGCATGGGACAGTAATAATGACACACTTTCTAAAGCATGGGGATTTTGTTGCAATATTTCTTTGGCAATTTGGCTACTTTCATCAAACCTACCCATACTATGCAAAATATTCATGATGTTTTGTGTGGCATTCATATCGCCCAATTTCTCAGCGTTTTGCATGGCAGACAGAGCCTGAGTGGGTTTACCCATTAAGATGTAGGCAAATGACTTTAAAACATAAGCACTTTTGGGGTCTGTATTTAAAAGACTTGGAACATCTTGATTTAGCCAACGATGAAACCGCAAACCATCAGGATTGGTCAATCCTTGATGGTTTTGCAAAAATTCATAGGCCTCATTTGCTTTGGTTTTTGGCTGCATAAGCAAATCTCCACTTAGGGTGTTTTATTATACCATAGGTTATCAAAGCTTGACAAATTTACACCCCAAACTTGCCAATGCGAATAAACTTGCCAATGCGAACAAAAGGGAAATCACTGCCATTGTATAAAATCTCACTACTTTCATTTTGCTCACCTTGTCTAAATTACCTTAACAACTCTTTCATCTAAAATGATAATAACCTTATTCAATATGCCACATTGATATTAAAAGCCCAAGCTCGCCAAAGCCCATAGACTTTTTGAGCGATTTTTGCAATAATGTAGGGTCGACTTCAAGTTCGTTTTATCGTTTTTTACAAGTGTTTTGTCGCTAATTCTTTGGATTCTACGAATTTTGTGTTGCTTTTATTGATGCAAATTAACGCACGATAACGGATAATGCCATCTTTTGAACACCATCTTTTTGCTTGCGTTCGCTGATTGTACCCATATTGCCACCCTTGTATAACAAAAAAAATGCACCATAGAACCAAAAAATCTATGGTGCAAATACAACGACAAAAACACACAAAAGCTGACAGACAATAAAGTTTGCTCAACCCTATGAAAAATAAGGCTTTTAACATAAATGATGGATTTAATTAAAAATAAAAGAATATCTGTTGCCCCCATGATAGATTGGACAACGGCCGATTTTAGGTACTTTGCACGGCTGTTCAATCCTGACATACATCTATATACCGAGATGATCAGCACCAGTGCCATCTTGCACGGCGACACCCAGCATGTGCTACATCATGATGACACAGAGCACCCTGTGGTGTTGCAGCTTGGTGGCTCCAGCCCAAGCCAAATGGCCCAATGCGTGCGTATCGCTGATGCGATGGGCTATGATGAATTTAACATCAATGTCGGCTGTCCGTCCGACCGTGTCCAGCATCACAAGATGGGTGCGTGCCTCATGGCAGAGCCGCAGCTGGTGGCCGACATGGTGCGTGCCATGAAAAACCAAACCGACAAGCCCATCACCGTCAAGCACCGCATTGGTATTGATGATTTTGACAGCTATGAATTCATGCGTGATTTTGTGCTGACGGTGGCAGAGGCTGGCTGTACACATTTCATCGCACACGCACGCATTGCTTGGCTACACGGCCTATCACCCAAACAAAACCGAGAGATTCCACCGCTTCGTTATGATGATGTCTATCGCCTAAAACAGCAGTTGCCACATTTGACCATAGAGATCAACGGCGGCATTGACAGCCTAGATGCGATACGCAATCATCTGTCTTATGTTGATGGCGTCATGGTGGGGCGTGCCTTTTATCACAATCCGATGCTGATGGCCGAGTGCAATCTGCTATCAGGGCGACAGATGCCCACGCGTCGGCAGATTTTGGCCAATTTATATCCCTATCTGCACAGACGCGCCGAACAAGGTGCCAATCTGGCCACGCTGGCACGGCATTATCTGGGGCTGTTTCAGGGGCTGACAGGTGCACGCAAATGGCGGCAAACCTTAAGTGGCAGACGCACCCTAAGCGTTGATGACATTCAACAAAGTGCAGAGGCAGTATTGCAGATGAATGGCCAATGATGTTTGTTTATCTTTTTTATGGTGCTTTGGTCAATGTTTTAGATGGTGCTTTAGCCATCTAAAACGACACTTTGGCCATTTTTTAGCCATCTTGGTTGCCATCTCTTAGCCCAAACAAGGCCGTCCCCACACGCACGATGCCAGCACCGCACGCCACCGCCTGTGCCATGTCGCCACTCATGCCCATAGACAGCGTATCCCAATACGCCAGCTTACGCACCGCCCCAACCTCATCAAACAAAGACCTAGCACGCACAAAGGCATTATCGCTGTCTTTGGCAGGGATAATCATGATGCCCCTAAGACGCAAATTGGCCAAATCTTTGATCTCATCAACCAACGCCAAAAGCTGACTGGGCGGTATGCCAGATTTGCTATGTTCATCATCAATATTCACCTGAATCAGCACATTAAGCGGTGCCATATCGCCACGCTGCTCACTCAATCTTTTGGCGATGATGCCTCGCTCTATGGTATGCACCCAATCAAAATGAGTGGCGATGTCACGCGTTTTGTTACGCTGAATGCTGCCAATATAATGCCACACGATTGGCAAATCAGACAACAGAGCCTGCTTGGCCAGTGCCTCTTGCAGATAGTTTTCACCAAAATCAGCCTGCCCCAGCCCAAACAGCTCACGAATGTCGCTGGCGGGCTTGGTTTTGGACACCGCCAATAGCCTTGCCTCATGATCAAAATCTGCACACCGATTGGCCAAAGCCAAATCCTGCATGACTTTTTGGTAATTTTGGGCAAGTTGTAGGTTTTGCAAACTTTGAGAGCTTTGCACAAGCGGTTGTGTCGTCATAAATGATCACCTAAAATACACATAAAAAAACAAAAAACATCAGCCAAAGTTTTAAAGTCCTGTCATTTGGCTTTTTGTTGATTCAGATTTGGTTAATTTGGTTAATTTGGTTAATTTGGTTAATTTTATCACAAATCGCCCAAGCATATTTGGCAAATCAAAAAACAGCCAACAACCACTCAACAAAAAGTTGATAAAAAATTTGGCAAGCTCATCAAAAAATGCTTTAATAGACTTCCTGCAAAACCCCAAAGTTAAGGAAAACCGCTCAAAGTGAGCTTGTCGAACCATAACGGTTTTCCGCTACCCTTCGACTTAGCTCAGGGCGAACGGAAAACCTAGTATTGCAGGAAGTCTAATACACCACCACACAACAATCCAAAAACAACCTACAAACAATTTACAAACCAAAAAACCATGACCACGCTCAATCTACACGCCCTGCTTGCCTATGCCAAACAAATGAACGCCTCTGATGTCCATCTGTCTGCTGGCGAGGCGGTGCGTTTACGCATTGATGGCAAGATGACAGCCATTGAAACTGCACCCCTAGATGACGCCGATGTCAAACACCTCATCAAAAGCATCGTTGATGATGAGGTGTTTGATGAGATTTTAACCAACAAACAAAAAGATTTTTGTTTTCAAATCAAGGGATTATGCCGATTTCGTGCCAATGTTTTTCAGCAAAATCGTGGTCTGTCGGCAGTTTTTCGGCTCATACCCAATCAACTACTAAACCTTGATGAGCTAAAATCTGGCGACACCCTAAAAAGGATATGCCAGCTCACTCATGGGCTTGTTTTGGTAACAGGGGCAACAGGCTCTGGCAAATCCACCACACTATCGTCGATGATTGATCACATCAACAGCACGCGTGCTGTGCATATTTTGACCATAGAAGACCCCATAGAGTTCATACACACCTCAAAAACCGCCCTCATCAATCAGCGTGAAATCCACCGTGATGCACACAGCTTTGACGATGCCCTACACGCCGCCATGCGTGAGGACCCTGATGTCATTTTGATCGGTGAGCTACGAGATTTGACCAGCATTCGCTTGGCCTTGCGTGCAGCAGAAACAGGGCATTTAGTACTGGCAACACTGCACACCAACAGTGCCGCCAAAGCGATAGACCGCATCATTGATGTCTTTGATTCGCACGAAAAAAACATGATTCGCACCATGCTCTCAGAATCTTTGCAAGCCGTCATCGCCCAGACGCTATTACCAAAAATCGGTGGTGGACGCATTGCTGCCTTTGAGATCATGATTGCCACGCCTGCCATCGCCAATCTGATTCGTGAAAACAAAGTCGCCCAGATGTACTCTGCCATTCAGACAGGTGCGGCCTCTGGCATGATCAGTCTTGATGGCAGTCTAAAACAGCTGATAGAACAAGGACTCATCACCACAGACACCGCCAGACTGACCGCCAAAGAACCAACAAATTTTTAAGATTGTTAAGATTTTAAAAATTTTAAAAAGTGGCTTTCAAAATGGTTTAAATGGTTTTAAAAAAATTCATAAGCGAATAAAAAACACAGCTTGAATCAGCCGTTAAAAAACCGTCCACTTTGATGATCAGATTGCCAAATCATCAAAGTGGACGGTTTTACCAAAAAATCACGAAGCCCATCAGCTCATCAGCTTATTAAAGCACGGCCCAACTCAGTTTCAATCAAGGTTTCAATCAAGGTTTCAATCAAGCCCAAACAAAACCCAAACAATGAAGCTTACTTAAGCCTCCCTTAAACCTCCAAGGTTTTTTGGCATTCCTCATCATCACACACGCCATGCAGTACCAAAGAATGTGCCGACAACTTAAAGCCATGTGCCTTTGCCACCTTGATTTGCTCTTCTTCAATTGCCTGATTGTTAAATTCTACAATTTTTCCACACACATCACACACCAGATGGTCATGATGGTCCTCTTGAACAATCTCAAACACAGACAGATTGTTTTCAAAGTTATGTCGCTCAACAATGCCTGCTTGCTCAAACTGCGTCAAAACACGATACACCGTAGCCAGCCCCACATCTTCGCCCTGTGCTGCCAATGCACGATACACATCTTCGGCACTCATGTGGTGATGCTCTGCCGTATCCAACAATTCCAAAATCTTAATGCGTGGCAATGTTACTTTTAGCCCCGCCTTACGCAAATCTTTATTGGTAAATGCCATGATATCCACCCTCATTTTAGTATATTAAGTTAGCAATTTAGTATATTAAGTTAGCAATGTATTTTCAGTAATGTATTTAGCTTGGCGATTTGCTATGATTGATTTTATCAATGATCATCACCCTTGCAATTATCATCTGATAATCAATTGCAATTTAGCCATACTTTATCATATTTTCACCAAAATTACACCAAAAAAAATATTCATACACCCCACAAAATAATCAATCTTTATAATATGAACAATCAATCTTTACCAAACCGCCCTTCATCAAGCCGACACCAGTACAAAAAACTTGCATATTTGATGACTTGCGTTTAATATGTTAGCAATTTTTTTATTCAGACTTATTTGAGCAATCATCATGAAAAAACTTCTAGCGACTGCCTTGTTGATGTCCATCACCGCACTCTCTGGCTGCAATATTTTTCGCGTTTATACCATTGACCTGCCACAGGGCACGCCCATCACCGCCCAGCAGGCGGCTGCATTGCAGATTGGCATGACAGCCAACCAAGTGCTGTATTTTGTTGGTAGCCCTGCCATACAAGACACCCTAAACCCAAACCGCTGGGACTATCTGTATGACTATACCGCAGGCACAGACGGCAAACGCAAAGGCCAAACCAACATCAAAAACGCCAGCCAACGCATGAGCGTATATTTTGACAACGGCCGTGTGGTTCGCATTGACGGCAGAGAAACCCTGCCTCAGCAGAAGTAACCCATACCAACGCCTTGTATGCAACAATCATTCATGCAATCACAATAAATATTCATCAAGCATTCATCAAAAGTATGCATAAAAAATATGTCTGTCAAAAGTGCATTTTGGCAGACATAGATTTTGATGGGCTTAGATTTTGGCAGACCTAGATTTTAGGTGCGATTTGGATTTTTGTTTACGCCTTGTCATTGGGTCGTAGGACAAGGCACGATAAATCTCTATGCGGTCGCCATCACACAGCACAGCGTCTAGGCGTTTTTTTTGACTATAAATCCCAACATACCACGCCTGATGATTTGGCTCAGCTTGGGCGTGGCTTTCGCACCATTGGGCAAATTCTTGCAATACAGCCAACTTAAGCCAGCCACTCAATGCCAATGCCTGATGAATGCTAGACCCTGCAGGTACGCTCATTTCAGCATACAGTTGGCCACCGTCTTTATCCACATGACTTAGGGCGATGTCTATCATGCCAGCCATTCTGCCACCAAGCCAATCATCGCCATCACAAGTGCAATAGGCACAACGATACGCACCAAAATCCGCCAGATGTTATAGCGAGTCTCGTTGCCAAAGTTTAGTGCCTTTCTTAGGTGGCTAATTTTCATCACAAAACCCACAAAAACTGCCAACACCAAGACCGTAACCACACCAAGTACAGACAGCAGTATCGTCAGCACGCCAGATGGCAACAGCCCAAATATCACCCCAAGCACCAACAAAACTGTACCACCAATCATCACACCAAAGCGAGACATCAGCTGACTGCCTGCATAAAACAACAAAAACGCTGCCACGCCCAGCATACCCGCACCAGCCACCGCAAAAGAGATTGGTGTTATCATCGCACTACCCGCCAATAGTGCCAACGCACCAAAAATCAGCTGCGTCAGCCAAATCGGTACAATCATGCCAGACATTGATTTATTCAGTTGGCCCAGCTGAGCGGTGATGCCAACACTGCCAAACCAGTACAGACCAGTACCCACACCCACCGACAGCAATGCCAACAGCACCGCACGCCCCCATTCGCCAAGCGTCATGTCCGTCATGACAGGGACACTGACACCGCTGGTCAGACCACCATCAAACAAAGCAATCAGCGAACCTGCCAAAATCAGCAACAAAGCTATGGGCAGTAGGCGTGATTTTAATAAACTTAATATCAGCACAACAACCATCAGGGCCACACTCATGCCAAAAGTTGGCACGGCCAAAGCCTGATGAAGCTCTGGCATATAAGTGGCCAATCCTACCGCCACACGCGAGGTGATGCTGGCGGCAATCATCACACACAAGACCACCGACAACCCTGCAAAGATACGCCACGCCACAGACGAATCAGCCTCACGAGTGAGTTTTTGCATACCTTGCCACGGCATTTGAGCACTACGAACCGACAATGCAAACTCAGCAAACAAAATCGGCAAACCAATCAACGCCATCGCCACCAACCACATCACCCAAAAATCCAGCTCTCTTGCCATATTGGGTGCTAATTGCGGTGCAAATAACAATGGCAAGGCACACGCCACAAAGAACACAGTCTGTCTATGAAACATATCTTTACCTTCTTAGAATGAATGCCTTATTGTATCACAAAACCACCAAAGACACAGACAACAAAAAACCCCAGTTGGGGCTTTTTGTAGGGGGTTTTATGCCATGATGTTTCTAATCAAGCTCTTGTACAGCAGTGCATGAGGGTTAGATTACAACCTTTTGCACAACTGCTTTTTTTGTATGGCTTTTTACATGGCTTTTTGTATCACTGTCTTTGCACACTTTGTACAGATTTTACGCAGATTTCTTTGTACTTTTGTTTTCTTTGTACTTTTGTATGGGCATTCAACAACCACATTTTAAATTTACCCAGTGGGTGTTTAACACAGCCGTTGTCTTAACAACAGCCAAGTGGCTCATGCGGTTTGGTCATGTACCACTTAAACACCCCAAAAATACAATAAGCTTCATACAATCATACAGTTAATATAAAGTATGTTAATATATAGTATACAGTCAGCCTAAGTGATCAGCCCAATAAAAAAATACAATCAATGCACTGCTGATAAAAATTCTGATAAGATTTTAATGTCTTTATCAGACAGCTTGGCAGCGACCATCTGCATCATGCCTTTTTCGCCTTTTTTAGCGGCATCATTGGTACGCACCTCGCCATCAGTAGCAACTTCATCTTCACGCCCTGCAGCACGGAACAGCTTTAGCTGAGTGGCCAAATAAGTGGCGTGCTGACCGCCTAGGCGTGGAAAGGCCGCCCATGCGTTGCCAGAGCCTTTAGGGTCATGACAGCCTGCACAAGGAATGACCCCACGGGTCTTGTCCCCGCCCAAGTACAGCTTTTGTGCTTCGGCATAGGTTGCTTTGTTGCCATAGCCTGGCGTCCAAGGTGCTTGGCTGGCATAATAACCTGCCACATTGGCCAAATCTTGTTGGGTCAGACCCACAAGCTGAGCTTCCATCACGCCATTACGACGCGCTTTGTTTTTAAAATCGACCAACTGTTTGTACAGATATTTGATATTCTGGCCGCCCAGATTTGGCTGTGCTGGTGCAATGCTCACACCATCAACGCCATGGCAGGCACCACAGTTGGCATCAACGATTTTTTTACCTGCTTCAATGTCATAGCTTGGCACGGTAACAATGGCGGTGGCGGTCATACTGGCAATACCAAAGCCCATAGCAAGGACAAGTTTGGCAAGAATGGCTTTATTTGCAGGTTTCATAACAATTTCCTACTAACTTACTGGGAGCGACCCCAAGTCTTGGGTTTTGTTGAAAATAACTCAATAAAAAACGAAATTTGCTTTTGGCAACGGATAAAAAATAGCCACACCAAAAATAATTGCTATTATAGCAAGACTTCGCCAAATTTTCCTACAAAAATTGTGGTTTTGGTAACATTTTTTAAAAAAAAATCTGTTTTTTCTTAAAATCGTGAAAAAAACCGCCCAAATCATCGCTTTTTTTAACCCATTTTGACCAATCTGCCAAAATCATTCTATGGTTTGGGTTGTTTATGTCATCATATTTACAAAAAAATAAAAAATGAATGTTGCTCATTAAACAGTGTTGTCAAATAGTATCAAGGCAGCAATTTTGTTGACTATGCTGTACTTTAAAGCCATTAAAATTAAATCACCAATTCTACAATCTTCGTACAATCCCCCTACCCCCTACAATCCTTGGCGGATTTGTATCATCTACCATCTAAAAAAATCATCTCAAAACCATTTATTATCGCTATTTTATCGCTATTTTTTGCCTTTCATGGTACACTACTTTTAACACATGATATGATCAGCTTTATTTTTAAAATTTTAACAAATACACAACATGAATACCACCGACTATCAAAAAATCATCCGCCAAACCGCTTTCACTCTATCTGCACCTACGCTAAAACTCTGCCCTGAAGACACAGGTTTTGAGGTGGCGTTTGCAGGCCGTTCTAATGCTGGCAAGTCCTCTGCCATCAACACCATCACCCACCAAAAACAGCTTGCTCGCTCATCAAAAACCCCAGGGCGGACACAGATGATCAACTTTTTTAATGTCGGCTCACCAGACAGTCGTATCGTGGATTTGCCTGGCTATGGCTATGCTCAGGTGCCAGAGGCGATGAAAATCAAATGGCAAAAAGAGCTAGAAAATTATCTGGTCAATCGCCAAAGCCTGATGGGCTTGATTTTGCTCACCGACATTCGCCACCCCCTAAAATATTTTGATGAGCAGATGCTTCATTGGGCAAAAGATGGTGGATTGCCCGTTCATGTCCTTTTAACGAAAGCGGACAAGCTAAAGCGTGGTGCCCAAAAAACCGCTCTGCTACAAACCAAAAAACAGCTTCAAGCATTAGAGCTACCTTTTTCTATCCAGCTTTTTTCTGCTCTTAATAAACAAGGACTTGATGAGCTTGCTGAGGTTTTGGGTGATTGGCTACATTTGGGCAAAAACCCAAGCACTGATGAGCATTTAGATCATGATGAGTCACACAATGAACCATCAACGCAAGATTTGAGCTAAATTGGCAAACTAGCCAAGATAGGCTAAATAAAATTAGGTAGGCTAAGTCAATGGTAGCTTTCTTAATGCCAAAGCAAGCATCGGCCTGCCATTCATATTTTAAAGCCAAAAAAACCTAAAACCAAGAAAATAAAAACTAAAAAACTGGAAAATCAATGACAGGCATTTTGTATGTTGTTGCCACACCGATTGGCAACCTAAACGACATGACAGCACGAGCGATAGACACTCTAAAAACCGCAGATGTGATAGCGTGCGAAGACACTCGCACCAGTGGCAAATTATTAAGTTTTTTTAACATCTCCACCCCCACCATCGCCTATCATGAGCACAATGCCGACAGCCAAACAGCACGGCTCATCGAACGCTTGCAAAATGGGCAATGCGTTGCTCTCATTTCAGACGCTGGCACACCCCTAATCTCTGATCCAGGGTTTAGGCTGGTCAGGGCTTGCCATGAAGTTGGCATACAGACCGTGCCTGTTGTTGGGGCTTGTGCGGTCATCGGTGCTTTATCGGTGGCAGGCTTGCCATCTGATAGGTTTAGCTTTGTTGGATTTTTGCCCGCCAAACAGCATGGGCGAATCGAAACACTAAAAGCCTATCAAAATCGCAGTGAGAGCTTGATTTTTTATGAGGCACCGCATCGCATTGTAGAATGTCTTGGCGACATGATGGCGGTATTTGGTGGTCAGCGTACTGCGACATTATGCCGTGAAATCACCAAAACCTTTGAAACCATCAAAAAACTGCCACTTGGCGAGCTATTGGATTTTGTCAAAAATGATGGCAATCAACAACGAGGCGAGATTGTGCTGGTTGTCGCAGGCAACACCGAGCAGACCGCAGCGACAGATTATGACGATTGGCTACTTGCCCTAAACAAAGAGCTACCACCCAAAAAGGCAAGTGGCGTGGTCGCAGAGGTTTTGGGACTTAAAAAAAGCGTGGTGTATGACAGATTGATTGAGCTGACAAGAGCAAACTAAACAAAGTATAGTAAAAAAGATTTGCAAGAATGAATGATGGGTTGTTTTTTGTCAATCACGCCAGCTGATGGCAGTCAAAAATTGGCATACTTTGGCGAATTTGACTTTGTTTGTTTTTATCAAATTCACCACAGACAATCAAATAACCTGACTCATCAACCAAGGTTTGCTCACTGTTTGCCATCAGCACGCCATGTGCGTCCACCATCATTGCATGACCCCAAGTCTTACGCACACTGCTACCGATATGATGCTCGCCCCCTTGGGTACTGCCGATCATCATGCATTGACTGTCCAAAGCGCGTGCTTGCAAGAGCATCTGCCAGTGTGCCTTGCCTGTTTGGTGAGTAAAAGCAGCTGGAACACTGATGATGTCTGCACCCATCTGGCGAAGTCGCTGTGCCATCACAGCAAATCTTACATCAAAACAAATCATCATACCCAGATTGACCGTCTTACCTTTGATATTCATGGGCACAACCACCAGTTTGTCGCCTGCTTCAAAGGTCTTGCCCTCATCATAGCTACCTATGCCATCATTGACAGTGGCACGAAACAGATGAATTTTATCATAACGAGCAATTTGCACGCCTTTTGGATCAAAGACAAGGCTGACTTGGCGGTACTTATCCTGCATGGTAGGCGTGCCGTCTGGGCGAATGGCACAAGGCAATGTACCTGCCACAAGATGAACGCCGTGTGTTTTGGCAAGATTGGCCATATGGCTAGCCACTTCATCAAAGCGTTGGGCAAGCTCTGCTTGCCTGCCCATCACACACATATTCTCTGGCAAGATGACCACATCAGCCTGTACAGACGCTTGGGCAACCGCACGGCTAATAATGTCAAGATTTTTATCAATGTCGGTTTGGCTATTAAGCTGAATACTGGCAATGTTAATGGGCATGACAACACCTTTTAAACCTTTTAATTTTCATAAGTTCAAAACACAAATCCAGAACTAACCACCACCAACCGCTTGCACAACCTCGACATTCATACCATCAATGATGACCGCCTCGCCTAGGCGAGATTTTGGCAAAAGTGTGTCATCAACCTCCACGGCAAATCGACCTTCTGTCATGCCAAGTTCACTCAGTAGCTCAAGCAGTATCCGTTTGTCGGTGGTGTGTTTTTCGCCATTGAGCGTAATGTTTTTCATGCTTTTCATGTCATTCATTTCATATTATTCATGTAATCAGATCAACCAACTAACCAGATAAAATTGCTTTGGTCAATTTAGCATTTTGGTTTTATCATCATTTTGGCTGATTTTGAATGAAATCCAACCTGCCAGTCAGCCCCTAAGAATGCTTGGGTTAGAACGCTTGGATTTTTTTGAATGATGATATTTTTTTGATACACCAAAAGCAAGACTTAGCCAGCCAAGTATCATCAAAACACCACCAACAGGCGTGATCATGCCCAGCCATTTTGGTGCACCAAGAACGATGGCGTATAGCGTACCACTAAAAATCAGTACACCAAGTTGTAACAGATAGGCAGGCAAATTGACACGATAAGAACCAGCTGCATTTAGCACACCAAGCACAAGCAGACCTAGTGCATGAATGAACAGATAAAGCGTGGCTGTATGCCAAATTTTAAGCTCATACGCCCCCAAATCTACCAAACCATGAGCACCAAACGCACCAAGCCCCACACCTAACGCCAGATTTAATGCGGCAATTTTTAACCAATTCATGAGCAATGCCTCAAACCACACAAAATTTCATACAAATTTACCAATCTTGTATTAAACAGTCTTTGTATTAAATACAAAAAATACAAATGTCTTTCACGCTTTGGCTTCATGCAAGACAAGCTTGGTACAAAACCAACCTTTCATCATTCATCTTATCATTCATCTTATCATTCATCATCAGGGCAAGCGTTTTTTAGATGTATTTTAACAATTCATGTTGCCGATTTTAATCATTTAGTATCGAGCCATCTAAGGTCATGGCTTCACGAATCTTATCCATGGCGTTTTTTTCTATTTGGCGAACACGCTCAGCAGAGATGTTGTACACAGCCGCCAAGTCATGCAGGGTGGATTT
This sequence comes from Moraxella sp. Pampa, assembly GCF_035181385.1. Lineage (NCBI taxonomy): Bacteria > Pseudomonadati > Pseudomonadota > Gammaproteobacteria > Moraxellales > Moraxellaceae > Moraxella > Moraxella sp. Pampa. Next base: position 54,643 of record NZ_JAXCJK010000005.1, on the reverse strand, counting down.
TTGGTCAGCAAGCCAGCGTTGTGTGATGATGTCTCGTGAGCGTTCGTCCAGTTCGCCCATCGCTTCTTTTAGGGCGTTTGTCGTATTTTCTTCCCAATCAGCTTCTTCAACCACATCAGCAGGGTCAATGGCATCTTCTAAAAATAGCTGCGGTGCATAGCGGCCATCATCTTCGTCCGAGTCCTGCATCTCAAAAGATGCATCATAGCTCGTCAAACGGCTTTCCATTTCAAGCACTTGCTTGACGGTAACATTCAAATCTTTAGCAATGGCTTCAGCCTCTTCCAAGGTCAGCTGATTGCTTGATTTTTTAAGACTTCTTAGATTAAAAAACAGCTTGCGGTGTGCTTTGGTGGTCGCAACTTTCACGATTCGCCAATTTTTTATGACAAATTCGTGAATCTCTGCCTTAATCCAATGCACAGCAAAGCTCACCAGACGCACACCCTTCGTTGGGTCAAAGCGTTTTACTGCCTTCATTAGGCCCAAATTACCCTCTTGAATCAAGTCAGCCTGCGACAATCCATAGCCTGAATAGCTACGAGCAATATGAATCACAAAACGCAAATGGCTCATGACCAACAAACGAGCCGCCTCAACATCGCCATCATGATAATAGCGTTCGGCAAGCTGTTTTTCTTCTTCGGGAGTCAGAATCGGGATCTGATGCACGGTATTGATATAAGCCCCCAAATTCACCCCTGGTGCTGCCAAGTGTGTTGGCATCGCAGGCACTAGGTCTCGTGTAGCCACCACATAATCAGATGTTCTATCACCATGCTCAATGACAGCGCGCACAGGATTTTTGGCAGGTTTTTCACCATAATCATCGCCATCATCGTCTGATTCATCATAATCCACATCGTCTATGTCATCAATGCCGTCTATACCATCAATCTCATAAAAGCCATCATCAAGCAACGACTCATCTAGCTCACAGTCATCTGCATAACCATCTATATAGTCGCCATCAAAGCTGTCTTGAAAGTCATTATCATAAGCATCAAAATCGTTGCGTTTTTTTGTCATCATTATACTTTAAAAAAAATAATCTCAGCTCTATTGTAAGGCTTAATGGCTTTAAACGCTAGCCTTTTTTGTGATGATAAAGTGAAAATAGTTTTCTGCATTGTGCATCTGTGTATTGCTTTGCCAAGTCATGACCTCAAGGCACTGCTTTTGACAAAACATCACCAAATCCTTTTGGGAGTTTTTATCGCTTGCCACCAAATACAGACTCTCGCCATCTGCCACCGCACGCAAGCTGACCTTTGCCTTTAATAATGGCATCGGACAAGGCAGACCACGAGCATCAAAAAACGCAGCAATCACAGCATCTGTCATACATTCATCAAGATGGCTATGAATGAAGGTCATTTCAGCATCACTCAGACACTCTATCAACTTTGGAGCAAGGGTTAAATTTGACATAAAGACTCTTTATCAGATTATTATTAGCTCATTAGTAATCAAAAAATTATGAGTTAAAAATCAAAAAAATTTTAAAAAACTTGGCTTGATATCTGGGCAAAACTGTATTTTGCAAGGCAATATAAACTAAAAAAATCATTAAATAAAAAACAACCAAACCAAAAAATAAATAAAAAAACCCTGCCATCATAGCAAGGTTTTTTATTACAGGGGTTTGATAGCATCAGTCATTAATAAAGTCAGGCGGTCAAGGCTTTTTTAACCAAGCCTGAAATCACCGCAGGGTCAGCCTGTCCTGCAGTCTTTTCTTTGACCGCATTCATCACACGACCCATGTCCTTCATGCCTGCTGCACCCAACTGCTCGATGGTGCTGGCAACAATTTTGGCAAGCTCATCATCAGACAGCTGTTCTGGCAAAAACTGGCCAATCACATCAATCTCAAACTGCTCTTTTTGTGCCAGATCCTCACGACCATTAGCGGTATAAATACCCAAAGACTCTTGGCGTTGCTTGATTTGTTTTTGCAAAATTGCCAGCACTTGTGCATCATCCAAATCCTGCTGATTGTCAATCTCTATTTGCTTAATCGCTGCTTGTACATTACGCAAAACCTTGACTTGTTCCATGTTTTTGGCTTTCATGGCGGTTTTAACAGCATCAGTGATGGTGGTTTTTAAGGTCATGGTTTACTCCGATTTGGTGGGTTGATGTATCATTATATCGTTTTTTGTCAGCAAAATAAATCGGGTGCGTAGCATCATTTGACAGCAATGATACAAATTTTGGCATCACCAACCCATCTTATTAACCCATCTTATTTTTGACAAAACCAATCAATACAGGCAAAGCGGTAAACACAATAATCCCAACAATCACATAGGTAAAATTATCTTTAATGACAGGCTGATTGCCAAAGAAAAAACCCAGTAAAATAAAAGACGCCGTCCAGCAAAATCCACCAATGGCATTATAAACAAAAAATCTTTGATAATTCATGCCACTCACCCCAGCCACAAAAGGGGTAAAAGTACGCACAAAAGGCAAAAAGCGAGCAAAGATGACCGTCTTGCCACCATACTCATCAAAAAAACTTTTGGCTTTTAGTAGGTGTTGTTGGTTGATGAATCGATAATTTTTATCAAAAACTTTTGGACCGATGTATGCACCAACATGATAATTTAAAGCGTCTCCAAGCACAGCAGCGATGAATAGCAATGCGATGAGTAAAGATGGGTCTAGTGCACCTGTTACCGCCGCCAACGCCCCTGCTGCAAACAACAGACTATCACCTGGCAAAAATGGCATGACTACAAACCCCGTCTCAACAAAGATGATCAAAAATAAAATGCCATAAATCCACAAGCCATAATTCATCAAGAACTCTGCCAAATGTATGTCAATATGTAAAATAAAATCAATGAATTGTAAGATGATGTCCATGACTTTTTGCCCAATGTATCCAACTTAAAAACCAATCATCTTAGCAAACTTTGCAGCTGATCACAAGACGGCATCACACAATAAATAATTGATAGATTGATGGCAACATCCATGTTAGGCACACCAGCATTGGTCATCAACACAAGCCAACACCAATATCAATACGACAAAACTTAAAACCATGATAAAAATAACAAAATACCAATCGTGATACAAGCATCAAACCACTTTTTAAGCCAAAGATTGTCGACCTCATGTTTTAAATCTTGTGCTAAAATAATGCCATGCTTTCATTATCCATCATCACAGCTTAATCACAGCTTAATCACAGCTTAATCACAGCTTAGATTGACATACTAGGATCATCACACTGGATTATCATGCTAGAAATTCGCCATCTACAAATGCTCTCTGCCCTTTTTCGTCATGGTTCACTTGCTGCAACTGCCGACGAACTCAACCTCACCGCATCCGCCATCTCGCACCAATTAAAAGAACTAGAAAATCACTACGACATTACACTGGTCAATCGCCGTACACGCCCAATCACTTTTACGCCAGCAGGTAAGCTGGTGCTACAACTTGCCGACAATGTCCTACCACAAGTCGCACGCACCAAATCTGACATCAAACGCCTTGCACATGGACAAGCAGGACGGCTACGCTTGGCAAGTGAATGCCATAGTTGCTTTGATTGGCTCATGCCGATTTTGAATGCTTATCGACATGAATACAGCGATGTGGAGCTGGATTTTGCCACAGGTTTTGAACCCGAGCCACATCAAATGCTCATTGATGGCGACATCGACCTACTGATCACAACAAGCAACTTGCCAATTGATGGCATCAGCTATCAGCCATTATTTACCTACGAAAGCCGTCTGGTCATGTCGCCTGCACATCGTTTGGCAAGCCAGTCTGCCATCAGCCCTAATGATTTATCCGATGAAACACTCATCGCCTACCCTGTCGAACAAGAACGCCTGGACATCATTGCCAAATTTCTAAGTCCAGCTGGCATCACACCCAAACAAATGCGTACCACAGAGCTGACCGCCATGCTCATTCAGCTGGTGGCAAGCGAAAGAGGTGTTGCCGCCTTGCCCGACTGGGTGGCAAGTGACTATGAAAAAAAAGGCTGGGTGGTGAGTCGCACACTTGGAGATGGAGTATACTGTCAGCTACACGCCGCCATACGCACAAGCAGTCTTAAAACGACATATATGAAAGGTTTTTTGGCATTGCTTGATGGCATCATCAAACCCTAATCAAGACAAAAGTGCCAGCTGATGATTCATTTGATATGGTATCATTTTTTAAATAAATGATTATCATCATTTTATTCTACAAACAAAATAGTTGCCATCATTCTTTAAATGTTATAATAGACAAGCAATAAATGGAATCATTGTAAAATGTAAAATGCAGTAAGTGCCACTAGAACATGGGCAAGCACACAAATACCCAACACCCTCACTGGCTCTTACCATCAAGTTTTATGTTAGATTTTTTAAATAACATTGCCACATTCATCAAATTTTACGAAACAATAAATTGGAGTTTTCATGAGTAAATCTACCATCATCTACACTTATACAGATGAAGCCCCTGCCCTAGCCACCCACTCTTTACTACCCATCGTTCAAGCCTTTACCAAAAGCTCTGATATCGACTTCATCACCAGCGACATTTCTTTGGCTGCTCGTGTTTTATCACAGTTTCCTGAATATCTCAGCGAAAACCAGCGTCAAGAGGACTCTTTGGCCAAGCTTGGCGAACTGGTTAAACGGCCTGATGCCAATGTCATCAAACTGCCCAACATTTCAGCCTCAATGCCACAGTTGCTTGCCACCATCAAAGAATTGCAAGACAACGGCTACAATGTGCCAGATTACCCAAGCGACACCAGCACTACAGAGCTACAAGAAATCCAAGCTCGCTACGATCGTGTCAAAGGCTCGGCAGTCAACCCTGTATTGCGTGAAGGCAATTCTGATCGCCGTGCACCAAAAGCGGTGAAAAATTTTGCCAAAAAATTCCCGCATTCAATGGGCGCTTGGAGCAATGACTCCAAAACTCATGTCGCCACCATGTCAAGCAACGACTTTTTTCATAATGAAAAATCATTCACCACCGACCATGCAACCAATGTAAGCCTAGTCTTTACTGACAACACAGGCACACGCACCGAACTTCGTAAACCAGTTGCCCTACAAGCCGGCGAAGTATTTGATGCGACCGTCATGAATAAAGATGCCTTGATTTCATTCCTAAAAAATGAAATCAAGGACGCCAAAGATAAAGGCGTATTGTTTAGCCTACACATGAAAGCCACCATGATGAAAGTCTCCGACCCCATCATTTTTGGTCATGCTGTACAAGCCTTCTTTGCACCAGTATTTGAAAGATACAATAAAGAGCTGAGCAACGCTGGCGTGAATGTCAATAACGGCTTAGGTAATCTATTTGCCAACCTTGATAAGCTGGACACCGACACACGCACCAATGTAGAAACATTGATTGCAAAATCATACTACGAAGGTCCTGCATTGGCTATGGTGGACTCCAATAAAGGCATTACCAATCTTCATGTACCAAGCGACATCATCATTGATGCTTCTGTTCCTGCGATGATTCGCACCTCTGGCCGTATGTGGAACGCCAAAGGTGAGCTACAAGACACAAAAATTACCATTCCAGACAGTACTTATGCTCCGCTATACGATACCGTTGTCAGATTTTGCAAAGAACACGGTGCATTTGACCCAACCACGATGGGCACTGTGCCAAATGTGGGCTTGATGGCTCAAAAAGCTGAAGAATACGGCTCACACGACAAAACCTTTGAAATTCCTGCCGATGGCAAAGTAGAGGTCATTGATGATGCTGGCAATGTCTTGTTATCGCATACTGTACAAGCTGGCGATATCTGGCGTGCCTGCCAAACCAAAGACGCACCAATCAAAGACTGGGTGCAACTTGCCGTCAACCGAGCCAGATTGTCTGACACGCCTGCCATATTCTGGCTAGACGAAAAGCGTGCACATGATGCTGAGTTGATTAAAAAAGTCAAGACTTATCTTGGCGAGCTTGATACCACAGGTCTAGATATTCGCATTCTGTCCATCGCTGATGCCACCCAGCTGACCCTTGAACGCCTAAAAAATGGGCAAGATACCATCAGTGTTACAGGCAATGTACTGCGTGACTACCTAACCGACCTATTCCCAATTCTAGAACTTGGCACATCGGCCAAAATGCTCTCTATCGTACCCCTAATGAACGGAGGCGGTATGTTTGAGACTGGTGCAGGCGGTTCAGCTCCTAAACATGTACAGCAGTTTAATGAAGAAAACCATCTGCGTTGGGACAGTCTGGGTGAGTTTTTGGCATTGGCAGTATCATTAGAACACACCGCCCAAAAAACAGGTAACGCCAAAGCACAAGTATTGGCCGATACGCTAGATACCGCAACCGAAAAACTACTACTCAATGACAAATCGCCAAAACGCAAAGCAGGTGAGCTTGATAACCGTGGCAGCCACTACTACCTAGCCAAATACTGGGCAGAGGCATTGGCAACTCAAAGTGCTGACGCAAGTCTTGCGGCAGAATTTACGCCAATCGCTAAGGCCTTGGCAGACAACGAAGATGCCATCATCAACGAACTAAACAGTGTTCAAGGTGCAGCGGTAACCACCAATGGCTACTACGCCGCCAACCGTGAACTGCTGAGTGCTGCGATGCGTCCAAGTGCAACATTCAATAATATCATCTCTCAGTTATGATGATTTAAACTCAAAAAAAATGCCATCGCTTAGGTGGTATTTTTTATATTGTTAGCATGAGCATACCACACATTACCATACATTATTATCACAGTGATTTGAATGAAAAAGACGATTTTATCCACACTCACTTACTTATTAATATTTGCAATGATTTATGGCGTGGTCAATTGGTATCGCGCGCCCACCATGCCCAATGCACCCAGCTTAAGCTATGTGAACAGCCAAAATCAAACCATTGATGTCGTCGCACACAGCCATCATGAGCCAATTTTGATTTATTTTTGGGGAACTTGGTGTGCAATTTGCGAATTTACCACACCAAATATCCAAACTTTACATACCAATGGCACACCGATCATTACAGTGGCAGTACAGTCCGACAGCACCGAGCAATTAATACATCATATGCAGTCGCACGGCTATGATTTTATGACAATCAATGATTTAGATGGCAGTATTTTTAATGAATGGCAAGGCAAAGTTACCCCATCTTTTGTGATTTTAAAAGATGGCAAAATCAGCCAGAGATTTACAGGTATTGCACCGCTTTGGTCATTAAAATTACGGCTACTATTGAGTAGTTTGAGCAGCTTTAGCTGATTGAAACCCAGTCAGCTAAAGCTGTACTCGTTGTTATAATAGCGGCTTAAAAGATCAATCTTTAACATTTTAGGAAAAACATCATGAATGCATATGGTACGCTGTACATCATTACCGCCGCATCAGGCACGGGCAAAACCAGCTTGGTTAAAGAACTGCTTGCAAGCACAAAAGACTTACAAGTGAGTATTTCTCATACCACAAGACAGCCCAGACCTGCCGAAACTGATGGCGTACATTATCATTTTATAGATAAAAATAATTTTGAACAGCTCATCGCAGACGGTGCATTTTTTGAATATGCCGAAGTCTTTGGCAATTATTATGGCACAAGCAAACAGGCGGTTGATGAGCTGCTCGCCCAAGGCATTGATGTCATCTTAGAGATTGATTGGCAAGGTGCATTACAAGTCAAAAAACAAGCCCCTGATGCAATCATGATTTTTATCCTGCCACCAAATAAAGATGCCTTACAAAGTCGCCTATCCCATCGTGGGCAAGACAGCATTGATGTCATTAGGCTTCGTCTGGCAGGTGCGGTTACTGAGATGAAAAACTATCATCATTTTGATTATGTTGTCATCAATGACGATTTTTCTGATGCACTCAATGACTTACAATGTATCATCAAGGCACAGCGTCTCACCACCGCCAAACAACAAACAAATCACCGCACTTTAATTGATGCCCTATTGTCGGATGTTTGATGTTACGCTTGGTTTTACTGGGGCTGTTGGCAGGATTCTTTTTTAGCAGTACCTTTGTATTGAACGAGCTGATGGCAAGTCAAGGTGGTCATTGGTATTGGTCAGCAAGCGGCCGCTATATTTTTATGTGGCTGATTTTAAGTGTGCTGATCGCACTAAAGGACGGTTTTACCACACTCATCAGCTTATATCAGTTATTTTTACAACACGCCATTTTTTGGTGTTTGGCAGGTGGTATTGGGTTTGGTGGATTTTATGCGTTTTTGTGTTTTGGGGCAAACCACGCCCCTGGCTGGGTGATTGCCGCAACCTTTCAATTTACCAGCGTAGCCAGCCTAATTATCTTGACCTTATTTGGTGAGAGGTTAAACAAAGCCATCATTGGTACAAGCCTACTCATATTCTTGGGCGTACTTATCACCAATTTTGGTGAAGGCTTACACGATGACTCAACATCGCTAAGCGACTTATTGTTATTAGGTGCATTGCCTGCACTACTGGCAGGGTTTTGCTTTCCTATTGGCAATCAGCTTGTATGGTACGCCTCATCAGCCATTAATAACAACCAAAGATTGGTGTATATTCCACGCATGACCTCACCTTTGATGTCAAGTGCCTTAAACAAGGTCTGGCTAATGAGTGTTGGCTCATTGCCATTTTGGGTAGTTTTGGGTCTGATCATCGCTCCAAAACTGCCCAGCACATCTCAAACGATGCACACTTTTTTGGTGGCATTGTTCGCAGGCGTCATTGCCACCAGCATTTTTCTATTTGCTCGTGGTAAGGCAACAACAGGTGGGCAAATCGCCGCCATTGACGCCACTCAGGCCAGCGAGATGATTTTTGCCATCATTGGTGGCGTGCTACTGCTTGGATCATCATTACCATCAATGCTGAGCCAGATTGGCATCATGCTGGTGATTGTAGGTTTGATCAGATTTGCCAAAATGCAAGCCTAGCTGTATTAATATTAGGATATTAGGGTGTATTCATGGAAACATTCAGTCCAGAAATGATGATTTATTTGCTTGATATGGTGGGCATCGTGGCCTGTGCGATTGCAGGAACGACACTGGCACTGCATCGACAGTTTGACTTTTTTGGTTGTATTTTAGTATCCATGGTCAATGCCATTGGTGGGGGTACGATTCGTGATATCATGCTAGACCGCCACCCACTGTTTTGGATGATGGACTTAAATTATGTCATCATCATCACGATCACCTCGCTTGTCTGTCAGATGTTTTTTACATTGTATCAAAAAATCAATTGGACACTCAAATTCTTTGATGCCATTGGCTTGGCAGCATTTAGCGTGATTGGGCTAAAAGTCGGATTGTTATTTGGCACCCACCCATTGATTGCAATCATGATGGCGGTATTAACCAGCATTGCAGGCGGTATCATGCGAGACATGATTTGTCATGAAATTCCACTTGTCCTACAAAAAGAAATCTACATCAGTGCCAGCATTGCAGGCTCATTGCTGTATCTGTTTCTTGGTTTGATTGGTATGGCAGACAACATTCAAGACACGCTGGCCTTGGTAACAATTTTTGCCATACGAATGCTGGCTGTGCGATTTGATTGGCATTTACCATCAATTCGCCTAAATTTTTCAGACTGATATTTAAAAAAACCCATCAGCTTTGATGGGTTTTGTGGCAACAAGCTTAATCACAAATACCTACTCACCACATCTGCCATCAGCTCAATATGCAGTGCATCGGTATTTAAAGCAGGGATATACTCATAAGATTTACCGCCTGCATTGATGAAATTATCACGGTTTTCTACCGCCAGCTCCTCCAAAGTTTCTAGGCAGTCGGCCGAAAATGCAGGGCTTAGCACCTGTACCGACACGCCCTGAGCACCCCACTGAGTCAGCAATTCATCAGTATAGGGTTTTAGCCACTCTTGAGCCCCAAAGCGGGACTGAAAACTTAGTGCCCACTCATGCGTATCCAGACCCAGCTCACTTGCCACAAGCTCTGCTGTTTTATGGCATTGCTCAGCATAAGGGTCGCCTTTATCTGCATAGGGCTTGGGAATGCCATGAAAACTCATGAGCAGACGGTCAGCTCGCCCATATTCTGCCCAATGTTTACGCACGCTGTGTGCTAACGCCTGTATGTATAAATGATGGTCATGATAATCTCTAATAAACTGTACCGCAGGCACATTTCGCTCTTTTTTACAAAAATCCGCCACTTTGTCAAATACCGCCCCTGTGGTCGTGGCAGAATACTGCGGATATAAAGAAAAGACAATAAAATCATCATAGCCCTTATCTTGCAGTTCACGCATGACATTTTTAATATTAGGATTGCCATAGGTGGTTGCAGCAAAAACAGGAATGTCTTTACCGTTTTGTCGTAATTTATCCTGCAAAAGATGTGCTTGGTTTTTTAAAATCGCCAAAAGAGGTGAGCCTTCAGCTGTCCACACACTTTGATAAGCGTGAGCAACACGCTTAGGGCGAGTGGTTAATACAAAAAGATTTAGGATAATCTGCCAAATAAACGGAGGAATCTCAATCACCCGAGTATCAGACAAAAACTCACGCAAATAGCGACGAACGCTGGCTGGCGTCGGCTCATCAGGCGTGCCAAGATTAACAAGTAAAATGGCGGTTTTCATAAAAACATTATTATTTAGACCAAAAATCGACCTAGTTTAGCATTTTTTGGCAAAAATAGCAGGCACTTTTATCAATCGTTTTGTTTTTTTATTTAAAACAATGATGCAATGGTATGACTGCTCGTGTTTTAGGGCAAATCGCTTTATCAAAGATTGATTAAAAGCTGTCCAAAATGTTAAAATGACCATCAATCTGATCCAAAATAATAAACCATCATGGATAATTTCGTGGATAACCAAATACCTTCGTATCTTGACCCTACTTCGGTCGGCATTGTAACACCACAGACTTTGCACTTTGATGAGCCATTAAAGTTAGAATGCGAGCGGATATTGCCAAGTTTTGATTTGGTGATAGAAACCTATGGCAAGTTAAATATTGACAAAACAAACGCCATTTTGATTTGCCATGCTTTATCAGGCTCGCACCACGCCGCAGGCTATCATCACAAAACAGACGACAAAGCAGGTTGGTGGGACGCACTCATTGGCAAGGGCAAAGCCATTGATACTGATGAATTTTTTGTGGTGTGTCTTAATAACATCGGTTCATGCCATGGTTCAACAGGCCCTACCACAATCAACCCTGATACGGGCAAATTATGGGGGGCAGACTTTCCTTTGATTACAATCAAAGACTGGGTAAAAACACAAGTGCTACTCTCAGACCGACTTGGTATTGACAAATGGCACGCCATCATCGGTGGCTCTATGGGTGGTATGCAGGCACTGCAATGGTCGGTGGATTACCCGGACCGTCTAGAAAGAGCCGTCATCATCGCAAGCACGCCCAAATTATCCGCTCAAAATATCGCCTTTAATGAAGTCGCTCGCCAGTCCATACTTTGTGACCCTGATTTTCATAATGGCTGGTATGTCAATCACAACACCTACCCAAGACGCGGTTTGATTCTTGCCAGAATGGTGGGACACATCACCTACATCACCGAAGAGGCAATGAAGGCAAAATTTGGACGAGATTTAAAATCTGGCAAGTTCATGTATGGCTATGATGTAGAATTTCAAGTAGAGAGCTATCTGCGATATCAAGGTGAAAGGTTTAGCAAAAACTTTGATGCCAATACCTATCTTTTGATGACCAAAGCCTTGGACTACTTTGACCCCACACGAGATTATGCCAACGACAGCTTAGACGAAAAAACTGCACTCAAACAGACGCTTGCACGCACCCAATGCCAGTTTTTGGTCGTCTCATTTACTACCGATTGGCGATTTAGCCCAGAACGCTCGGTAGAGATTGTAGATGCACTCATGGCAAACGGTAAGAATGTCAGCTTTATCAATGTAGATGCCCCGCATGGGCACGATTCTTTTTTGTTTGACATTCCACGCTACACCAATGCAATCAAGGGTTTTTTATCTGCTCCAATTTTAAAAAGTTCGCCAAAAGAACAGGCTCAATATGACACAATAAACCCACAAGAAATTTCAAAAATGGCAAGAGCATGAATTTAAAATAGGAAAAACCATGAACAACATTGATCACCAACTTGCCGAAAAATGGATAAAACCCAACGCCAAAGTATTGGATTTAGGCTGTGGAGACGGGACGCTTTTGGCTCATTTACAAGACCGTCTGGGCGTATCGGGCTACGGCCTAGAAATTGACTCAGACAGAATCAATCAGGCAATTGCCAAAGGATTAAACATCATTGAACAAGATTTGAACGATGGGCTAGATCGCTTTGCTGATGACAGTTTTGATACTGTGGTCATGGCTCGTGCCTTACAAGCAGTAAAAAACCCACAAGCCCTACTCAATGATATGCTAAGAGTTGCCAAAGAGGGTATTGTTACCTTTCCTAATTTTGCCTACTGGCAAAACCGTGTCTATCTTGGCATCAAGGGCATCATGCCGATGAGCGAAACCCTGCCATACCAATGGCACAACACACCCAACATACATCTGTGCACTTTTAAAGATTTTGAACAGCTCTGCAAAGACAACAACATTTGCATACTAGATACGGTCGCCATCAATGACAATACCAATCCACCCACCCAATTGATGGGTAGATTTGTCAAGTACGCCCCAAATTTACTTGCCGATGTGGCCATTTATCGCATCAGTAAAAATTAGCACCGCCATGATACATTGAATTTATTAGTAAAAAATGCTAATATGTTGTCATATTGCATACGCCACAATATCATCAGTTTTATTTTGATTTTATGGCTCAGATGTGTCATTTTTTATTTGGAGTTCTCATGAAAATGCTTAAAGTTGCCCTGCTTTTTATAACACTTGGTACAGTTGCAACTGCCCACGCACAGACCGAAACAATCACCACAAGTCTTGAAAGCACCAACTTTGAATATATGAGTATCAGCAGTCTGGCCGTCAAAGCTGCACAAGGCGACCATCATGCACAATTTTTCTTAGCCAAACGACTACAAAAAGGTGAAGGTGTCGCCAAAGATGCTGTCAAAGCGGCTTATTGGTATACTCGTGCTGCCGAGCATAATATTGCTCCTGCACAATTAAATCTTGGCATCATGTATCTGCGTGGTGAAGGTATTAAAGCCGACATGGACGAAGGCAGAAAATGGCTTGAAAAAGCCGCCAACCTTGGTGATAACCGTGCCAGCTACGCCCTTGCGATGATTGATGAAAAACAACAACGCTTGGTTGATGCCTATAAATGGTACGACCTGTCAACGCGTGAGGGTATGCTTGACCAAAAAATCAAAAATAAAGCTCAAAATAAAATTGGTCAGTTAGCACTAAATCTTTCATCAAGCGACATACAAAAAGCCAAAAACAGTGCAGACAGTTGGTTTCAAATCAAATAACCGCCATATTTTTAAAAAACCGCTTTAATTTTAAAAGCGGTTTTTATTTATTTTTTTTCAAAACAAACAACCTTGCCCTATTTGACTGACTACTTGATTAGCTACTTTGACATCAAAACCACGCACGACCAATTTTTCTTTTAGCGTTTTTATATTATAAAAAGAGTGGGCATTTGTGGTGTTTTGAAAATAAATAAACAGCTCATCAAAATAATGACAGTTGGCAAAAATATCATCAGCAATTTTGCCAAGCTCATCATCGCTATAACGATAATTATGGCGGTCTTTGGCGGTAGTTTCTTGCCACCAGTTTTTATTATGACCGTGCAGGCGATAATAGGCGGTGCGAGTGTTCACCCAAAATGGCGTATTGGGTAGTCCGATGTTTTTTGGATAATCGGCATTTACCCAAATAATATGAGATAATTTGGCAAAATAATCAAATACAGGATTGATATGCCAGCTGGGGTGGTGAAATTCTATGGCAAGCGGATAACCGTCAAACCATTTTACCACTTCGCCCAAATATTGACGATTGGCAAGCGTACGCTCAAAGCTGTGAGCAAATTGCAATAACAAAGGGGCAAGTTGTGTTTTAAATGGGGCTAAAATCGCCAAAAAATCTTGGGCGAATTGGGCGGTTGCTGTGTGATTATGGCTAAAATCTTGGTGCAGTTTAAACGAAAATTTTAGCCGTTCATCAGCTTTGGCAAACATACCTTGCACAGTCTTTTGACCGATAGGTGCGTGAAAACTACTGTTTATCTCCACGCAGTCGTAATGATTGGCATAATGGTGCAAAAACTCACTGGGGCGTGTGCCGTGTGGATACAGCGTGCCAAGCAGGTCGCTATCACTGTATCCACCTGTACCGATATAAATTATTGATTTCATTATAAAAATCCTGAAAAATAGAAAACCGTTCGTGCTGAGCTTGTCGAAGCATCGGACAGTTTTTTCGCTACCCTTCGACTTAGCTCAGGGCGAACGAAAAAAACCTATTTTACAACAGAATTTATATTTACAATCAAACAATCGGCGGTGTATAAGTGCCGTTTTGAATGTCATCTTTGATGCGGTCGGCTTGTTCAAGCACTTGATTTAACAATGCCTTGACATTGTCAAGCGTGGCAATGGGGCTTAGCGTTGTCATTTTTAAAGATTGCACATCACGGGTTTTGTCAATCACCCGAGTTACGCCAATATTGGCAACGCCACGGGCGAATAATTCATCGGCGACATTTTGGTTTAGGCTGTCAATCAAATGCGTTGGATACCCTTTTGGTACAACACGAAACAACACGCTGGCAAATTGCACATCAACCAATAATTCTAAGCCGTCAGTTTGTTTGATATGGTCCGCCACTTGGCGAGTTAAATCAACGCCGTGGTCAATCATTGAGCCATACAACTCTTCGCCCAAGGCTTCAATGGTCAGCCACAGTTTTAGGGCGTCAAATCGGCGTGTGGTTTGTAGTGATTTTGACACCAAATTTGGCACGCCGTGCTCTTCGTCATAGGCAGAATTAAGATACTCGGCTTCATAGTGCATAAAGCGGTAATTTTGTTCATCTTTTAACAAAAACGCCCCACACGAAATGCTTTGAAAATAATGCTTATGAAAATCAAGCGTTACCGAGTCGGATAGCTCAATGCCGTCAAGCATATCACGATAATCGTTGGATAATAATAACGCCCCACCCCACGCCGCATCAATGTGTAACCACGAGCCAAACTCATCGCAAAGCGTACGAATGGCTTTGATGTCATCAATCGCCCCTGCGTCTGTTGTACCAGCGGTTGCCACCACACACGCCACGATTTTACCGTCCGCCTTCAAATCCGCCAAAATCCGTGCAAGGGCATCTGTATCCATTTGGGCGTGATCATTGACAGGCACGGCCACAACAGAGCCAAAGCCCATGCCCATCATCGCCATATTTTTTTGTACGCTAAAATGGGCGTTTTGTGAGCAGATGACCTTGACCGTTTGCAACGCATCAGGCGGTATGCCGTCTTGTTGCACACGCCACGGCTTGCCGTCTTTTTGATAATGCTTGGCAATACACCAATCCCTAGCAAGCATTACACCCATCAAATTGGACTGCGTACCGCCAGATGTGAAAACGCCTGCCTGCCCTGCCCCATAGCCAACTTTTTGGCGTAACCAGTCAATGAGCTGAGTTTCCATCAGCGAGCCTGCTGGCGACTGGTCCCACGAGTCCATAGATTGGTTGGTGGCATTAATCAATACTTCGGCGATTTGGCTTGCGACCATTGTCGGACAATGCAAATGGGCAAGCGAATGCGGGTGGTGGACTTTTAGGCTGTTTTTTAAGAACAAATCAACCGCTCTATCTAATGATTTGTGTAGCCCCAAACCTTGTTTTTGGGGGTTAAAGGCGATTTTGGCACGCAAATCTTTGATACTACCGCCTGTATACATTTTATCTTCTTGTAACCAGTCGGCTACGGCTTGTACCGCTTGGTTCATAGCACTTTCATAGTCGCTAATGGACTGGCTGTCGTTGCACAATAGAGCCTTACGGTGTTGTGGTAGGTTGGTCATAGTTTTGTCCTAAAAGTAAAAAATTGCTGTATTTTAGCATATTTATGTCGTTCAATAAATCTTATTATTTTAGGTCAATTCATCAATCTTTTGCACCACTTGATAGCCCACTTCATCATTTACTTCAAAAAATCGTTTTGCACAAGCAATTTTAAATTGTTCTTTTTGTCGTAATTTGTCCAAAACCACGCCATTTTGTACATTATCGCCTGTATTTTTGGTTTCAGCGATAAAATAAATCTGCTCGCCATTCTTTTTTATAATTACCGCCCAATCTGGGTTGTAATTACCAATCGGTGTTGGAATTTTAAATTTTTTGGGTAATTTAAAGTAAAATGCCACTTGCTCATCATAATTTTCACAATCGGTTGCAAATTGATGTTCAGTTTTTGAATCCAAATCCAATATACCATTATAAATGGTTTTATCCATTTTATTGACATCAAAAGTATAATCATTGGCATAAATTTGATAAGTTTCAAACAAACTTTGCTCATATACATCATTTGTCTGTTCATATTGAATGCCGTTTATCATCAATAATTGCAACTGGTTATTAATTAATTCTGCCACAATTTCAATAAAGCGTTGTGGGTTATTTTTAATCTCATCAATTCTGCCAGATTGTCTTAAAATCTGTGCCAAAGTTTGGCGAGTTAGACCTGTTTTTTCTTGCAATGTCTTTAAAATATCAGGAATGGCAAATTGTTTGTCCAAATATTGATAATCAGAATAAATTTCTTCTGCCTGTACAGCCATTTCGCTATTTTGAATAAGTCTTGCTTTTTTAATGTCAATTTTTGGCATAGAAATTTCTGGCATTTCTTTAATTTTTTGACTGGCATTTTTAATTAACTCATCGCTATCAAATTGCACACGATAGCTGGTTTTTTGACGAATTCTATTCCATATTTGCAAAAATAGTGGGTCAGTAAACGCATCAAAGCGATAAGTTACTGTTCGCTCATTTTTGGCATTTTTAAGATGAGATTTTTCAAATTTAATACCACAATCATCAATATATTCCTGCTGTAAACTATTGGCAAATTGCTCATAACTTTCATTAGGAATCACGGTCAAAATATTAATTTTTTCATCATAAATTCGCTCGCCATTTTGATTAACACACAATCGCAGACCACGCCCAATCTCTTGGCGTTTTTTAATGATAGATGTAGTTTCGTTAAGCGTACAAATTTGAAAAACATTGGGATTATCCCAACCTTCTTTTAATGCCGAATGACTAAAAATAAAACGCACAGGTTCATCAAAGGACAATAACCGCTCTTTATCTTTCATAATTAATTCATAAGCGTCATTGTCATCTTTGGTTGTGCCGTTACTATTTTTTGCATTGCCTTTTTTATCTTGGCTAAAATAGCCTTTATGCAAATTTTTAGCTGTTTGTTTGGCTTCTAATTCGTATAATTGTTCAAACCACTCATAAAACTTACCAATTTCACCTTGTGCATTGGTGCGATAATTTTCTACTTTATCAATAAAAAATAGCGACAATACTTTAATACCTAATGGATTTAACTGCTTTTCACGCTGTAAATGTGCTTTAATCGTGGCGTGAATTTGCTGTTTCATAACTTCATCTTTGAGATAATCCAAATTTACGCCAGCAGTCATCTGTATACCATTAGAAAATTTAACCGCTTGATTTTCCAAATCAATGCCTGCAATCATAAATCCTTGATAATTAGGATTTTGTTTTGATTTTTCATATAAATCATCTCCCAGTTTAACAGTAATTGCTTTGCGTTTTAATTGCTGTTTTTCGTTAATATCAAGTATTATTTTTGCTTTTAATCCGCCTTTGCTGATGACTTCTTTTAATTCAATAAAGGCAGTATTTTTATCATCAGATTTTACCGAATTAACGACAATTTGTTTTACCAATCCTTGCTCAAATGCTTGTACTGGATTTAGGCTATATACTTTATTAATGATATCTTTATGCGTTGCTGAATAACCGACCGTCAATAATGGATTTAAATTGGCAATCGCATTTTTTCGCTTATCGCTGTTAATATTCTGTGGTTCATCAATCATCACAATCGGACTTACCGCACGGATTAAATCCATTAACACGCCATCTTCTCTTTCTTGATTGATAATATTTCCTTTTTTATCTTCTGTACTTTCTTTTTCAAAAGATTGAATATTGATAACCAAAATTTCAATATGTACACTTGTGGCAAATTGTTTTAGTAGATTAGTTTTTTGTCCGCTATATTCATAATAATGATAAATGGGCGAATTAAATTTATCTTTAAAATAATTTTTTGTGCTATTTAAAGTCTGTAATACGCCTTCACGAATAGCAACACTCGGCACAATAATCATAAACTTTCGCCAGCCATAGCGTTTGTTTAATTCAAAAATGGTATTTAAATAAACAAATGTTTTGCCTGTGCCTGTTTCCATTTCTACGCTAAATTGCAGATTATCCAAACGCTCGGATAATGGCATTTTATTTTGCGTTTGAATATGATTTAAATTCTTTAAAATATCATTATCAGACAATAACAATTCATTAGCAATTACACGCATATTGCCTTTATCCGATAGACTAAAATCATCTTGGCTATGACTAATCTCGCCTTGAAATAAATCCACGATACTAAAAATTGCCTGCTTTTGATAATCTAAATGTTCGTATTGGATTTGCATTGCCTATTCCCCTTATTAAATACTTTCAAAATTTAGTCCAGCATCTTTAAATTGTAACATCACATTGGATTTTTCACTGTCGTTTAAAAATGCTTTATCTAAGACAACAGTTTTGGTGGGTTTTTGGGCAATAATGGCATTAAAATCATCTTGGGATAACAAATTTAGTACAATAGCATACGATTTATTTTCACAAGTTAGCCAATAAACGCCATTGTTACATTCAATAGTTGCCGTTAATTTTAATCCCATTTTTAATAGCAATTCATAGACAATATCCATTTCATTGGCATTGTCTTTTAAGGGGTCAATATACATTTCTAATTGCTTAGATATATCATCATCAATCTGCCACGCTTTAAAATTACTATCGCTTAATTTAAATACTTTAAAGCCTGTATCAATCTTTTTTTCAGGATTTTCGGCTTTGATTTTTGCTCCTGCACGGCGAATGCGTTCTTTGGAGATTTCGGCAATGTTGGTTGGTAAATTATTTTCGTTGCAAAAATCTATGGCGTTTTGGATAATCTTTTTTCCTTCTGCGGTGCTAGCGTTGTTGGTGTCTAAAATTTCAGGGAGTTGCACCATAATAAATTGACGATTACCCTTGTCTTCGCTATTTAATTGCATAACAGCATGAGCAGTCGTTGCTGAACCTGCAAAAAAGTCTAGGATAATATCACCATTATTTTTTGTAAAAAAACTTGAACCCAAGATTAATTCTTTGATTAAAGAAATTGGCTTAGGATAGCTAAAATATTTATCAAAATTTAGAGATTTTAAATTTTCCACACCATCTTTGTTTAAATGTTTCAATATACTATAAAATTTTGAACCATCTTCATCTATTCTTCTTAGACGACCAACAATATGTTTCTTATCTTTTGGTATCAAAACATAAGTTCCATTTTTAATACCTGCATCAATTTCTTCTTTCTTCTCAACACCTTTTATTTCTACAATATCTTCATAAAATAATGTTCCATACTTTCCAAATTCAACTCTCAACCAATCATCTTCAATCCAATAATCAACCCCATCTTTGCTAATAATTTTTCCACGAATATCTTTTGGTTTGAATATCCCTTTAAAATTATCATAATTTTTTGTATAAGCCAATAAATAATCGTGTCCTTTAATGACTCTTTTTGCTAATCCACCACCTTCCGAACGAGTAACAATCATACTAGCAAATAAATTTTCTCCCCCAAAAATCTCATCACATAACAATTTTAATTGAGCCTGTTCATTATCATCAATACTGATAAATATCACACCGTCATCAGAAAGCAAAGTCCGAGCCAAATGTAGGCGTGGCAACATCATATTAAGCCAATTAGAATGATAATGCCCATTGTCTTTGCTATTCTTTTTAAAAGATTTTAACAATTCGCCATTGATATTTCTATCGCCTGTGGCAATTTCATAATCTTTTTTGCTTTGGCTAAAATCATCGTGATAAATAAAATCATTGCCCGTATTATAAGGTGGGTCAATGTATATCATTTTGATTTTGCCTGCATAGGATTTTTGTAATATTTTTAGGGCTTCTAAATTATCGCTTTCAATAAAAATGTTTTGTGTATTATCAAAATCCACACTTTCACTAGGACAAGGCGTAAGCGTGTTATGAGTTGGGCGTTGTAAGGCTTGATAAGCGGCTGATTTGCCTGCCCAATTTAAGCCGTAGCGTTCGTTTTGGGCAAGGTGGTCGCCCAGTAGGGCTTTTAATTTGTCTAAGTCTAGGGCGTGTTCGCTAAAAATTTCAGGTAAGATTTGGCGAAGTTGCACCAGTTTTTCTGCCATAAAGTCGGCATTATGGGCGGTTTTTAGGCTTTGCTGATTGCTGATTGCTGATTGCTGATTGCTGATTGCTGATTGCTGATTGCTGATTGCTGATTGCTGATTGCTGATTGCTGATTGCTGATTGCTGATTGCTGATTGCTGATTGCTGATTCATTTTTGCGATTTTCCGTAAAAGTGTCAAGTAAAATTTTCTAATTTTAACAAATTTTTTGATAAATATAAAGCCAGTTTTTGGCAAAAATAAAGACGCACCAACTGGCACGCCTTTGTTTTATTACAATGTTTGTATTACAATCAACGATTAACCACGCACCGCCTTCATCGCTTCGCCCACCGCTTTTTTAAAGCGGTCAATGACCATCTCACATTCTTGACGGCTAATGGTAATCGGACACAATAAACGCACCACCGTGCCATTTCTACCGCCACGCTCCAATAACAACTTATTATTAAAGCACGCCTTTTGAATCTCGACTGCCAAAACGCCATCGGCAGGATACGAGCCCATATGGTCAGCAGACGCTCTTTCGTCCACAATCTCAATGCCTGTCATCAAGCCACGCCCACGCACATTGCCAATGCAAGGATATTCTTGTGCAATCTTACGCAATTCTTCACGCAAAAACTCGCCTTGAATGCGTGAATTTTCGGTGAGATTATTTTTGCTGATTTCTTCAAGTACATTATACCCTGCTGCCATTGCCAGCTGATTGCCACGAAAAGTACCAGTATGACCTGCTGGCGACCACGCATCAAATTTTTTGTGCATTGCCAGTACGCACAGGGGCAAACCACCACCCACCGCCTTACTCATCACCACCACATCAGGGACAATGTCAGAATGCTCAAAGGCGAACATCTTACCAGAGCGAGCAAAGCCTGCTTGCACTTCATCTAGGATAAGTACAATATCGTGGCGAGCGGTAACTTCACGAATTTTTTGGAGCCATTTTTTGGGGGCAACCACCACACCGCCTTCTCCTTGAATGGCTTCTAGGATAACGGCAGCGGGTTTTACCACACCACTTTCTACATCTTCAATAAAGTTTTCAAAATAATAAGTCAAGGCGTCCACACCTGCTTCACCGCCCAAGCCAAGCGGACAACGATACTCGTGTGGATAAGGCATAAACTGCACGCCTGCCATCAAATTACCCACTTTTTGTTTGGCGGACAAATTACCTGTCATCGCCAAAGCACCGTGCGTCATACCGTGATAACCACCGCTAAACGCAATGACATTATCACGCCCTGTATAGGTTTTGGCAAGTTTTATCGCCGCTTCGGTACCGTCCGCCCCTGTTGGGCCACAAAATTGCAACACAAAATCCTTGGGGAAAAACGACAACAGCTTTTCGCTAAATGCGTCTTTAATCGGTGTGGTGATATCCAGCGTATGCAGGGGCAAACCGCTGTCTAGCACATCTTTAATGGCGTTAATGGTTGCAGGGTGATTATGACCCAGTGCCAGCGTACCAGCCCCTGCCAAGCAGTCTAGGTATTCATTACCTTCTACATCGGTAACCCAGCACCCTTGTGCTTTGGCAATCGCCAAAGGCAATTTGCGTGGGTAGCTTCTAACATTGGATTCCATCTGGTTTTGACGGGACAGGTAGTAGTCATTGGTTGCACCAGTTGGGGCTAAAACAGGGGTGTGTGTAGAATGAACGCTCATATCGGATTACCATCTCAGATAAGGGTTAGAAGAAAAACCTATGGACTTGCTCTGCAAATCCCTAAACCCAAACCCAATTTTTGCTTTTTAAGCGGTGAAATTTGGGTTTAACAAGGTCGCGACGTTCGGTATGTAACTCAATCGGCAGAAGGGTAAAAAAAGTAAAAATGCCAATTGCACACCAGTTTTGCAAGAGTAATCACCCTATTATTACAGGTTGATAGACAAAAAAACAGAGTGATTCAACCGCTTGCACGGCAATATCTTTTAAATTCGCTAGTTTTGGTCAGTTTTAAATATTAAAATTAAATAAAACAGCCATTAAAATTTAAAAGGCGGCAAATTATAACACATGAGCTGAATTTAACAAGCCTTTTGCAAAAAATGTATGTATTTTGGTAAAGCCAGCCAAAAAAAATACCACTCACCATCAGTGAGCGGTATTTTTATCAATCATCAACAAGACTATGCCAACTGAGCCACACTGATCTTATCAGACTTGTTGGTGTATTCGCTCATTTGGTCGAAGTTTAAATAATTATAAACCTCAGCCTCCATAGAAGACAATTTACCTGCATACGCCATATACTCATCTACCGTAGGCAACTTACCCAAAACCGATGCCACCGAGGCAAGCTCTGCAGACGCCAAATAAACATTGGCACCTTGCCCTAAGCGGTTGGGGAAGTTACGAGTTGATGTAGAAACGGCTGTACAGTTGGGGGCAATGCGTGCTTGGTTACCCATACACAAGCTACAACCTGGCATTTCGGTGCGTGCACCTGCCTGGGCATAAGTATTGTAGTAGCCTTCGTCCATCAATTGCTTTTCGTCCATTTTGGTGGGCGGAGCAATCCAAAGACGGGTGGTCAAACTGCCTGCTGGCACTTCTTGCAACAGTTTGCCTGCGGCACGAAAATGCCCAATATTGGTCATACAAGAACCGATGAACACCTCGTCAATCTTATCACCTGCCACTTCTGACAACAGTTTGGCGTCATCAGGGTCATTGGGGCAACACAAAATCGGCTCTTTGATGTCAGCAAGGTCAATCTCATAGACTTTGGTGTACTCGGCATCAGGGTCGGCTTTTAGTAGGCTTGGATTGTCCAGCCATTTTTGCATATTTTCGGCACGGCGAGCCAAAGTACGAGCATCGCCATACCCTTCGGCAATCATCCATTTGAGCATCACAATGTTAGAACGCAAGTACTCCGCCACTTTTTCTTCAGAGACCGTGATGGCACAGCCTGCGGCACTGCGTTCGGCAGACGCATCGGACAACTCAAAGGCTTGTTCTACGGTCAAATCGTTTTCCATCTCGGTCAAGTCAATCTCAAGAATGCGACCGCTAAAGATGTTCTTTTTGCCTTTTTTCTCAACTGTCAAATCGCCTTCTTGAATGGCAACATAAGGAATGGCGTGTACCAAATCACGCAAAGTAATGCCAGGTTGCATTTTACCTTTGAATTTGACCAAAACCGATTCTGGCATATCAAGAGGCATAACACCCGTTGCTGCAGCAAACGCCACAAGCCCAGAACCTGCTGGGAACGAAATGCCAATTGGGAAACGGGTATGGCTGTCGCCCCCTGTACCAACAGTATCAGGCAGTAGCATACGGTTTAGCCAAGAGTGAATCACACCATCGCCAGGGCGTAAAGAAACACCGCCACGGTTCATGATAAAATCAGGCAAAGTGTGGTGGGTTACCACATCAATGGGCTTAGGATAAGCGGCGGTATGGCAAAACGACTGCATCACCAAATCCGATGAAAAGCCCAAGCATGCCAAATCTTTTAGCTCATCACGGGTCATAGGGCCTGTGGTGTCTTGAGAACCAACGGTGGTCATTTTAGGTTCGCAATAAGTGCCTGGGCGAATGCCTTGACCTTCTGGCAAACCACAAGCACGACCGACCATTTTTTGTGCCAAAGTAAAGCCTTTGCCACTGTCGGCAGGTTGCTCTGGGGTGCGGAACAAATCAGACGGTGGCAAATCAAGCGCTTCACGAGCCTTGCTGGTTAGGTTACGACCGATAATCAAGTTGATACGACCGCCCGCTCTTACTTCGTCCAAAAGTACAGGGGTTTTTAATTTACTTTGAGCAATTTGCTCACCCTCTTTAAAGGCGGTAACAGTGGCTGTGGCATGATCAATTTTTAGGGTAACTTCATCACCCATGTTCATTTCGGAAACATCAAGCTCAATAGGCAGTGCCCCAGCATCTTCCATCGTATTAAAGAAAATTGGTGCAATTTTACCACCCAGACAAACGCCACCGTCTTTTTTGTTAGGAATGTGGGGGATTTCATCGCCAAAGAACCACAAAACCGAGTTGGTGGCAGATTTACGGCTTGAACCTGTACCAACCACATCGCCCACATACGCCACAGGGTTGCCCTTAGCAATCAGTTCTTTAATTTGACCCAAAGGACCAACTTCGCCATTTTTTTCAGGGACAATGCCATCACGAGCATTCTTTAACATCGCATTGGCGTGCAATGGAATGTCAGGACGGCTCCAAGCGTCTTGGGCAGGGGATAAGTCGTCTGTGTTGGTTTCGCCCGTTACTTTAAATACCGTGATGGTCATCTCAGCAGGAACATCAGGACGGCTGGTAAACCATTCGCCTTTCGCCCAAGACTCCAATACCGCTTTGGCATTGGCGTTGCCTGCTTTAGCTTTTTCTTCAACATCATGAAAGGCATCAAATACAAGCAAAGTCTTTTTGAGTGCGTCCGCTGCCAATCCACCAAGCTCGCTGTCGTCCAACAAATTAACCAACGGTGCAACATTATAGCCACCAAGCATTGTACCCAACAGATACACCGCACGCTCTTTGCTTACCAATGGAGAGGTTGCCTCACCTTTGACCACAGCGTTTAAAAATGCCGCCTTAACATAAGCCGCTTGGTCCACGCCTGCTGGCACACGGTTTTCAAGCAAATCCACCAAATAGGCCTCCTCGCCTGCTGGTGGGTTCTTTAAAAGCTCAACCAAGTCGGCAGTTTGTGCATCAGTCAGTGGCTGTGGAGGAACACCCAAAGCTTCACGCTCTGCGACATGAGCTCTGTATTCGGCTAACATTTGAGACATAGCTTTTTTCCTTTTTTAAAAGTTGATAGTCTGTAAGTGCTTGATAATGAATATTTTTATGCAAATAATTATCAAGTGCCTAGACATTGATTTTACAGGCAATTTGCCTAAATTTACGCTCATATATAATAGCCTAAATTTACCATAAATTCAAAAAATTATCTTTCATAACCAACATTTATTTAAAAAATGATTCACCAACCATTATTTTAAGCAAAATTTTTCAAAAAAATAAAGAATAAAGTTCAATAAAATGACATTTGCCCTGCATCATTTGGCATCAAGACAGATTTATCACCTTTAAATGTCAAATGACGCCAACCAACTTTTCCCATCGCTTTTTACCTTAAAATAAGGTAGAATAACCTTATTTATCAAAATATTTATCAACATTTAGAACATTAAACATATTTAATCATAAAGGCAAAATATGACCGCTGTCCAAACCTACACCCCCACCCCCAAAGCACCTCCAAAAAAAGCCGTACAAGGCGAAAAACTGCGTGGCTATGACAAAGTGGCACGCATTCCCATCAAAGTCATTCCCACGCTTGACACGCCAAAAAAACCTGACTGGATACGAGTCAAACTGTCAAGCCCTGCCGAGGTAGAACGCATCAAATCCACCTTACGCACCCAAAAACTCTACACCGTCTGCGAAGAAGCCGCCTGCCCCAATCTGCCCCAATGTTTTGGCGATGGCACAGCCACTTTTATGATTATGGGCGATATTTGTACACGCCGTTGCCCCTTTTGTGAAGTCGCACACGGACGCCCCAATCCCTTAGACACAGACGAGCCACGCCACACCGCCGAGACGATTTTGGGACTGGGGCTTAAATACGCCGTTATCACAAGCGTGGACAGGGACGATTTAAAAGACGGCGGTGCAACCCACTTTGCCGAGGTCATCAGCCAAAGTCGTCAATTATCGCCAAACTGTTTGATTGAAATTTTGGTGCCTGATTTTCGTGGGCGTGAACAGCTTGCCCTAGACATTTTGGCAGACACCGCCCCTGATGTATTTAACCACAACATTGAGACCGTGCCACGCCTATACAAGGCGTTTCGTCCAGGCTCAGATTATCATCATTCTTTACAACTACTCAAAGACTACAAGGCACGCCGTCCAGACATCGCCACCAAATGCGGATTTATGGTGGGCTTGGGCGAGAGCGAAGACGAAGTGTACCGCCTGCTTGACGACCTAAAAGCCCACGATGTGGATATTATCACGATTGGGCAATATCTTGCCCCAAGCAAAAGCCACGCCCCTGTCGCCCGCTATGTCCACCCAGACGAATTTGCCCGCTATACCGAGTATGGCAAAAAATTAGGCTTTTTTAACATTTGGGCAAACCCAATGGTACGCTCAAGCTATTTTGCCGACCGCCAGTACTATGGCGAGCCTTGCCCACCACCTGTACGCAGTGCCAAAGCATTGGCAGAAGAAAAACTTGCCAAAGCCGAGCGTGGCGAAAAGGTGGGGTGTTTTTAAGCAAACTTAGCATAAAGTCAAAACAGATTGTGTATGCTTACGATGTTTTTTAATTGAGCAAAAATACCACCACTAAGCAAAAAGATAATTCCTAGCAACATTGCAGAGCCCTTTATGAGCCAAGTGATTTTATCCTCCAACCAAATCCATCGCCTGCATCATACTTTTTTTGTGCCGACAGGTGAAATCAGAGCAAGCCTACTCATCGTGCATGGCATGAGTGAACACAGTGGGCGTTATGCCGATTTTGCTCAGTTTTTGGCGAATCATGGTGTTTTGGTGGCGACTTATGACCAGCTTGGGCATGGTCGCACGGTCAAAGATAAATACGAGTTGGGTTTGATTGACGAAAAACACCCCATACAAGCTTTATGTAAAGATGCCATTATCATGGCAGATGCACTCAAAAAACAAGCGAGCAAACAAGGCGTGACGAATGTGCCACATTTTATCATGGGGCATTCTATGGGATCGTTTGTTGTACGGACAGTACTGACATACCACGCCACAAGTTTTCATGGGGCGATTTTAATGGGGACAGCAAATCGCTTTGGTCCGATCAATCACCTTGCTTTGGCCGTACTTAAACTCATGAATCATCTCAATCCCAAACGCCCCAATATGCGATTTGCCACACTCATCAACAACCATTTACAATCACAAATTCGCTCACCCATATCCGCCTCGCCCTTTGCGTGGTTGTCTGAAAATACCGATAATATCAAGGCGTTTGAAAGCGATCCTTTGTGTGGCTTTGCATTTAGCAACAATGGCCTTATCGCTTTACAAGCTCTCATCAAAAAAGCCACCTCACCCACATGGTATGCCCACACACCCAAAGACTTTCGCCTATTGCTTGTAAGTGGCAAGGACGACCCTGTGGGTAATATGGGACAAGATGTGATTGACTTACAAGATGAGCTCATCAAAAACAATAAGCACACCACCGCCTTGCTTTATCCCAACATGAGACACGAACCGCTACACGAGACAAATAAAATTAGGGTTTACCAAGACATTTTAAATTGGTTAAATGTCAGTATTGAGAAAATTTATTAAAAATTACAAAGAATTTTATGATAAAATAATGGTAATTTTAATGGCGTTTAAAACTGCTCATCACATCGGTAGGTGGCGATTTTTGCTTTATTTTTAAGTCATTCATCGAAAATTATTCATCATTTTAGCCATTTGGCCATCATCTTTAATCATTTAACATCAAACAGGAACCCCTATGAACCTTGAAAAAATCATTGAACAAGCCTTTGACAACCGTGCTGATTTTGGGGCGACCGATTGCCCTGACGATGTCCGCCGTGCGGTCAATGAAGTGCTTGCCAAACTAGACAGCGGTGAGCTAAGAGTTGCCCAAAAAATCGCTGGCAAATGGGTGGTCAATGAGTGGGTCAAAAAAGCGGTGCTGTTGTCCTTTAAAATCAATGACAACCGTGTGATGAATACAGGCGAGCTTGGTTTTTATGACAAAGTGGATACCAAATTTCACGATTGGGGCGAACAAGACTACAAAAATGCAGGCGTGCGAGTCGTACCGCCTGCGGTGGCACGGCGTGGCTCGTTTATTGGCAAAAATGTGATTTTGATGCCAAGCTATGTCAATATCGGTGCCTTTGTGGACGAAGGCACGATGGTGGACACTTGGGCGACCGTTGGCAGTTGTGCCCAAATTGGCAAAAATGTGCATTTGTCTGGCGGTGTGGGCATCGGTGGCGTGCTAGAGCCTTTGCAGGCAAGCCCCACGATTATTGAAGACAACTGCTTTATTGGCGCACGCTCTGAAATCGTAGAAGGCGTGATTGTGGAAGAAGGCTCAGTCATCTCAATGGGCGTGTATATCGGACAATCCACCAAAATCTACGACCGCACCACAGGCGAAATTCTATACGGGCGTGTGCCAGCTGGCTCGGTGGTGGTGTCAGGCACTTTGCCAAGCAAAGACGGCACGCACAGCCTATATTGTGCGGTGATTGTCAAAAAAGTGGACGCACAAACAAGAGCAAAAACTTCTATCAATGATTTGCTCCGTTCGGTAGAATGATTTTTTAAGAATAAAAAAGACGGACTTTGCGTTCGTCTTTTTTGTTTTAATGCTTTAAAAATAAGATTAAGGGCACATTATTTCATTTATCAAATTTTATCAATACAAATTAACTTTAAAAAATAAATTGGTTTTAAAAGTAATATTTAACCAATTAGGGTAATTTTATTTTAATAATTAAATCGCTTAAACCCCACCAATAAAAAATCCCCAAATCCCTAAATTTTTGCTAAAATAACCAACTTTTTACAATTACAACATTATGCCAACCGATACGCCCCCAAACTTACGAAACACGCACATTCCCACCACCGACCCATCGACAGGACTTAAAATCACTGAGATTTTTTATTCATTGCAAGGTGAAGCATTAACGAGCGGACTGCCGACCATTTTTATTCGCTTGACAGGTTGCCCGTTGCGGTGCGTGTATTGCGATACGACCTATTCGTTTACAGGCGGTGTACGCTTGTCGCTTGATGACATTTTGGCGGATATTGCCCAGTATCCGTGCAAGCGTGTGTGCGTAACAGGGGGCGAGCCTTTGGCACAGCCCAATGCCATTGCCTTGATGAAATTGCTTATAAACCAAGGCTATGAAGTGTCTTTGGAGACAGCAGGGGCATTAAGTGTCAAAGAGGTGCCAGTACAAGTCTCCAAAGTGATGGACCTAAAAACACCAAGCTCTGGCGAATGTCAGCGTAATTTGTGGGAAAATTTGGATTATTTAACCGCTCACGACCAACTCAAAATCGTCATCGCCGACCGCACCGACTATGATTGGGCGGTGGCAAAATTGTGGGAATTTGACTTGCACAACAAATGTGGTGTGGTGTGGTTTTCGCCCATGTTTGAGATAGACGAAAGAAAGTCTGATGTGCCAAACATTGCCATACAGCTTGCCGAGTGGATATTGGCAGACGGCTTGCCTGTCAGGTTGCAACTGCAACTACACAAAATCATCTGGGCGGACGCAAGGGGTAAATAATCTTGAGAAAATACTTTTAAAAACAAAGCGAATTTGCTAGAATAGTAAGATTATCAATCCAAATCAACTAAAAATAAGAGAGAGTTTATGGCACGAGTTACGATTGAAGATTGTCTGGACAATGTCGATAATCGCTTTGAGCTGATTTTGGTGGCAAGCAAGCGTGCACGCCAGCTTGCTAAAGGTAGTGCCGAACCAACAGTTATTGTTGAAAACGACAAACCAACTGTACTTGCTCTGCGTGAAATCGCTGCTGGCAATGTGACTCGCACAATCCTAGACGAGCCAGATGAAGAAATTATCATCAAAGTGCCAGAACTTGTGGACATCTCAAAATTCACCCCTGATGATTTTTGATTGGCATCAATCCACTTAAAATCATGAACTGCACGACCACCGTGCAGTTTTTTGTTTTTTCATAAAAAAACAATGACTTACACTAATCACAATATATTTACAATCAACAAAAATAGGCAAATGATAAAAATTAATCAATCAAGCTATTGACAAGCAACTCAATCCTTGATATTTATAATATCTTTATTCATCAATATCAAGAGTCCTTATGCTACCCAACTACCGTCCGCATGACATTCCCAGTCAACTAAGCCACCCCTTAGTCGATGAAGCTCGTGACAGCTTGATGCGTGCCATTGGTTATCTGGAAAGAGCAGAAAGGCATGATGTGTTGCGCGCCTGTCATTTTGGCGATGTGGCACATATTAAAGATAAGCGTAAATCTGGAGAGCCATACATCACGCACCCGATTGCAGTGGCGGAGATTTTGGCAGGTTTTCGTCTGGATAAGGACACCATCATTGCAGCCATTTTACACGACACAGTTGAGGATACCGAGGTTACCAACAAGATGCTAAGCGTAGAATTCGGCGATACCATTTCTCGTCTTGTTGATGGTGTAACCAAACTAAAATCCTCCAGCATGAATAAGCAACAAAGCCAAGCCGCCACTTTTCATAAAATTCTCACCGCCACACTCATTGACCCACGCGTACTCATCATTAAGCTCTCTGACCGCCTGCACAATATGTCCACACTAGATGCAGTCAGCGAGGAAAAACAAAAACGCACTGCCACCGAGACGCTCAATTTTTATATCCCTTTTGCACGCATCATGGGTCTTAATGACATCGCCGACTATATTGAACTGCTTTGCTATCGCAATCTCAATCCTGAGATGTACAATAAATTTACCGATAAGTTGTTACAACATGGGCTTGGCCGTAATTTCCAAAAAATAGAAATCAGCACCTATCTACAAAATTTATTAAGCCATTTGAATTTAAACGGTCATGTGCAAGTGCTTGACAATCGTACTTCAATGTATCGCCAGTTCTTCAAAAATCGTGGGCAAATCAACCGTTTGATTCGACAGTATGACTTTGAGGTGGTGCTCAATGATATTGAATCATGCGATAAATTGGCATCTTATCTGGTACAAAAATACGAGATCAGCGATGATCAAATTCGTGATAATATCCGAAAGCCCCAAGCAGGCGGCAACCAGTCGCTTTGCCTTATTTATGAGCGAGATTACAACCACATAAAAATCACACTTCTGACCAAACGCATGCAGGAAGCTGCCAGACTTGGTGTCATTAGCAATGACAAAGGCGATATCAGTCATTCTGTTGTACAGGCAAGCTTACGCAATATGCAAGACCTTGCCAATCATGAGTCAAAGCAAAATGATGTTGAAGATAGCGAGCATTCAGTCGCCGTCATTAATGAACTATTAAATTACCTACACGAGCGAAAAATAGTCTGTTACAGCCCACAAGGTCGTGCGTACGAACTGCCTCGTGGCTCAACCGCACTGGATTTTGCCTATGCTGTTGGCCCCAGTATCGGCAATATTGCCACTGGTGCAGACATTAATGGCGAGCATGGAAAGTTAGGTCTGGTGTTGGCTGATGGCGATTTTGTCAGCATTGATACCGATAAAGAAGCAACACCAAAAGCTGACTGGCTTGGTTTTGTGGCAACCAACAAAGCACGAAGCGAGATTCTAAAATTTTTAAAACGCCTACCAGATGATCAAAAAGAACACGCTGGCAAAGAAGCACTCATACGCGCTCTAAAAGCCTATGATAAGGCCATTGACGACATTACAGACAACGAATGGGCGGATATTCTGGCGTGGCGTGGTGCATCTGGCAGACAAGAAATTTTTATGCAAATCGCCACAGGCACGCTACTGGCACAGCTTGTTGTTTCTCGTCTATTTAGCGAAGAGGTGGACATCGCTGATGACAACGAAATTACCCAATCCAAGCATTTACTTGCCGGTGTTAAGGGCGTGGAAGTTACCTTTGCCAAGTGTTGCAACCCCATCTATGGCGACCACATTGTTGGTCATTTATCTGCTCGTCAAGGGCTGGTCATTCACCGCCATAAATGCTACTCGCTTAACGCCATTCGTACCATCAACCCATACCAAATTATTCAAGTGAATTGGAAAGATGGCATAAAAATTGATCATTCAGCACACCAATTGCACTTTTCGGCAAAACTGCGTATTTTTGCCACGCTCAACGAAGAACAAATCAGTCAGGCCATCTATGAGTTACGCTCGCTTAATATTGGCGTAGAAAACACAATCATTAAAGCTGATGATAAAGATAAAAATAGCAAAATTGGCACAACCACACTTGATGTTGTGGTGCGTTCACGCGTACATTTAGAAAATGGCATTCAAAAACTTCGCCAAATTCTAGGCTATCCAAATATCATGCGACTATACCAATAATATTTTAGGCATCTTAAAAAATTACTTGAATATTAAGCGTAAAATTGCTTTAATATGAACGATGAATCATTTAAAAGGAGCGTCCTTATGTGCTGTAATATTGATTTAAATTCCAAAGAAGAAGTGGCCTTTTTTTTGGGTAAAACTGAACCAAACACCCTGCCAAAGACCGCTGACAATGTTGCAGGTAAAATCATCTATACAGATGCACCTGCCATGAGTTTGTTTGATAAAATTGTCGCCCGCCTACAAAGCACCAAGGCTCAAAGCCATCACTGATGGTCATCACATTCATATTGCAATACATTCAAATTTAGACACATCAAGTTAAAGCCCATTAAGGAATTTTCATGGCAAGACAAATCATTTATACCGATGATGCACCTGCTGCAGTTGGCACCTATTCACAAGCCATCAAAATTGGAAACACTGTTTATATCTCAGGTCAGTTGGGCTTAGATCCAAAAACCATGCAATTAAAAGAAGGTTTTACTGCCCAAGCTGAACAGGCTTTTGATAATCTGGCTGCCATTGCCAAAGCTGCTGGTGGCACACTAGATGATGTCGTAAAATTCAATGTGTCTTTGACTGATTTGAATGATTTTGGTGCATTAAATGAAGTGTTTGATGCACGGCTAAGTGCCCCCTACCCTGCTCGTGCGGCAGTACAAGTTGCTGCTCTGCCCAAAGGTGGTGAGGTTGAGATTGAAGCCATTTTGCATTTAGAATAAGTATTTTTAAGGCTTGGTAAGCCAAGTCTTTTTTCTCATGCAAAATTCCCTGATTCGCATCGCCCTACCAACACCACTATATCAACTGTTTGATTATCTTTGCCCAACAGAGTGCCTGATTGACGGCACTCTGCCAGCAATAGGTAGCCGTGTGCGTGTGCCTTTTGGTCGTCAAGAACTCATTGGTATTGTCATCGCCCACATCAACCATGCCGACAGCA
Source organism: Moraxella sp. Pampa (assembly GCF_035181385.1). Lineage (NCBI taxonomy): Bacteria > Pseudomonadati > Pseudomonadota > Gammaproteobacteria > Moraxellales > Moraxellaceae > Moraxella > Moraxella sp. Pampa. Next base: position 21,128 of record NZ_JAXCJK010000005.1, on the reverse strand, counting down.
ATATCTCACAAGACAAGTTAAGACCGATTGATGAATGCCTTGATGAGACACCCATCATCACAGACCAATTGTTACGCTTGGCAAATTGGCTGTCCGCTTATTATCATTACCCACTGGGCGAAACTTTATCCGTCATGCTACCTAGTCTCATCAACCAAGGCAGGAGCATTATTCAGAAGCTTAACTTTTGGGAGGTTGTAGATGGCATTGATGATACATTTATCCAAAGTCAAATCAGCAAATCAGCCAAAAGACAATGGCAAATATTTAATACCATCAAAGAAAGCCCAGCAGGCCTAAGTGAACTTAGGTTAAAAGAGCTGGAGGTCAATAAAACTCAATTAAAAATTCTAGAAAACAAAGGGCTTATCCGCTCTTTTATTAGCAATGTCAAACCAAATTTAACACCCAAGACCGCCCAATTACTAGATGAGATTTTACCGCTTAATCATGAGCAAAAAGATGCTTTTGACACCATCAAACACGCCATTGATGATGGTATTTATCAAGGCATATTATTAAACGGCATTACAGGGTCTGGCAAGACCGAAGTTTACCTACAAGCCATATGGCACGCCTTATCATCTGGCAAACAAGTCTTAATTTTGATACCTGAAATTGGACTCACGCCACAGACAAAAGCTCGATTTAGCTCACGCTTTGATGCCAACATCTGTGTACTGCACTCTGGCGTGACAGACGCCGAACGCCTGCAAGGCTGGCAAGACTGCCAAACAGGTCAGGCCAACATCATCATCGGCACTCGTTCAAGCGTGCTTTATCCGTTTGCCAATCTAGGGCTTGTCATCGTTGATGAGGCCCATGATAATTCCTATAAGCAACAAGACCACCTACGCTATCACGCCTGCGAGGTGGCCATGTGGCGTGGTCATCAAATGGGTGTACCTGTGGTATTGGGAACCGCCACACCAAGCCTTGAACAGCTTAAATTAAGCCATGACCACAAACTGACCGAATGTCGTCTAACAAAGCGTGCTGGCAATGCTAAAAACCCTGTTTTACAGCTCATTGACATTCGTCAAGGCACAAAAAGCATCATGCAAATGAATGGCAATGAGCAAAAAACCCTATTATCCAATGAAAGTATTCATCAAATCAAACAACGCCTAGCCCATGGCGAGCAGGTACTGGTTTTTTTAAATCGGCGTGGATATGCACCAATACTCATCTGCGATGCGTGTGGCTGGCAAGCAGACTGCCCACATTGTGATGCACATTTAACCCTACATAAATATCCTTCTGGGCAATTAAAGTGCCATCATTGCGGATTTTGTACACACACGCCACGCACCTGCCCTGAGTGCAATAGCCAAAATCTGCAAGACTTAGGACTTGGCACAAGTAAGCTGTCCGAACAATTACACGCCATCTTTGCCAATCCACAGACCACCGAGCAAGTTTACCCCATTTTACAAATTGATCGAGACACCATGCGTAAAAAAGGTGCGTGGGAAGCCATGTACACAAAAATCCTAACGGGTGAACCTGCCATCTTAGTGGGAACACAAATGATTGCCAAAGGTCACCATTTTCCCAATGTAACACTTGTGGTGGTGGCTGATGCAGATTTGGGATTTTTATCACCTGATTTTCGCTCACCTGAACATACCGCTCAGCGAATCATACAAGTGGCAGGGCGTGCAGGGCGTGCCGAAAAAGCAGGCGATGTACTTATTCAAACTCGCCAGCCCAATAACCCTCTACTCATCACACTTATTAAGTATGGCTATCTAGCCTTTGCCGACATCTTGCTAAAAGAAAGGCAGTTGCTCGGTTTGCCACCCTACACTCATGCCGCACTCATTCGTGCAGAAAGCCACAACCAAAATCGTGCCAGAATTGCCATCAAACAAATCGCCAAAGGTTTACCTGATGTGCCAAACCTGATCACAAGCGGTGCAACCGATGCCCCCATGAATAAGAAAAACAATCGATATCATACGCAGTTACTACTACTTGCCAAGGATCGCAAAACCTTGCACGCTGTATTATCCGCACACTGGCAAAACCTCCTTGCCCTACCAACTTCTAAAGGAGTCAAAATCTCACTTGATATCAATCCAATCGGCTGGTAGTTGCATCATACACAGCTTTTGGGGTGGCGTTTTTTGTTGAGCGAAGTTTGGCACCGCCACACACTTTGCCCCTTATAATCAACATAATGATAAATGACAAGCGTTTCACCGTTTAAATAGCGTACAGGGTAGCCAGATCCAGAAACCGTCGCCATGACCGCACAATCAGTCTGCACTCCTTCTGCCTTATCAACAACCACCATAGAAACTCGTTGATTATCCACAGAGACTGGCAAATCAATTGGGCATTTTTGTGTGGTATTATAGATTTGCTCCACGCGTTTTTGTACCGCTTTGGCAGAACGATAACTCTCAAAAATCACCGATTGTTCTTTTTGCATGGCGATGATCGGTACAAATTGCCCAACAATAATCGCCAAAATCACCCCAAATATGCCAAATGCCACCGACATACCAAACAAACTGGTACCACCCTCACGCCTTAAGTGCATCTTTTGTTCATCTTTATTGCGTGGATAAAAATCCAATACATCAGCAATTTCACGGCGTGCCATACGATAATAATAAGCATCTGCCCAGCGTGCCACCTGACTCGACCAAAACAACCAAATCATCACACCCACCAGCACACGCACAGCCATTTGGTATTCTTGTGGCAAAAATGAAATGACGGCAAATTCAAGCACCACCAGCGTAATGGCAATGGTTACCTTAATAAATGACCAACCCGCCACACAATACACCAAGCAATCAAGGTAGCGTTTACGATACAAAAGCCAGCCAAAAGTACAAAAAAATGCTGCCCAATTCCAGCGAGGGTGCATCTGACCAGCCCGATCAAATTCTTCAAACCTCTTTAAATAATACTTTTGTGATCGCAAGCCAATAAACCATCTGTCAAGCTCGGTACGCTTAGCATCGGTGAGGTCGGCACGATAAAATGGTGGTGGTGTGGTATCTTCTAAAAAAGGCAAACGAATCATGAATTTGACCAATAGATTGAATGATAAAATGATTTGCGGTTGGGCGTTGGTTGGCTTATAATGACACCCTTAACATTTTACGCCTTTTTTTAATGCAAATAAAGCCATGACTGATTCAAATTCACAATTTTTAACCCCTGTTGGTGGCGACCGCCAAAGCCCAGATACCGACCGTGAAGCCATCAGCGAGCAAATCGCCCGTCTTGCCCAAACACCCGAACAGTTTCGTCAAATTGACACTTTCATGAAACGCCGTACACACATGAGTCAGGCGAGCGAGCTTGCCCTAACCAATAGCACTTACGCATCATATATTCTCAATCACGGTTTTGAGCTCGGCAAACTGGGCGATGTCAGCAACATTAATAATTTACGCACCCATTTTGCCAACACGCCCAACGGTATGGATGCACCTTTAACGCTAGAAATTGGCTTTGGCATGGGAGACAGTCTTATTGAGATGGCAAAAAACAATCCAGAGCATAACTTTGTTGGCATTGAAGTTCATGAACCAGGCATTGGGCGTATCGCTTATATTGCCCACGAATTAGGCTTGCAGAATCTAAAGGTATTAAGCGGTGATGCAATTGCCCTTTTAAGCAACCTACCCGATGAACACCTTGATGCCATACAGCTTTATTTTCCCGACCCTTGGCAAAAAAAGCGTCATTATAAACGCCGTTTTGTTACCACCCATCGCATGGAAATTGTCGCACGCACACTCAAAATTGGCGGTACTTTTCATGCCGCAACCGATTGGGAGCATTATGCCCTATGGATGCTTGAGGTACTTGACAACATGAGTATTCTTGAAAATATTTCAGGTCAAGGCAACTTTACACCTCGTCCAGCTTTTCGCCCACAGACTAAATTTGAAAAGCGTGGCCTTGACTATGGTCGTACTTCTTGGGATTTGATGTATCGCAAAACACAAAACCCAAACGATTAAATTGGTCAAAAAGCCAATCACATCCCAATGGCGATTTGTCGCCATTTTTTTATCTTTTTCACCCATTTTTCAAATTCAATATAAAATAAGATTAAATAGTTTCACAAGCAGACATCATCACCATCGTGAAACATTGACATTTTGATGAATGTGAGTACAGATTGAATAGTAATTTTCAATGCTCAATAATCACAAAAAAAAATTCATCAACATTCACTCAGGCCTTATCACATATTGGCTGAATCAGTTATCCATTTTTTATCCACAAAAATTGTGGATAACTTTGTGGATAAAAGACAATCATCATGATGAATGCTTTGATAAATAGGCACTTTAAGCGTATTGCTAAATTTTACAAAAAATTGTGTGCTATTTTATTTTTAATATAAAAATCAATAACTTAATAAAAATCATTGGGTTGACATTTACCAATTCATTATTGTCATTTTATTCATTAAAAAAACAAACCATGTTTCACAAAATGGTCATTTTTTACTTGTGAAACCTGTGGATAAGTTTTTTATATTCTATTTTGGTTATGCTAAGCAATTAACTTTTAATCAAAATAATAAAGCCATCAAGCATAACAAAATACGCATGCATCTGGGTAAATACCTTGGATATAAAAAGATAATTTATGCTATAATAATGGCAATTTAGATGATAAATCATGACAATAAAAGTCAATCAGTAAGGTGAAATGATGAGCAAAACAAAAGAGGCAGCCGCCAGCGTCAATGAAAATAAAGACAAAGCACTCAAAGCAGCTTTAGCACAGATTGAAAAATCTTATGGCAAAAATACCATCATGTACTTAGGTGATGAGTCTGCCAAGATTGATGCCGATGTGGTGTCAACAGGATCACTGTCATTGGACATTGCTCTAGGTATTGGCGGACTGCCAAAGGGGCGTATCATTGAGATTTTTGGACCAGAAAGCTCTGGTAAAACCACTCTTACCTTACAAACGATTGCCGAATGCCAAAAGCAAGGCGGTACTTGTGCTTTTATTGATGCCGAGCACGCTTTGGACCCAATTTATGCACGCAAATTAGGCGTAGATATCGACAAATTGATGGTATCTCAACCTGATAATGGTGAACAAGCACTTGAAATTGCTGATATGCTTGTGCGTTCGGGTGCGGTAGATATGATCGTTGTGGACTCGGTGGCGGCTCTTACCCCAAAAGCTGAAATTGAAGGTGAAATGGGTGACAGTCACATGGGGTTACAAGCACGCCTGATGAGCCAAGCTTTGCGTAAAATCACTGGTAATGCCAAACGCTCAAATTGCATGGTAATTTTTATCAACCAAATTCGCATGAAAATAGGCGTGATGTTCGGCTCTCCTGAGACCACCACAGGTGGTAATGCCCTTAAATTTTATGCTTCGGTTCGATTAGACATTCGCCGTATCGGTCAGATTAAAGAAGGTGAGGCAGTAATTGGCAACGAAACCAAAGTTAAAGTCATCAAAAACAAGATGGCACCTCCTTTTCGTGAGGCGATATTTCAAATCATGTATGGCGAAGGCATCAATCATTTGGGCGAAGTTGTTGATTTGGGTGTGGATATTGGTGCAGTGGGTAAATCTGGTGCATGGTATAGCTATGGTGAGAGTAAAATTGGTCAAGGCAAATCCAACACCGTCAAATATCTTGCCGAAAACCCTGAAATCGCCCAAGAAATTGAAGCGAAAATCCGTAGCGAAAAAATGGGCGCGCCCACAACAACACAAGACTCTGACCAAAATCAAGTGCCAGAATTCATTGAAGATGCGGACGATGAAAGTCAATTCTAATTTGCAATTGGCATCATGACAACCATCAAAACTTTAGCAGAAATCTTAGCGGATATGGGTGAATCTATATCCGCTGATTCAACTTTATCATCACAAACTTTGCCAACAAGCCCCAAAACAACAGGTCAAACCAAACGCACTACCAGCAAAGATATATCAGCAAAACCAAATCTTAGAACATTTAGCAAATCCAAAAAACCCAACCAACCAATCAAACAAGACAAAACAAACAAAACCAATGACAACCATATTTTGCCAAATGATATTTGGACAGCTGTGGACCAGCACACTTTGTCTGCCTTAAAAAATGTGGCAATTGAGCCCATTTATCAAAATGATCAAAAAATAAATCGCCTACGCTGGCTGGCATTTTACTATCTGTCTAATCGAGAGCTTTCCCAACAACAATTACGCCAAAAACTGCTTAATAAAGACTGCGATCCACAGATGGTAACAGATTTACTTGATGAATTTGCCACCAAAGGTTATCAATCCGACGAACGCACCGCTTTTATGCTCATTCGTGAAAGCATCAGGCGTGGTCGTGGCAAAAGATACATCAGTCAAGCATTAAAAAATACAGGGATACAATTGCCATACTCACTTGATGAACTGATACAGATGGCAGACATTGCCAACCTAAGCGATGGTACAATTTTAGAAAATCAACTCAAAAGTAATGATAACATGAATGATGAGCAAAAAAACGAGGTGAATTGGCTCGCACTTGCCATCGAAGCTCGCTGTAAAAAATACGGCAATACCCTACCAAAAGACCAAAAAGAAAAATCCCGACAGCTTCGGTTTTTGCAGTATCGGGGCTTTGAAATGAGTGTCTGTTTTGATGCATTAAAGTACACATTGGATGATATTGATGAGTTGAATTTTATCTAAACTCATCACTCAGACTGACTTTTAAATCTTTGCCATATACCAGTTTGATTTGGTTTAAGTTTGGCAACCAGCCCCAATTTACGCCATGGCATATTCTCGCCATGAAAATCACTGCCGACTGACACAAATAACCCATGCTCCGCAAGACTTCGATCAATCATCGCACGCAGACTATCAGGTTCATTATTGGGCAATTCACAAGCATCGCCACCCAGACTGGCAAAATCAGCAATCAATTTTCTGGTGCGAGTTGCAGACAGCCCATAACGAGTTGGGTGTGCCAATACTGCAAACCCACCACAATCATGGATCAATTTGATAGTGTCTGCCATACTCATTGCTTCTATCGCCACATAGGCACACTTGCCATCAGCCAGATATTTATCAAAAGCCGCTTGCACATTATGTACAAACCCAAGTTCATGCAACACCTGCCCAATATGTGCACGCCCAATTGCTCGTGGATTATTATCCACCTTAGCCAGTGTCGCCTGCCAAATTTTTTCAGTAAGTTGAGCTTGATTATTTGTTGCTAATGACTCACCAAGCTTTTCAATCATACATCTACCACGCAGATGACGACTGTCTTGTACAGCCTGCAAAGCATCATGCATTTTTTTAGTATCATCAAAATCAAGTGCAACCACATGAATGATTTTATTCAACTCTTGATTTTTTCCATACCCACCAATCAGGGCGTGCGCACAACTTATCTCCACCCCATTAATCAGACACATACCCAACTCATCAGCAGCTTCTTTAGCTTCTTTTATGCCTTTAATGGTATCATGATCGGTTAAGGCAAAAGTACGAATGCCTAACGAATACGCTTTTTGAATGAGCATCATTGGCGTATTTGTACCATCTGATGCTGTACTATGGCTATGCAAGTCTATCATATTTACACATTTTTCTTTAAAATAAAAGCCCTATACCATCGTATAGGGCGTTGATAAGGCGATAATCAACCATTATCCTGTTGCTGTCTTTTTAGAAAGTCACCAACACTGATCGGCTTAACCACCGCACGAGCAGAGCTCTGTATTGGTGATGCCGTTGTCTGAGCTGTAGATGGTTGTTGGCTGATTGCACTAGCATGCCCCACAGGTGCTTGCTGACCAACTGACTGCACCTTTGGACTGTCATCTACAGTCAGACCTGTGGCAATCACAGTTACATGAATTTCATCACCCATTGATTCATCAACGACCGCACCATAAAAGATATTGCCTTCATCAATATCAGCAATGCGACCCACCACCTCTGCCACCTCATTAGGCTCGCCCATACCCAAATCTGACGCAGCAATATTAATAATAACACCTTGTGCATTTTTAAGCAATAAGTCATCAAGCAGTGGTGAGCGAATCGCTTTTTCGGCGGCGGCGGCGGCACGACCATCGCCACTGGCACGACCAATACCCATCATCGCATGACCTTTAGAAGTCATGGCAGTACGCACATCGTTAAAGTCAATATTAATCATACCCTCTTCACGAATGGTGCGAGTAATCCCATCAACAGCATGCAACAATACATCATTTGCCTTGGCAAAAGCATCTTTCATGGTCAAGCCATGATAAACTTGTAATAGTTTTTCGTTAGGTACGGTAATGATGGAATCAACATATTGGGACAGCTGCTCAATGCCTTCTTTGGCAAGTTTTGCACGCTTTCCACCCTCAAATTTAAACGGTGTGGTAACAACTGCTACCGTCAACACACCCTCTTCTTTGGCAATGCGTGCAATGACAGGAGCGGCGCCTGTACCCGTACCACCGCCCATGCCTGCGGTAATAAAGACCATGTCGTAGTCAGCCAATAACGCCCGAATTTCTTCTTCATCGCTCTCAGCCGCTTCACGACCCACCTCTGGGTTTGCACCAGCACCCAAGCCACGAGTGAGCTCACTGCCTAATTGTAATTTTTTTGGCGTAGTCAATTTATTTAATGCCTGACGGTCAGTATTAGCCGACACAAAATTGATACCAGTGATTTGCTGATTAATCATATGCTCAACAGCATTACCACCGCCACCACCAACACCAAACACAACGAATCTCGCCTGCCCATCTGTATCAAATTGCGTCTCGTCTGACATGCTATAAAAAATTGACATAGCTTACTCCAAAATATAAATCATTGTCCAAAGACACTAAAACCATTTTTTAACTCGTTTGGCAAACGACTGCCAACCGTCCGAAATTTTATTCACCAGTTTATTGTGCGGTGGTGATTTACCGTAATTATCCTTCAAAAACTGCTCACCATTTTGATAAAGTAGCGAACCAATCACCGTATGAAGTTTATTATCTTTTAAATAGCTGTTTAATAAGGCAATATTTTCATCGGTTAAATTTTTAGGACATACACTGACAAGCTCATTGGTTGTGATCATACGCACAGGCAGCCCCCATCTATGACCAACAAAACGAGCCAAGCCATCAATTCGAGAGCCACCGCCTGCCAGAACCATGCCAGCACCAAGGCATTGTAACAAACCTTGCTCATTCAGACGCTCAACAACACGCCCAAAAATGTCATCGTAACGCGCTGAAATAATGTTACTTAGCTGACGCAAGCTTATCGTCATCTCGCCATCGGTGCGTTGTTTTAAGGTAATGAATGAAGCACGCTTGGTGGGGTCAAGTTGTACCGTACCTTGCTGATGCTTTAAGCTTTCAGACTCAGAAAGCGACAAGCCCAGCTCAGATGAAATATCAAAAGTTACCGTCTGCCCACCAACATCCAAGCAATCAGAAAATATCAGTAAATCGCCCAGATAAACACACACTTTGGTTGTGCCTCTGCCAATATCAATAAAGCACACACCGCGTTTTTTTTCTTCTTTATTTAACGCATACTCCGCACTTACCACGCCATCAAATAGCGTTACCCCAACCTCTGTACCTGCCGCATTGACTGCGTTAATCACTTGAGTGTGGTAGTTACTTGGCAGCATCATCACATGATGCATTACCTTGATTTTATTAGCGTGCATATTTAGCGGATCTACAACTTCTTGAGAACCGTCATCTAAATAAGTGATTTGCTGACACGATTGCAATAGCGAGTAGCCCTCTGCACGCAACTTGTTGGCAATCAACTCTTTGGCATGGTGCAAATGGCTTCGCTGTACGGTGGTATCCGTCCCCATGCTATACAACTGAACATCTTGACTGTCATTGATGCTTTTCATGAGTGATGACGCAAAAGATAGGCATACCTCATGAATCTGCACGCCTGCCATATCCACCGCTTCTTGTATAGATTTATGTACCGCACTCAGTAAGTGCTCACGACGGTCAATCTTACCACCAATAAAGGCATCGGTGTGTGCCAAACCCACAGCAACAATCTTAATTCTCGGTTGTTCAGGCGTGCCTATTGCATAGCCGACCACTGTATAAACTGCTGTCGAACTCAAATGCAAGACTGCCTGCAACTCCATCATAACAACTCTCAATCACCGGTAGACCCAACAAACAAAAACCACACAAAAAATCATTTTTTAATATTATGATATTTTAGCACCAATACCTCTTTTTCAAAAGAGGTAAAATCTATAAAAATCATCAATTTACTCAGCTTTACTTCTTTTTTGATAAAATCTACAATATTTTGGTATCTTGTGATTAAAAAAAATTAAAAAATCACATGGTGTCATCTGATGTTTTTACCAAATCAAACACCAGCTTGCAGATGATTGCTACTTGATGTATTTTTCCAAGCAACCGCAAATCCATTTTTATAACGCAAATCAACTGATTGAATTTTTGGTAACTCCTCCGCCAGACTGCCACGCAATAATACCGACAAGCCATACAATTTTTGCTCAGTATTCTCATGGTCCACGATAACACGAAGCCCATTATTAAAACGAATCAACCAGGTTTGTCGAGAGGTTAAAGTAACATCTTGTGCAGTCATACCAAGCGGTGCAAACCATTCATTGATCTGATGCATCTGTTGCATCATGTCGCCAGCATCTTTAAAATGATTACTATACAAATGTACAAGCGACGCATTCATCAGTTCATGTTCGTCAGCAGGCACAAACACCTGACCTGTCGCATCAAGCAAATGTTGACTACCAAAATTTGCTATCGCACGCCTTGGTGTGACCGATACCAGCACACCCTGTTGCCAATCACGCTTCACACTCACGCTCTCCACCCAAGATAATTGAACAATGAGGCGTTGAATGTCTGTTAAATCTGTCAAAAAAAATTGCACATCACTTACTGGCTCCACTGCCGCCTTCAATGACGCAAATTGGACCGCAGTCAAATCGCCCCGATCAATCACAAGCGGTTTTGTTGGCATGCGATTTATTGCCCGAATCCCAAAAAATCCAGCCACAACAAATAACAACAGCACAAGTATGGACACATGCCATGTTTTAACGAAGTGCTTTTTGGTGGTTTGAGCATAAAGATTCATAAGGCTTTGTGCTATATACAATAAATTGTATATAGTAACGCATTTTAGCAATAACACCAAGCAAAATCTTATATAAAAAGTGAATTTTTACATCAAGTTACATTTTACTTGTCAGGTTGTCAACAACATCAGATCCAATATTGACACATCAAATATAATAACCATCGATTTTCAAGCTACTTTTCTTATCAAATGCAAGTCATCAAAGCAATTGAAAAATGATATAAAGCAATAAAAATATATAAAATTCAATCACTTGGATTTATGACTCAATATCTTTGACAAACCTAGCAATCAAGTGTCTGCACTAAAATCTGCACACAAAGCTCCCCAAATTCAATCCCCACCTGACGACTTGCCATTGGTACAAGGCTATGGTCGGTCATACCGGGTACGGTGTTTAATTCAAGCAAATACAATTTGCCGTCATCGCCCTTTAAAAAATCCACCCGCCCCCAACCTTTACCCCCCACCGCTTCAAAGGCACGCTTGGCAAGCTCGCCCATTTGACGCTCTTCATCAGCGGTCAAATCGGACGGACACAGATAAGCGGTATCATTACGCAGATATTTGGCATCATAGTCGTAAAATTTTCCCTTGGGGACAATCTTAATGCTTGGCAATGCCCTATCGCCCAGTAGCGACAAGGCGTATTCGCCCCCTGTGATGGCTTTTTCTGCCAAAATCTCGCCGTGATACTGCTTTAAAGTGGGATAAACTTTTGCCAAATCGCCCACCTGTTCAATCATCACCACCCCCACGCTTGACCCTTCACTGGCAGGCTTGACAAAGAGCGGTAAACCAAAGTCTGTCTCCACCGCATCAAAATCGCTGTCATCGTGTAGCACCACATATGGCACATTGGGCAAGCCAAGTGCCTGCCACACCAAGCGACAACGAAACTTGTCCATCGCAATGGCAGATGCCAGCACACCACAGCCTGTATAAGGCACGCCCAAGCCGTCCAGCACCCCCTGCAAACCGCCGTCTTCGCCAAAAGTGCCGTGCAAGACATTAAACACACGGTCAAAGTTTTTAAGCTGTGTCAAATCACGCTCTTCGGGGTCAAAGTGGTGGGCGTCTATACCTTTGGATAGCAGGGCGTCAAGCACCGCCTTGCCACTTTTTAAAGACACTTCTCGCTCGCTACTTGTGCCACCGCACACCACAGCGACTTTGCCAAAATTTGGGTTGTTCATAAATACTCTCTTTTAAAAAATTACTAATTAATAAAATTACCACAATAAATTAACACCATACTCAGCAAATTTACTGTCTTTACTGATTAAGGTTAAACCGCCATTTAATGCTTGGGCGATAATCAAACGATCAAATGGGTCTTTATGGTAAAATTTTAATTGATTGACAATTGTTAAATGCACCATTTCAATCGGCAAAACATTGATATCATTCATCATTAACTGACTGGGGAAAATCTCACCAAAAGGCAATGGCAAATCCAACTTTCCCAAACTATGTTTAATGCCAATTTCCCACAAACTTGCCATACTCACACAAACATCATTGGTCTCAATAATTTTAAGAGCGGTTTTGCTAAGTTGCGTATCGTTTTGCAAAAACCATAATAAAATATGCGTATCCAGCAAATACATTTACATATAATCCTTAAAATCGTCAAGCGGTTCATCAAAATCAGGGGCAAAAACCACTTTGCCTTTTAATGTACCTGCGGTGCGTTTTTTTGGAGTATTGATTGGCTTAGCAGACTGATTTTTTTGTGTCATAAATTCATCAATCAATCCAAAAATTTGTTTTTGTTCCACTTGTGGCAAAGACTGAATATAATCCACCGCTTGCCCCAGTGTTTGAATGGATTTTGTTTGCATCACTACTCCTTATTCAATATATCAGCACAAACTTTTAGCCCATTGATTGGTTTGGTCAATTGACCTTTAAAATAATAAAACTCGCCTGCCTTTGGCAAGGGTTTTAAGATAAATTGATATTTACACCAATCGCTTATTAACCCTTAGTTTAAATAAACCCCATTCTCCCTCAACTCCACACACAACTGCCCCACATTGCCTGCCCCTTGCGTGATTAATAAATCATTCGCTTTTAGCCCTGCTTGCAATACTTGCTTGATTTGGGTTTTGTCGTCCACATTTAACACAATCGGCTCAACTTGCCCACGCTCACGAATAGAGCGTGCCAAATCATCGCTTGTCGCCCCCTTAATTGGCTCTTCGCCTGCCCCATAGACATCAAGCAATATCAATTTGTCCACCTGCGACAACACCGCCACAAAGTCATTAAAACAATCTCGTGTACGACTGTAACGGTGCGGTTGAAACATCATCACCAAACGGCGGTCTGGATAACTTTGCCGAGCGGTGGCAATGGTCGCCAACACTTCGGTGGGGTGATGCCCATAATCGTCAATCAAAAGCACATCGCCACTGCCCAACGCCACTTGTGCCTGCTGTTCAAACCGCCGTCCCACGCCTGCAAATTTACCCACCGCACGCACAATCGCATCGTCCGACACGCCTTCATCGCTTGCCATCGCAATCGCCCCAAGGGCGTTATAGACATTGTGTAACCCGGGGATATTTAAGGTAATTTTTAACGGCTGTTTGTCTTTTCGCAAAACGGTAAAATGCGTGCGAGTGCCGTCCACTTGTAGGTCGGTGGCTTGCACATCGTTGTGCGGTTTTAGCCCAAAAGTCAAAACAGGGCGAGCAATCTCATCAATCATCTGATACAATTCATCGTCATCGCCACACACCACCGCCAAACCATAAAAGGGCATATTGTGCAAAAACTGAATATAGGCTTGTTTTAATTTGTCAAAACTGTTTTCATAGGTGTCCATATGGTCTTCGTCAATATTGGTAACAATGCACGCCATCGGTCTAAGACTTAAAAATGATGCGTCCGACTCGTCCGCTTCTGCCACCAAATATCGGCTGTTGCCCAAAGACGCATTTTTGCCAGACGCATTTAATTTACCGCCAATCACATAAGTGGGGTCAAAGCCTGCTTCGGTCAGCATCATCGTCAAAAGGCTTGTGGTCGTGGTTTTGCCGTGAGCGCCCGCCACCGCAATGCTATGGCGATAACGCATAAGCTCACCGAGCATATCAGCACGGCGAACCACAGGCAAGCGAGCTTGCAGTGCCGATTTAATCTCTGGATTGTTTTTGTCAATGGCAGATGACACCACAATCACATCGGCGTTTTTGATGTTATCGGCGTTATGTCCAATAAAAATGGTCATACCCAATTGGCTAAGCCTTTGGGTAACGCCACTTTGCTTGATATCCGAGCCTGATACGCCATAGCCTTGATTAAATAACACTTCGGCAATGCCACACATTCCTGCCCCACCAATCCCGACAAAATGAATGTGTTTAATGCGACGCATTTCGGGGATTTGGATCAGTTGTTTGGGAAGTTGGGCGTGGTTCATTTGTTGTTCCTTTAAAAATTAAATTGGGGTTTTTAAAATGGGGTTTGGGCGTAAGGTGCGTAATACGCACCGTTTATTTTTAATATTTAAAACAATTAAATATTAAATGGCGTATAATGTACATCTACTTACCCTAAAAATTTTATTCACAAAAAGCCGAATAATGCTCTTGGATTGAAATAACTTTTCTGCTGACTTTATCAATTTCTTTTCCTTCTTGGGTAGATAAAAAAGGAAAAAATGAAAAAACTTGATTACCGTCTAATTGCTTAACTTCATCTTGCCAATTTTGCCAACGAAATCCTTGATAAAATTGCTCCAAATCGCCAGTCAAAGCCCACTCAATAAAATGCGAATAAGTGATATTTAAATCTTCCCAAGCCAACAAATCGGGAGCAAAATAATAAATCACTCCCAAATTATCGCCCAATCCGCCACCGTTAATGGCAAAATAACCACCAAGCACATCATCAGCAATCAATAAAAATGACGGCACATCGCCAATATTTTCAAAAGATTTTCCTTTATTCCAGCCACTAAGGGTGCGGTTTAATTTTTTGCCACCCGAACCCAAAATTCTAAGACAACCATTATCTATTAACATTCCGCCCGTTTCATAAATAATCGCCCCCATAGGCGAACGGGTTGTTACTTGATTGGCAAGCAATTCTTGTTCTGCTTGCTCTTGATTTTTGGGAATGATTTCGTAAGGTTTATTGGCGTTATTTAACCATTCTTGTATCAATTCCCAAGCAGGTTCATCTAAGTTTATTAACTCTTGTAAGGTTTTCATATTTTTAACTATTGAAATTTATTAATCGTAAGGTATATAATACGCACCGTTTTTATTTCAAACTTTTTAATGGTGCGTGGTACGCACCTTACTTTCCAAAACTTTAAAATCAATTTTAAAATTAACACCCTACCCTTTCACACTCGCAAGCACCATCTCCGCCACCGTTTTGGCGACATCGTGTTTGGCATAACTTTTGGCTTTTTGTGCCATCGCCAAACACTTTTCACGGTCAAGCGTATTTAAAATTTGGGCAAGTTTTTCGCCCGATAATTCACTTTGGGGCAATAAAATCGCTGCCCCATTATCGGTTAAGGATTTGGCATTAAAGGTTTGGTGGTCGTCCACCGCTGTCGGCAAAGGGATAAAAATCGCCGCCACACCAAGGCTTGCTATCTCGCTCACCGTCAAAGCACCTGCTCGGCACACCACCACATCCGCCCACGCATAGGCAGCCGCCATATCGTCAATAAATGCCAAGGGCGTGGCACGCTGTAGGTCAATGCCTGCCTGCGTGTAGGCGTTTTGCACGGCATCAAAATTATCACGACCGCATTGGTGCTTGATGATAAGATTGGGCTTGGTTTTTAATAAATCCACAATCGCCGTATTGATAGCACTTGCTCCCAAACTGCCCCCCACCACCAACACTTTTAGGGGCGACTTATCGGTCAAATCATAGCGTTTGTCAGGGGCTGGCACAAGTGCAAAATCGGCACGCACAGGATTGCCCACCGTCAAAGTTTTGTCGGCAAATTCACCACCAAACGCATTATCAAAGGCTTGCAATACCACATCGGCAAAGCGTGCTAGGGTGCGATTGCTCATACCACAGATGGCGTTTTGTTCGTGGATAATCAGCGGTTTGCCTGCCAATTTGCCTGCCAGTCCACCTGCCGAGCTGACATAACCACCAAAACCCACCAAGATATCTATGTTGTTGTTTTTGATAACTTTTTTGGCGTGGTTTGTGGCGTTAAAGAGCATAAAAGGCAATTTGATTTTACGCATAAGACCGTTGCCACGAATGCCTTGCATCGCAATGTGGTGCATCGGATAATCCTTGACCAAGCGGTTTTCCATACCATTTGGCGTGCCAAGCCAATGCACCACCGCCCCACGGCGTGTCAGCTCGTCCGCCACCGCAAGGGCAGGAAAAATATGCCCACCTGTGCCTGCTGCCATAATTAAGACATTCATGTTTTACCCCCTTTTTTATCATCCAAAATAGCAGTCGGATTAATTCCAACTTAGCCATATTTATGGTCAATAACATATTCGATATGATATTCAATTCATCATTTACTCAACAAAATCTCATACTACATAATGTGCCTTTACACATCAAAGACAGCAACTCTGCTCATTTTACTTTTATTGGCTCAAGCCAGCAAGTGCTCAACACATTTCACAAAATCCACAGCAATCTGTGTGCCGCATTGCTCATCAATTTCACGAATGCAGGTGGGGCTGGTTACATTAATTTCGGTAATGTAACCGCCAATCACATCAAGCCCCACAAAATACAAGCCTTTTTGCACCAAAATTGGGGCGATTTCATTTGCCAAGGCTCGCTCTTTGTCGGTCAGTGCCATTGCCACGCCTGTTCCGCCTGCCGCCAAATTGCCCCGAGTCTCGCCACTGGCAGGAATACGAGCTAGGCAGTAATCCACAGGCTTGCCACCGACAATCAAAATGCGTTTATCGCCTTCTGTGATTTGGGGGATAAATTTTTGAGCCATAATGGGTAGCGTTTCATTTTGGGTAAGCATTTCTAGCGTTGCCCCAATATTGGGGCCGTCCGCACTTAGGCGGAAAATCCCCATTCCGCCCATTCCGTCCAAGGGCTTGACAATCACATCATTATGATTTTGGATAAAATCACGGATATGGCTTTGCTTTTGGCTGACTACGGTTGGGGTCATCAGATGACTAAATTGCACCGCAAACAACTTTTCATTGCATTCTTTGACGCTCATTGGATCATTAACGACCAAAACCTCTGCTCGTTTGGCAAAATCCAGTAAATACAAAGCATACAAAAATTTCATATCAAAAGGCGGGTCTTTTCGCATTAAAATCACATCAAAATCGGTCGCTTTGACGGTATTTTTTTCGCCCAATTCATAAAAATTATCAGGGTTTTTAAAGACTTGTAATGATTGACAATCAATCATCAATTCGCCATTATCTAACCACAAATCGCTGATTTGACAATAATAAAGCTGATGATTTTTATCGCTAATCGCCCACGCCATTGCAAGAGTGCTGTCTTTTTTGTAGTTAATGGTTTTAATATCGTCCATTACGATTAAAAATTTAAGCGGTTTCATGATACAACTCCATATTGCTCACGATAAGCTTGCATTTTTTCCAGATACTCAATCTCACCCTTTGCTTGTAAAAATCCAATAATATCATCAATATTCACAAGGCTATGCACAGGCACGCCAAAGTCATCTTGAATTTGCTGAACTGCCGAGCGTTGATCTTGGCCCTTTTCCTTGCGATCAAGTGCGATGACAATTCCAGCAAAATTTGCACCTGCATTTTTTAAAATGTTCATCACTTCACGCACCGCCGTTCCTGCAGTCATCACATCGTCAATCACCCATACCGACTTTCCTTGCAGACTAGCTCCAACAAGATGCCCACCCTCACCATGATTCTTAACCTCTTTACGGTTATAACCCCACTCAACATCAACGCCATGATTACGCCATAGCGTTTGTGCCGTCGTCGCTACAAAAGGAATGCCCTTATATGCCGCCCCAAAAATCATCGAATTATGCTGTTTATTTAACTCAGTTACCAAAATGTCTGCATAACCTTCAGATAATATGGATAAGACTTTACCACCAGATAAAAGTCCAGCATTAAAAAAATAAGGGCTGATACGACCAGACTTTAAGGTAAATTCACCAAATTTTAATACATGATAATCAAGCAACAATTGAATAAAATTATTTTTATCAAACACTTTGCACACTCCAATAATAAAGTAATCCCTATTGTACTTTTTTTTGGTTAATTTATCCAATATTTAGTAAGGTTTTTATGATTTTAAATTTCTATACAATAAAAAAACGCACTCAAAAAGCGCGTTTTTTTATTGTATAGAAATGATTGATTATGCTTTAGCGGCAGCTTGTGCAGCAGCAACTTCAGCAGCAAAATCTTCCTGCTTCTTCTCAATACCCTCACCAACCTCTAAGCGTTTGAAGCTAACAACAGTAGCATTTTCAGCTTTTAGTACCTCACCAACTTTTTTGTCATTATCTATCACATATGGTTGATTTACTAAGGTAACTTCGTTTAGGTATTTTTGAACACCACCAGTAATCATTTTTTCGATAACCACTTCTGGCTTACCAGATTCTTTTGCTTTTGCTTCAATAATATCTTTTTCACGAGCTAAAATATCAGCAGGTACACTCTCTTCATCAACAGCCAACGGATTAAATGCAGCAACTTGCATTGCTACAGATTTACCAAGCTCTTCTGAACCACCTTCGTAAGAAACTACAACACCGATACGCAGACCATGACGGTATGCAGCAAGGTTGGAACCTTCAATAACTTCAGCACGACGAATTTGGATATTTTCACCAATTTTTTGAACTAAAGCAATACGGGCCTCTTCAACAGTTTCACCATCACCATAAGGCAGAGCAGAGATTACCTCTACATCAGTCGTGTTATTCGCCAATGCCAATTCAGCTACTTTGTTAGCAAATGCAGTGAAATTCTCATCTTTTGCCACAAAGTCAGTTTGGCAGTTTACCTCTAAAAGCAATGCTTTACCAGCAGTTTGAGCAATAATGATGGCACCATCAGCAGCGATATTCCCCGCTTTTTTGGCAGCTTTTGCCTGTCCTGATTTACGCAAATTATCAATAGCAAGCTCAATATCACCACCCGCTTCTTCCAAGGCTTTTTTGCACTCCATCATACCAAGACCCGTGCGATCACGAAGCTCTTTAACGGTTTTTGCAGATACTTGAGACATAGTTACAACCTTATTTTTAATTAAATCTTTGAAAATAAATCGCATTAGTTGCTAAATATTAACAACCAATGCTTGTCATGAACGATTTTGTAATCAGTAGTTGTTTACCACTTGACCTGATTGGTCAATCTTATCTTCCAATTCTGCTGTTGCATTTTCACGATCAGCGGCTTTGGTGTCATCTAACTCAGCCTTATTGCCTTGTGTTTTCGCATATTCTTTACCAGCAATAATCGCATCTGCCACTGCAGTTGCATACAAACTCACTGCACGAATTGCATCATCATTAGCAGCAATCACATAGTCAACATTATCTGGATTTGAGTTGGTATCAACAATACCAATAACAGGAATACCAAGATTTTTTGCTTCTTTAATGGCAATGGCCTCATGATCAACGTCAATAACAAATAACGCATCTGGCAAACCGCCCATCTCTTTGATACCGCCCAAAGCACGCTCCAACTTTTCCATATCTCTGGTGCGTTCCAATGCTTCACGCTTAGTTAGCTTGGCAAAAGTACCATCTTCAGCTTGTTTTTCCAGCTCTTTTAAACGAGTAATAGACTGACGGATAGTTTTCCAGTTAGTCAGAGTACCACCCAACCAACGATGGTCAATATAAGGCATGCCAGCACGCTGTGCTTGCTCACGAATTACACCACTTGCTGCACGCTTAGTACCAACAAATAAAATCTTATTGCGATGAGCAGCTTGTTGATTAACAAAAGTCAGTGCTTCGTTAAATTGCTTAACGGTATGCTCAAGGTTAATGATGTGAATGCGGTTGCGAGCACCAAAAATATATTGGTTCATTTTTGGGTTCCAAAAACGAGTTTGATGACCAAAATGAGCGCCTGCTTCTAATAAATCACGCATTGAGATTTGAGTTGGGTTTTTTTCTGACATAAAAGTTCCTAAATTAAGTTGGGTTACGCCTCCACAAAAGTAAAATATCGAATCCAAAGGCACGCATTTGCCATGACAGCAAATTAATCAAACCTTCAAACACCCCGTTATTTTTTGCTTATGCAACTTTTGTGTGTGTAGTATGAATCAAAAAATATGCCTATATAAAAATAGACGCACTATTATAGCAAAAGAATAAGATAACTGCAATCAATTTATCACTCTGTTGAAATTGCCTGACAGCCTTGTGTACGCAAATCTTTGTCAACATCGGTAGTACAGGTCCAAACTCCATCTTTACTACGAGTCCAGATTACTTTTTTGCCATGTAATGAGCGAGAAGCATCACCACCCAATGTTGCTTTAATGCTTGATGTCTCACCCAAAGTAACCGACAGGCCAGACTGGCCAGTTGCAGGGTTGGTATCACTAGCAGCAGCTGATGCATCAGTACTTTCCAATAGATTGCTTTTTGTCCAACCCAAAGCACAGTCAGTACCCTTGCTTCCTTGCATTAAACAAATATCAACAGAGCTACGAATTTGGCTAGTCTCCATTGTAACACGGCTTACTTGAGCAACCGCTGTACGATTTTGAAATTTTGGAATAGCAAACATTGCAAGAACACCAATAATCACAATTACAATGAGTAATTCAATTAAGGTAAAGCCCTTTTGAGCAATCATAAAATAACCTTAAAAAATAAATGAGTGTGAATTATGACATTTTACACACCCCACTGTCAACCCCCAAAAACCCCCTCCAACAACCGTTGAAGGGGGCTAAATAAGGTGCTGACGATGACCTACTCTCACATGGGCGAACCACACTACCATCGGCGCTAAGACGTTTCACTT
>NZ_JAXCJK010000004.1:91955-106833 GCF_035181385.1 Moraxella sp. Pampa | reverse complement strand
TGATCCCTTCCCGAACTCAGAAGTGAAACGTCTTAGCGCCGATGGTAGTGTGGTTCGCCCATGTGAGAGTAGGTCATCGTCAGCACCTTATTTAGCCCCCTTCAACGGTTGTTGGAGGGGGTTTTTGCAATAAATCTATTTTACTAATGCATGCCTGATTAAAAAATATGTATGCCACCTAATGTATTGGGTACTTTGGGTATTTCATTGGTAGAGGTTTTTGGTTATGTGAATTTTTTTCCTTATTAAAACTGTGAATTTTTAAATTTATTATAATAAATTTATCCATACTCTTGTCAGAGTATGGATAATATTATTTCAGATAAAGTTTTGCTTGAGGAAAGCGTTTATGTTACAAAAGCGATTATTAGGGGTTTTTCTTGGAGGGCTGGTGTTGTCTAATACCGCGTTTGCAGGTTTTTCTGGACTTCTGGGAAAATTAAATGATTTGGTTAATGAAATTAATTTGTCAAGTATTGCGACAAATCAAGATAGTCAGCCGTCAAATTCAAATACTTTATCAAAAATGACAAGTGTGGATGGTGTTGGCGACGATCAATATTATGATGAACGCACAGGTTTGATGTGGTATGTGTGCCGTGTGGGTAGTGGTGGAATTGAAGAATTTGGAATTGCAGGGCGAACATGTCGGACTTATACACCAGATTTGATTGCTTTGGGTGAGGTGGATACTGAAGAATATATTGTCAATTTTATCAATGCTAAAAATTTTGGCGGCTATCGTGACTGGCGATTACCTACGGTGCATGAAGTAGAGAGCTTGCGGATTGAGCATTGTCAAAAATGGGATGGTGTTGCTAATGGTACGGCTTTGACAGAAAAAGGTCGTGTGCAGACCTATCGCAGAGCTACTCGTTTATCACTTGATGAGAGAGGCGATCAAATACAGGTTGATGATTGTGCTACTACCAGGGTTTTAGAAGATGATAATGGTGGTGCTTTGCGATTTATATCACAAAATCAATCCGTGCCAAGTTGGCAGGTGTACATTTCTGACCCAAGATATGTTAATGATGCATTAATTAGAGTGCATGGTGGTAGTGAGAATAACCAGTATTACGCTATGGAAATTGATGAAGTAGGATCTACAACTACAGGTTCTATTTTTTCCTATGCACTCAAAGGCATGGCAAATCCAAGAGAAAATATGTACTTTTTAATTGTGCGCCAGCATACGGCACCGAAAAGTTTTTAAAATGGATAATGATGGTGCTAAAAAGCCAAGACTTGATAATCTTGGCTTTTTGATTGGTGATCAAATGGAGAAGGATGAGCCACAACCGCAGGTAGTAGTAGCATTAGGATTGTCCACCACAAAGCGAGAGCCTTCTAACCCTTCAATATAATCAATGGTTGAGCCGTGTAAGTATTGATAACTTAGGCTGTCTACGACCAAAGTCGCATCGCCATTTAAAAAAGTGGCATCATCCTCTTCCACTTCTTCAGCAAAGTCAAAACCATAAGAAAAACCTGAGCAGCCACCGCCTGTTACATATACACGCAACATTAGAGCATCGTTATTTTCAGCAGCCTTGAGCTTTGCTAATTTTTTAGCAGCACCATCGGTAAGTGTCATTGTATCGTTCATTGTTGTCCTGTTGATTTATTTGATATTGCCATCATTATACCATAATTGGTGTGTTTTTTAAGTGAGGTGGCACACTGTCTGTTATAATAGAAAAATCTTGTTTTGGAATACAGATTTATCATGATTGAGTTAAAAAATGTAGCAGTGCGTCGAGATGGTCGATTATTGTTTAGTGGAGTTGATTTGCAATTACACAAGCCTCAAAAAATTGGCTTGACAGGGAATAATGGTACAGGCAAATCTACCCTATTTGCAGTTTTGCTTAATGAGCATCAGACAGATGCTGGGCAAATCGATGTGCCAAAGCATTGGCAAATCGCTCATATGGCACAAGAAGTACATGCCACCGACATGCAAGCGATGGACTATGTGTTGTCTGGTGATTCTGAATGGTATGAATTAAATGGTAAATTGCAGAATCAATCGGTATTGTTGGAGAATGAAATTGCACCAATTTATCAACGATTTGAGGAAATTGATGGTTTTCGTATACCAACCAAAGCGGCACAAATTTTGGCGGGGCTTGGTTTTGCTGAAAGTGATCATGAACGAGCGGTGTCATCGTTTTCTGGTGGTTGGAGAATGCGGTTGAATCTTGCTCGCACACTCATGCACCGTGCTGATGTATTGCTACTTGATGAGCCGACCAATCACTTAGACTTAGATGCTATTTTATGGCTTGAAGAGTGGCTTGCCAAGTTTGATGGATTGATTTTGCTCATCAGCCATGATCAAGATTTTTTAGATGCTGTGTGTGGGCATATTTTGCATATTGAGCAGGGTGAAATCACATTGTATTCAGGTAACTATAGTCAGTTTGTGCAAATTCGCAGCCAAAGATTGGCACAGCAGCAGCAGGCCTTTGAAAAACAACAGGCTACTCGTGCACATTTGGAAGATTATATCCGTCGTTTTCGTGCCAAGGCAACCAAAGCCAAGCAAGCACAAAGTCGAATTAAGCAACTGTCACGCATGGCGGAGCTGGCACCTGTAATGGCAGACTCTGCATTTAATTTTAATTTTTATCCACCAAGTCATATGGCAAGTCCGCTTATTATATTGGATAATGCCTCTATTGGTTATGAAAAACCATTGATCAATAAGGTGAATTTGCAAATTACGCCTGATATTCGGCTTGGTGTGTTGGGTGCAAATGGTGCAGGAAAATCCACCTTAATAAAAGCAATTGTTGGTGATTTGCCATTAATTAGTGGTGTGTACAAAGCATCAGAAACGCTACAATTAGGTTATTTTAATCAGCATCAGATGGACTCTCTTGATGATGGTGCGACACCAATCATGTTGCTGAGGCGACTGGCGGGAATGACCTCAGATGCTGATCTGAGAAACTTTTTGGGTGGTTTTGATTTTTGCGGTGATAAGATTGATACGAAATGCCAATTGTTTTCAGGTGGTGAGCGTGCCAGATTGACGCTGGCACTTATTGTATGGCAACGCCCTAATGTGTTGGTTTTAGATGAGCCAACCAATCACTTGGATTTGCAAATGCGAAATGCACTCATGCTTGCTTTGCAAAATTTTGAAGGGGCGCTGATTTTAGTTTCGCATGATCGTAGTTTGATTACCTCGGTATGTGATTCACTTGTATTGGTGGCAAATGGGCGTGTGGAAGAATTTGTGGGAGATATGTCAGACTATGCCGAACACCTTAGACAGGTGCGTCTACAACGACAAGCGAAGGTAAATGATGATATCACCATCAAAAATATGCCAAAAGAGCCAACCAAAGAAGAAAAAAGAAAATTAGCAGCACAGAACCGTGCAAAAACTGCCCCTCTTCGCAAGGAAATCCAGAGGCTAGAAGAGCAACTTGATAAATACAGTGAGCAGCTAACCCAGATTGAAGAAATTTTATCTGACCAAGATTTATACCATGATGCTAATAAAGACAAGTTATTGGCATTGCTTGGTCAGCAAACCCAAGTTCAAAAACAGCTTGCTGATATTGAAGAAAGTCTGCTTGTGGCAATGGATGAGCTGGAAATATTAGAGCAATCCTTGGCTGACTAAAAAAATGACAAGTTCAGACAAGCCCATTGATTATTATCGTGTGCTGGGCGTATCAAAATCGGCAACTTTTCCTGAAATTAAGCGCGCTTATCGCAGACTGGCATTTTTGTATCACCCTGATAGACAAGGGGATTTGGCACAAATTTTACTCATCAACGAAGCCTATGCCACTTTAAAAGACACCAATAGGCGTGCCAAATATGATGTGATACATACGCTATACTTTGGAAGGTCGGAGGTGATTGCCCAAAGGACGCTTATTCATATGCAAAGCGTGAAAATTATTAGTAAAAATCTAGAAAAATTGGACCGTCGTGCGTATCGTTTGGCGGTTTTGGCAAAAACAAAGTTGCAAAAAAACGCTGAATTTTGGTTAAAAAATACACAAGATTTTTTGGATAAATTAAACCATCGCATGATGCAATTGCCAAAAAATACCAACACATCAACACTGATTATTCATGAAAAAACTGCCAATATGGGCGGTGAGATTTACTTTTATCATAAGGGAAAAAAGGTGCGAACTATATTGCCAAAGGGGCTGAGTGATGGCATGAAGATTAGACTTGTTATGAATGATGTGTCTATTTGGTTTTTGATAAAAGTGCAATCTGAATATAAGGAGCAAAGTGAGCCTAATGAAAAATCAATCGTTTAACCCGCCTTTATGGCTAAGAAACCCACATATTCAGACAATTTTGCCTCGTTATTTGGTGAAATTTTCACCCAATTATGAGCGTAGACTCATCAAGGACTCACTTGATGAAAGCAGTGTGGCATTTGATTTTTTGCCAACTGATGATGAGTATGATGCAGATGGGCGATTTGTCAAGCCACTTGTGGTGTTGTTTCATGGCATGGAGGGGTCAAGCCAAAGTCATTATGCACGCACGCTTGCTAAAAATGTGCAAGCAGCGGGTTTTCATTTTGTGGTGGCACATTTTCGCTCTTGCGGAGGTGTGGCAGTATCTGGTAAGGTTTTTTATGATGCTGGCGATATTGCAGAAGTGCATCATTATTTAGAATTTTTAAATAAAAAATATCAGACAATCTATGCGGTGGGTGTGTCATTGGGTGGTAATGTACTTGCCAAATACATGGGAGAATATGGTGCAGATGCCATTTGTCAAAAGGCAGTGGTGGTGTCTGCCCCTGTAGATTTGGCAAGTGCGTCAATTGCGATGGAACGATTACTGGGAAAAAATATCTATACGCCATATCTACTAAACCCAATTGTTAAAAAAGCGTTGGCAAATCAGCTGACTGATGATGAAATTCGAGCATTAAAATCTGTTAAAAAAATGGGTGATTTTGACAGTGTATTTACCGCACCCAGACAAGGATATCGTTCCAAGAATGATTATTACCGTCAAGCATCGTCTTTGCCATATTTAAAGAGTATTTGTAAGCCTACCTTAATAATTACTGCCAAAGACGACCCATTTCTTGGGGTGACGGCAGAAATTGGTGATGTCAGTCAAGATGTATGCTTACTTGATACCAAGCATGGTGGGCATATTGGTTTTGTCGGTTATGACTATAAGGTTCGTGCTTTTGATTTGGACTTTGTGCCCAAGCAGGCCTTGGCATTTTTTGGGGCAAATACTTGATGCGTATGGTCTTTTTGGTGATGCTGGTCGTTTTGTTTGAGCTGTGTTCATATGTTGTTGCTCGTGGTCTTTTTTGGCTTGTTCAGCCTTATCTGTCTATCGGGCGTACCGTGATCATATTGGCGACTATTGTCATAAGCAATCTATTTTTATTGCCATTGTTTTTTGGGCAGTTTCGTTTGGTGGTTGGGTACTTGGCAGTACTTTGGCTTGGTGTATTGGCGATGTTGATTGTCTTTACGATCAGTTTTTTGGCACAAAAATTAATGCCGTTTAGCGGGTGGTCTTTTGATGTTGGTATCAGACTTTTTGGTGTGTTGATATTTGGCGGATTGTTGGGACTGTCGGTTTATAATGCTTATTCCCCTACGGTACGCCATTTGTCCATACAAATTGATAAGCCGATGGCAAATCCTGTTCGTCTGGCGATGGTGTCCGATTTGCGTTTGGGCAGTCTGTTTGGTGCAAGGCAACTGCATCAGTTGGCAGATATTTTGCGTACTGAAAAAGTTGATACTTTGCTGATACCAGGCGATATTATGGATGACAACACCAAAGCTTATGAGATGCAAAATATGAAATCAGCCTTTGGTGATGTGGTGCGTGCTACCAAGAATGGTGTGTTTGCAAGTCTTGGCAATCATGACTTGTACGATATTAAGTCTCGCCAAGCGATTGTCAATGCGGTGCGTGCCACCAAGACGGTGTTGCTTGATGATAAAGTTGGAGTATTTGAAGTGGGTGGTGTGCCACTGTCAATCATTGGGCGTTATGACGACCATGTCATAGATAGAAAAACAACCACCGAGCTTATGGCACAACTGCCCAAGGAGGCTTTAAAAAATCCTGTGATTTTACTTGATCACCGCCCAAGTCAAATTGATGATAATGTTGCATTACCGATTGATTTGCAAGTTTCAGGACATACGCATCATGGGCAGGTTTTTCCTGCCAATCTTATTGTTAAAATACTGTACCGTGTGGCGTATGGGCATGAAAAAATTGACAGCACACACATCATTGTCTCGTCAGGTTATGGATTTTGGGGAGTGCCATTTCGTCTGGGGTCTCAATCGGAAATTTGGGTGATTGAAATGCATGGCAAACATCAAAAATAGCCAAGTTTTATGTTATTTTTATATTTAAGCCATGTATCTTAAACGATGTATGGCTTATGAACAATGTCGTGCCATGTGTTATAATAAAAATACTAACTTATGAACCAATAGGTAAAATGATGACTGAAGTTTTTAACCCTAAGGCCAATCTGGTGTTTTGTCGTAAATACAAGCAAGAGCTACCCAAAATGCCAAATCCGCCTTTCCCCAATGCCAAAGGTGAAGAGATTCAAAACACTGTTTCAAAAAAGGCGTGGGAGGCATGGATTGAATTACAAACCATGCTCATTAATGAAAAGCATCTTAGTATGGTTGATAAAAACGCCAAAAAATTCATTGCCGAGCAAAGAGAGCTATTTTTTGATAATGGCGACTACGAACGCCCTGCAGGTTATAAGCCAAAGGTGGGCGGTCAATGATTGAAGTTGCAGGAATTTTTAAGCCGATATTGATGGGCGATGACCGACCATCAGTGCTAAAAGATTACCCAAGTGTGCATGTGCAACCTGTGGCGTGGGGAGACATGGATGTATTTAACCATCTAAATAATGTTGTGTTCTATCGTTATGCTGAGTCAGCACGCATCAGCTATCTGCGTGCCTCAGGCATGGTGGAAACTCGTACTGACATCTCAACCATCTTGGCAGCCAATAATTGTCAGTACAAACGCCCCGTAACTTATCCAGACACACTGCTGATCGGTGTGCGTGTTAAGAAGCTGGGCAATACAAGCGTGGTTTTTGAGCATATATTTTACAGTGTAGAGCAAGATACCATCGTTGCCATCGGTGAGGCGGTGATGGTGCGTGTTGATGGGGCAGGTGTTAAACAAATTTGGGGAGCAGATGAGCGAGAGGCTTTTTCTGCCTTTGAGGGTCGCCAATTATAAACTTTGGTTGATGATGGGTATTTTTTTACTTTAAGTATTTAAGCAAGAAGAAATTAATACCCAGTGAAAAAATTAAAACGCACCCAAAGCCTAAACAGCATCTAAGGCATATTGTATAAATGGTCTGTTAAACTTGACTGGGTGCGTTTTGGGTTATTTAGGCTTTTTTGATTGTAGTGCCATCAGTAATCTGGTGTGAATGTTTTCAAATCCACCATTTGACATGATGATGATCACATCGTTTGTATGAGCATTGCTAACCAAATGGTTGATGATATCATCTGTGCTGGTTAGTACCAACTGATTTGATGAATTACCGATGGTATCAGCTAGCCCCCAAGCAAGGTCTGCTGGCTCATACCATAGCACATGGTCGGCTAGGGCGGCAGATGGTGCAAGTAGGTCTCGGTGTTTGCCAAGTTTCATGGTATTGCTTCGTGGTTCGATGACTGCCCAAATCTTACGCCCATGCAATTTTTTCTTGGCACCATCTAGTGTGGTGGCGATGGCAGTGGGGTGGTGGGCGAAGTCGTCATAGATTTGCATGCCATTGATATCACCAATGAGCTCCATTCGGCGTTTAATGCCACCAAAGTTTGATAGAGCTTTGCACGCCATGGCTACATTCACACCGATATGATGAGCAGCACTGATTGCAACTAGGGCGTTATGAACATTGTGCAGACCACTCATGCCCCAGTTCACCACTCCTGTGGCATCACCAATAGTAATGCCAAAAGATGAACCATCTTCTTGATGTAAGATTGCATGGTTGTTCTCATCTTTGCTTAAAGATGTGCGTACCACTGGCGTCCATATGCCCATATTTAGTAATTCTTCTAGGCTTTGGGTATTTGCTGGCATGATGATTTGTCCCGAACTGGGAATCATGCGAATCATGTGGTGAAATTGGGTTTGAATGGCTTTTAAATCTGGAAAAATATCGGCATGATCATATTCTAAATTATTTAAAATGGCGGTCGTTGGACGGTAGTGAACGAATTTTGAACGCTTGTCAAAAAATGCACTGTCATATTCGTCTGCTTCGATGACAAAATAGTCCTTGCCCAGATATGAGCTGTGGGCAAAAGCGGACCGCAATCTTTCATCGTCTGTGCCAATTTGGGGTACGCCACCGATGAGAAAACCTGTATCAATGCCAGCATATTGTAAAATCCAAGCCAGCATGGTTGTGGTTGTGGTCTTGCCATGCGTGCCTGCAACAGCCAGTACATGGCGATATTGCAGGACTTGCTCAGCCAAAAATTGTGGTCCTGATGTGTAGGGCAATCGTGCATCGAGCATGTATTCAACCGCTTCCATGCCTCGCTTACAGGCGTTGCCTACAACGACAAGGTCTGGAGCAGGTTGTAAGTGCTTTGCTTTGTAACCTTCTAAAATCTCAATGCCAGCATGTTGTAATTGAGTGCTCATTGGTGGATAGATGGCGGTGTCTGAGCCTGTTACTGTATGCCCTAATTCGCGTGCAAGTAGGGCGAGCGACCCCATAAAAGTCCCACAAATGCCTAAAATGTGAATGTGCATGATGATGTCTTAGTGAATTGGATTTGATAAGTTGGGTAAATTATAGCAAAATTTGACCACAAAAGTTTTGTTATTTGTCATGGTAATAAAAAGCAAAAAGGTGCTGGCTTTTTAGGGCGTTTATTATCGGCCAACTCAGTTGTGATTTTTGATGATTTTAAAAAGCTGGATAACAAGTAGTAGTATAACCATCACAAATAAAATCAGTGTCTGCATGGGAATTGATAGACCTAAAAAAGTCCAATCAATGACGGCACATTCACCAGAGCCTTTTAAAGCCTGCTCAAAGACCTGCATGATGGGCAGAGTCTCCACCCAGTAGTTTAACCCTGGTCCACAGGCGGGGGCTTGATCGGGTGGTAGGTATTGTAACC
Source organism: Moraxella sp. Pampa (assembly GCF_035181385.1). Taxonomy (NCBI): domain Bacteria; kingdom Pseudomonadati; phylum Pseudomonadota; class Gammaproteobacteria; order Moraxellales; family Moraxellaceae; genus Moraxella; species Moraxella sp. Pampa. The sequence goes on along the minus strand of NZ_JAXCJK010000004.1, from coordinate 97,657 downwards.
ATACATGGCGTGCGGCCACCCCAGTTCCCCACAGTGTGCCAAGCAGTGAACCTAGCCATAGTGTTAGGCGGATTGCTTTATTTTTTGGGTTAAAAATCAGCCCAAGTAATGCAAACGCCCCCATGACCCAAAGACCAATTCGCTGAAAAATACACAGTGGGCAAGGGTCAAGCCCCAAAGTGTTTTGTAGATAGCCAATGGCAAAGACGCTACCGATGACGCAGATGGCGACAAGTAGGGTGTTGATTTGGCGATAAGTCATGGCATTCTCTTTTTTTTTTTGGATTTTTGGTTTGCTGAGAGTGTGTCAAAGTGAGGGTGGTTTGGTACACTCACCATAGACAGCCTTGTTTTTTTAATAAGAACAAGGCTTGGTTTGTATCAACGATACGCCTGTATATAATCATAAAATGACTGAGTGTCCGCTTGTTCAATTTCAGCTTGCTTGATGATGGACTCGCTGGCAACTTTGGCAAAGTAGGCTTCATGTTCGCAGCTGAGGGCGTGACTAAGTAGGTCCTCTTGATGTTTTTTGGCAAGTAGTTTGCCTAATTTCCAAGTGCTGCCCAAACGGCGACTGTCTGTCTCAATTTGAGCAGAAAGTGTAAACTCTGGATTGGTTGCCTTGCCTTGCATCATGGCAAGAGACTCTCGGTAGGCATTGCCACCATGATGATGGTCAAATGCATCAGCGATGATTTGCATATTGGTTAAATGTTTGACAATCCAATCATGCAGATACATATCGCCTGTTTCAGTTTTAATGACAACGCCTGTGCTTCTGCCGTGATTAACCACCGTGTCAATGTTGGCTTGTAGGCGTTTTTCTTCGTCTTGATAAAGAGCGGGCGAGTCAAGTAATAGGCAATAAATTGCCAAGACTTCCAAAAAGCACGCCGTTTGCATACGAATGCCGATATCGCTATATGGATCTAAGTCAATGGCACGAAACTCAACATAAGCAATGCCACGCTCTGCTAGAGCCTGTGTTGGTGTTTCACCAGACTTGGTAACCTGTTTTGGACGAATTGGGCTGTAAAATTCATTTTCGATTTGTAGAATGTGGTCGTTGATTTGAATCGGCTTGCCGTTTTCGTCATCTACACCAATATCGCTAAATGATTTAAGTGGTGTGCCAATTGCCTTGCGTAAGTTTTTGATATATTCATTCAAATCATTATATTGAATGTTTAAATCTTCTTGCACGCTATTGGTGTAACCAAGTTTGCTCATGCGTAGGCTGGTGCCGTTAGGCTGATATAGTGTGCAGCTGCTGTTTGATAGTGGGAGTAAGTTGTGATTGCGACCCTTAACAAATGATGCACACACCGCAGGGCTTGCTCCTAAAAGGTATAGTACCAGTGGTGTTAGGCGTTTAAAATTGCGAATAAGAGCAAGGTATTTGTTGTTTTTGAAAGTAATGAAATCATCGCCTGCATCGTTTTTCTCAAACCATTTGCCAAACAAATCATCGCCCACTGACAGATTGTAATGTAATCCAGCAATTGTTTGCATTTTACGACCATAACGCACCCCAAGCCCTGAACGATATAGAGTTTTTAACTTGCCAATGTTGCTTGTACCATAGTCTGCCAGAGGAATGTCCTCATCATCATCTGATGTCATGCATGGCATGGATAAAGGCCACATCAGTTCATCGCCTAAAGAGCGATGTACCAATACATGAAGCTCTCGAAGCATGTCCAGTGCACCTTTGATGGATGAAAAAGGCTCTGTGATAAGTTCAAGCAGATTCTCAGAATAATCGGTTGTGATGTAGGGGTGGGTGAGTTTTGATCCAAGCATGGTGGGGTGTGGGGTTTTGGCGGCATAACCATCTGTTCGCATACGCAGCCCCTCTTTTTCAATACCTCGTTGTATGCCTGCCACCAAATCTGGTGTGAACCAATCTGGTAAATTAAAGGTGGTAATCGTCATAAGGTGTCCTAAATTGATGCTTAAATTTGCCTGATTATAGGCTGTATTCTTAGATCTGGATTTGCTAATTTTGCGTAAGGAGGTGGTAAAACCCTCCCCTAAATACAAAAACTTAGCGATCATGTACTCATTATAGACCCAAGCGTCTATAATGGCAAAGAAAATCCATCTTTTGGCATTTTTTCATGATTAAAATTTTGGTATACTAGGGTATTTATTAAATTTTTATAGGTATTAGTATGTCAAATTTGTTATCCGCCCAAGACCAACTTCCCCAAATCCTGCGTGGTGTCTCCCAAATTTTCTCCCAAGACGATTTGGTCAAGAAACTTGCCCAAAACCGCTCTTTGCGTATCAAGCTGGGTATGGACCCCACCGCTTCTGACCTACATTTGGGGCATACGGTGGTGCTTAACAAACTGCGTCATTTTCAAGATTTAGGGCACGAGGTGCTGTTTTTGATTGGCGACTACACCGCTCGTATTGGCGACCCCACAGGCAAAAATGCCACCCGTCCGCCTTTGTCCGAAGAAGATGTGCAAAAAAACGCCCAAACCTACGCCAAGCAGGTCTTTAAAATCCTAGACCCTGCCAAAACTCAAATTGTGTTTAATTCTGAGTGGTTTAACAAGATGAGTGCAGGCGATATGATTGGCCTTGCAAGTCAGCTTACGGTCTCTCGTATGTTAGAGCGAGACGACTTTTCCAAACGCTACAAAAGTGAAACACCGATTGCCATTCACGAGTTTTTGTATCCTTTGGTGCAAGGCTACGACAGCGTGGCAATGCGTGCCGATGTAGAGCTGGGTGGGACTGACCAGACCTTTAACCTGCTAATGGGACGAACACTGCAAGCACGCTACAACCAAGAGCCACAGGTGTGTATCACAATGCCAATCCTAGAAGGGCTTGACGGTGTACAAAAGATGAGCAAATCGCTTGGCAACTACATTGGCATTGACGAACCTGCTGGGGCGATGTATCAAAAGATTTTGTCTATGCCTGATACGCTGATTGCTCGCTATTTTGAGCTACTTAGCTTTAAGCCAATCAGCGAAGTGGATAGCTTATTAGATGAAATGCAAAAGGGACGAAATCCCCAAGAACTCAAACGCATTTTAGCCCTTGAACTCATTGAACGCTTTCACGACAAAGAGTCTGCCCAAAACGCCCACAAATCGGCAGGTAATCGCTTGGCGGACGGTGAGCTACCCATTGATTTGCCAGAAGTGAGCATAAGCCTTGACGGTATGGATAAGATTTTTATCGCCCAAGTGCTAAATCAAGCAAACCTTGTCAAAAACTCTGCGGCAGCCAAAGACGCGCTAAAAAACGGCTCGGTTAAAGTGGACGGTCAAGTGGTTGGGGCGGATTTTGCTTTGACAAAGGGGCAAACGGTGGTGGTACAGTCGGGCAAAAAGGCGTTTGCTAGGCTGAGTGTGGTTTAAAAGATAAGCAATGAAACTTACCCAAATCAAGCCTATTTATGCGTTGTTGATTGGTAATTTTTTGGGGCTTTTGGTGCTTGTTATCAGCGACAACGTTTTTGTATTAAGCCAAAACCAAAGTTTTGATTTTGTCGAGTGGGTGCTGTGGGCGGTATTTGTGATTGCGGTATTGCCCACTTCTTACTGGGCTTTTAATTTTAAAAATAAACTCATTAAAGGGCTTATGGCGGTACTGTGGACGCTGTTTTGGGCGGTGCTTTGTAGTATTATAGTGCTGTTTTATCACACTTATATATTAAAAGCACCTTTGTGATAAAAAGACTGTTAAAAATAACTAAGTTTTTGAAGTCATCAAAATGCCCATTTTTACAACAAAGCAAGAATAACAATGCAACTAAAAACAGGCACTTACCGCCATTACAAAGGCAATCTTTATGAAGTTTTGCACACCGCTCGTCATTCTGAAACAAATGAATGGCTTGTTGTTTATCGTGCATTGTACGGCGATTATGGATTGTGGGTACGACCTTTGGTAATGTTTTGTGAAAATGTAGAAGTGGACGGTAAAACCGTGCCACGCTTTAGATGGGAGAGGTAATTGAAAGAGTTTGGTGTAACCGATTTGGTCGTTGGCACGGGCAAACCTGCCTGTCGTGGGGCATTGATTGTTGCTCATTATACAGGCACGCTTGATGATGGTACAATTTTTGACAGTTCGGTTTTAAAGGGCGTGCCTTTTGAATGCGTGATTGGTACAGGGCGTGTGATTAAAGGCTGGGATTTGGGCGTTTTGGGTAGTGATGCTGGGGCAAGACTGTTAGGCAAATGGGGCATAAGTTGTGATTTACCGCAATTTGAGCCAATGAAAGTCGGTGGTAAGCGCCAGCTGATTGTCCCTGCGTATTTGGCCTATGGTGAGCGGGCATTAGGTAAAATCACACCCAATAGCGATTTGACTTTTGAGATTGAGCTTTTGGAAGTCAGAACACGAGACTAGATCATTCATCTGATAAATCAAGCTGAACCAGTCCAGTAAACCAATTTGGCTCACTTTGTCGTTTTTGATGGCGTGCGTCTTGTAGTCGCCGCATTCTCTTATTGATGAGTGTAAGAATTTTGTATTTTTCATCTTCGTTTAGGGTGTGCCAGCTCTGCCGTTCTTTGCGATTTCGTAGACAGCCGATACAATAGCCTTTTTTATTTAGCGTACAGATACCGACACAAGGGCTGTCAATGGTGAATAATTCAAATTGCGACATGATGAATGGCGTGAATACAAAAAGCTACTATAACGATTTTTTGCCATTTTATCAATATCTTATCTTTATCATTAAGCAATTTTAAAAACTTAAACAAAGCTAAAACAAACAAAAACCGCTACGAAAGCGGTTTTTGTTTGTTAGTGTAATTTTGTTAATGTAAAAATGATTACCAGTGGTAACTCATGCTGATATCAGCCTGGCTCTGTTTGTCAAATTCATCACCATGTTTTTGTTTGACATCAAAGCCTGCGGTAAAGCGATCATAAGAGACATTCACACCGCCACCGATATGATGACTATTGCCAATTGACTGTCCAAAATGTTGATTGTTTACCATGACGCCCGCCTTGCTACTGACAAAACGACTGCCCACATAAATGCTTGGAGTAATCTTAAACGCTCCTGACCGTATGGTTTTTTGCACACGGACATCAGCACCAGCTTGGTTGCTATTGACTTTGTCAAGGACGATATCGGCACCATCTAGCTGATATGCTGTTCCCTGAATCCAATTATGGCGAACATAAATGCTAGGAATTACTTGAATGTCTTGACCAAACTGGTATTTTGCCGCTAGGCCAGCACTGACAATGCGACGACTATTTTTTATGGTTTCTATATCGGCACGAATATTGCCAATGCCTGCATCCACAACAATCGTTGCATTGTCATGATGATATTGAGCAAATCCACTTAATAGCGTACTATCGTGCTTGGCCTGCATATCATCAGTAAGTTTGGCAAGCGATTTGGTGTGAGTCAATGCACCGCCATAGCCAAACACACCCTCTTGATGCCTGATGCCAATTTGGTGGCTGTTAAAATCACGCTCATAAGGGCGGTATGATTCACTTTGATGACGCACGGCATGAGATTTTGAGGCGCTGTACCATATGTCATTTTGCGTTGTGCCATCGATTGGCGTGTGATGACCAACCAACATATTCTCAACCAGCGTAGTGCCCATGTCTAATACTGCGTTGGTATGCAACGATAAGTCTGACAAGGCAGCATTGGTGTAGCGACTGATGTAATCTTTTTGTTTTTTACGCTC
>NZ_JAXCJK010000004.1:0-91855 GCF_035181385.1 Moraxella sp. Pampa | reverse complement strand
CGCTTCTTTACGCTCCGCTTCTTTACGCTCCGCTTCTTTACGCTCCGCTTCTTTACGCTCCGCTTCTTTACGCTCCGCTTCTTTACGCTCCGCTTCTTTACGCTCCGCTTCTTTACGCTCCGCTTCTTTACGCTCCGCTTCTAGATTGACCATTGGGCTATATAGATAAAATTTTTGCTTATCATCGCCTAATACATAACGATAAGCGCCAAGGTCTACCTCTTGGTTGTGCAGGGTGACTTTTAAACCATCTTCACGACCGCCTTTGGTTTCAAACAACGATAATGTGCTGTTTGCCTTAGCAGGTTCTTTGCCACTGTTAGAGACATACAGGGTGTGCGTGCCTGCAGTTTTACCTTCTACAGTCACTTTGTCACCCCTAAGCTCTTTGATGTGGGTGCGATAATAAATATCACTGTAACCTGTCAGATCCCCTTGCACCGTCAGCGTGTTAAATTTATCTTTTGCCAAACCGTCTTTTGATAAATGTACTTGCGCATTTGATAATGTCAAATTGCCGATATGAGCATTATCATTCATTTGCCATTTGCTATCATTTAGCGTAATGGTATTGTCTTTGTTGGTATTGGCAGAGCCCGTCCAATCAGTGTGAGTGAGTTGCAATTTGGCACGATCTGTTAATTTGGCATCGCCTAATAATGAAGTGCGAACTTCGTGTGTTTGAGTCTGGTTTGGAATGAGTGCACTGCATTCAATCAGACCGTTATAATCTGAGCGTATGCACAGCTTATCTGAGGCATTGTTAGAAAAACCAATATCAAAACTGGCATTTTGGCTACCTACAATATTTGCTTTAAGGACATTGGCACCACGAGCAGTTTTAATGACGGCATTATTTGTACCTTCTATGCTGTCAGCTTGATAAGAACGCTCTATCCAAGTGTTTTTGTTGGGGTCAAATTCTGTTTGATTAATATGGTCAAACGCTCTTGGTGTCGGTCTTCCTGCCAGTACTAATTTGCCATCATTTGCCTTAATTTTACCATTTAGTGCACTGCCACCTGTCAACAACAACAGGCCATTGGTACTGTCTTTTGGATCAAAGACAAAATCCAGCTTTCCAGCCTGAGTCTGCTCGCCCAGTTTCCCAGAAAAAGCGGTGCGATTGCCTTGGAGTTTTTGAAATTCACGAGCTTTCTTATTAATCTTGTTGCTATTGCCTGGCTCACTGTTTTGAGTGCCTACGAGCACATAATTATTGTCCGTTTTTCCTGTGGTGCGCATCTTACTATCGCCAATCAGGATATAAAGATCGTTTGTTTGCTCATTAAGAATGTAGTTAATGCCATTTTTTGTTTCATTTAGAAGTTTTCGCTCGCCTTTCCAAATCACCGAACCGTTGGTATTGGCACGGTTGGTGATGATACCACCATCATCGACATTGTGCATATAGTCAGTGGTGATGGTCTGTCCATGTATGTCTAGCACACCACCTCGATGACCAAATCTGAAGTCATTATTTTTCACCTGATTTGGTTTATCCAGTACCACCGTGCCACGACCACTGGCCAGCTCTACATAATTAGCAGCTTGACCTTCTTTGGATAGATACACCACGCCATCACCAACTGAGATGCCACCTTGGTTGTTGTTATTGCCATCAATGACAAGCGTACCTTCCCCAAGTTTGGCCAGATAATCATCAGCGGTAATCTGACTAGAAAAATTCACAGAGCTGCCATTAGCGACATTAATACCCCCACCTTTATGACTGCCACCACTAATGATCAGATGGGTGGGTTGTCCACCCAGACCTACATGAATGCCACCGCTTTTTTGTACAACATCACCTTTGATTTTTAGATGTGTGTCTTCATCAACATACAAATCATCATGCTTACCCAGGGTGAAGCTTGAATTATCATCAGTGATGAATTTGGTATCATCACCGTCTTGTTGCCAAGCCAGCTCACCTGCAATCTCTCCAACAGCTCTGCGAGCTATTACTTTCTCCATAAACTCTCGGTCAAAGATTGTGTATCTGGAACCATTCTTACCATCATCATTTGGAGATTTACTGCGTGCACCAGGTTGTCCATCGCCACTAGCAACCAATCCTACCAATTCCCATTGCTTAGTGAGTTTGTTAAAACCGTATAGACCACTACCACTATCACCACTTTGTGCTACTGCTGCCAATGGTGAATCGGTGGTTTTTTTTGTAGAATCGTACAAATCCTCAAATTTAAAACGCTCACTCATCAAGTAGTACACGATACCATCATGGGTAAAGCTGCTCCAATCTACTCGTGGCTCATCTGAAAAACGAGGCACTGCACTTGCCGTCAAAAAGCGATAAACAAAAAAATTGTCTTGATGCTGGTCTTGTGGGTGAGTGCCTTTTAAGAGTATGCCGTCGCCAGTTTTAGGATCAATAACTTCTTGTGCACCTCCCCCTACATGCATGAAAGCTGCATAATTTTTTGGGTCAAAGCTTTGAGCAGAGTCACTGGTCAGCGTTGGTGCAACCTCGGTAACCATTTTGTTTAATTTTGGGATATTAAAGTCATAAAAATTGAGTTGTCGTGCATATGCTTCGTCTTGTGTGATAACACCATCTTTTACTTCGTCATCAATCGCAAAATGACCCTCACCATTTGCTTTGATTGTTGCATAATATTCTTTATCAAGAGGGTTGATTTTGGTTTCATAATCGTTACGAAGCTCGGCATGATACCGATTTTTTGGGGCATGATGTACATCATGAGTGCCAAATTCAACTTCCTTAAAATATGTATTATAGTTGTGCTGTACACTTGTGACAAACTGTGGTGCAACTAATGTTAAGATGCCTTTGCCACTGGAAGTGGCCGAAAAAATAGGTACGGGCACACCGTCGGGCAGCAATTTGCCCAGTATTTTGCCATTTTTATTGGTGATTGTAATGTCGGTAGCACCTGCAATAAATTCACCCTTGTTTTCTGCAAAATCACGATAAACTTGTAGATTGATGTCATTACGCAAGCTAGATGCGTGAGCAAGTGTTGATGATACTGCCAAAGCCAGTAGGGTGGGTTTTAATATTTTCATGAAATAGCTCATTTGGTGGGTCTAAATTTTTTTTGGATTATATAATAATAACAATAAAACAACAAGCTTACTCTGTAGTATCAGACGATAAATATGATAAGACATGAACACCAAAAAAACACGCATGTCATCATAGCCTTTTGAATAATTTTTTGTGTTGATTGATTGATGGTATTTTGATGAATGTGAGGAATTTTAGCAGTCAAATTCAAATATTTTTCAAAATGGGTTACAATATCTTTTTATTTCAAAAATAAGTACAAAAAAATGAATCAATATACCACCCAAAACTTAGAAGTCTTAGAAGGATTGGAGCCTGTCCGTCGTCGTCCAGGCATGTACACTGATACGGCACGCCCTAATCATTTGGCCCAAGAAGTGATTGATAACTCGGTTGATGAGGCTTTGGCTGGGCATGCCAAAAATATCACAGTAACGCTCCATGCGGACGGTTCATTATCGGTGCTTGATGATGGACGGGGCATGCCAACTGATGTGCATCCAGAATTTAATCAATCAGGTGTAGAACTGATTTTGACACGATTGCACGCAGGTGGCAAATTTTCTACAGATAATTATGCCATCAGTGGTGGCTTGCATGGAGTTGGCATCAGTGTTGTTAATGCCTTATCCAAGCGAGTAGAGGTTGCGGTGTGGCGAGATGGCTTTGAGTATCACATGATTTTTGAGCAGGGTGTGCCTGTAACAGCACTGGCACAAAAGCCAAGTAGTAATAAGAAAAAGCGAGGGACGCAAGTACGCTTTTGGGTGGAGGAGCGATATTTTGACAACCCTAAGTTTGCCATCAAGCCCTTAAAGCATAATTTAAAGGCCAAAGCGGTCTTGTCTGCAGGGCTAAAGATTGACTTTATTTCAGAAATTGACCCTATTGATAGCGAAACTTGGCAATATACAGATGGTCTGGTGCAGTATCTGACCGAACAGCTTGGCGATACGCAAATTGTCCCTATGGCACCTTTTTATTTTAGTCAAGAGCCAGTCGGTGGCGAGCGTGGCGGGGCGACATTTGCGGTTGCGTGGTCTGTTGAAGGTGGTGCTTGTGTCGCTGAAAGTTATGTCAATCTCATTCCCACCATACAAGGCGGAACCCATGTCAATGGACTGCGTACGGGCATCACTGATGCGTTAAGAGAGTTTTGTGAAATCCATAATTTGTTGCCTAGAAATGTTCGTCTGACGGCTGATGATGTATGGGAGGGGGTGAACTTTATTTTATCGCTCAAGTTTGTTGAACCACAGTTTAGTGGGCAAACCAAAGAGCGATTATCCAGTCGTGAGGCCGCTCCTTTGGTGCAGGCCTTAGCCAAAGATGCGTTTAGTCTATGGCTTAATGTTCATCCAGATACTGCCAAGATGATCGCTGAGCTTGCGATTGCCAACGCTGGTAAACGCCTAAAATCTGCCCAAAAAGTTGCCAGAAAAAAAGTTGTACAAGGTCCAGCCTTGCCGGGAAAACTTGCCGATTGTAAGGGTGATTTAAAAGATGGGGCAGAGTTGTTCTTGGTGGAAGGTGATTCGGCGGGTGGTTCGGCCAAACAAGCAAGAGATCGTCATTTTCAAGCAATTTTACCCTTGCGTGGTAAGATTTTAAATTCATGGGAAATCTCGCACGATACTGTTTTGGCAAGTCAAGAAATTCATGATATTGCCATTGCCATTGGCGTTGACCCTGCTTCTGACGATTTGTCCGAATTGCGTTATGATAAAATCTGTATTTTAGCAGATGCTGACTCGGACGGACTGCACATCGCCACACTCATTTGTGCGTTATTTGTTAAGCATTTTAAGGCGTTGGTGGAGGCAGGGCATTTGTTTGTTGCCATGCCGCCTTTGTATCGTATTGATATTGGTAAAGAGGTGTATTATGCCCTTGATGATGATGAATTAAACAATATCCTAAAAAAGACCAAGAACAAAAGCAAGCCTCAGATTACTCGGTTTAAAGGTTTGGGAGAAATGAACCCTGATCATTTGCGTGAGACAACAATGAACCCTGATACTCGCAGGCTGGTTCAGCTTGACTTAGATGATTGGACGCAAACCTCAAAGCTGATGGACATGCTTTTAGCTAAAAAACGCTCATCTGACCGTAAGACTTGGTTGGAGACCAAAGGTGACTTGGCAGATTTGGCGGTGTGATTATTGATGTTATATTGGTGCGACATTGGGCATGGCTTATTGAATGCTTGTTGAACTAAGAGTGTGTTTTGGCTGATTAAATAAAAAACCGCACAAATTGTGTGGTTTTTTATTTTTGTTGGCAATCTTTGTGGGCTTATTGTTTTTTGCCGCCAATGATGCCTGTTTTGCTATCGCTATCAAAAGACCCTGCTATTTCTTCAGCGTTGTCACCAAAGAAATTCAACTTATACTCACCATTTGATAGACCAGTAACTTTACCTTCTATTTGATGTTCTTCATCTTCTAGGTTAAAGGTTAAATTACCTTTTTGTAGTGTCAATGTGTCACGGCCGACCAGTGAGCCTTCGCCTGTTTTGTTGGCAAAGTCAACATTGTAAGTAAAGTTGTAGGTGTCGACATCGTTTTTGCTGTCAAATTTATTATTAAAAATGCTATAGCCTTTGCCGACATATGTAGCTTGCCCTGCAGGTAGATTTTTTGTTTCTTTTCCATGCACGCTACCAAAAAGATCAATCTTGGCAACAGTTTGTGTGCCGTCAGCGTGAGTAATTTTGTTGTGCAGTCCGACAAAAGCAAGTGAGTATTGCTGTTGCAATAGCGCCATATTACCGCTCACGATTTTTTCACCGCTTTTCATTTGTGCTTTGTCTTCATGGTCAACAGTCACTTGCATGCTGGCTGTAACAGGCATCACAACAAAGCCTTGACCAAGCTCTTTAAAATTGATTTTACTGCCATTGTCAAAAGTTTTATCGCCAATTTTTACGCGTAAATCTTTTACCCATGCATCTTGTTTGCTGAATGTAGAAAACACGCCCTCTAGGTCGCTTTTGAGCTCAAGGTCTTCATATAAATTACCTGAGTAAGCAGGTTTTGGGGCATCAACTGCAATACTTGCACTGCTACTACCACTGCCGGTAGCACAAGCGGTTAATAGCATGCCAACAGAAATGGCAAGAGCAACATGTTTAACTTGCATAATAATCTCCAAGATGGGTATAAAGGTATGCCAAATGGCATCAGTGAATGACACTATATATTACATTATTGTGCCAGAATTAAACTTATTGTTATCATAGCAAATTTAAAGCAAATATACAATAAAAACTAGCAAAAAATCTGACACATAAGTATTCAAACATTTTTTTAAATGCTGATTGCTTTTTTGGCTTTGTGTATTTACTGGTATGGCGTATGGCTTTTGATGTTGCATAGCATGAATGATGGGTGATATTTGTAATTTTATGTAAATGACCTCACATCTGATTGGTGAGGTGAATCCTGATGATCGTAGTCTGGCTTGACTTGATTGAAACGATTGGACGCGGATCTTAAAGTCACCACTGCCATTAGCAAATTACTTTGTGGTAAGCTTGCCAACTGAGCACTTAGGTGATGGCATTGTGATGCTGTAATATGACATTATGGATTGATGAGGGCCAAATCAATGGTCTGGCAGATTTTACTATGGCTTTATACACTGTTTGGCTGTATACTGCACAGAATAAGATCAAAATAAAGAGACAAATGGCTATAAGAGGGCTAAAAGATGATTCAGGCATGGCATTGGCTGGTTTTTGGGGTGGCGTTAGTCACGCTTGAGATGTTTTTACCATCATTTTTTCTGATTTGGTTTGGTGTGGCGGCACTGATCGTGGCATTGGTATTTTGGCTAATACCGATGGGTTGGAGTATCGCTGTTATCATTTGGCTTTTGTTGTCGATTGTGCTGTGCGTACTTTGGTTTAGGTTCATTCAGCCAAAGATTCAAACCCGCACTAAGGCTGGCTTGGGTGGTGCTGGCATCATTGGTGAGATGGGCATGATTGTTGAACATACTGATAGTAAGGGTGGTAAAATTCGCTTTAATGTACCATTGCTTGGGGCAAGTGAATGGGTGTGCCGTACCCATGATGATGTGCCCATCTTAGTAGGAGAGCGTGCGATGATAAAGCGTGTTGTGGGTAATGAGCTGTTTGTTGAAAGGGTGGTCTAAATGCCATGAAAAGCCTCAAAAATTAGGAAAATGGACCTAATTTTTGAGGCTTTTTAATCGCCCCAATTTTGGTAGCTCATTGTGTTTTTAATTTTTTTATTGTTGGCTCATTTTTTGTTTATGCAAATTGCATGATATTTAAAGGCTCTTGGTTTGTGGTTTTTACAAATTATGCCTTTAAACCAAGCACATCTTGCATGTCATACAAACCTGCAGACTGACCGCTCGCCCAGCTGGCAGCACGCACCGCACCCATGGCAAAGGTCATACGACTCATGGCTTTGTGGGTAATTTCGATGATCTCACCATTCATGATGAATTCAACCGTATGCTCGCCGACGATTTCGCCACCACGAATGGCGTGCATGCCGATCTCACCTGGCGTGCGTTTTAATGTGCCTTGACGACCATGAACTAGGGCGGTTTTTAGGCTTTGACCACGAGCGTCAGCAACTGACTTTGCCATCATCAATGCCGTACCAGATGGTGCATCTAATTTGTGTTTGTGGTGATGTTCGATGATTTCAACATCAGCATCTAGTCCTAGCACTTTGGCGGTGGTGGCCAACAGATTGAGCGATAAATTGACGCCTGTTGAATAGTTGCCAGCATAGACAATAGGAATGCTTTGGCTGGCTTTTTTTAATTTAATTTCTTGCTCATCAGACAAACCTGTTACCCCCATAACCATCGGAACACCTGCTGACACACAAGCATCAATGGTTGCATCAACTGCATTGGGTAGGCTAAAATCAATCAATACATTCAATCCTTCTAAGTGCTCAACTTGTGTGAAAGTGGACAATGGTACGCCCACTTTGGGCATGCCGATGAATTCACCTGCATCAGCACCAATCAAACTTGAAAAATTTGGCACAAAGCCTGCCTTTAAGTTGGCGTTTGGGTTGTCTAGTACTGCTTGTAGTAGCATTCGCCCCATGCGACCTGATGCACCCATGATGCCGATGTTGATGTTGCTCATGATGATGTCCTTTAAAGTTGGTGAGTGGTGCATTGGATTATACCCAAAACAGCCTTAAATGAAAATACAAAATAAAAACACGGTAATTTTTTACCGTGTTTTTGACAATGCCAAATGATTAATCAAAAATGTCTTTTACCTCGTCTTTGATTTTATCAAAAAAACCTTTCTTTTTGCCTGCTGCATTTTCTTTGCCAAGTGTGGATTGGAATTGACGAAGCAGTTCTTTTTGTTCATGTGATAAGTTGGTTGGTGTTTCAACAATGATTCGGCAAATCAAATCACCTTGCATACCACCACGCACAGTCGTGACGCCTTTTCCGCGTATGCGTAGCAGTTTGCCAGATTGTGTGCCCTCAACGACTTTAATTTTTAAACGGCCGTCCAAGGTCGGGACCTCAACCTCATCTCCTAAGGCAGCGGTGGCAATGTCTATGGGAACATCTATGTGCAAGTCTGCACCATGACGGGTAAAAATTTCGTGTGATTTGACATGAATTTCAACATACAAATCGCCATTTGGCATACCAGCATCGCCTGCCTCTCCTTTGCCTGCTAGGCGTACACGGTCACCATCATCAACACCTGCTGGGATAGAAACTTCCAGAGTTTGTGATTTTTGTTGCTTGCCCTCGCCATGACAGTCTGGGCAGGCATTTTTGATGGTCTTGCCTGTGCCGTGGCAGTCTGGACAGGTCTGTTGCATGACAAAAAAGCCTTGTTGCATACGCACTTGACCGTGCCCCCCACAGCTGTGGCAGGTGGTGATGTCTGCGTCTGATTTTGCCCCATTGCCACGACAAGTGCCACAACTGACAGATGAACTGAACTGTATTTCTTTTTTGCAGCCTTTAACTGCCTCTTCTAGGCTTAGACTGAGACGATAAAGTAGGTCATTGCCCTTACTGGCACGCGTACGAGATGAACGACCACCGCCAAAGAAATCGCCAAAGCCACCTCCGCCTCCACCGAACGCCTGTCCAAAAATATCACCAAAAATATCACCAAAATCGCCATTAAAACCACCAGCACCACCAAAACCGCCATTATTCATGCCTTGCTCAAAGGCGGCGTGTCCCATGCGGTCGTAGCTGGCGCGTTTTTGTGCATCTGACAGCACCTCGTACGCCATTGTCGCCTCTTTGAATTTCTCTTCGGCGGTTGGATCATCTGGGTTTTTATCTGGGTGGTATTTCATCGCTAGGCGACGATAGGCTTTTTTGATTTCTTTTTCATCAGCCGACTTATCTACGCCCAAAATGGTATAAAAATCTCTGCTCATGTTAATTCCGTAGTGCCAAAATAGTTTTGTTTTTTATGGTGATTTTGCCTCATTTATCAAGGTAGGCATGTGTAAAATTTTACATATTTTCCTTAAAAATTGAGATAAAAATTCATAAAAACGCTCTGTCGGTCATGATAAAATCTCGCACAAGTCTTCGCTTAAAGGCTTGATAAAGGTTGGTGGTATTTATTTAGGTTGCTTATTTTATTTAATATTTAAAAATTCTAAGAATTCATCTGTGGTAAAGTCGCCCTGAAATAAATCGCCATGTTCATTAAAAATGGCAGGCGTAGCAATGATTGCCAATGAATGTGCCATGATTTGATTGTGTTTGATGGGGTTTTTATCATTTTGGCAGGCGTTGCTTATGCCATGAATGCCTTTCATGGCAGCAGATAACAAAGCGGCACGCTTGGTGTTGTTGGTTTCGCACCAAATCTGACGCATGGGAGTATGTGATTCATCATAAACAGGGTAGCCAATGGCTTTTACGGTGATACCTTTTGTGTTAAATTCATGGATTTTATGATGAAACATTCTGCAATATGGGCAGTTGATGTCGGTGGCAATGTACACAACCGCTCTTTGTTGGCCTTTGGCAGGATAGATGGTGAGCGTGTCTTCATCAAGCTTTGAGAATACATGGCGATTTTTGGCGGTCTCAAAGTCATTGTCTAGCCCTGCAAACCGTCCCTCTTTGATGACAGAAATCTCTCCGTTGATGAAATACTGCCCATCAGCACTCACTAAAAACGGTGTGCCACTTGCCGATACGCCCCATAGCACATCTTTGATATTGGTGTGATAAAAAGCAGCATCGTCGTCAATATTTTTAAGAGCCGTCATATTGGAAAGCAAAGCAGTTTTGTGGGCATTGCTGATGGGCGTGCCTGCCGCTGCTGTGCTGATTTGTTTGCTTATATCAAGTATTTTGCTTGGGTTTGGCTCAATATTGCCTTGAATGATGTACTGCAAATCATCTGTGATAAGTAGTGGTTCTTGGCCATTGCCCAAAGTAAGCAGGGTGAGCGAACTGATGGGGCTTGCCACGATGCTTTGAATGGGGACGGTGAGTCCTGCGTTTGTCAATGTGGTGCGAATCACATGATTATCTGTGGTGTTATTATCTGCAGCAATTGCTGTACCAGTAGTGAGAGCCAAACCTAAAATAAGGGGCTTGATGATTTTTTTCATGGTTGTAATTTTCCTTTTTTTAAATTTTTTTTAAACAAAGGGGTTAGCTTGGTGGATGAAAGCCATCTTTTTGCTCAGCATTTTTAAGGTAATTTGTTAAGGTAATTTGTTAAAACTGCTCAATTTCATCTGCTGTCAAAAAGCGACATTCGCCCATTTCTAAGCCATCAAGAGTAATCGTGCCAATGCTGCTACGGTGCAATTTTATGACTTTATTGCCAAAATACGCCATCATGCGTTTGACTTGGTGGTATTTACCTTCGGTCAAAATCAGTGTGGCGTGTGTTTCATCTATGAAAGACAGCTTGGCGGGGTGGGTTTTTTCGGTTTCACCTTCTAACAAAATACCGTTTGCGACTTGCTTGATGGCGTGTGCTTGTTCATCTGCATTCATGGGGTCGGCAAGAGTCAGCTCATAGCATTTGGGTTGGTGGCGTTTTGGGCTGGTTACACGGTGCAACCATGTACCATCATCAGAAAGTAATAACGCCCCTGTGGTATCAACATCAAGTCGCCCTGCCATGCGTAAGCTTGATACTTCGGGAACGGCAATAAGATCGGTAACGATGGGGTGCTCTTTGGCTTTAAGTGTGCATTCAAAGCCATCTGGCTTATACAGTAAAATGTAGCGATTGCCTTCTGCAACACTCAGTGTTTCGCCCGCCCACATGACATCATCATCGCTATTAATGTGGTGACTGCCATCTTTGATGATTTCGCCATTGACGGCGATTTCGCCACGGTGAAGGATTTTTTTGCATTCGCTGCGGGATAATTCGGTAGCCTTGCTGATGAATTTGTCTAATCGCATGATTTTTTTGCTTAAAATAAGTTACAATACCGCCTAGTTTATCACATTTATTCAATAAAACCAAAACATGACCTACCATACGCCATCTATCCCTTGCCAAGCTGTTTATGAAATTAAAAAATCACAATTTCTTGCTTTTGCTTATCCAATTGACAGTAAAGATCAAGTAATGTTTCATGTGGAACAACTAAAATCTGCATATCCTGATGCACGGCATCATTGCACCGCCTACATCATTGGCGATCCAAACAACACCACCTCGGCAGGCTTTGATGATGATGGTGAGCCAAATGGCACGGCAGGTAGACCCATTCTCAATGTTTTGCAACACAAGAGCATTGGTAATGTGCTTGTCGTGGTGGTGCGTTACTTTGGTGGCATTAAACTTGGTGCAGGCGGATTGACACGAGCCTATGCCACCGCTACTCAGATGGTGGTAGATAATATGGTGTTGATGCCATTTATTGCCAAATCAAAGGTCAAAGTCGTGACAGATTTTGCCCATGAAGCACAAATTCGCTATTTGGTGGGGCAGGTTGCTGGTAAGATTATTGGCGTAGATTATGGACAGGCGGTCATCATCAGCGTACAGATGGAGAGTGAGCAGTTGGCAGATTTTAAGATGAGTTTGGGGGTTTATGGAGAGGTTGTAGACGGTTAGTCAATCTGGTTGATGGCGGTATCGGTATGTGTATCTCAGCTTGATGGTCAGTGTGATTGTAAAATAACCGTATTACAGTATTATAATCATCAGATACAAAAAACATAAAAACTGATAAAGCAAGATGTGATACAATATTGGACTATTTTTTTATCAGTAATACTTATTATCATGTCATATCATTTTAAAAAAACTTTGCTTGCCAGTGCTCTTAGCCTTGCTATTTTAGATGCCCATTCTGGTGTTGTTACCGACAGTATCAATTATCAATACTTTCGTGATTTTGCTGAAAATAAAGGAAAGTTTGTGCTGGGGGCGAGTAATATTGAAGTGATTGATAACCAAGGTCATTCACGCGGATTCATGCTTGCTGATGGCACGCCTGTGCCTGATTGGTCAATCATTTCGGTTAATAACGGTGTTGCTCATCTTATTGATCCGCAGTATATTGCCAGTGTCAAACATAATAAATACTATAAATCTGTAGCCTTTGGCTCTCCTAAGCAAGACGGACACCCAGAAAGTAATTTCAACTATTTTATTGTGGATAGAAATGAGAAGCCACCAAGTGGTCAAAATGGCAGGGAAATTAATATTGATGATTATCACATCCCTCGCTTGCATAAATTAGTTACCGAAACAGCCCCGATACCTGTTTTAAAGGTAGATGATTGGAAGGTTTTGCAAGACCGCAGACGCTTTCCTTATATCATGCGAAATGGCATGGGTGTACAAAAGGTTCGCCCCATTGCAGGCGGTGAGGATAAGGAAGTAGCAGGGTTTTATCAGTATTTGATCGGTGGTAATATCATGAATGGCATTGCCTTGCTTGGAAGTGGTGAATTGTATATTGGCGCTGTTGATGGTCGTACCGCTGTTAATAGTAGTGCTTATGGTCCTATGCCCACGATAACACTGGGTGGTGATAGCGGTTCTCCTATCATTGCCTATGATGCTGACCAACAACAATGGACCGCCATTGCTGTTCACCGCGCGGGCAATAAGGTTAATGGCAACTGGACGGTTTTGCATCATAATGACTTTATTGAAAAAACAATGAACGAAGATAAAGTTCATGTTGTCAATAAAGTTCGTGATTCTCGTATTCATTGGTTGGTGAATGAAAATGCCTCCACGATAACCAGTACAGGCGATAAAGATTTACGCCAAGTGGTCAATGTGTATGATAAAGCACAAGCCAACCCCACCCAAACGCACTTTCGTAAAGATTTAAATCACGGTAAAAGCGTGTATTTTTCAGGGGAGAGAGCCACTTTGCGTCTTGGCAGTGATATTCACCAAGGGGCGGGGGCGTTGTACTTTGATGCTGATATGACAGTCATAGGTCCTAGCCGTGATGATGCCACTTGGGTTGGGGCTGGGATATCTGTTGCTGATGGCAAGAAAGTAGAATGGCGATTGCATAATCCAGCAGGTGACCGCTTATCAAAAATCGGTAAAGGTACGCTGAGCGTGTCTGGCAGAGGAAAAAACCTAGGTGATGTTAGCGTGGGCGATGGTAAGCTGATTTTAGCACAGCAAGCTGACCGTGCTGGTGAAAGACAGGCCTTTAATCAAGTTCATATCACCAGTGGTCGACCCACTGTTGTGCTTGGTGATGAACATCAAGTTATCCCTGATAATATCGTGTTTGGCCATCGCGGTGGTCGATTGGATTTAAATGGCAATGATTTAACTTTTAATCGTTTACGCACCGTAGATGAGGGTGCTAAAATCGTCAATCACAATCCTAACAGACCCGCCAACTTGACTTTGACTGTACAAGATAATCTAGATACTGGCAATAACCGACAGATTTTTCAGGGCAATCTGGGCGAAATTAAGCCTACTGTTGATACACCCAATCATGCTTTGAATGTTCGTGTTAATGCATCATCTGCCGATAAAGTGATGATTTTGTCTGGCGATATCAATCTTGATGGTAAGTTGAGCGTAGAAAATGGCACAGTGATACTCTCAGGCAGTCCTGTTCCACACGCTTATGACCATCTGGGCAAAAAAGATGTGGTCTTAGAGGATGAATGGCTCAACCATAATTTTACCGCAAAATCTTTTGAGGTAAGGGGTAACGGCGTCTTATCCACCAGTCGTAATGTGCCACAGATGACAGGTGATGTGTCGGCATTTGGTGATGCCACTGTAAACTTGGGTGCTGTCAATGGCAAGACAGATAATTGCTATCGCTCTGATTATACAGGACAAATTTATTGTAGCAGTGCGGCCATTGCTGAGAAAAATTTGGTCAAGCTCAATCTTTCTGGCGATGTTCATGCTCAAGACCATGCCCATATTAATGTGAATAATGCCACGATTTTAGGTAACTTAAATGCCCAAAATCACGCCAAAATCACCCTAAATAGTGATGTTTTGGCGAAAAATGTGCAATTAAATGATGAAAGCCAATTGCATTTAAAAAATCCAAATCCGCTCACCCTTGCTGTATCAGGTGCTCGCAGAAGCCAAGTTGTGCTGCATGAAAACAGCCATTGGCAGCTGCCAGACAGTGGTAAGATTGGCCATTTGGACGGAAAGACTGGCAGTCAAATCACGCTCAACACAACGACAAACCCTAGCGAATTTAAAAATCTAACTCTCAATGGTGATTTGTCAGGCAGTATTCAATTCAATCACCAAACCAATTTGGCACAAGGTGAGGCCGACACTTTGACTGTGCATGGTTATGCCACAGGCAATCATACACTTACTGTGCAAAATACAGGGGCAGAAGCCAAGGTTGCTGAGCTTGACTTGGTGGCATTAAAACACGGCGGGCAAGAAAGCAAAGATGTTGAGTTTAAACTAAAAGATGACTTTGTGCATGCAGGAGCTTGGCGTTATACATTAAAAAATGACGAAACCAACCGCTATTATTTGTTTAATGAGCAAAAGTCGGAAGAGATTAGAGTCCGAAAAGATGCTGAAGCTAAAAAGGCGGCAGAAGATGCCCAAAAGGCCAAACAGGCCCTAGCTGATGCCATCAAAGCACGAGAAGATGCCCAAAAGGCTTTGGAGCAGGCACTGGCAAATGGTGGTGCAAGTGCCAAAGATCTGGAAGTGGCTCAGCAGCAGACACAAGATGCCAGAAAACTGGCCGAGCAGGCACAAGCAAGCAAGGCTAATGCTGAAAGACAATTGGCTGAGATTCGCCAGCAATTAGCCGATGCACAAACCGCCCAAACCCAAGCAGATGATTTAAGAGTGCAGGCTCAGCAATCACTGCAAGAGGCCTTGGCTGCTAAAAATGCTCTACAAGATCAACTCAATGCGGTCAATGGTGCCAAAACTCAAGCTGAAAATGAAAAACTACAAGCTCAAGCCGCCTTACGGCAGGCCATCAATGATAAGGCTCAAGCTGATATTGATAAAACTCAAGCCATACAGTCATTGCAGCAGGCATTGACCGCCCAAGTTGAGGCTGAACGCCAAAAAGTCAAAGCTCAAGAAGACTTGCAAGAACTCCAAGCTCAAAAAACCAATTTGGAACAACAACTTGCCAACGTTCAAGGTAAGAAAAACACAAACGATGAAGAGCTGACAGCGTTGCGACATCAGTTGGCATCGTTCAATCAACAGCTTAGCGAAAAAGAAAAAGCTCTGATTGAGGCTCAAGCTGCCCAACTGATGGCAAAACAAGCCCAAGATCATGCTGAACATTTACAAAATCAAGCACAGAAGCGATTTGAGCAGGCTAACCAAGTGTTGGTTTTGGCCAATCAACAAAAAGATGAAGCGTTAAACAAAGCCATTCGGGCTGAGCAAGCCAAAAATCAAATAGAGCAACAGCTGAATCAAACTCAAGCTCAATTAACCCAAGCTAATGCCGATAAAAAAGATGCGGAACACAAATGGCATGATGCAAAGTTGGCACTAAAAAATGCTCAAGATATTCAGCAGGATTTAAGTCAGGCAAAGCAAGATGCTCAAAATGCCCAGCGTGTGGCAGAGCAAGCTTTAAAATTGGCCGAAGAAGAAGCTAAAAAGCAGGCAAGTCTTGCCAAAAAAGCCCAAGAAGCTTTGAGTCAATCACAAATCAATTTGGCAAAATTGCAATCTGATCTGACCCAATCGCAAAAAGAGCTGAACCAAACTCAGTTGGTGCTAAGCCAAGCTCAGAGCGATAAGTCGGCTTTACAAAACCAATTAGATGCTGCCAATGCAGAGAATATGAAGGCTCAAAGCGAGTTGGCTCAGGCTATTTTGGCTAAAAAGACAGCACAAGAGGCTTTGCAACTGGCGCAGAAAAATGATTCGGCTGATGTGGCAAAATTAACCCAAGATTTGACCAATGCCAATGCCCAGGTAGCACAAAAAACGGACGAATTGCAAAATGTCGTTGATGCTCAAACTGCCTTGAAAAATACTCTGGCAGATAAAGAAAGAGAATTGGGCGATTTGACCCAAATGCTAACAAAAGCCAATCAAGCCAAAGAAAAAGCCCAAAACCAATTGGTTGCCAAACAACAAGAACTGGCAAGCATTCAGGCCAAACTGATCCAGTCTCAAGCAGACAAACAGACCGCTGATTTGGCCAGACAAAAAGCAGAGAAGGATAAGCAACAAGTCCAAGAAAACTTAGTAAAATCTCAATCGGATTTTATCAGATTAAAATCTGATAAAACTAAGTTGGAAGAGGATTTGGCAAACGCAGTTTCGTCTAAAAATCAAGCAGAGAAAGTTTTGAAGGTTGCTCAGGATGGTTTGGTTGAAGCACAAGCTGAGAAAAAAGCTCTCGAAGGTGCTTTGAAATTGGCACAATCACAGGGTCTGGCTGATGTTACTAAATTGCAAAATGATTTGTTGCAGGTTCAGGCTCAAGTGACGAAGCAAGAGCAGGCACTAACAAAAGCCAATCAAGCCAAAGAAAAAGCCCAAAACCAATTGGTTGCCAAACAACAAGAACTGGCAAGCATTCAGGCCAAACTGATCCAGTCTCAAGCAGACAAACAGACCGCTGATTTGGCCAGACAAAAAGCAGAGAGGGATAAGCAACAAGCGCAAGAGCAAGTTAAGCAGGTGACTCAGCTATTTGCTCAAAATACCAAACTGGCCCAACAACAAGCCGAAGACGCTAAAAAAGTGGCACAGCTGGCAAAGGAGCAAGCAAAAAATGCTCTTGCCGATGTTAAATCTTTAAGTGCCAAATTGCAAGCCAGTACTGCTGCAAATGAACAAACCATTGCTCAGCTTAAAGTGCATTTGGCACAGGCACAGCAAAAGCTTGATTCACAAAATCAAGTACTGGTCGATGCTCAACAAAGTTTAATGGCGATGAATCGGCAGTTGGCAAACATTGAGCTTCAAAATGAGCAGCTACAAAAGCAATTAAGCCAAGAACAACAACTGCGTGAACAAGCTCAGATGGCAAGAAATGAAGCCATAGAAATACAAAGGCAAGCAGAGATTGCCAAAGCTGATGTCATTGTCGCTCTTAATCAATCGCAACAAAAACAAGCGGAGGCTCAACAAAGATTGGCCGATGTTGAACGGTTGGCTGATGAAAAATCTAAGTTAATAGTGGCTTTGGAGCAAGAAAGAGATCGGTTGATTCAAAAGTTGGCACAAACTTTGGTGGATTTAAAAGCCCAAAAAGCCAGTCTGATTCAGTCGCAAAGTCAAACTCGATTGGTGCTAACCCAAGCAGAAGAGTCTAAGAAACAATCTGAAGCTCAGCAGGCCGAAAAAGTTTCTTTAGCCAAAGATTTAGCCGCCCAAAAAGCTCGGCAAGATGCTCAGGCTGCTCAAAATGTTAAGCAGTCTGATGTCATCAGTCAATATGCAAATACCGCTTTGTCTGAATTGTCAGCAGGGGCATACCACTTGGTACATATCAATCAGCGCATCAATGAGCGCGTGCAACATCTAGATAGCAAGCATTCAGGTGTTTGGATTCAGGCGGACACCCAAAAGACTCACCATTTTTCTGACCAGTATCGTGGCTATGAACAAAAAAGTCAGCTGACCCAAATTGGTTTGGATCATGCTTTGCCATTGAGCATGGGCGACTTGATACTGGGGGCATCTTTGAGTCATTTGCATTATGTTGCTGATTATGCCGATGACTTTAAAGGTAAGGGTCAACTTGTTACGGGTACGGCATACGGTAAATGGCAACATCATGATGGTTTGGCATTGATGGGAGATGTGTCAATAGGTCAAGCCAAATCCGAAACAAAGCATCATCAAACCCAAATGCCTGATATCAACAAAAATATGTCAAGTGTCGGTTTGGGAGTTGCCAAAACTTTTAATAATGACTTGCTTGATGTGAAAGTACACACAGGTGTGCATTACCATCAATTGGGTAGCGCAAATTATCAAATCAGAGTTAATGATGGTACCGAGGTAAGCGTTAAGCAAGACAAAATTGGCATGATGAGTTATCAGGCAGGTGTCAATATTGGCAAGGCCATTCAGATGACACATGGGCTGACTGTTCGTCCAAGTGTTGGTGTCAGCTACCGCCATACCAATTCTGATGCCAAAATTCATATCAACAACCAAGCATTGACACAAAAATTTGCCAATGAGGTGGTGGGGCAAGTCGGAGTTGTGCTTGGTAAAGAGAATGTTGAGATAAAGTTACAGGCAGATTATGCCAAGAACAATGAATCTGGCACGAGAGCCAATGTCTTAGCGGGCGTTAATTTTAAATTCTAAATTGATGCCTACCAAGCAGGCTTGCCAGTCTTTTAAAAAGATGATGATTGTACAATTTGGCCATTAAGCTGCTAAAGTACGATGGTAGGCTGATTAAACTTAGAATTTAGATCAGCAGTTTGTCAATTATCTTATCGGACCTTGCATCAAAAGTGATTGAAAGTGGTGCAAGGTCTTGGTTTTGTTGTGCCATGTGCGGCTAAGATGAATATTGATAAGCGATAAATGTTGAGTGCTAATCAGTGCTTATTGTTGATTTTTATATGTGACAATAAAACCACAAAGTGAACTTTGTGGTTTTATCGTGTTTTGCCATTCCTAAATTTCCATGTCGTCATCATGACATTCAGCATTCGTCCATGTCGGCATATCCATTCACCCAATCCTTGCTGATGTTCATATTGTGCCAATTTTCTTGGCATAAAACAATACACTAATATCGCCAATGCGTGTAAGAAAATACTTACATGAAAAATGAGATTTATATATTCAAAAATGGAATAAAAAACCAAAACCATTTATTCTATGATGATGATAAAATACCCCAAATAATGCTTTAGGGCTTTAATTACTTGTGCTTAAAGCCCATAACTTCTGGCAAAATGATCAAAAAGGAATGTATTATGACAAAACATACGCTAAAATTTGCAGTCTCGGCTTTGTCTATTGGTGTGTTGCTTGCCGTGTCGGGCTGTGAAAACAAATCCGAATCGGCCCAGTCAGACGCTAAAACAAGCGAAACTGCCAGTAAGCAAGACAAGACAACGCTAACCATTAACAACGGTGCAGAAATCAGCTCACTTGACCCCCACAAGACAGGTGGTGTACCAGAATCGTCAGTTGCACGCCAGCAGTTTGTGGGATTGACCAGTACAGATGTAGATGGCAAATTAATCGCAGGCATTGCAGAAAGTTGGGAAAGTGCGGACAACATCACTTGGGTATTTAAACTTCGTGATGCCAATTGGTCAAATGGCGATGCCATTACAGCACATGATTTTGTATTTAGTTTTCAGCGTATGGTTGACCCTAAGACCGCCGCTAATTTTGCCAATTTTATTGCAGACGCCAAAGTGCTAAATGCTAGCGACATTATTGAGGGTAAATTGCCACCAGAACAGGTCGGTGTAAAGGCACTTGATGATAAGACTTTGCAAATCACCTTATCTGAACCCGTACCATATTTTCCACAGATGGCTGCCTACACTGCCATGCGTCCTGTGCCCAAGAAAGTGGTCGAGACACTTGGTGATGCATGGGCAAAACCTGAAAATATTGTGGTAAACGGTGCGTATATTTTAAAAGACTGGAAAGTTGGCGAAAAAATGGTCTTTGTCAAAAACCCACATTACTATGACGCTGCCAATGTCGCCATTGAGCATTTGGTGTTGTTGCCGATTGATAGCGGCCCAACGGATTATTCACGATATCAAGCGGGTGAGATTGACATTACTTTTACCGATATTCCAAGTGATGTGTTGGCATCGACTAATAAAGATGAGGTTAAGACCTCACCATCATTTTGTTCATATTATTATGAAATGAATGTCAAAAAACCGCCATTTGACGATTTGCGTGTCCGCCGTGCAATGACGCTGGCACTTGATCGTGAAACCATCACTGAAAAAGTTGCTGCTCGTGGTGAGATGCCGTCTTATCAGATGACGCCAACAGTCGTATCTAACAACCCAAATTATACCCCAGATTGGCACAAACTTGACAAAACTGCACGCATTGCTGAGGCTAAGCGGTTGCTCAATGAGGCAGGTTACAATGAGTCTAATCCGCTTAAATTTGACTTACTTTATAATACCAGCGAAAATCATAAAAAAGTTGCTGTTGCTGCCCAATCACTATGGCATGATGCACTTGGCTTTGTCAAGATTAATCTGGTTAATCAAGAGTGGAAGGCATATCTGGCAAGTCGCCGTAACCACGAACATCAAATGGCGCGTGCAGCTTGGTGTGGCGACTATAATGACCCAGCAGCCTTTTTGAATGTCATGCGTACTGAGGGCTCAGGCAACTATGGCAATTACTCCAATGCAGATTATGACGCATTATTAAAAACATCTTTGACTAAGACCAGTGATACTGAACGCGCCAAGGTGTATCATGACTTAGAGGCGATTTTGGATAAAGATGTGCCAAATGTATGGGTGTATTACCAAGTTAATGCAAGGGCGGTTAAGCCTTATGTTCAGGGCTATTCTACTAAGGATGCACTGGGTAATTGGCAAGCTAAGTACTGGTCAATTAAATAAAAATCTTAAAAGCCAAAAAAAGGGGTGAAAGCCCCTTCTGCTGGCGCGAAAAATACACATTCAATAAACATAAAAAGCTCCCAGTAGTACAGGAGCTTTTTGTAATCACGCAAATCGTAATAATCTAATAAAAAACAATAAGGCCGCAACCGTTATGATTGTGGCCTTATTGTTTTGGGAGATTTACATGATTTTTTCCGTATTCGTCCTTGCCTTACTTCCATTTACCACAGCATTCGTCCATGTCGGCATATCCATCTGCCATCTCCTTGCTGCTTGGGAATATTATGCCAAATTTAAAACAACAAGAAAATACGCCAATATCGTCAATTTTTGTCAGCTTTTTCTTACAAAGTGCAAGATTGAGAGATATTGAGAGATATTGTTGAGAGCTGACCAAAATAGCTTGTTTGTTTTTATGATCAATACATTCTTGTCATCAATATGGTATTTGTTTGCAGTGGTTTTTGGGGCTTTAAGATGGTCAAGGTTGGCGGTTTGGCCTTTAAAAAAAGTTTTGCAATTGATTGATTAAAGCGAGTGTCTTAAATTTTTAATGAATGATGCTGTGTTAATGACTTTTTTATAAAAAATAAAGCCAGCTGGCAGGTGTTAAGTCGTTTGTTGTAAGCATTGTGGCTCTTTTTGGTGGTTGTGCTAAATTTATCAGCTGGGAAAATGTTTGGTTAAGACTGATCAAAATCATTTATAATGGATGATTTGATCAAGGGGCTTTGTAATGGGTGAAGTATTTGTTCCTCCGATGATTGATGGCGTGTCTCCTAGTGTGGTTTATTTAGAAAAATTTATGGACAATACCAAGAGGCCCGCTGACATTTATCATTTTCTTTGTCAAAAATTTCCTCATATCTTGCCTGATGAATGGCAGAGGCGTTTTGATGATGGTTTGGTCATTTGGGACGATGGCAGGCGGGTTGATGCCAATTCTCCTTATTGTCATGGACGCCATATTTATTATTATCGGTTCTTAGAAAATGAAACCATTGTACCGTTTGAACACGAGATAATCTTTGAAAATCGGGAATTTATGGTTGTGGATAAACCTCATTTTCTTACAGTTACCCCAAGTGGTAACTATGTTAGACAAACGCTCTTAACTCGTCTAAAGTGCAAAACGAATATTTCCACACTCTCCCCCATTCATCGTCTTGATAGAGAGACGGCAGGGTTAATACTCATCAGCAAAAATTCTGAGACCAGAGGCATTTATCAGTCATTATTTAAAAAACAAACCATCAAAAAAGTTTATCATGCCATTGCACCTGTTCATTTTGGTTTGGCTTTTCCGCTTGATGTGAGTTTGTGCATGGAGCGTGGCGAGCCTTTTTACACAATGGCGGTGGTAGATGGTGTACCTAATTCTCATACACGCATTCATCGGTTGCAAGTGCATGATGGCTGGGCGAAGTATGAACTTTATCCTACCACAGGTAAGTTGCACCAATTAAGAGTGCATTTGAATCATCTGGGCATTCCGATTAAAAACGACCCTTATTACCCAAGCATTTGCCATAAAGAACAGGGCGATTTTGCCTCACCGCTACAACTGCTTGCTTATTCACTCAGTTTTGTTGACCCCATCACAAAGCAACAAATGAGTTTTAGGTCAAATCGCACGCTTGACTTAGTGTCGGATAAATTGACAAAAGATTGATGAAATGCTATTTTTGTAAAAAAATTTGTTCGTTGTAGTTTGTGATGATGGGAGTGAAACGATGGGTGTATTTGTAACTTGTGATTTGTTAGATGCCAACGAGGACAAAAAAATCCAAGTGGTTTTACCAAGCATAGATGGTAAATTTTTTCGCAGTTTTGGTGGTCGTAAATCATTTGGTGGACAAATTGTTACTGTCAAATGTTTTGAAGATAATTCACGAGTTAAGGAATTGTTGGCAACCGATGGCATTGGTAAAGTGCTGGTTGTTGATGGCGGTGCTTCTATGCGATGTGCATTATTGGGTGATATGATTGCCGAAAGTGCTGTCAAACATGGCTGGTCAGGTGTGATTATTTATGGTTGTGTGCGTGATGTTGATGCACTTGCTGAGCTTGATTTGGGTGTGCAGGCATTGGGCTCAACCCCGCAAAAGTCCATTCGTAAAGGTGTGGGTGAGATAGGGCTTGATTTGTACCTTGGTGGCGTTACTATTTGTGATGGTGCGTATGTCTATGCGGATAACAATGGCATTTTGCTGTCAGACATTGCCTTAGTGTGATTGGTCTTTGTGTTATTGGTCTTTCTTTAAACCTAATAATAAAATATGCCCATAAAAGCTGATTGACCAAAGCGGTTTGGTCTGTTGAATAAAATAATATTAACCAAAAAACCAATCTTAAATTAAAGATTGGTTTTTTATTTTGGTTTTAATGAGGGTTGGGATTTATTTTCATAAGCTACTTGTATCTTTAAAATTATAATTTATAATAATAACTGATACATATATTACTAGGGATTATAACCGTGAGTACTACGCTACGCCAACTGCGTGCTTTTGTGCTTGTCGCTGAACAAAACAGCTTTACTAGGGCGGCTGAGATTTTGTGCCTGACTCAATCTGCTTTGAGTGGGCTGATTAAAGAGCTTGAGCAAAATCTTGATGTTAAGCTGTTTGATCGTACTACTCGCAAGTTACACTTGTCCGATGCAGGAACACGACTACTGCCACAAGCAAGACGAGTGCTGAACGAGATGTCGGTACTCAACGAAAAAGTCGCAAACCTCAAATCGTTGCACCAAGGTCATGTGCGTTTGGCGGTGTCTCAGCAATTATCGGCATCAACCATGCCAAAATTCATTGCTAAATTTTGTGAATTGCATCCACATATCCAAGTAACCCTAACTGACTGTTCGGTGGATAATGTTGTAGATTCTATTGAAAATTTAGAAGCTGATTTGGGCATTGCACCTGAGAGAACTTATTCAGATGATTTGCAAACAGATACGTTGTTTAGCTCACCGTTTTATTTGGTACTACCTAAGACCCATTTTTTTGCTAATGAAGAGGTAATCCGCTGGACGGATTTATTGAATGAACGCTTAATCACCCTAAATGGACCATTCATTAAGTCTTTGCAAAACGAGCTACCAGCACCAATTTCGAGCCGTATTTTTAATCCTGATTTTGAGATAAACTTTCTATCAACAGCACTTGGCATGACGAGAATGGGTTTGGGTGTAACGATTTGCCTACTCTATGCAGCAGAATGGGTGGAGCTGTATGGTTTGGTCATGCGTCCGATTGCAGAGCCTGTGGTTGAGAGGAAATTTCTGCTCTATACGCATAAAAATCGTTCGTTATCACCTGCCGCACTTGCTTTTAAGGATTTTTTGATTGAAAACGCACATGAATTTTTGGTGAGCAGTCCAAAAGAATAGTTGCTGTATTTTGCCACTTTTGTTTAGAAATGATCTGCACAAGAGGTGGGATTTGGTTTATACTGTATTGGTTATCATTTTCGCCGTTAGGCTTTAATTAAAGGAAAAGTTGTCATGTTTAATCATGTTGAACGCTACGCAGGCGATCCAATCTTGGGTCTGATGGATAAGTTTGCAAACGATCCACGAAGCGATATCAAGGTAAATTTGGGTGTCGGTGTTTACTATACTGAAGATGGCAAACTGCCCGTGCTTGAATGTGTAAAAACCGCTGAAGCACAAATTGCCAATCCGCCACGACCAAGAGGTTATTTGCCAATGGACGGCTTGGCTGGATACAAAAAAGCGTGCCAAGAGCTATTATTTGGCAAAGACAGTCAGGCAGTTGCTGAGGGTCGTGTGGCAACCATCGCTACTTTGGGTGGTTCGGGAGCATTAAAAGTGGGGGCGGACTTCATTCATCAGTGGTTTCCAAAAGCCAAATGTTATGTATCAAAGCCAACTTGGGGTAATCACATCAGTATCTTTGCAGGTGCTGGCATGGAGGTGGGTGAGTATCCATATTATGATGCTGCTACGATTGGCGTAAAATTTGATGAAATGTGTGAGTTTTTTAAAAGTCTAAACCAAAACGATGTCGTATTGTTGCACCCATGTTGCCACAATCCAACTGGTGTAGATTTGGATCGTGAGCAATGGGATATTGTACTTGATATCATTAAAGATAAAAAACTTATCGCATTCATGGACATTGCCTATCAAGGCTTTGGTGATGACATGGACAGTGATGCATACGCCATTCGCCGTGCTGTAGAGCTGGGCTTGCCAGTATTTGTATCAAATTCATTTTCAAAAAACTTATCGCTATATGGCGAGCGTGTTGGGGGTTTGTCAGTAGTTGCACCATCGGCAGATGAAGCTGAGCGTGTGCTTGGACAGCTAAAATTTACCGTGCGTCGCATCTATTCTAACCCGCCATCACACGGTGGTGCGGTTGTTGATATTGTGATGAATGATGATGAATTGTTTAATCAATGGGTGGGCGAGGTGTATGAAATGCGAGATCGTATTCGCACGATGCGTCAAAAGTTACAAGACACATTGAGTGCCAAATTGCCTGAGCGTGATTTTAGCTATTTCACCAAACAGCGTGGCATGTTTAGTTTTACTGGCTTAAATGCTGAGCAGGTGGTGCGTCTGCGTGATGAGTTTGCGGTATATATGGTAGAAAATGGTCGTATGTGCCTTGCAGGGCTAAACAGCAAAAATGTTGAATATGTTGCTTATGCGATGGCAGAAGTATTAAGATAATTTTAACTGCTGTTTTTAGTGTAAATACCCCGAAGTTGGTTGTCCAACTTTGGGGTATTTTTTTATTGTTTAAACTGGTAATCAGATTCTGCCGTGGACAGCAATACTTTTTGAAAGCAATTTAATTATTGATAATAATTCTTATTGCTTTTTCATTTAAGATTAATTATAATAAATCCGACCATAAGCGTAAGAAATCATTAATATTTCACCATCTTTTGTTACAAAAAAATAATCAAATTGCAAGGTTGTTGTTTGTGCAATCTGACTGATTAATTCATCTGCTTGGAGGCGTTATGTCTGATTTATCCAATACTAAAAAGCTCACCCCTTTACCACTGGTTCTGGCTGTCAGCACTGTGTTATTAACCGCTTGTAATGGCGGTGGATTTAGTAATTCACGCTATATTGAGGTCGGCGTGAATCCAACTGCCACTCCTCAGCCACCAACAAAAGACGATGCTCAGCCTGTGCCACCCAACCAAAATAGCGATACTTTAATTAAGCCTTTATTTGGTTCTGCATTAAGCGCGGTTATGCCCATTCCAAAACGCAAACGGGCTGTAGATTACAAAGATGTCAGTTATTTTGGTGAACATGAGCAGCTAAGCGAAGATGCCCTTGAAAAAAATAGCCAAAAGACTCTTGCGGACTTGACCAAAGAGCTTAAACAAAATTATGACCAAAAAAACAAAGAGCGTTATAAAAGTAATTTTTCAGAGGAAATGTCGCCTTATAAAAAGCCTCATGACGACTACAAATATGTCAAAACAGGCTGGATATTTTCTTACTTTTATGCTGATGAAACATTAGAAAAAATGGATGAAAAGGGCAGAAAATACCTCCTAAGAGATGGTGATGGTTATGTATATTATTATGCCGAACAGCCTACCATCGGACGCACCATGGGCAATGTACAATACACAGGTTCATGGGATTTTGTCACCGATGCAAAGCGTGATAGGCGTCAAAATAATGAACGGTCAGAGCGGGGGCCTGTGGGTGGTGGTGCGACTTTTGGTATGGATAACTACTGGGGTGATGATATGGGGGCGACCTCATTTGCTGAATACTCTTCTGGGCAGTACTCACCACGAAACGGCAATCATCAAGCGACTTTTCAAGCCAACTTTGATGACAAAACTTTAAAGGGGACTTTAAGCAGGAGTAAACAAGCAACCCCAAATGGCAAGCGAGAGACCGTAAACCGTTATGAAATTGATGCCACAATTCAAGGCAATCGTTTTTCTGGCAGTGCCAGAGCAGTAGATAGAGACACTACTTTACAATTTTTCCAAAAAGATGCGACCAATCGTCTGGAAGGTGGATTTTTTGGGCCTAATGCTGAAGAGTTGGGTGGGCGATTCTTGACAGACGATAATTCGGTATTTGGGGTATTTTCAGGTAAACAAACCGAAAATCAGGTGAAGAAGTTGGAAGTCCGATATGATGGGTTGTATGTGGATACCACTCAGGACAGTCAAATTAACCCTGCACAAAAAGCAACCATACATTCGATTGCCAACTTTGGCAATGTCAATCAACTACAGATAGGCTCTCAGTTTATTGAGCTTTTGCCTAATGACCATCGTCAAAAAATAGTACAACTTGCTTCAGGTCAAAAAGCCGTTGTTACAAGCTTTGGTACAACAGACGGTTTGTTGCGTTTGGGTTCGTTTAACAGAGCTGTTGTGCCTAATTCAAGTGGTAATGGCCAACCAAAACCGCCTGCCAATCCTGGCTATTCAGAAAGTGAGCTTCAACAGGCAAAAAATAAGTTGCAAGAGGCTAGGGAGGAAATCCTTGGCGATGTTGAAAATGAATTGAATGAGTATTTAGACAGTCCGACATTAGTATTAAAAGCAAAAATTACCAAAAAGATTCTGTCTGCGTTTACAGATGTCAAGCCAGCCGAGGCGAAATTGGCGAAGCTATTTGGTAAATTTGAGTACAGTAGTATTGAAGAAGCATTGGGCTTGATGAGGCAGGGTGATAAATTTGACCCAGATGTCTTAGCTAATTTGCAAAAGTATTTACCAAAACGCGAAGTAGAGCCACAATATAGCGAGCAGGTGATTGATAATGCTAAGGCTGATCTTAAACAAAAAATCAACACTGAAAAACGAGATTTGATTGATTTGATCAATGTTTATATTCTGTTATCAGAAGATGATGGAAAACAAGAAAGTAAACAAGAAATCATCACCAAGGTGCTAGAAGCATACACCAACAATAAACATCAGGCAATCAAACAAAAACTTGAGTCTTTGTTAGATGAACAGACTGAAGGCGAGGTTAATGAAAATCATGAAATTGTCAAATTGTTTGTTGGCGGTGATAAATTTGATTTGACGGTATTGGAAAATTTAAAAGAATTTTTACCAAAACCTGATGCAAATAGTGGCAATGGCCAATTGCAAGCACAGATTGCAATTGATGATTCTGTCAGAGGGTTTTATCTATTGGGTGATCGTACCCCAAGTGAACAGATTCCAAGCCGAGGCGAGGTAAGTTATTCAGGCACTTGGCATGGGCGAATTGGCGACCACTGGCAAACCAGAGCTGGCGAGGGTGCGTATGATAGCAAAGCTAATTTTAATGTTAATTTTGATGAAAGAAAATTGACAGGTCAGCTGATTAAAGAGAAAGACACGAACCCTGTTTTCCAAATTAACGCCAACATTGTAAAAAATGGTTTTGAAGGCACGCTAAATCTTGCCAGACGACTTGACTTAGACCCTGGTAGACAACAAAATAATCAAATTTTACAATCCATTGACAACAGCAAAGTGCAAGGTGGATTTTATGGCAAAGACGCCAAACATTTGGCGGGTATATTCTCTTTTGAGGGTAGATTAGAGAAGCAAACCGAAGAGAATAAGTCTGACACTGTTGTGGGTGGTGGTGTGTTCTATGGCACAAGTGAACAGGTAAATAATAAAGAGAAAAAATAAGGAATTGTTATGAAAAAAAATCAATATCGCCAAAAATACCTAAGCTTGGTTGTGTGTTCGATGCTTTTTGGGGCCGTAAACCCAGCATTTGCTCAAGATGATGAAAATAGTACTGCTAAAAATCCCAATGCCCCAAATGCCGTGCTAGATACGATTGATGTTGTGGTTAAAAAACGCTTAACCAAGAAAAGTGAAGAAGTAACAGGGCTTGGAAAAACAGTCAAAACAGCCGAGGAGATTAGCCAAAAACAAATCCTATCCATTCGTGATTTGGTCAAAGATACACCCGGTGTAGCAGTAGTAGAACAAGGTCGTGGTGCAAGTTCAGGTTATACCATTCGTGGTGTAGATAAAAACCGAGTTGCCGTTACTGTTGATGGGCTAAGCCAAGCTCAGTCATACTTGGTACAAAAACGCCAAACAGGCGAAGGTCGAGAGGGCAGCGGTGCAATCAACGAGATTGAACTGGAAAATATCAGTGCTGTACAGATTAGTCAAGGTGCAAATGGTTCAGAATCTGGTAGCGGGGCATTGGGCGGAGCGGTCAGTTTCCGAACCAAAAATGTCAGTGATGTATTAGACCATGATAGCAAATTTGGCACCTTTTACAAAGGCTCTTATGCTAGCCGTGATAAGCAGACCATGCACTCTGCGGGCTTTGCCCTGCGTAATGACAAGGCTGATTTGCTCTTGCAATATACCGACCGTACCAAGCAGGCTGTCATACCACACAAAGACATATTGAACACAGAATATGGCATATGGCGATGGGGCAGTACGGCTGATGACTTGACGAATGGTGGCATTGTCTTTGATGATGATGACACGCATAAATTTATCGTCGTAGAAGAATGTCCTAACTATGAAACCAGTCTGGCGGGCTGTACGATTAAGAAAAAAGTGCTAAGCAAGCCCATTTTTGAGAAAATGAATGCCAAAGACTATACGGGCAAATATCGAGTTTTGGGCGACCCTATGGATTATAAATCTGGCTCATACTTGTTCAAATTAGGCTATAATCTTGCTCCACAGCATCGCTTTGAGGCAGTTTATGAGAGCACAAAACAAAAATATGACACCAGAGACATGAGCAAAGAAAGCTATCACTTAAAAGACACTCCGAATGGAGGTGCACTAGGCTCAGCTCGAAAAGTTTATCTTGGTAGTCGCTACCATGAAGGACTACATACTACGCCACCAGATGGAATTGCAGGTTATTGGTCGCAGGCTCGTTTTATTGATGAAAAACACAGCAAAGACAGATTTGGCTTAAGCTATCACTTTAAAAATGACAACAAAAACGCCTTAATTGATGATGCCAAAATTAGCGTTGATCGTCAAACGGTAGATATCAACAATTTTGTTACCGAAAAATACTGCTCTGAATACCCAACCATTGATAAAAACTGTGTGGCTAGTATTGATAAACCCAATTCTGCCGAAAAAAGCAACCGTACGATTTATGTAGAAAATCATAATGTATTGCGTGCTGATTTTAGTAAATTTATCCAAGGAGAGAAGATTGATCATAAGCTGTCAGCGGGTGTTGGTATAGATAAATTTAACTCCAAACGCACCATTTCAGACATTCACGCAAAGTCCTATAAACTACAATATGAATTCTTAAAAGATAAACACGGTGTGGAGGTGTGGTCAATCCAACCGCCTGTGCTAAAATATAGCGATGTGTGTAAAGATCAGCAATCTGGACTTGGTGAGGCGCGTAAGTGTGGCGACAGTGTTATTACGGGGCATAATTTGCACGCATCATTAAAAGACACCATTTATTTTGGTGATTTGGTGGATTTAAGTTTGGGTTTACGCTATGATACGCATTTGTTTAATAGTGATGACAGCTGGACTGGTAAGGGTAGATACAACAACACTTCTTGGAATGCTGGGCTTGTGGTAAGACCAACTGATTATTTGGATATCATGTATCGAGCGTCATCAGGCTATCGCGTACCTAGTTTTAAAGAATTATTTGGTTATCGTTTGGACGGCTTAATCAAAGGTGAGGATGATGACAAATATGAAGCCACTAATGTTCGTCCAGAAAAAGCCTTAAATCAAGAATTGGGAATCAGTGTTAAAGGCAATATGGGCGTGCTTGATGTCAGCTATTTTGATAACCGTTACAAAGACTTAATTGACCTAACTTTAAAACACTTTGATAGACCAGCACCTAATTTACCTGTACAGATCTGGGGCTATCGCAATTACCAAGATGTTCATCTTGATGGTGTTAGTATTGGTGG
Source organism: Moraxella sp. Pampa (assembly GCF_035181385.1). Taxonomy (NCBI): domain Bacteria; kingdom Pseudomonadati; phylum Pseudomonadota; class Gammaproteobacteria; order Moraxellales; family Moraxellaceae; genus Moraxella; species Moraxella sp. Pampa. Next base: position 60,850 of record NZ_JAXCJK010000004.1, on the reverse strand, counting down.
TAAACTCTATTTTGACAGCTTATCAGATAAACTGCCACAGGGTCTAACAGGTAGTTTAGCTTACCTTAAAACCAATGTGAAAGAAAATAAGATTAAAGGGAACTTTATCAATGCAGATGGTTATTTTCTAGATACCATCACACCAACCAGATATGTTTTTGGGTTGGACTATGCAGCTGATGGCGATAAATGGGGTCTTGGGGCAACTTGGACCATCACTGGTGCCAAAGATGCCAATGAGCTAAAAACACAGGCTGTCATACCTAGTGGTGAAAAGCATGAAAGAAAAGCCACCAATGTTAAAAGTCGTGGTTGGCATACCTTAGACCTGTCAGCGTTCTATCGTCCAACGGATTATATTACCGTGCGTGGCAGCGTTCAAAATCTTTTGAATCATCGCTATAGTACTTGGGAGTCGTTGCGTCAGACTTCTATCACTTCTGGCAATGCTCATGGACAAGCTTCGCTGAACCAATATGCCGCGCCAGGGCGTAACTTTGCAGTATCACTTGAGATGAAATATTAATTTTTGACCAATGTGATGTGTGGTAAATTCATACAGGTGGACGCTGTTCGCCTGTATGCTTATTTTGTGAGATTATATGAAACGATTAGAATTGTGTGGCAGTGCGTTGCCATTGTTATTGTCCGTTGGACTGATGTGTCATGTACAAGCACATGCCAACATCATAGACCAGACCCAAGATGATCGCCGATTGCAGTTGTCTGACACCAACTCTGCCCCACCGCCCAGCCCAACACAACCAGCAATACCAACTGACACACAGGTGATTAATATTGATGAATCTACATTATTAAACAGCCCCGAGCTTTTGGCACGAGCGATGCTATCAGCACTGGTCTATAATAATATAGATGGCGTGCGGACATTGTTACCCATTTATCAAAAACAGCCGAAAGATTTGATAGAATATCCAATGATCGTTTGGGCAAACGCTGTACTATCAACACAAAACCAAGAACATAAAACTGCCATCAAGCTCTATAAAGATCTTAAAAATAACTACCCTGATAATCGGTTATTTGCAGCGCGTTTGGCCCAAAGCCTATTTGCTAATCGTCAATACAAAGAAGCTCGTAACATCATCACCAGCGATCCAATCTTGACACAACAACTATCGCTTTATTTAACTGCCATTGATAATTTTACCAAAACAGATGTCCGTGCTGGTGGTAATTTAATTATTGATAAAAATATTAATAATGCACCAAAAAATCGGAATTTGGGCGGTGGGTGGTCGGCAAACGCCCCAATATCTGCTCACGGCATAGCATTTAATACTGGCCTATCCAAAAGATTTTTGTTTGATGAAGGGGTGTCAATTTCCCCAGATGTTAGTGTGCGTGGTAAGCTGTATCGTGATGCCAAGCAGTATAATGAGGTGTCTTTGCGTTCATCGCTCAACACCAGTTTTCGTGATGCCAAAAGAAGCTTAAGTGTCGTTCCTTTTCATGAATTGACCTACTATGCAGGAGCAAAAAAAGAAAATACCGAGTTGAAGTATTTTTCTGATAGTGTGGGCGTGCGATTGGCAGGCAGTACTTTACTTGGTGCTGATAGCCAATTTTCTGCCAGTGCTGAATTTGCCAAAAATAAATATCAAACTCGTAAGCATCTAGATGGTTATAGCATCAGTTTGTCCCCAAGTTTTAGTACTAAAAGTCAGATTTTGGGCAATGCATGGCTGAGTATCGGTTCGGATTATCAATATACTAAGACACGAGACAAAGATGACTCGTACAGACGAATTGGCTTGACGGGCAGTATTTCTAAACAATGGAAAAATCTTGGTGTCAGTGCCAATGTCGGCATTGCTAATAGGCACTATTTGGCACCCATGCCCATTTTTAATAAAATTCAAATCAACAAAGAGTATAATGCAGGCATCAGTCTATGGCATGACAAATTTAAGTATAAAGGCCTCATGCCAAGGCTGACTTGGCAGTATCAAAAAACAGACAGCACCATTCCATTACATAACTATGATAAAAGCCGTGTGTTTGTTGAGTTATCAGGGGGTTTTTAGTTGATTGATTAGGCTGTAAATCCATTGCCTGCGGTTGTTTATGGGGCGGTGCGATGTTATTCATGCAACAGTGTCTTGGTGTGTATGGTAATAACCGCCTAATTTTTTGTGCTTATCTATATAAAAAAATAAAACGCTCAATTTTGAGCGTTTTATTTTTTTTGGCGTAAATTATTTTTCTTGTGATTTTAAAAACTGTACTAATGTTGGCACTGGGCGACCAGTAGCACCTTTGTTTTCACCACTAACCCAAGCTGTGCCCGCAATGTCCAAGTGTGCCCATGCTTGGTTGTCTTTGATGAAATGCTCTAAAAAACAAGCCGCCGTGATAGAACCACCTTTTGGACCGCCAATATTTTGTAAGTCAGCGATGCTGGATTTTAGCTGGGCCTTGTATTCATCTCCCAGTGGCATATGCCAGATTAAATCATTGGTAAACTCGCTGGCTTCTTCTAATGCAGACAAAGTGTCCTCGTCGTTGCAATAAATTGCTGAGCGATGAGCACCTAGTGCCACCACACAGGCTCCTGTTAAGGTTGCTGCATCAATGATGGTGCGTGGCTCATAATTATCCTGAACATAACACAAAGCATCGCATAGCACCAAACGACCTTCTGCATCGGTATTTAAAATCTCAACACTGGTGCCGTCCATTGCGGTAACGATATCACCGGGGCGAGTGGCTTTGCCAGATGGCATATTCTCGGCGGCAGCGATGATGGTAACTAGGTCAATCTGCATATTTGCTTCACAGACCGCCTTGGTTGTACCAAGCATGGCAGCTGCACCACCCATGTCAAATTTCATCTCATCCATGCCTGCAGCAGGTTTTAGTGAGATACCGCCTGTGTCAAAGGTGATGCCTTTGCCCACAAGAGCGATTGGGTTGTTTAGTTTGGCTTTTTTGTTCTTTTTGGTTTTGCCAAAGTATTCAATGACAATGAGTTTGCCTTCTTCGTCCGAGCCTTTTGATACCGACATGAAACAGCCCATGCCCAGTTTGGTGATTTCTTTTTCTCCTAAAACGGTAACCTCAACTTTATCACTGTATTTTTTGGCAAGTTTTTTGGCTTCTTTGGCAAGCGTGCTTGGATTGAGTATATTGGGTGCTTCATTTGCCAAATCTCGGGCAAAACTTTGACCTTCAAAGGTTGCTTTGGTCAGACTAAGAGCTGCTTGGTATTCAGCTTCGCTGTCTTTGTTGTTGATGAGACTGACTGTCTCCAACTTGTCTGCATCGGCTTTTTTGGAGAAATGACGATCAAAACGATAGCTTGCATTGAGCAGTGCAAGGGCAAATTGAGAAAAATGTTTTTGGCAAATGACATTGCCCCACATAATCACGGCCGATTTGTGGTTTTTGATGGCTTTGTAGGTGGCTGCACCCAGCTTTTGGATATTGCTTGCCAGTTTATCTGATTTGCCAACACCCACCACCGTAATACCAACACCATTACCATCTAGTGCATGGTCGCCGACCAAGTCACACAGCCCGCCTGCAAAGTTTGATTTAGCGACTAACTGCTCGGCACGCTTGGCGTGGTCGTTGTCAGTATTGCCCAAGATGTTGCCTTCGTCGTCAGCAAAGAATACAAGCTGTGGCAAAGGATTGGATTTGGTTGGTTTTTTTAAAGTGAATGTTGAATGGGTAGAAAGGGTAATTGACATGATGATTCCTTAATGTGTTTATAAGATGATTTTTAGTGATTGAGATTTGTAAAAATGCACAGTTAGTTTAACACATTTGCCATGCTTTGTGTAAGGGGCTTAATAAAAAGTGATGTCAAAACATGATTTGCTGTATTGATTTGATGAGTGGGTTTGGTGTAAGAAACTGTCGATTGACATACCGCCTGTAAAAAATTTTTCAAGATTTTTGCAACGAAATTTTGATATAATGACCAATTGCTTTGCTTAATTTACTTGGATAAATCCGTGATTCTACGCCGTTATGTGATTCGAGAAGTCGCCATGACCACCGTTTTAGTGCTGGGGTTTTTGGTAGTGATATTGCTCGGTGGTCGCTTAATTCGCTATTTTGGCATGGTGGCAGAGGGTGGGTTGGACATGAGCGTTCTGCTGACTCTCATCAGCTATAACTTGCCATATTTTTTGGAACTGATTTTTCCATTATCGTTTTTTATTGGCTTGATGCTTGTCTTTGGCAGACTGTACGCAGACCACGAGATGGCGGCACTAAATGCCATTGGCATCAGCCGTGGACAGGTGGCAAGGCTGCTGTTGCCATTTGTGCTCATTGCTTTTGTGATGCAATTTTTTATCACAACCGTAGGCAAGCCATGGGGTGTGGCAAGGGCAACGAATGTCTGGCAAGAGCAATCGGTGCTGGAGATCTTTGATTTTATAACACCAAAAAAATTTGTTAGTAGTGGCGATTATCATTTATATGTCGGTGAAATTGGACAAAACCGAGAATATTTAAAAGATGTCATTGTGATTTGGATGCCAAACAAACAAGCCAATAAGTCGTCTTTAAACGACATTGCCAAGCAAGGCACAATTATTGACCAAAAGGTTGAATCACTTGCTCAAAACGCCCCAAGTCAGCCTGCCCAAGAAAAAGACACCGTCATTTATGCTAAGTCTGCCACACAGGTGGAGAGCGATGATGGTGTATTGAGATTGGATTTACATCAAGGCAGACGCTATGAAATTGATGCTGCCAGCAAAAAATACAGCCAAATAGGTTTTGAAAAATATCGCATCAGCTTGGCAGTAGGCAAAACTGATGAGCTAAAACCGATGAAAATTGAAGGTTGGGCAACGACAGACTTGCTTGATCATCTGAACAAAACCACTTTTAGCCCAAGCCGTAGCGAAATTCATGCTGAGCTGGGTTATCGGTTTGGTTTGCCTTGGTTGATTTTGATTGCTGTCATGATTGCACCGCCCTTGGCACAGGCAAGCCCACGGCAGGGCAGATGGCTTAAACTCATTCCTGCGATCTTGATTTTTGTGGTTAATGTGCTGATTTTGATTTCCTTAAAAGAAAGTGTCGCCAAAGGTAAGCTGGGCAACTGGGCTTATCCTTTGGTGCTTACGGTAATGTTTTGTGTGGCTTTGTACATCAATTATCATGAACGAATGATGGTAAAATTGCGTCTTGGACGGAGCGTGCGTACATGAGATCGTATCTTTTGGCACGCTATGTGATTCGTGCCGTTTTGTTTGCGATGATGGTTGCGGTGGTGGGCTTATGGCTGCTTCAAATGATCTTTGCCTATTTGAGCGAGCTAGAGAAGTTGAGCGATGTTTATACTGTCCAAGATGCACTTACTTTGATTTTATATCGCTCTCCGTATTTTTTGGTGCAATTTATCCCAACAGGGATACTACTTGGCTCGGTGATTGGGCTAGGACTGCTTGCGGGCAATAGTGAGCTGGTGAGTATGCAGGCATCTGGTGTGAGTAAGTATCGCATCATCAGCTGGGCAATGATTCCTGCTAGTCTATTTGTGGTGATTTCTCTTGCGGTGAATCAGTTTGTCCTGCCCACTGCCAATCAAAAAGCTACCGCCATCAGACATGATACACCCATGAGCCACCTGATATCGGTAGATGGTTATTGGTCGGTCAGTGAGCATGAGTTGGGGCAGGATATTGTTTATATCAGTTATGCTGACAGCGAGGGTAGATTGGGCAAGACCAAGCGATATACGCTTGATGGTAACAGCAATTTGATCCATGCCTTGCGTGCAGAGTCTGGTAATTATGATAAGATGGCTGTTCATTCGCCTTATTTAGATGGTCGTTACACTTGGCAATTGAATGATGTTGAGGCGATTGATATCGGCACACATGGGGTACAGCATAGCCATGAGGATAGCAAACTGCTCACGCTACCCATTGCACCGACAGATGTTCATTTGCTCACACAAGACCCTGATGATATGTCATTGACCGACTTGTACGCACACAAACAGCTGATGAATCACCAAGGGGTGTCGTCTGCTCGGCATGAGCTAAAATTTTGGCAAAAGCTACTCTTGCCATTTGCGATATTATCCTTGGTGTTGGTGGCATCGTCATTTGTTTTTGGTTCACTACGGTCGCAAGGGCTTGGACTTCGGATTGTGCTGGCATTATTGACAGGGCTGTTGTTTAGCTATCTGACTGATTTGACAGGTTTTATTGCTTTGGCAGTCAATCTGCCTCCCTTGGCTATGACATTGTTACCCATCATCATCAGTGCGGCAGCAGGGATATATCTACTGAATAAACGCCAGTAATAAGCCAACAAAATACAGCAAAAAAAAGCAGGTGGTAACCTGCTTTTTAAATCAGTTTAGCTTAAATCAGCTTAGCCTTCTGCACCATCTGGCACGAATACATAGCCCACACCCCACACGGTCTGGATATAGCGAGCTTGCGAAGGGTTATCTTCAATTAGGCGGCGTAGGCGAGAGACTTGCACATCAATAGAACGCTCCATTGCTCCCCATTCACGACCACGAGCCAAATTCATGAGTTTATCACGAGTCAAAGGCTCTCTTGGGTGTTGTACTAGGGCTTTTAAAACGCTGAATTCTCCTGTGGTCAGGGTAACAACATTGCCTTCTCGTTTGAGCGTGCGTGTGGATAAATCCAGCGTCCAAGAACCAAATTCTACCACTTCCATTTGTTGGCTTGGTGCACCAGGCAACTCACGATTTTGACGGCGTAGAACAGCTTTGATGCGAGCCAGTAGCTCTTTTGGGTTGAATGGCTTTGGCAGATAATCATCTGCCCCTGCTTCTAGCCCTGCAATGCGATCGGCATCACTTCCTTTGGCGGTGAGCATGATGATGGGTATGCCTGAATTCTCGGCACGCAAACGCTTGCATATACTGATGCCGTCTTCATCGGGCAACATAAGGTCAAGCACGATGAGCGAGAAAGCCTCACGAGCGATCAGTTTATCCATTTGCTTGCCATCGTGTGCCACACGCACCACAAAACCATCATCTTCTAAAAAGCGTTGTAGTAGTGTTCGCAGACGCACATCATCATCAACCACCAAAATGCGATGAGCAATATTTTCGTTCAATTCTGTCATGTCTTATCCTTAGGTTTGTCCACTGGTTGATGTCAGATATTATAGATGTTTAGTGTACAACATTGCACAAAAAAATGTAACAACTTTTTGGCAAGTTTTTTGGCAATTTTTTATTATCATATCATGCCTACATGATGAATAAAGTAAAATTTACCAACGATAACAATTTTTAACCCAAATCTTTTAACCTAAATCGTGGTTTTGGGTGAATTTACGGTTTTTAAGATGAAACGACTGTGGTAAAATGCTCACTGTTTTTAATTTCATCTTTAACTTTAAAATAGAAAAAACCATGACAGACACCGTTCAACCTGCCATCAATCATGATGCCATCTATGAAAAACTTGCCAAAGAACACGGCGTGAAAACTAATCAAGTATTGGCGTTTGCCAACTTATTTGATGAAGGAGCGAGCGTGCCATTCATTGCGCGTTATCGTAAAGAGCAGACAGGTGGTCTAGATGACGCTGTTTTGCGTGGTCTTGAAAAAGGGCTGAGTTCTGAGAGGGATTTGGCGGCAAGACGCCTAAAAATCATGGAATTGATGGCTGCTCAAAATGTCTTGACGGCAGAGCTGATCTCACGCATTGAGGCGGCTGCCACCAAACTTGAGCTTGAAGAGATTTATCAGCCATATCGTCCGCGTCGCCGTTCTGTCGCTGCTCGTGCTAAACTTGCTGGTCTTGAACCGATTGCTGATGCAATTTTAGCAGGAGCTGACCCTGCTGATGCACTTTGTGGCTTTGTCTGTCCTGATACTTTGACCGACGAAATGGGTGAAACTTTTGAAGCTGACTTTAAAGATTTTGATAAGCAGTTGGCAGGGGTGCAGGCAATTATTTTGGACAATTGGGCGCAGTCATTAGACTTATTGGACGAAGTGCGATTGGGCTTTAATAAGACCGCCAGCATTCGTTCAGAATTGGTGGGTGAAGAAAAACGAGAGGCAGGTGAGAAGTTTAAGGATTATTTTGAACATACTGAGTCGTTTGCCAAACTGTCAAATCATCGCCTGCTTGCCATGTTGCGTGGTCGTCAGCAAAATGTATTGGTGCTTCATGTTGATGGTGAAGATGAGCCGTTTGTCCAAAAAATCAAATCTCATTTTAATGTTGATGATAATGCCGCTAATGGTGCATTTTTAGCAGATACAGCAGATAAACTATGGCACGCCAAGTGGCGTAGTCAAATCGAGCACCGTTTATTAACCGAGCGTCGTGTGGCAGCCGAGACCGATGCCATTGGGGTATTTGCCGAAAACTTAAAACACCTACTGATGGCGGCCCCTGCTGGTCGCAAGGTCATTTTGGGTGTAGATCCTGGCATACGCCATGGGGTAAAAATGGCCGTCATCGATGCTACAGGCGATGTGTTGGCAACTGAAACGGTCTATCCATTTGAGCCTTATAATAAAGTTGATGCAGCACGCAAGGTGATTGCTGACTTGATACAAACATATGGCGTGGTATTGGTTGCTATCGGTAATGGTACGGCCAGTCGCGAGAGTGAGGCTCTGATAAAATCAATTATTGATGATGAAAAATTATCCGCCAAGGCTCTTGTCATTTCTGAGGCTGGTGCATCTGTATATTCGGCAAGTGAAATCGCAAGTAATGAGTTGCCCAATCTTGATGTGTCGGTGCGTGGCGCGGTGTCAATCGCTCGCCGTCTACAAGACCCCTTGTCTGAGCTTGTGAAGGTTGAGCCAAAAGCCATCGGTGTAGGTCAGTATCAACATGATGTTAATCAAACCGAGCTTGAATCAAGTCTTGATAAGGTTACTGAGGACTGTGTGAATGCGGTGGGGGTTGATGTTAATACAGCAAGCCCTGCCATTCTTGCACACATTGCGGGCCTAAATAAAAATGTCGCACAACAAATCGTCGATTATCGCCGTGTTAATGGTGCTTTTAAAAACCGTGATGAGTTAAAGGCGGTGCCAAGACTGGGTGTAAAAACTTTTGAACAAGCAGCAGGATTTTTGCGTATCAAAGATGGCACAGAGCCTTTGGATGCCACAGGCGTGCACCCTGAGAGCTATGGCCTGGTATACGAGATTTTGCGTCAGGCGGATAAATCGCTATCAGATGTTTTAGGTAATGAAAGTGTTGCCAAATCGCTCAATGACAGCAGTGATAATTTTAGCCAGCTTGCTACAGTACTTAATGAACTGGCCAAGCCTGCCCACGACCCTCGTGGTGAGTTTAAAACTGCTAAATTTCGTGATGATGTCAATTCTATCAAAGATTTGGCGGTTGGCATGGTGTTAGAAGGCGTGGTAACAAATGTAACTGCTTTTGGTTGTTTTGTTGATATTGGTGTGCATCAAGATGGTTTGGTGCATATTTCTGAGTTGTCCGATGACTTTGTGGACAACCCTGCAAGCATCGTCAAACCCCAAGATATTGTCAGTGTTCGTGTGATTTCGGTAGATGAGGCTCGTGGTCGCATCGGCTTTAGCATGAAATCTGAAAAATCAGAAAATACAGATGCGAACGGGGCGGGCAAAAAGCCTGAGCAAGCCAAAGGCGAGCATCATTTTGAACGCAGATCAAAGCAGGCATTTGATAAAAATTCAAGTAACAAACCAAAAAAAGAGGCCCATTCAAAATCTGCTAAGGTGAAATCAGACAAGCTGGGTAGTTTTGGTGCATTGTTAAAACAAGCAGGTTTGTGATGAATCATCAATTAAAAACCACCTTCTATGGGTGGTTTTTAATTGATATGCTGATATAAAAGTGTCATAATAAAAAAATCCCCCAAAGTTTTGAGGGATTTTTTATTAGGCTTTGTAAAGCTAAAATTATTTGCGGTCTTCTAATTTTACAAATGCACGATGCTTCTCGCCAGTATATCTTTGGCGTGGACGACCAATCTTGAAAGATTCTGAGTGCATCTCTGTCCAGTGTGCAATCCAGCCTGCGGTACGCGCTAGGGCAAAGATAACGGTAAACATTGAGGTTGGAATACCGATGGCTTTTAGGATAATGCCAGAGTAGAAGTCTACATTCGGGTATAATTTACGCTCAATGAAGTATGGGTCTGACAGAGCAATTCTTTCTAGTTCCATGGCCAGTTGTAGCTTTGGATCATTAACACCAAGTGCACCCAATACCTCATCGCAGGTTTGCTTCATCACTTTGGCGCGTGGATCAAAGTTCTTATAAACACGGTGGCCAAAGCCCATGAGTTTGGCTTCTTTTGTTTTTACTTTCTCCATGAATGATGCGACATTCTCAACCGTACCAATTTCATCTAGCATGGTAAGAACTGCCTCGTTAGCACCACCGTGTGATGGCCCCCAAAGAGCAGCAATGCCAGAAGCGATACAGGCATAAGGGTTGGCACCTGTCGAGCCCGCCAGACGCACGGTAGAAGTTGAGGCATTTTGCTCGTGGTCAGCGTGTAGGGTAAAGATTTTATCCATCGCTTTAACAAGTACAGGGTTTGGCTTGTAATTGACATCACCTGGTGTTGCAAACATCATATAAAGGAAGTTTTCAGCATAGCTGAAATCTTTGCGTGGATATAAGAATGGTTCACCGATTGAGTATTTATAACTCATCGCTGCCAAAGTAGGTACTTTTGCAATCAAGTCAACCGCTGTCTCATCACGATGCTCGGCATCAGAAATGTCTAGATGATTGTGATAAAAAGCAGACAGGGCACCGACCACGCCAATCATGATTGCCATTGGGTGAGCATCACGACGGAAGCCTTCAAAAAACTTACGCAACTGGTCATGAACAGCCATACGACCGCTCACACGCTCATAAAATTCTTCTTTTTGTTTGGCATTTGGTAGGTCGCCATATAGCAGAGCATAGCATACTTCTAAATAGTCAGCATTGTCAGCAAGCTCATCGATGGCATAGCCACGGTGTAGCAATTCCCCTTTGTCGCCATCAATAAAAGTCAGAGCGGACTCAACAGGTGCGGTCGCCATAAAGCCTGGGTCATAAGTCCAAAAACCTGCCTTGTTCACTGCGGTGATGTCTAGTACAGGGCGACCCAATGTAGATTCTAAAACTGGCATTTCATATTCTGTGCCATCTACGACCAATTTAACTTCTTGTGTCATGATAAACCTCTTCTGGTTGTGAATGTCCTATGTTTGCATCTTGGTCTGCCATCATGGCAAACTAAAAATGAAAACTGACGAGTTAAATCGCATCTTCATAAGCCTTTATTCAAGATGCGACATCCTTGTTTGGTGTTTTTGTGCGTAAAAAAAGTACGCATTGAACAGCTGGTGTGCTGATGATACAAAAACTTTGCACAACTTACAAGCATTCATCACAAAAATTTCTCAAAACACCTGTTTTAGCGTGGTTATTGCCAACAAAAAATTTGAAAAAATGAAGAGCTGTTGTGCCAGTTGTGATAAATTGTATGCAGTGATTGTAGGAAAAATTTTGTATTTTGACAAGGGCTTTTGTTCATCATGACATTATTTGTAACAATTGATTTGTAACAATTGATTGATCACATTTGTTGATAAAAATTTATAAAAATCACTCAAATACTAAAACATTAATACTAAAACTACTAAAACATTGCTTATAACGATTGCTTAAAAGTTCTTTATAGCCAGATATTAAACCAAATCTTGATGACAACGCCACAGGCGGTGCAAGATTTGATGGTAAAGATTTTTTGGTATTAATTAGATGGTATTGATTAAATTTTGTTGTGATGTTGCGATTGTTTTTTATTAGTTACAAAAAATTGCCACATTTTTAACAAAAATGCCCAAATTTGTTTGTAAAATTTCGCCAAGCGTTTTATAATTCCGATATTTACCAACCTGCTTTTATAAACGATAATCACTTGCAATATCAAGCTGTTGGCAAAACTTTCATGCAAGTTTTGCCTGCCATGATGGCAGATGGTTTGGTTCATTGATTATGATTTAAAAGTATTTTCAATTTTTTTTTGATGGTGTTCGCTGTGTAGGGTTTTGACTCTTAGGTGCAATTTGTTTTATTAAGAAAATGTGTTAAATCCGATCATTAAAGGTCTTCATTTGCCTTATTGTTTAGTATTTAGGATTGAACAACACAAAACAAATGTGCATTTGGAGCTTCCTTTGTCAGCCAGCTCTCCTTGCCCTTTGCGGCGTTAATTAGATAAGGATGCCCGCTGTGAAAAGCAACCGACCGATTAACCTACCTTTAAGCCAAGTGATTGCGGTGAACTCAAAATCTCCGATTGCAATGGCTTCTATTTTGCACCGTGTTTCTGGCATTGTGCTGTTTTTACTTGTTCCTGTGATGCTATGCGTTCTGCAAACATCATTATCATCGCCTGAAAGCTTTGCTTCGGTATTTGATAATTTGTTGGTTCGTTTTGTGGCATGGGTTTTTGTGGCGGCAACGGCTTATCACTTTGTGATGGGCTGCAAACATTTGCTTGCTGACCTTGGCATGAATGAAGAATTTAAGTCTGGCAAGACTGCTGCAGTTGTGAGCTTTGTGATTGCAGCGGCCTTGATTGTGGCTTCGTTTGTATGGGTGATGTTCTAATGGCTAGAAATAATTCAGGTATCAAAAGTGCAACAGGCTTGACGGGCTCAGGCTCACGAGATTGGATTTTACAACGCATCAGTGCGGTTGTTCTTGCGGTGTATGCACTGGTTGTTGTAGGATTTTTCTTATTTAATGATGTCAATTACGACACTTGGCATGGCTTTATGATGAGCTTGCCCATGAAGCTGTTTAGCCTTGTGATGATTTTATCGCTCGTGTTTCATGCGTGGGTGGGTATGTGGACGGTGTTTACTGACTATGTAAAATCATCAGGTCTGCGTTTGGTGCTACAAGCAGTGGTGATCATCGCTGTTTTGGTGTATCTGTTCTGGGGCGTGATGATTTTTTGGTAATCTGCCGATCATCATCTGATAAATTGATAATATTTTAGGAATTAACATGGCATCAGCACAAGATAATACAATCAATAATATCCCCACGCTCAACTTTGATGCAGTCATTGTTGGTGGTGGCGGTTCAGGTATGCGTGCGTCATTACAGCTTGTAGAAGGCGGTATGAAAGTTGCGGTACTGACTAAGGTTTTCCCAACTCGCTCGCACACTGTGGCTGCACAAGGTGGCATCGGTGCATCTTTGGGCAACATGAGTAATGACAATTGGCATTTTCACTTTTATGATACTGTGAAAGGCTCTGATTGGCTGGGCGACCAAGACGCTATTGAATATATGTGCCGTGAAGCACCAAAAGTCGTCTATGAGCTAGAACACATGGGAATGCCTTTTGATCGTAACGCAGATGGCACCATTTATCAACGCCCATTTGGTGGGCACTCTGCCAACTATGGTGAAAAGGCGGTACCTCGTGCGTGTGCAGCTGCTGACCGTACAGGACATGCGTTGCTTCATACTTTATATCAAAAAAACCTTGAAAAAGGCACCCAATTTTTTGTTGAATGGATTGCACTTGATCTTATTAAAGACTCAGAAGGCAACATCAATGGCGTGGTGGCTCTTGACCAAGAAACTGGCAATATCTCAGTATTCCAAGCTCAAACGACTGTTCTTGCTACAGGTGGTGCAGGCCGTATATTTAAAGCGTCTACCAATGCTTATATCAATACAGGTGATGGTCTGGGCATGGTGGTGCGTGCTGGCATTCCATTACAAGACATGGAGTTTTGGCAATTCCACCCAACGGGTGTGGCAGGTGCTGGGGTGTTATTGACCGAAGGTTGCCGTGGTGAGGGTGCTATCTTGCGTAATAAGCATGGTGAAGCGTTCATGGAGCGTTATGCCCCAACACTAAAAGACCTTGCACCTCGTGACTTTGTCTCTCGTTCTATGGACCAAGAGATTAAAGAAGGTCGTGGTTGTGGTCCTAATGGTGATTACATCGTGATGGACATGACACACTTAGGTCATGCTGAAATCATGAAGCGTCTGCCTTCGGTATTTGAGATCAGTCATAACTTTGCTAATGTGGACATCACCAAAGAGCCAGTACCAGTTGTGCCAACGATTCACTACATGATGGGCGGTATTCCAACCAATATCCACGGTCAGGTTACTGTACCTGTACTAGATGGTCATGTGGACGAGCAAGGTCTGTATACTGAGGGTCGTATCATTAAGGGTCTGTATGCCATTGGTGAATGTGCGTGCGTATCTGTTCATGGTGCGAACCGTCTGGGCACCAACTCACTGCTTGACCTTGTGGTATTTGGTCGTGCAGCAGGTCAGCACATTCTTGATGAATTTGCTAAGTCTGACCGTAGCTACAAGCCACTTAATCCACGCGTCCTTGATTTTACCCAAGCACGCCTTGACAAATTACAAAACTCTACTGAAGGCTACAACGCTCAAGAGGTGGCTGATGAGATTCGCAACATCATGCAATCTCATGCTGGCGTGTTCCGTACCCAAGCTTTGATGGACGAAGGGGTTGAAAAGATTTTGGCGATAGCACCAAAAGTTGCCAATATTCACCTAAAAGACAAGTCTGCCGTCTTTAATACTGCACGCATTGAAGCCTTAGAAGTTGCCAACCTTTATGAAGTTGCCAAAGCAACCATGTTGTCAGCAGCCCTTCGTCATGAATGCCGTGGTGCTCACTCTGTATTAGACTATGAGCGTCCTGCTGATGATGATTATGCACCATTGGGTCGTAATGATCATGAATGGATGAAGCATACGCTTTGGTATTCAGAGAATAACCGCGTGATTTATAAGCCAGTTCGCAAAAAACCACTGACTGTGGACTACTGTGAACCACGGGTTCGTACTTTCTAATTAATGATTTTATCAATGAACTTAGGCTGACAGCCAATAATAATATTTTTTTGTGTCATCAGCCTAAGTTTCATACCGAATATTTTTGTGGAGAAGGACTATGAGTCGAGGCACTCGCATTGTAGAGATTTATCGCTACGACCCAGACAAAGACAACGCCCCTTATATGCAGACTTACGAGATTGAGCTGCTAGAAAGCGACCGTATGCTACTTGATGTGTTGTTGCGTTTAAAAAAAATTGACGAAACTTTGACATTCCGTCGCTCTTGCCGTGAGGGTATTTGTGGTTCAGATGGCATGAATATCAATGGCAAAAATGGCTTGGCGTGTTTGATTAATATGAACACCCTGCCAAATAAGATTGTCGTACGCCCACTGCCTGGCTTGCCTGTGATTAAAGATTTGGTTGTGGACATGAACCAGTTCTACGCTCAGTACGAAAAAGTTCACCCTTACCTAATCAACAGCCAGCCTGCACCACCAAAAGAGCGTTTGCAGTCACCAGAAGACCGTGAAAAACTCAATGGTCTTTATGAGTGTATTTTATGTGCGTGCTGTTCAACTTCTTGTCCGTCATTTTGGTGGAATCCAGACAAGTTCCTTGGCCCATCAGCACTACTTAACGGTTATCGTTTCATCATTGATAGCCGTGACAGCGATACCCAAGCACGACTTGCTCGTCTTGATGACCCGTTTAGCCTGTTCCGTTGCCGTGGTATCATGAACTGTGTGTCGGTTTGTCCAAAGGGTCTAAACCCAACCAAAGCCATCGGCCATATCCGCAATATGTTGCTTGATGTAGCAGGTTAGTGACTGTTTGATGTATTTAAGGTCTTATCTTTTGATAAGACCTTTTTTGCTTTGCTTGGTTTAGACCAAAAAAGTGTTGCTAGGATTTATGATCAATGATAAAAATTGATAAGAACTGTTGGCTGATTGATGGCTGATTGATGGCTGATTGATAAAAGCTGGCTCATTTTTATTTGGTTGGATGATTTGATAAAATACATGATAAAAAAGTACGGTCAAAAATTTAAGTTTTATAAAATTTTTTGCCAAAAGCTGGTGATTGATAATTTAAATGGGAATTTTTTACGAAATTTTACGACCATATACATTTTTAAAAACATTGCAACTTGTTATCTTGTGTGAAATGGCGTACACTATACAGTTGATATGCGTCTTATAAAAATACTCAGGCGTATCGGTAGATATTTTGATCGGTGTTGAGAGTTTTTTTCAACGATTAACAATGATTTATCCTAAAAATTCCCAAAGAAATGGCGAAAACTATGACAAACAGTAAAAATACGGTGGCATATCAAAACACCGAATTGGCAGCGGACGGTGCAGCGTATATTGAGGCGTTGTACGAGGATTATTTGGCAGATAAAGACAGTGTCAGTGAAGAATGGCAAGCATATTTTGCAGACTATCGTGTTGACACTGATGCACCACATAATGCGATCAAAGAGCAGTATTTATTGCTTGCTCGCAACCAGACCAAAGGTCGTTTGGTGCAAACAGACAGCAACTGTGATCCAAAACAAATGGGTGTGCAGCAGCTCATCTCTGCTTACCGTCGTCGTGGCCATCGTGTGGCAAACCTGGATCCTTTGGGTTTGCAAAAACGCCCAGAGATTGAAGATTTGACTTTGGCATATCATGGTTTGTCTGAGGCTGATCTTGATACGGTTTTCCCAACCAATTTGATGAGTATTGGCAAGCAAGAAGCCACTTTGCGTGAAATCATTGAAATCTGTGAACGCATCTACTGTGGTAGCATCGGCTATGAGTATATGCATGTCTTTACAGCAACCGAAAAAAAATGGATTGAAAACTATATCGAATCCAATCAGGGGCATATCCGTTTTGATAAGGATAAAAAGCTAGAAATCTTTGACCGCCTGACCGCTGCTGAGGGTTTGGAAAAATACCTTGCGCGTAAATATACAGGGGTAAAACGCTTTGGTCTAGAGGGTGGCGAGAGCTTCATTCCTGCGGTACATGAGATGATTCAGCGTGTTGGCGATTATGGTGCCAAAGAGGTTGTCATTGGTATGGCTCACCGTGGTCGTCTGAATCTGCTTGTGAACATCATGGGTAAAAACCCTGCTGCCTTATTTGATGAATTTGATGGTAAAGTACAACCAACCATTGGCTCAGGAGATGTTAAATATCATAATGGGTTTAGCTCAAATGTCATCACCAAAGGTGGCGAACTGCACTTGGCATTGGCTTATAACCCATCGCATTTGGAGATTGTCTCACCTGTGATGTTGGGTTCTGTACGAGCACGCCAAGCTCGTCGTTCTGAAAAATATGGCTATGAAATTGACAACAAAACCGTGTTGCCAATCGTGGTGCATGGCGATGCTGCTTTTGCAGGTCAAGGTGTCAACCAAGAAACTTTCCAAATGTCGCAAACTCGTGCCTATAAGACAGGTGGCACTTTGCACATTGTGATTAATAACCAAGTTGGCTTTACCACTAGCCGTCCAGAAGATGCTCGTTCAACAGAATACTGCACCGATGTGGCGAAGATGGTTCATGCACCAATTTTGCATGTTAATGGCGATGACCCAGAAGCTGTGGTATTTGCTGCTCAGCTGTTGGTGGATTATCGTCATGAATTTGGTCGTGATATCGTGCTTGATATTGTTTGTTACCGCCGTAATGGTCATAATGAATCAGACGAGCCATCAGCAACCCAACCTTTGATGTATCAAATCATCAAAAAGCTACCAACCACACGCACGCAGTATGCCAACAAATTGGTGGCAGAAGGCATCATCAATCAAGAGCAAAGCGGTCAGATTGAAGATGGCTATCGTGTGGCACTTGATAATGGTCAAGATGTGGCAAGAGGGCTTGCCAAAGACCCAGATATCAGTTTGTTTGTGGATTGGAAACCCTATATCGGACATAAACTAGAAGACGACTGGCAAACTGGCGTGGATATTGAGAAGCTCAAATCCTATGGTCAGGCGATGGCAAAAGTGCCAGAAGGCTTTGAATTACAGCGTCAAGTTGCCAAGGTCATTGAACAGCGTCTTGCCATGCAAACAGGTCAAGAACCACTTAACTGGGGTGCAGCTGAGACTTTGGCGTATGCGTCGTTGGTTGATGAGGGTCTGCTTGTGCGTATCACAGGCGAAGATGTGGGTCGTGGTACATTCTCGCATCGCCATAGCGAACTTTATAACCAAAAAGATGGCAGTCTTTATGTGCCATTACAGCACATTCGTGAGGGGCAGGCACGCTTTGCCACCTATAACTCACTGCTGTCAGAAGAGGCGGTACTTGCTTTTGAATACGGCTATGCCAGCACCATGCCAAACGCTCTCATTGTTTGGGAGGCTCAGTTTGGTGATTTTGCCAATGGTGCACAGGTTGTGATTGACCAGTTTATCTCATCAGGCGAAACCAAATGGCAACGCCTATCAGGTCTGGTCATGCTGTTGCCTCACGGCTTTGAGGGGCAGGGTCCTGAGCATTCGTCAGCTCGTCTTGAGCGTTATTTACAGTTGTGTGCTGAGGACAATATGCAAGTCATCACACCAACGACACCTGCACAGATTTTTCATGCGTTGCGTCGTCAAGTGGTGCGTCCTGCACGCAAGCCTTTGATTGTCATGTCGCCCAAATCGCTATTGCGTCATCCGCTTGCCACCTCAACGCTAGAAGAGCTTGCTGATGGTAAATTTGAAACCGTATTGCCAGAGATTGATGCACAAGACAACAACAAAGTAACTCGTATGGTGCTGTGCGGTGGTAAGGTGTATTATGAGCTGCTTGACCAACGCCGTAAGCTGGGTCTGGACCATGTGGCGATTGTGCGTATTGAACAGCTTTATCCGCTACCAGAGGCACGCATTTTAGAAGAATTGGCGAAATATCCAAATCTTGCTGATGTCGTGTGGGCACAAGAAGAGCCTTTAAATCAGGGTGCTTGGTACTTCCTGCTACCAGAGATGTATCGCATCATGGCAACTGAGTCTGCCAAACTTGCTGCCCCTGCGGCACGCCCTGCTGCGGCAGCCCCTGCAACGGGCTCACCTAAGATTCATGCTGCCCAACAGCAGGCATTGATTGCTGATGCACTTGGCGTAACTGTAGGCGATTTGAAGTAATATTCTTGCCAAACCGAGTATTTTGGTTTGGCGTTTTGTATTTTTTTAATTAAATTTATAAACCTAGGAGTTTATCATGGCTGAAATTAAAGCCCCTGTATTCCCAGAATCAGTACAAGATGGCACGATTGTAGAGTGGCATGTTGCCGAGGGCGAGCAAGTATCTCGTGACCAGCTGCTTGCTGAAATTGAGACAGATAAAGTTGTGCTAGAAGTTGTTGCCCCTGATGATGGCGTAGTAACCAGCATTGCCAAAGGCGTGGACGATACTGTACTGTCTGCTGAGGTGATTGCTCAATTTGAAGCAGGTGCAACCTCTGCTGTGGCCAAAGATGCTGATGCACCATCATCAGAGGCTCTGTCTGAGTCAGAAGCTGCTAAGGGTACAACGATTGACCCTGCCTCTGTTGCTGCTCCTGTACAGCCAAAAGGTGCAAATGCTGAACAAAGCTTTAAAGACCAAAGCCCAGCTGTGCGTAAAGCTGCCAAAGAGACAGGTGTTGATCCTGCTGATGTACAAGGCTCGGGTCGTGGTGGGCGAGTTACCAAGTCTGACATGATCAACCCAACGCTTAAAACCGCCTCTGGTAGTGTGATTGCCACCGCTGTGGGTGAGCGTGCCGAGACTCGTGTGCCAATGACTCGCCTGCGTAAGCGTATCGCTGAGCGTCTGCTGTCTGCTACCCAAGAAACAGCGATGCTGACCACTTTTAACGAAGTCAATATGAAGCCTTTGATGGACTTGCGTGCCAAGTATAAAGATCAGTTTGAAAAACGCCATGGCGTAAAACTTGGTTTCATGTCGCTGTTTGTTAAGGCTGCTACCGAAGCATTGAAGCGTTTCCCTGCGGTGAATGCCTCTATTGATGGCGATGATATTGTGTATCATGGCTATTATGATGTGGGTGTGGCGGTATCGTCTGATCGTGGTTTGGTGGTGCCTGTGCTTCGTGATACAGATGGCATGGGCTTGGCCGACATTGAAGGCGGTATTCGTGATTATGCGGTCAAGGCCAGAGAAGGCAAGCTGTCTATTGAAGAGATGACTGGTGGTACATTCACCATCACCAACGGTGGTGTGTTTGGCTCATTGCTATCAACCCCAATCATCAATCCACCACAAACTGCCATCTTGGGTATGCACGCCATCAACGAACGCCCTATGGCGGTTAATGGTCAGGTGGTTATCTTGCCGATGATGTATTTGGCATTGTCTTATGATCATCGCCTGATTGATGGTAAAGATGCGGTGCAGTTCTTGGTGGCAATTAAAGAGCTGATCGAAGACCCAGCGCGTCTGATTTTAGACATTTAAACTTTAAATGATTGACCCATCTTGATAGGGTGGGTACTTTTGTTGGGCAAATCATTTGGCAAGTTGTTTGGCATTGTGTTGAACAATTTGTTAAAAAATAGTATCAGATAACACAATAAGAGAAAAATATGAAAACTTCATACGACTTAGTAGTAATCGGCGGTGGGCCAGGTGGCTATGAGGCCGCCATTCGTGCTGCCCAGCTGGGTTTTAGCACCGCTTGTATTGAAAAACGCATTCACAAAGGCGAGCCTGCTCTTGGTGGTACTTGCCTAAATGTCGGCTGTATCCCGTCAAAAGCCCTGCTAGACAGCTCACACCGCTATGAAGCGACCAAGCACGAGCTTGAAGAGCACGGCATCAGCACAGGCGATGTTAATATTGACATCAGTAAAATGCTAAACCGCAAAGACACGATTGTCAAAGGTCTGACCGCTGGTGTGGCAGGCTTGTTAAAAGGCAATGGCGTAGATTGGCTACAAGGCGTGGGTACGCTGGTCGATGGCAAATCGGCTGAAAAACAAGTCAAATTTACCGCTCATGATGGGGCTGAGACCACCATCACCGCCAAATATGTCATCTTGGCGGCAGGCTCTGTGCCGATTGATATCCCTGTGGCTAAGACAGATGGTGAATACATCGTGGACAGCACAGGGGCGTTGGAGTTTAGCGAGGCACCAAAACGCCTAGGCGTCATCGGTGCAGGCGTGATTGGCCTAGAGCTTGGCTCGGTATGGCGTCGCCTTGGTGCTGAAGTGGTGGTGTATGAGGCAATGCCAGAATTTTTGGCTGTGGCTGACAAAGACATCTCAAAAGAAGCTGCCAAATTGCTCAAAAAACAAGGTCTAGACATTCGCACCGATACCAAAGTTACCAAGGCTGAGGTGGTAAACGGTGAAGTTGTGGTAACCACTGATGTCAAAGGCGAAAGTAAAACCGAAACTTTTGATAAGCTGATTGTCTGCGTGGGTCGCCGTGCATACAGCGAAGGCTTGTTGGCAGAGGGCTGTGGCATTGAGCTGACCGAGCGTGGCCTTGTGGCGGTTGATGACCAATGCAAAACAAACCTTGATGGCGTGTATGCCATTGGCGACCTAGTGCGTGGGCCGATGCTTGCACACAAGGCGATGGAAGAGGGCATGATGGCGGTAGAACGCATTCATGGTGAAAAGGCACAGGTCAACTATGACACCATCATCAGTGTGATTTATACCCACCCTGAGATTGCATGGGTGGGATTGACCGAAGAAGCCGCCAAAGCCAAAGGCCATGAGGTAAAAACTGGCTCGTTCAGCTTGGCTGCCAATGGTCGTGCTTTGGCACAGGGCGAGGGTCAAGGTCTGATTAAAGTCGTTGCTGATGCCAAAACTGACCGCCTACTGGGCCTACACATGGTGGGTGTGGGTGCAGGCGATATCGTGCATCAAGGCATGATTGCCTTAGAATTTGTGTCCAGTGTCGAAGATTTGCAGTTGATGACTTTTGCCCACCCAACGGTGTCAGAGGCTGTGCATGAGGCAGTATTATCAGCAGATGGCCGTGCAATCCACGCCATTCAGCGTAAAAAGCGTTAATGGACGAATCCAACATCATTAACGATATTAACGGATAAAAAAACACCCATCACACTGTTGATGGGTGTTTTTTTTGATTGTGATTAGGCTTTGCTTGGGTTTTGCCTAGACTGATAAGCATTTTTTATGTTTGTGTTATGGTGGTTTGGGTTGGTTGATTTAACTTTATGATACCAAAACCATGATGAGCCTAGCTTAGATACAAATCAAAAAAAACCGCTTAATGATAAGCGGTTTTTAAGGTTTTAGATAAAGTCTATGCTTGATTATTTCCAGCGATAGCCTGCACCTGCACCAAAGGTACTAGCACCAGATGAAGTCAAAGAACCACCAAGTTTATAAGTAACCTTGCCAGACTCAGTTGCACCAGTCAAGCCAACTGCTACGGCACTTTGACCATTATAAAAACCTGTGCCACCAGTGATGTACTGACTGCCTGCAGCTGGTGCTGGCATCATACCAAGAGCAACGGCACTGGCGATGCCTGCACTTAGACCTTTATCCATCTTACCAACTTTGGTATCAAGATTTTTGTAGTTGTTGCTTACCGTGTCAACACTGGTGTTTAGTGTGTTGTATTGGTCTGCAATGGTGGTGATTCGCTCATTAGCAGCTTTCAAGTCAGCAGCATTTGCTTTGGCTTGAATGCTGGTTGTGTTAGCAGCAATCTTGCCTTCGTTAGCAGCAATCTTGCCTGTATTGGCTTGAATGCTGGTTGTGTTAGCAGCAATCTTGCCTTCGTTAGCAGCAATCTTGCCTGTATTGGCTTGAATGCTGGTTGTGTTAGCAGCAATCTTGCCTGTATTGGCTGCGATATCTGCTGTATTATTGCCGATATTGCCAGCATTGATTGCAATGGCATTTGTGTTGTTGTTTACTTCTCCATGCACATGGTTAAAGCTGTCTTGGTCAACTTTACTGGCAATGGCGGCTTTGTTGGCATCGATTTCAGCTTTAAGCTCAGCTTTGTTATCAGCAATAGTTTTGTTGGTGTTATTATTCAAACTATAGACAGTTGCGGTGTCTGCTTTGTCTTGTATTGCTTTTTCGTTAGCAGCAATCTTGCCTTCGTTTTGAGTGATGGCCGCTTCGTTTTTATCAACAGCATCATTAACAGCACTGATGTACTTAACTGTTTCTTCGATGTCTTTGCGATTTTGAGTGATATTCGCTTCGTTTTTATCAAGGCGACCGTCGTGAGCGTTGAATTCTGGCACAAAATTCTCAACAAGATACTTTTCTAAAGTACCAACACGCGTTCCAATTTGGTTAATGGCTTTTTCGTTGTCCGCCTTACTTTTTTTCAAAAACTTAGCTTCAGCAGCCAAATTGTCTTGCACGATTTTGATTCTATCGTTGGATTCTTTGTTAGCTTCAGTTATCGTTTCAAAGAGTTTTGTAGTAATTTGTCCTAAAGGAGCTGTTAAACTAATTTCTTTACGAGCATCATTAGGGTCTTTAATTTTAAAATCAACCGTATGATTAGTTGCATTTGTTGGTTGAGCCTGAGCTTGAGTGGCGAAGCTACTGACGATAGCTAATGCTAGCGTAGTGGCGACCACACGGCCTGCTTTAGAGGTGGTGATTTCAGAGCAGGCCACAGATTGAACCAATGAGCTTTGTTTAAAGATTTTATTCATGAATGGACTCCTAGTACCATGAAAAGTATGCGACCGAACTCTTTGATAGCTGATTTTATCAAAAGTCAAGCACGCGTTTTAGCAAGTTTAAAATAATTTAATTTAAAAAACCAATCAAAGCAGTTTAAAAAATAAAATTCTGGCCTGCTATGTTACCAAGTAAGCGAGGTTATGTCAATTGCTGTAAGCAATATTTGCTTAACATTTTGACTTGTTTTAGGCGGTTGTTGGCCTTTGGTGGTATGTTTGTTTTTTAGTTTTGGTTTTTTTTGAGCTTTGGTGTTGATTTGGTGATGCAAATCAGGCGGTATTTGATGTGGTTTGGTTGGGTTTTTGGCGTTTTTTTGATTTTGTGGGCAGTGGCGATTTTTTTTGTCAATTTATGTATGTTTTTTAGTAATTATTGATACTATTTTATTATTTTTTTGTAAAAATTGTGTTTTTGGATCTGGGTATGGCGATTGTGCTATAATGGGCGGTGTGTATTTTAGCAATTTTTTGTATTTTGGTTTTGTATTTTTTAATCATTTTAATTTTTTTAATTCTAATGTTGTCGTGCATTTTGTTCGGCAAAGATGAAAACAGATGGACTGTAAGATGAATGATGTAGCGATGACAACAATCACCCATGCCATTATTCCTTGTGCAGGCTTTGGCACACGAATGCTCCCACTTTCAAAAGCTATCCCAAAAGAGCTATTACCGCTTGGCAATCGCCCGAGCATTCATTATGTGATTGATGAAGCGATAAAAGCAGGCATTAAAAATATCGTGCTGGTCAATCACGCCCAAAAAAATGCGATAGAAAATTATTTTGATATCAATAGCGAATTAGATACTCAATTAAGAAACAAAGGCAAAAATACGCTTGCCGATAGTTTAAACTTTTTGCCAAGTGATGTGGTCATTACCAGCGTGCGTCAAGGCAAGCCTTTGGGCTTAGGACACGCTGTCTTGCAAGGGCGTGCGGTGGTGGGCGACAACCCCTTTGCGGTGCTACTGCCTGATGTGGTGCTTGACCCTTTTGATACCGATTATACAAGCCAAAACTTGGCGTTTATGCTAAAAGAGTTTGAAAAAACAGGT
Source organism: Moraxella sp. Pampa (assembly GCF_035181385.1). Classification (NCBI taxonomy): domain Bacteria; kingdom Pseudomonadati; phylum Pseudomonadota; class Gammaproteobacteria; order Moraxellales; family Moraxellaceae; genus Moraxella; species Moraxella sp. Pampa. Next base: position 36,219 of record NZ_JAXCJK010000004.1, on the reverse strand, counting down.
CGCTCGCAAATTCTTGTCAATCCTGTGGCGACAGCCGATATTGACAAATATGGCATTGCTAAATTGGCAAATGCTCAAACCATTAAAAAATCCGATAAAAATCAATCACTTGCTGTAACTGGTTTTGTAGAAAAACCAAAAGCTGATGTCGCTCCGTCAAATTTGGCGGTAGTGGGTCGCTATGTGTTTGACAATGCCATTTTTGATTATCTTGCCAAAACCGCCCCAAGCGTTGGTGGCGAAATTCAGCTTACCGATGCGATAGATGCCTTGATTGGTACAAAGGGCGTGGATGTAACGACAATGGTGGGGGAGAGCTTTGACGCTGGCGATATGACAAGCTATATGCAGGCGTTTATGTATTTTGCTCAAAGGCAGCTAAAGGAGATATGATGCGGGCAACTACCCTTGAAGCGATTATCGCTCAAACTGAAGGTCAGTATTTTGAGCGTAAAAATGCCAAAATAGCCCCAAAAGACATTATAAAGCATTTGATTGGTTTTGCCAATGCAGGTGGTGGTACATTTGTGATTGGTATTGAGGATAATGGGGAAATTACAGGTTTTAAAAAGCCTAAAGCACACAGTTTGAGCGAATATCTGCACGCCATACAAACACTACAAAAAATGCCAATTATTCATAGTAATGAAGTGATTACTGTCCAAAATAGCAGTGGTCAGTCTGATGAGTTACTTGTTTTTTGTGTTGAGCCATCGTTAAATCGTGTGATAGAAGCTGATGATGGCAGTGCTTATCTACGCTCAAATGACCAAACTTTATTATTAAAATATGAGCAACGCAGACAGCTGGAGTACGACAAAGGGCAACGCAATTTTGAAGATGAGATTGTACCTGATGCGGATTTTAATGATTTGGATACTAATTTGTTAGAAGAGTATAAAAAATATCTAAATAGCACTTCTACATTAGAAGAGATTTTATATGCTAGAAATCTCATCAACAAGTCTGGGCAAATTACCAATGCAGGGATTTTGTTATTTGGTAAAAATCCGACTCGTTATTTTCCAAATGCTCGTATTAAAGTATTAAGATATGATGGCACAACCCAAAAAACAGGTAGTGAAATCAACATCGTTAAAGAATTCCAGCTAGAAGGAGCGATTCCAAAGCTTATTATGCAAGCAAGACAAGTTGTTGCATCGCAACTTCGGGAGTTTCAGACATTAGACAAAGATGGCAATTTTGTTAAAATGGATGAATATCCTGAGTTTGCTTGGTTTGAAGGTATTGTCAATGCTTTGACACATCGTAATTATGCTTTTTTGGGCGACTATATCCGAATCTCTATTTATGACAATCGGTTGGAAATCTTTAGTCCAGGTAAATTACCAAATATTGTAACCTTGGAAAATATGCGTCATACCCGCTATTCTAGAAATCCTAGAATTGCTAGGATTTTATCTGAATTTGGTTGGGTAAAAGAATTAAATGAAGGTGTTAAGCGTATTTTTAATGAAATGGAGCAACACTTTTTACACTTGCCAACTTATCAAGAGCCAAATGGTAATTCTGTTTTGCTTAGTTTGGAAAATAATATTTTGCAACGAACGCTAAGAGCTAGTGAGCGATTAGAAAAAATCATCAATGAGAAAATGGTTGAGAGTTTATCGGAGTTTGAGAAAAAGGCTTTGCAGTATGCCTATCAAAATGAGAAAGTAGCGGTTAAAGATTTGGCGGTTTATTTGGAAAAAAGTGATACATTTGCCAGAAAACTATTAAAATCTTTGCTAAAAAAAGGACTTGTTACTTGGGTTGGTAACAGTAAAAATGACCCAACTCAACATTACAAGTTAAGTTCGGAGTAGTTCGGAGTAGTTCGGAGTAGTTCGGAGTAGTTCGGAGTAGTTCGGAGTAGTTATTAAGGTAAAAAATGCAAACCACCACTTGGCACACCCTACACACCCTTGCTCAAAATCCGCTTGATTTAAATACTTTATTTAAGTCTGACCCCACTCGTGGCGAAAAATTTACCGCTAACGCTTGTGATATTTATATGGATTTTAGCAAACAGCTTGTTACTCAAGAGATTTTAAGTCATCTTATTGATTTGGCAGGTGAGTTTGAGTTAAAAAATAAAATCAATGACTTACTGACAGGCAAAAAAGTCAATGACACCGAAAATCGCCCTGCACTGCATACCGCCTTGCGATTACCAAAAAGCGAAAGCCTTATCGTGGACGGCGTTGATGTGAATGAACAAGTTCATCAAAGCCTACAAAAATGTCAGACGATTGCCCGTCGTATTCGCCAAAAAATCTGGCGTGGTTATTCAGGCAAGGCAATTTGTGATGTGGTCAATATTGGTGTGGGTGGCTCGGATTTGGGGCCTTTGATGGCAACCACAGCCCTTGATGAATGGGCGGATACCGACATCAATGTGCATTTTGTGTCCAATATGGACGGCACGCAGTTACATAGCTTGCTGGGTGTGTTAAATCCGCAGACCACTTTGTTTATTATTTCATCAAAATCTTTTGGCACCGCTGACACCCTTGCCAATGCCAAAACCGCCTTGCATTGGCTGTTGTCCGCCCACAACAATAAACGCACCGTGCTACACCGTCATTTTATTGGCATTTCTACTTGCACCGACAAAATGAGTGAGTGGGGCATTCACCCTGACAATCAGCTACTGCTTTGGGATTGGGTGGGCGGACGGTTTAGTATGTGGTCAGCCATCGGGCTTGCTATTGCTATTAAAATTGGTATGGATAATTTTTATGAGCTTTTGGCAGGGGCAAATCAAATGGATAGGCATTTTGCAAGTGCCGATTTTAAAAACAATTTGCCTGTGCTTTTGGGGCTGATTGGCGTATGGAATGCCACTTTTTTAAACATCAACGCCCATTCGGTGTTGCCTTATGATGGACGGCTTAAATTTTTCCCCAATTATTTAACCCAGCTTGAAATGGAATCCAATGGCAAATCGGTCGCCAAAAATGGTAATATTGTTGCTTATAAGACCTGTCCGATTTTGTGGGGCGATATTGGTTCAAACGCCCAACACGCCTTTTATCAGCTGTTACATCAAGGCACGCAGGCGGTTTCGTGCGATTTTATCACGCCGATTAATCGTTATGACGGTACGCAAATTCACGACAAATATTTGGAAAATCAGCATAAATTATCGCTTGCCAACTGCCTTGCTCAGTCGCAAGTATTGGCATTTGGCAATCACGCCTTGCCTTTTGATATGGCTTCAAAAGACGACAAATTTTTGCAATTTAAACAATACCGTGGCAATCAGCCGTCCACAACTTTGCTTTTGACCGCTTTAACCCCAAAAACGCTAGGTTCACTCATTGCTTTATACGAACACAAAGTTTTTGTGATGAGTGTGCTTTGGCAAATCAACCCTTTTGACCAATGGGGCGTAGAAGTGGGCAAAGTAATGGCAAATAGCGTCTTTGATGTGTTAAATAGCACAAGTGAGCCAATGGATAAATTTGACAGCTCAACCAATGCGTTGTTAAAAGTAATCAAGGATAAGGCGTAGATGAGTGTGGGTTAAACCGCATCGTAAGCATTTAGGAAAAATAATGAAACAAATCAATCTTTTGGGTGTTAATTTTGAAAGTATAAATACTGCTATATTTTTGGCAGGTTTGGATTTACAAGTTTATTTAATTGGTCAAACTGACAAAATCAATGCCTTATTAAAAAATTATCAATTTGACCGTCAGCTGGCTTTATTGTGGCAGTTTTATACCGCTGACAATAAAATTATTATTAGCGATACATTACAAAGCACCGATAACTTTTGGTTATTTTTTGATAATGAGACTGATGATAAATTCAATGAGTTGGGCGATACATTTTTAACAAAACAATTGTTCAACCCAAATAGCCAAGTGATATTAAGTGGGGCAAAACCGATTGGGTTTTTTGATGAATTTGCCAAGAACTTACCAACAAATTGGGTGTATTATTTGCCATTTAATTTTTTAAAAGAAGGCAATAATTTTAATGCGTTTTTTAATATTGAACTTTTATTGATTGGCGAAAAAATTAAGGACAGTTTTGATAAATCCAGCATTTTAAAGATATTATTAAAAAACAGCCAAAAGCACAATATCGCCACCATTAAAACCATTGAATTTGTTCGTGCTAGTATTGCAGGTATGCTTGCCACACGCTTGTCTTTTATTAATGAAATGGCACGCCTTGCTGACAGCCATAAGATTAATATCAAACAAGTACAAACCATAATGGGGCAAGACAGTCGCATTGGCAAAGAGTATTTGTCGGCAGGGTGGGGCTTTGGGGGTAAATCATTGCCAGATGAGTTGGCGTTTTTGATGCAAAGTTTTGAACAAAATCAAGTGGATACCGCACTTTTAAAGGCGGTGGTTGATGTCAATACCGACCAAAAAGAGCTGATTTTTAGAAAGTTTTGGCAGTATTTTAATGGCGATATTGACCATAAAATGGTGGTCATTTGGGGGGCAGGCTATCGCACTGGGGCTGGGCGTACCACAGGCAGTGCGGTGCATATTTTACTTAATTTGTGTTGGCATTATGGTATAAAAACACTTGTTTACACAATAAATACCGCTTATGAATTAACCCAAAAATATCAAAATCAGCCGTTATTTCAATTAATTGACAATCCTTATGCCCTTGATAATGCCTACGCCTTATTTATTATTAATTGGTCGGACAGTCAAATTGATATATCCGCTTTAAATGAATTTGCCTTGCCAATATTTGACGGTAAAAATGTATTCAGTGATACGCAAATTTGTCAATACAAAGGTTATTATGCAGGCATTGGTTGTTTTGATTTAAAAACCAAATCATAAAAAGGTAAAAACAAGATGAAAAATATTTTAGTAACAGGTGGTGCAGGTTATATCGGTTCGCATACTTTGATTGAGCTTGTTAAGGCAGGCTTTAATCCTGTGGTTTATGACAATTTATCCAATTCTAGTGTGATTGCTATTGACAGAGTGGAAAACATTGTTAATCAAAAAATTGATTTTATAAAAGGCGATGTGCTAGATAAAGATTTGTTAAAACAAACTTTTAAAACGCATAACTTTTTTGCGGTTATTCATTTTGCAGGCTTAAAAGCGGTGGGCGAGAGTGTCAAAGAGCCTTTAAAATATTATCAAAATAATGTCGCTGGTACTTTAAATCTTTTGGAGGTGATGAGTGAATTTGGCGTTCAAAACCTTGTTTTTTCATCGTCAGCAACGGTTTATGGTAGTCCCAAATCTTTACCGATTTTTGAGCATTTTCCCCGTTCTTGTACCAATCCGTATGGACAAAGTAAATTAATGGTAGAATACATTTTAGAAGATTTGTGCAAATCAAAAGCGTTTAATGCGATAAGTTTGCGTTATTTTAATCCAATCGGGGCGTATCAAACAGGCACGATTGGCGAAGACCCAAAGGATATTCCCAATAATTTAATGCCTTATATCAGCCAAGTGGCGGTCGGTAAATTACAAAAGCTGTCGGTATTTGGCGATGATTATGATACCATTGACGGTACAGGTGTGCGAGATTATATCCATATTATTGATTTGGCAAAGGGGCATTTAAAAGCCTTAGAATATTTGGTAAAAGGTGATAAGGATAATCATATTATTGGATTTGAGCCAATCAACTTGGGTACTGGCAGTGGTACAAGTGTTTTACAACTTGTCAATGCCTTTGAAAAAGCAACAGGTCAAAATGTGCCTTATGTGATTGTAAGCAGACGAGCAGGCGATATTGCCAGCTGTTATGCGTCTTGTGATAAGGCAAAATCGCTATTAAATTGGCAAGCACAGTTTGATATTACCCGTGCGTGCTTGGATACTTGGCGGTGGCAAAAGAATAATCCTATGGGCTATCAATCATAAAAAGACGGAGAATCACATGCAAAAAATCATCTTGGCCAGTAACAATCAAGGCAAATTGACCGAGTTTCAATCTTTGTTTGATGACGCTGACTTGGGTATTCAAATCATCTCGCAAGGCGAATTGGGTATTGATGATGCGGTTGAAGATGGCTTAAGTTTTGTTGAGAATGCGATTATCAAGGCACGCCATGCAAGTGCCAAGAGCGGATTGCCTGCCATGGCAGATGACAGCGGGCTTTGTGTGCCTGTGCTTGGCAATTTACCGGGGATTTATTCGGCACGCTATGCCAGTTTAGACGGTATGGGCGAAAAAGGCGATGATTTGGCGAACAACAAGCGATTGCTTGCAGAATTAACGCCATATTTTGATAAAGGCGAGACGGTAGAGGGGATTTTTGTGTGTCTGTTGGCTTTTGTACGCCACAAAGATGACCCATTGCCAGTGATTGCACAAGGCTTGTGGCGTGGACAAATTTTGTCTGCACCGAAAGGCGATTATGGTTTTGGATATGACCCACTTTTTTGGTTGCCCCATCTTGGTAAATCGTCTGCCGAGCTTAGCAAAGACGAGAAAAACGCCATCAGCCACCGTGGGCAGGCAATGAAAACTTTGATTGAGCAACTGCTTTAAGGTTGTATTTTGCCAAAAAAACGGCTATACTAACCACCTTTTAGGATTTTTGTAGGTGCTTTTTGGCACTACCCAGATTTCATTTTAACCATTTATTGAGTATATTAGCAATCATAAATGGTTCATAGGTTTTAAGGTAAAAAATATGAGTAATTTAGACATCGCAGTCAATGTACTGTCAGACAAAGAAACCCAACTGACCGTCAAAGTACCAGTAGGTACAATTCAAGGTAAAGTTGAAAACCGTATTCGTAGCTTGGCCAAGACTGCCAAAATAGATGGTTTTCGTAAAGGCAAGGTGCCAGTAAGCCACATTCGTGCACAATACGGTGCAGGCATTCAGCAAGAAGTCATTAATGATGTGATTCGTGATACAGTATTTGAAGCGATGAACGAAAAGAAAATCCGTGCCATCGGCGTGCCAAATATTGATGATGTCAAACTTGAAAATGACTTTTTGGTGTATCAGGCGACTGTTGAGACTTTCCCAGAGGTAGAGGTAAAGGGTCTGTCTGATATTGAGGTTGAGCGTCAGACTGCCAGCGTCTCTGATGAAGATGTTGATGTCATGATTGAAAATCTACAAAAACAACGCCAAACCTTAGAAGTTAAAGATGGTGCATTAGAAGACGGTGATGAGGCGACTTTTGACTTTGAAGGCTCTATTGATGGCGAAAAATTTGAAGGTGGCACTGCTGAAGATTATCGCTTAATCATTGGTTCAGGTCGTATGATTCCTGGTTTTGAAGACGGCATGAAAGGCATGAAAGCTGGCGAAGAAAAAACCATCAAAGTAACTTTCCCAGCAGATTATCAAGCTGAAAACCTACAAGGTAAAGAGGCTGACTTTAAAATCAATGTCAAAGAAGTAAAAACACCAAAATTACCAGAGCTCAATGAAGAGTTTTTTGAACTGTTTGGTGTTAAAGAGGGTGGTCTTGATAAGCTTAAAGCTGATGTTCGTAAGAATATGGAGCGAGAAATTAAGAACGCTGGTCGCAACCAAGTAAAACAGGCGGCGTTTGATGCACTGCTTGAAAAGAACGAATTTGATGTGCCAAAGACAATGCTAGAACAAGAGATCAATCGTCAGCGTGAGCAAATGCTACAGCGATTTGCTCAGCAATTTGGCGCCAATCCAAAAACTTTTGGTGCAGATATGCTACCAAATGAATTGTTTGAAGACCAAGCATTGCGTGCAGTGCGTTTGGGTGTGTTGGTTAGCCAAATCATCACTAAAGAAAAAATTGAGGTGGATCAAGAGCGTGTTACTGCATTCATCGCCGAAGCAGCAGAAAACTATGAAGACCCACAAGAAGTCATTGATTTTTATACCAATGATAAAGAACAGCGTGCTGGCATTGAATCTGTGGTACTAGAAGACCAAGTGGTGGATTATCTATTATCACAAGGTAAAGTGGTTGATAAAGAAGTAAAATACCAAGACCTTTTGGCGGCAGCACAACAAGCCCAGTCATAAGTTGATCGGCTTGTAATAAAGATGCAAAAATACCCTAAACAGTGTTTGGGGTATTTTTTAATTAATGTTAAAATAAGTGCAATTTTCACTGTTTAATGTTTATTTTTTTAGGAAAAAACCAATGAATGATATGAAGCATAACCCTTTTTATGACCAGTTGATGGATACTTATCATGCACCACAAGCCGCCCTTGTGCCAATGGTGATTGAGCAGTCTGGGCGTGGCGAACGCTCGTTTGATATTTTTTCACGCCTATTGCGTGAGCGTGTCATCTTTTTGACAGGTCAGGTTGAAGACAATATGGCAAATTTGATTGTTGCCCAGCTGTTGTTCTTAGAGGCAGACAATCCAGAAAAAGATGTGCATTTGTACATCAATTCCCCAGGGGGCGTGGTAACTGCAGGCATGGCAATTTATGATACGATGAATTTTATCAAGCCTGATGTGTCTACCATCTGCATGGGGCAGGCGTGTAGTATGGGATCGTTTTTGTTGTCGGCAGGACAAAAAGGCAAACGCTATGCTCTAGCCAATTCACGCATCATGATTCATCAGCCTTTGGGCGGTTTTCGTGGGCAAGCGTCTGATATCGAGATTCATGCACGAGAGATTATTCAGCTAAAAGCTAAGCTGAATCAGCTACTTGCCGAGCATACAGGACAACCAGTTGAGCGACTTGAAAAAGACACCGACCGTGATAATTTTATGAGTGCTGATGCTGCCAAAGAATACGGTTTGGTTGATGTGGTGCTTGACAAACGCCCAGTGAATCTATAAGGAGTACTCATGAGCAATATGAACACCTGCTCTTTCTGCGGCAAAAAAAAGGCAGAGGTTGAAAAACTGATTGCAGGCGATGATGCCAGTATCTGCAATGAATGTATTGCCACTTGTGGGGATATGCTTGCTGGTGTTAATGACACCTTAGTCGAACAAGATGATGAAAAGGTGAGTAAGTGGCCAGATAACAAATTGCTCACACCAAAAGAGTTGCGTAAGCATTTGGACGGATATGTTATTGGTCAAGATGGTGCCAAAAAAGCATTGTCGGTGGCGGTATATAACCACTATAAGCGTCTTAAATGTGACTCAAAAGACGCCTTGAGTGCTGAGCAAGTTGAGCTTGCCAAGAGTAATGTTCTGCTCATCGGACCGACAGGTTCTGGTAAGACCTTGCTGGCACAGACTTTGGCACGCCTGCTTGATGTACCATTTGCAATGGCGGACGCTACTGCCTTGACCGAGGCAGGTTATGTGGGTGAAGATGTGGAAAACATCGTCCAAAAACTGCTTCAAGCTGCAGATTATGATGTTGAGCGTACGCAAAGAGGCATCATCTTTATTGATGAAATTGACAAAATTACGCGTAAGTCTGAAAATCCGTCCATCACCCGTGATGTCTCTGGTGAGGGCGTGCAGCAGGCACTTTTAAAAATCATTGAGGGTACGGTAGCAAATATTCCGCCACAAGGTGGGCGAAAGCACCCACGCCAAGAGATGATTGCTGTGGATACAAGTAATATTCTGATCATTGTTGGTGGGGCATTTGCAGGGCTTGAGCGTATCATTCAACAGCGTACTGAGACGACGAGCATGGGGTTTAATGCGATGGTAAAAGCTCAGTCAGAGGCTAAAATCAGTGAGCTGTTCCGTGAAGTTGAGCCAGAAGATTTGGTAAAATTTGGTTTGATTCCTGAGTTTATTGGTCGATTGCCTGTGATTGCTACGCTTGATGAATTAGACGAAGATGCATTGGTGCAGATTTTGACCGAGCCTAAAAATGCTTTGGTTAAGCAATATCAATATCTGTTTGCAATGGAGGATACAGAGCTTGAATTTGAAAAAGACGCTCTGACTGCCATCGCCAAACAAGCGATGAAACGCAAAACAGGGGCAAGGGGCTTGCGTTCTATCATTGAAAACGCACTCTTAGAGACAATGTATGAACTGCCTGATATGGCTGCCAAAAAGATTGTCGTAACCAAAGGCGTGATTGAAGATGGCGAAAAGATAACAGTAATTAAGTAAGCCAAACTTAATATCAAACAATACAAGTCTAAAAAGTCCTATTTGGGCTTTTTAGACTTTTTTTGTTTGGGGTATTGATGAAGCCAGCTTGTTTTTTTGCCATGTGGTATCTCCATGTTACTTAGTGCTTAGATGAATGATTGCCATAATGTTTGGGTCAAATCACTCTATAAACAACAGATTATTGGTTAATTTTTATTTTCTAAATGACCAATCGGTCAGTCTTGGCTTGCCATACCCTAAGTTTTTCATAGTAAACTAAGACGATTGTGAGCAAGTATCTTTTAGAATAAACAAGGAGTTTTTTTATGATTTATCAATCAAACAGCATCACGGTTTCACGCCTTGATGACGGCATTGTCAAATTTCATTTTGACAACCAAACCGAAAGTGTGAATAAATTTGACAAAACCACCAATGCCGAGTTTGAAAAGGCGATTTCGGCGGTTGAACAAGCAAGCGATGTCAAAGGTCTAGTCGTAACATCGGGCAAAAATGTATTTATCGCAGGGGCGGATATTACTGAGTTTGTCGGCTATTTTAACCAAGATGAAAGTGAAATTGAACGCTGGATTGTTGAAATTAATCAAGTATTTAACCGTTTTGAAGATTTGCCATTTCCAAAAGTGTGTGCCATTAATGGGGCTGCGTTGGGCGGTGGCTGTGAGATGACCTTGGTCTGTGATTATCGTGTGATTAGCGATAACGCCACCATTGGCTTACCTGAAGTGAAGTTGGGTATTTTCCCTGGATTTGGGGGTTCGGTGCGTGTGCCACGCTTAATCGGTATTGATAACGCCCTAGAAATCATCGCCACCGCCAACCCTTTAAAGCCAATGGACGCTTTAAAGCTAGGCTTGGTTGATGCGGTGGTAACGGCTGACAACCTAGAAAAATCAGCGATTGATTTGGTGAAAAAATGTATCAATGGTGAACTTGACTGGCAGGCTCGCCATGCAGAAAAAATCAACCCTGTTAAACTGTCAGAACTTGAACAAAAAATGGCGTTTAATTCCGCCAAAGGAGTGCTGTTTAGCAAAGCCAATCCAGCACAATACCCAGCCCCAAAAATCGCCCTAGACACCATTGAACAACACGTCAATCTACCACGAGATGAGGCGTTAAAAGTTGAAGCCAAAGGCTTTGCAAAATCTGCCAAGACCCCACAGGCAACTGCATTGGTTGGTTTATTCTTAAACGACCAAGTGGTAAAAAAACTTGCCAAAACCCATAGCAAAAACGCCCACGATATCCAAAAATCTGCCGTACTGGGTGCAGGTATCATGGGCGGTGGTATCGCTTACCAATCAGCCGTTAAGGGCTTGCCGATTATCATGAAAGACATCAAGTCCGAACAGCTAGAATTGGGCATGAACGAGGCAAGCAAACTTTTATCAAAACAAGTTGAGCGTGGTAAACTGACCCCTGCCAAAATGGGCGAAACGCTAAGCCGTATCCAACCCACCTTGAACTATGGCGACTTTAAAGATGTGGATATCGTCATTGAGGCGGTGGTTGAAAATCCAAAAGTCAAACACAGTGTGTTACAAGAAGTTGAAGAATTGGTGAAAGATGATGCAATTATTGCATCAAATACTTCAACGATTTCAATCACTTATCTATCAAGTGTGCTAAAACGCCCAGAAAACTTTGTGGGTATGCACTTTTTTAACCCAGTCCATCGTATGCCACTTGTTGAAGTGATTCGTGGTGAAAAATCCAGCGAAAAAGCGATTGCTACCACCGTTGCCCTTGCCCAAAAAATGGGTAAAGTGCCTGTTGTGGTAAACGACTGCCCCGGCTTTTTGGTAAACCGTGTGCTATTCCCTTATTTTGGGGCATTTGACTTATTGTTAAAAGACGGTGCGGACTTTGTGCAAATTGACAAAACCATGGAAAAATTCGGCTGGCCAATGGGGCCTGCCTACCTAATTGATGTGGTCGGACTAGACACAGGCGTACATGGGGCAGAAGTCATGGCACAAGGATTCCCAGACCGTATGAAACCTGACTACAAAGGCAGTATCCAAGCCTTGTTTGAAGCCAATCGCTTGGGTCAAAAAAATGGCGTGGGCTTTTATAAATATGAAACGGATAAAAAAGGTAAACCTACCAAAAATACCGACCCTGCAACATTAGAGGTGTTAAAGTCAGTTGTCAGCGAGCCAAAAGGGTTTGATGACCAAGAAATCATTGACCGTATGATGTTGGCTTTATGCAACGAAACCGTACGATGCCTAGAAGACAATATCGTGGCAACCCCTAGTGAGGCGGATATGGCGATGATTATGGGGATTGGTTTCCCTGCGTTCCGTGGTGGGCCTTGCCGATATATTGACCAAATCGGTGTGGCAAATTATGTGGCATTGTGCGACAAATACGCTCATCTTGGCAAAGCGTACGAAGCCCCAAAAATGCTAAGAGAAATGGCAGAAAATGGTAAGTCGTTTTATTGATGATGTAGATGATGTATTTAAAATGATTTTAAAATAAATTTAAGGAAAAACTATGACAACGCTTAACCCAACCGATGTCGTCATTGTGGACGGCGTACGCTCAGCAATGGGCAAATCTAAAAATGGTATGTTTCGCAATGTGCGTGCCGATAACCTTTCTGCCGAAGTGGTGCGACAGCTATTAAAACGCAACGAGTTTGATTTAAACCTTGTAGAAGACGTGATTTGGGGGGCGGTAAACCAAACGCTTGAACAAGGCTGGAATATTGCTCGCCACATTGGACTACTAGCTGGCATTCCCAAAAGTGCAGGCGGACAAACGGTTAATCGTCTGTGTGGCTCGTCCATGCAAGCCTTGCACACGGCGGCGGCTCAAATCATGACAAATCAAGGTGATGTGTTTATCATCGGTGGTGTGGAACATATGGGACATGTCAGCATGATGCACGGCGTGGACTTAAACCCAAAAGCAAGCAAACACTATGCCAAAGCGTCCAATATGATGGGTTTAACCGCTGAAATGCTTGGGCGTTTAAATGGCATTACTCGTGAAGAGCAAGATGAATTTGGCGTAAATTCACACAAAAAAGCATGGGACGCTACCGTAAATGGTCGCTTTGATAATGAGATTGTCGGCGTTGAAGGACATGACCAAGACGGTAATTTGCAACTTTGTACGGTTGATGAAGTTATCCGTGCTGATGCCAATTTGGACGCATTTAAAGCCTTAAAGCCTGTGTTTGACCCTAAAGGCGGTACCGTTACCGCAGGTACATCGTCCGCTTTGTCAGACGGTGCGTGTGCCATGTTATTGATGTCTGCCCAAAAAGCCCAAGATTTGGGTTTAAAGCCCCGTGCCAAAATCCGCTCTATGGCAATCGCAGGCTGTGATGCTGCCATTATGGGCTATGGACCTGTGCCAGCTACCCAAAAAGCGTTAAAGCGTGCAGGGTTAAGCATCAATGATATTCAGACCATTGAGCTAAACGAAGCCTTTGCCGCACAAGGCTTATCGGTATTAAAGGGCTTAGGGCTTTATGACAAGCAAGATATCGTAAATCATAATGGCGGTGCGATTGCACTGGGACACCCACTTGGCTGTTCTGGGGCGAGAATTACCACAACCTTACTTAATGTTATGGAACAACAAGATACCCAAATTGGGCTTGCTACTATGTGTATCGGCTTGGGTCAAGGGATTGCCACCGTGATTGAGCGTGTGTAATTTTATACTTAATAAAACTCAACAAGAAAGCCATCTGTGATAAAATGGCTTTCTTGTTTTTAAAATGTCAGTATGAAAGCCATTGCTACTGATACTGACTTTAATTATTTTTTGTCATTCATTAAGTCATTTTATCAGATTGTCAGCAATCAAGGCTTTGATGTTGCTACAAAATCTACATGATGTCCAAGCAGTCCGACAACGAGCGTTTTAATTGAGGAGAAGTTATGAAATTTAGTCATGCAATGTTGATTGCTACTATGGCGACGGCCGCTTTGTCAGCTCATGCCATGCTACCTACGCCAAGCGATGCACAAGCACAGCAAACCGATGCCCATGCTGTCCCAAATATTGATACTAAGATGAACGCATTTTTGGTCAATACCGATGCATCTGGTCATGAGACGCTGCGACCTTTGACGACTGCTGACACTGTTGTTCGTGGTGATGTGGTAGAATATCAAGGGCTTTATACCAATCATGATACCAATCGTGTACGCAGCATGACGGTAACCGTAGATATTCCAGAGGGTGTAGAGTTGATAGGTGCTATTTCACCAAGCATTGGTAAAGCAAGCATTGATGGTGATCATTTTGTGAATATGCCTATTCGTACCAAGGTGAATGCAGAAATTCAGGAGTTGCCATTAAGTTATTATAAGGCATTGCGTTGGACGGTGGAGGACTTAGGTGTTGGGGGAACGGCATCTGTTAAATATCGTGTCCGTGTCAAATAGAGTATCGTGCTAAGACTCTTAATTAAAAAAGCCAAGCTGATACCAGTTTGGCTTTTTTGTATTTGATCTAAAATCACTTTAAATGTCATGAAAGGAGGTTTGGTTTTGATAAGAGCTTATCACGCCTTGTATTGTCAATGTAAGGTATCTATTCAATATTCAACAAAACAAGCAATCATCGCTTCTTTTTACCACCTTGTACGGCTTTAAAGCGTGGATTTGATTTGCAGATGACAAAAGTGCGACCACGACGACGGACAATTTGGCAGTCCTCATGACGGTTTTTGGCAGATTTTAAAGAGGATAGGACTTGCATGGTGTTGCTCCATTAAATAAATGTTATAACATAATAAAACTGGATTATACGCCCATTTTTTCAGATGCGCAAGTGCAAATTATTCCTAATAAAGATTTTTGTCTCATCAATGCCTAAGCAGATGGGTGCATAGGTTGCATTAACGCATGAATGATGTCGTCTTTGGTTTTGAGTTTTTTGACGATTTGCCAAAGACTTTCAGCTTCCGTATAACCCTTTGTCAGCATTCCAAGCCACTGCTTGTACCGCCCAACAAGTCCGCCTTGATTGTCGGTGTCGTCATGTAAAAAGGCGAGTTGATAAGGTACAAGCCCTTGCCAATCAAGCGTTGCTCCGTTGTGAATATTGGCAATCAAATCAGGACGAGTAACCGCACCACGCCCCAGCATTAAATGCGGTGTGGCGGATTGCTCGGCACAGCATTTGGCGTGGTCAGCGTTCCAAATCTCGCCATTGGCAATGATTGGCAGTCCAAGCTCAGTAAAGGGAGCGATTTTATCCCAATAGGCGGGCGGTTTGTAGCCATCTACTTTGGTGCGGGCGTGGACGGTTAGCCAGCTTGCATTTGCCGATTTGACTGCTTGTCCGATTTCGTACATCTTGGAGGTGTCGGTATAACCCAAACGGATTTTTGCCGATACTGGAATCTCGCTTGGCACGGCATTTCTGACCGAACTTATAATGGCGTACAAAATCTCTGGTTCTTCCAAAAGCACCGAACCACCTTTGTGGTTATTAACTGTCTTAGCAGGGCAACCAAAGTTTAAATCAATTGCACTTGCCCCAAGGTTTACCGCCGTCATCGCACTTTGGCTCATGGTCTCAAGATTGTTGCCAAGCAGTTGTACATGAATGGGAGTACCGCTTTTTGTTTTGCCGTCCGTCAATAGCTCTGGCACAGACTTTAAAAAAGTGTGGGCGGGCAAAGGATAATGGGTAACACGAATAAACTCGCTGACCGCCCAGTCATAAGGTCGCCCCAAATCATAGGCGATTTGGGTCAAGATTTGTCGCATCAATGGGTCAGTCAAGCCCTCCATTGGGGCGAGCAGGCGGACAGGGCGATTAAATAGGTGATGAAAATCGGTCATGTGGTTGCTGTATGAATGGATTATTTATAAATCAACTTCTTGTCATCAAGTGCTAGGTTGGCAATCAAATCGCTGATGTGATGAATATCAAGTACTTCTTTGCTACGAGTACACGCCACATAGAGCAGGCGTAGCTCTTCAGGGCTAATTTTGATGCTGTGGCGACTTATATCATACAAAAAATCATCGCCAATTTGTACCCGATTCCACTCCAGACCCTTTGCTTTGTGGGCGGTGGAGACAACATAGTCGGCATGGCTTTGGGTGGTTAGGCTTTTGATGGCATTTGAAATGGTTTGAGAGCCGTGTTCCTCAATGAGCTTGACCCATGTTTTTAGGTCAGAGCCTTCACCAGTTTCGCTAAATTCTTGCACCTCGCCCCAATGTTTAAAATACGCAAGCTCTGGCACACCATAGGCGGACTTGCCAGTTTTTAAGCTCTCGGCAGCATGACAAAAACGCAAAATGCGGTCGCTGTCGGCCTGTAAAGATACCTTGTGTCCAGCTTTAAGCCCTGACAGCAACTGGCTCATGGCGGTGGCATTTGTACGACAAAGAATGGCATCTTTTTTGCCATTGGCAAGCAGTTTTGCAATATGACTTGGTGTGGTAGGATTGCCCTTTAAGGGAGTTGTTTCTTGCAAAGCAGTCAAAAATACATTGGCAACTTTGGCAATATTCTCACCAAAACGAAAAGACTGTGTGAGCAGGGTTTGTGGATAAGGCAGTCGCTTCATGGCATTTAATGCCCCACGCCATTCATAAATCTGTTGATGAGCATCACCAACATAGATGGTTTGTTTGTCTTGACGGATTAATGCACCCATCATCAAGGGGTCTGCATCTTGGGCTTCATCAAATAAGATGAAGTCGGCAGGAATGATGGGGTCTGAAAGCGTCCAAAGTTTTAGATAAATGTCATGCCCAATGCCCGACTGGTGGCGAGGATCGATGGACTGAAGCCATCGTTGTTCCAAAGCTGGGTAAAGCATGGCTTGTAGCTGTTCACTGTCTTTTTCGTCCAGCCACGAAGGTGGTGTGATGTGGCGTGGTGCAGGATAGCTACTTGATGTCTTACAAAAATTAGCCAAACTTTCTGAGATGATGTTGGCAAGTTTGGCAGGCGTGAGCAAAATGGGCTTTTTAATGCCATCAATATTCCGTTCAACTTGAATGGCAGACAAATTCAACTCATTGGCAAGCTTGGAGGGTGTTAGGCGTGGCAAGCTAATTTTAGCGGTAATATCACGATTGACATGACGAAAAGCAAGCGAATGAAAAGTTTGGCATCGCACATTTGATGGAAATTTGCCCTGTGCTTCATTGGCGATCGCTTTATTAAATGCCAAGTATAACCCACGCCCACGCATATTTTGGCTAATAAGTTTTAGGGTGGTGGTCTTGCCTGCTCCTGCATAGGCGACAATTTTAAACGATTGCCCTGTCACTGCCATTTGTAGGGCAGCATTCTGCTCGTCGGTGGGTGAGTGCATGGCGGTCTGGTTCATGGGCAAAGATAAGCAATAAAAAACAAATGATTATAACACAGTAGCACAGTTAGATGGCTGGTTTATGAGTCTTTGGCAGAGACTGATGGTTTTTTGACAAGCATTTTTGCCATCATCAGCCCAAATTCAAATAAAAGACACATGGGGATGGCAAGCATGAGCATACTTGCTCCATCGGGCGGTGTAACGATGGCGGCGATAAAAAAACAGCCAACAATGATATAACGGCGTTTGTCCGCCAATGCCTGTGGGCTGACAATCTGCATCAGCACAAGTAACAGTATCGCCACGGGAATTTCAAACATCACGCCAAAGACTGCAAACAGCTTGATGACAAAGTCCAAATAGCTTTGAATGTCGGTCATTGGCAGGACATTATCAGGGGCAAACATGACAAAAAACTTCAATGTAGGCACCAGTACGATGAAATAAGCAAACGCTACGCCTGCATAAAATAGTACAATGGCAGATAATAATAATGGTACAGCCATTTTTTTTTCATGCTTGTATAAAGCAGGCGAGATAAACCCCCAAATTTGAGCAATAATAAAAGGCATGACCAAAAATAATGCAACAAAAAAGGTCAGCTTGATGGGTGCAAGAAATCCTGATGCAACATCAGTGGCAATGAGGCTGGCTTCATTTGGTAGCAGAGCAACTAAGGGGGTGGAGATGAAATCATACAGCTTGCGACTAAATCCTACCAGTGCTAAAAATACCAAAACCACTGCCATAAGCATACGAATGAGCCGTGTGCGTAATTCGGTAAAATGTGCCATTAAAGGCATATCGGCATCGTTATGAGCTTGGTTGGTCATGGTGTCTTAGATGTTTGGGCGTAAGTATCGCGGGTATAAAGTAGAGGATCAGCTTGGTGATTTGGCAAAAATGGGGCAGTCGGCAGTCGGCGTTTTTTGTCATAATTGCCCAATAAAAACCAACGATTGACCATGGGAATGTTAAAAGCTGTTTCAAGTGTAGCGGTTGATTCACTTAGGCCCTCTGTGCTTTTGGTTGGATTGTTGCCTCTGTCATCGCCTTTGCTGTTGTCATCAATTGCACCATCATTTGAACTGGTGCGATCTGCTGTATTGTCAGTTAAATCATCATTTTTTAAATGATTGTCTTGCCAAGCATCCATGATGTGTTGTTTATTGGCATGAGCGGTGCGTTTGGTTTTATCAAGCGTGCGTTGAAGCTCTGCCATTTGAGCTTGGATTTTGGCTTCAGATTCTTTGATTTTAGTAAGCTCATTTTTTAGCTCTTCTTGAACTTCCAAAAGTTGTAACTCGCTGACAAACTCACTTTGTAGGCGTGCCGACATACGACGAATTTTAGCATACCATTTGCCCAAGGTGCGTGCCGCAATGGGTAATTTTTCAGGGCCTAACACGATGAGTGCGATGATGCCAAACAGCATGAATTCAAAAAAACCAAGATTTAGCAAGACAGTGCCTTATTAACTAATGAATTAAAGTTCGGTTTTGTTGGTTTTGATTTCTTTGATTTGAGCAACAAGGGTTTGATTGTCGCTTTCGGCCAGTTGTGGTTTATCTTCTTCTTTGACTGCTTCTTTAAAGCCCTTGACTGCAGAGCCTAAGTCTTTGCCAGCATTTTTTAGCTTAGAAGTGCCAAAAATGACCACCACCACCACCAATAAAATCAGCCAATGCGTGATAGAAAAACTGCCCATGATTTATCCTTATTGATTGTTAGATGAGTTAGATAAAAAATCATTAAAATGTTTTAAAGATAGTCTATCACAAAACTTTAATAAAGTGATGACAAAGATCATAAAAAGCACGATGCCCAGCTTTTTATTGTGCGTGCATTTTTCTCATCAATGCCAGAAAGTCCAAAGCGTCTGCCAAGCTCATCTAGCACATCTTGGCTTGATAAACCCAGATGCGACAATGCTACAAGGCTATGAAACCATACATCTGCCACCTCATAAACCATGTCCGCTTTTTGTTTATTGTCGTTTTTGTTAAGACTTTTGGCAAGTTGCAACTCTTTGGCAGCAATGATGGCCTCAATTGTCTCTTCACCTACTTTTTCTAATATTTTGTTGAGTCCTTTGTGGTGAAGACTTGCGACATATGAGCTGTCTTTGTCGGCGGTTTTGCGTTCATTTAGAATTTTATCCAGCTGGCCAAGCACATTGGTAGGCACATTGGTAGCATTGTGGCTTTGTATCAAGCTGTCATGGTTATGATGGGTCTTGCCATAAATTTCATCAGGGTTTTTAATGACCCCTTCAACGACCTCCCAAGTCAGACTTGCCATATTTAGTCGTTGATAAAAACAGCTTGTCCTTCCTGTATGACAGGCAATGTTACCAATTTGCGTGATGATGAGTGTGATGGTATCGGCATCGCAGTCAGTGCGGATTTCGTGGACGATTTGCGTGTGCCCACTTGATTCGCCTTTGTGCCATAGCTTGCCACGAGAACGACTAAAATACACGCCTGTGCCAGTCTGGGCTGTCAGTTCTAACGCCTCACGGTTTTGCCATGCCATCATGAGTATTTGCCCTGTTTGGCGGTCTTGGGCGATGGCGGGAATTAATCCATCATCGTTGAATTTTAGGGCGTCTAGCCAATTTGACATGAAATAAACCTTAGCTTTTTTTAATTTTTAATCATCTAAAAATTATCTAAATTAAATAAACACTATTAATCTTATTGCATTAATTGTCTTTGTATTGTAACGCCAAATAAGCATCAAGTAAAGACATCTGTATGCTTGCAAGGTGGATTTGTTTTTGTTATAATGAACGCCCCACCTTCAGTCCATCTTTGTTCATAACAAAGAAAGTGGCAAAAAGGTTTGTCAAGTCGCAAGGCTTATGATTAACAAAGAGGTTATTATGAAACTTAAAACCAAGCGTGGTGCTGCAAAGCGTTTCAAAAAAACAGCAAATGGCTTTAAGCGTAAACAAGCTTATAAACGCCACATTTTGACCAAAAAATCTCCTAAGCGTATCCGCCAGTTGCGTGGTTGCGTCATGGTTCATGTAGCTGATGTTCCATCAATCCGCCGTATGTGTCCATATCTATAAATCTTTCATAGATATTTTTTAAATTTTAGGAGAATAAAATGGCTCGTGTAAAACGTGGTGTACAGGCTAATCGCCGTCATAAAAAAGTTCTAGCCCGTGCAAAAGGCTACTATGGTGCACGCTCTCGTGTGTATCGTGTTGCAGTACAAGCGGTAATGAAAGCTGGTCAATATGCATATAGAGACCGTCGTAACAAAAAACGCTCATTCCGCCGTTTGTGGATTGCTCGTATTAATGCTGGTGCACGCCTAAATGGTCTGTCTTATAGCCGTCTGATTAATGGTTTGAAAAAATCAAACATTGATATTGACCGCCGTATCCTAGCAGACATCGCCATGCACGATGCAGTAGCATTTACTGCCATCTGTGAAAAAGCAAAATCAGCTTTGGCATAATTTAGCTTTTTGCTAAATGACAAAATCTAAAACCGCAATGCGTTTTCGTGTTGCGGTTTTATTGCAATTATCATGTGCCAAATTGTTAATTATAATGAATCGCTTATTTACATTTTAAAGTGAATTATTTACAATAAGTCGTTTATTTTTCTATTATTTTCTGATAAAACTTTAGCAAGTTGCCTTTTATGACTACAATACCTACCCTAAACCAGCCTCTATCCGAACTCAACGAGCAGGATTTTGCTAATTTTGCTGATTTGGCCTGCAAGTTGATTGATGATGCACAAAATGAAACTCAGTTACAAGAACTGAAAGTCGCCCTACAAGGAAAAAAAAGCGAGATAACAGTCTTATCTAAGCAAATGGGTGGGTTGGATGCTAATGGCAAAAAGACCTACGGGGCGTATTTGCATGAGCTACGCACTCGTCTTAGCAAGGCTTTTGATGAGCGTGGGGCGTTTTTGGCGTTTTTGGCATTGAATGAAAAACTGGCCAGTGAGCAAGTCGATATTAGCTTGCCAGCTCGTGGCGTGGCGACAGGTAGCCTGCATCCGATTACGCACATCACGCAGCGTATGAAGCAGTTTTTTACTCAAGCGGGATTTAGCGTGGCGACAGGCCCTGAGGTTGAAAGTGATTATTATAACTTTGAAGCCTTAAATATCCCTGACCATCACCCTGCACGGGCAATGCACGACACCTTTTATTTTGATGCACATTACCTTTTGCGAACGCATACCAGTGGTGTACAAATTCGCACGATGGAAAGTAGTGAGCCGCCGCTTCGCATCATTTGCCCAGGTCGTGTGTACCGCTGCGATAGCGATCAGACACATTCGCCAATGTTTCATCAAATGGAAGGCTTGATGATTTCTAAGTCATCAAATTTTGCCGAACTAAAAGGCATCATTCATGAGTTTTTGAATGCCTTTTTTGGCAAGGAGATGACGGTGCGTTTTCGCCCTTCTTTTTTCCCATTTACCGAGCCATCAGCCGAGGTGGATATTTTATCGGATAACGGAAAGTGGCTAGAGGTATTGGGTTGCGGTATGGTGCATCCGCAAGTACTACGCAATTGCGGCATCAACCCTGATGAATACACAGGCTTTGCTTTTGGTATGGGCATTGAAAGATTTGCCATGCTGTATTATGGCATCAGTGATTTACGACTGTTTTTCCAAAATGATTTGCGGTTTTTAAAACAGTTTGCTTAAATTGTGGTTTGAAGCGATTGGTTCAAATGAATAAAAAAATAAAAGAGTGTTGATGATTGTATGAAAATTAGTGAAAATTGGCTAAGACAATGGGTAAACTCTGCTAATACATCGGCAGAGCTTGGTGAACAGCTTACGATGGCAGGGCTCGAATTAGATGGTGCAGATACAGTTGCTCCTGCGTTTAGTGGTGTCGTTGTAGGAGAGGTGGTTGACTGTCAGCAACACCCAGATGCTGATCGTTTGCGTGTTACTCGTGTGAATGTTGGTGAGCCAGAACTTTTGCAAATCGTCTGTGGTGCACCTAATGTCCGTACAGGGCTAAAAGTTGCTGTCGCAAAAGTCGGTGCCGTGTTGCCACCTATTGATGGCAAACCTTTTAATATTAAAAAAGGCAAGCTGCGTGGTGTAGAATCGCAAGGTATGTTGTGCGGAGCGTCTGAAATTGGGCTAGAAAATGAGATTGATGGGCTGTTAGAATTGCCATCTGACGCACCGATTGGTAAGGATATTCGTGATTATTTGGGGCTTGATGCGGTGATTTTTGATGTCTCCATCACACCAAATCGTGGCGACTGTTTTAGTGCATTGGGTTTGGCTCGTGAAATCAGCGTGATTAACCGTTTATCGCTCAATCGCCCAGAAATTTACCAAATCACACCAACACTTGGCATTAAGCCTGATGTCAAAGTACTAAATGATGATGCTTGTCCCCGCTATTTGGCACAGTATGTTGGTGCCATTGACCGTACGGTTGCCAGCCCAAAATGGTTAACTGAGTATTTGACGGCATCAGGTGTTCGCTCGCATAATTTTTTGGTTGATGTTACCAACTTTATCTTGCTTGAGCTGGGTCAGCCACTGCACGCTTTTGATGCAGATAAAATTGTCGGTGATATCGTAGTGCGTACTGCACATCAAGGCGAACAAGTTGAGCTACTGAATGAACAGACCATCACGCTGATAGGCGATGAGTTGGTGATTGCTGATGAGATGGGTGTGCTTGCACTTGCTGGTATTATGGGTGGGTTGCGTTCGGCAGTAACAGACGAAACGACAAATATAGTGCTAGAATCTGCCCATTTTCATCAGCTTGCCATCGCTGCTAGAGCCAGACGCTTTGGTTTGCATACAGATGCCAGTCAGCGATTTGAACGAGGGGTAGATTTTGAGTTGCCATTGACTGCTCTAAATCGTGCCACTGCCTTGATTCATGACATCGCAGGTGGACAAGTCGGCCCAATCAGCACGGTTGAAAATGTTGCCAAACTGCCCAAGCGTGAGCCAATTACCCTATCATTTGCTAAGATCGAACAGCTTTTAGGGATCAGTTTGCCTGCTGATGAAGTGGTGGATATTTTAACTCGTCTTGAAATCAAGACCACATTTGATGGTCAACAATTTACCTGCTTGCCACCAAGTCACCGTTTTGACATCAATATCCCTGAGGATTTGGTTGAAGAAATTGCGCGTATTTATGGTTATCATAATATTGCTGCTTGCTTGCCAAATTTTGCTGTAGACATGAGTTATGATAATACAGCAGACTTAACTCATGAGCTTAAATTAACTTTGGCAAATTCAGGTTATTTTGAGGCGGTGAGTTTTAGTTTTAGCGATGCTAAGGTTGAGGCGTTGTTTGATGATGAGCAATTGGGTGCGGTATTACCACTGGCCAATCCAATTTCATCAGAGCTTGCGGTAATGCGCCGCACACTATTATCAAGCCTACTGCCTGTGGTGTCTTATAATTTAAAACGCCAGCAGTCTCGTGTACGCTTGTTTGAAACTGGACTTTCTTTTGTGGGTCAAGACATTGCAAATCTGGTACAGACACCAAGTCTTGCTATCGTAGCAACAGGACTGGTTGCTGATGAGAGTATTTATGATAAGCGTGCGATGGACTTTTTTGATTTCAAAAGAGATGTTGAAAGTTTATTGCCACAGCGTTTAAATAAGTCATGTATGAGTTATGAGCCAGCAGACTTGTCATTCTTGCATCCTGGTCAAAGTGCGTATTTGTTGGTAGATGGCGTGCGTGTGGGTTGGTTTGGTCAGTTACATCCGAGCATTTCTAAATCGCTTGATTTGCCAGTAGTTTGGGTGGGTCAATTTTCTATTGAGACTTTGTTGGGTTTATGGCGTACCAGTCAAGCTGTTAATGCACCGAGCAAATTTCCAAGCGTGCGTCGTGATTTGGCATTTTTGGTAGATAAATCGGTGCGATGGCAAGACTTGATGAATGATATTCGTCATTCTGCTGGCAAATATTTGACAGATTTGTGGCTATTTGATGTGTATCAAGGCGACCGCCTGCCAGAAGGAAAAAAATCACTCGCTTTTGCCATGTTGTTTCAAAGTGTTGATGCGACCCTTGAAGATGAGGTGATCAAATCTGCGATGGATAAAGTTGCTAAGACTTTGACCAATAAGCATGGTGCACAGCTTCGAGATAGCTAATAATTTATGCTAAATTATTGATTAATAAGGAAAAATCATGAGTGCATTAACCAAGGCTGATATGATTAACCGCCTAACCATTCGCTTACGCATCACTCGCCAAGATGCACGCAAGATTGTGGATAAATTTTTTGAGCAAATCAGCCAAAGTTTGGCTGAGGGCAAAGAAGTAAAAATTTCTGGTTTTGGTAATTTTGAATTAAAAGATAAAAAATCTCGACCAGGACGCAATCCAAAAACAGGCGAGAGCATACCTGTTAAGGCACGCCGTGTGGTAACTTTTAAAGCAGGGCAAAAGTTTCGTAATCGTGTTGAGATGCAAAATCAAGGTGAATCAACTTAGTGCTGGGCGTTTATTTTAGTGCTTTGGCTTGAAAAGAAAAAGCTGCTTTGTTATAATATGAGTTCATTTTTCTTTCCCACCTAAGTGGGCTAATAGATAAAATATGGTGCGTTGTGCCAAAGTTGGTTGGTGATGGCGTGGCTATGTTCGGCTGTAATGGCAAAAGTTGCCAAGGCAGTATGTATTAGTGCTTAGGTTTATTGGACGATTATTATGCGTAAAGATATTCACCCAGATTACAAAGAAGTACTGTTTCATGACACCAATGCTGATGTGTACTTCCTAACCCGCTCAACTGTTGCTACTAAAGCGACTCGTGAGTACGAAGGCAAAGAATACCCATACTACCCACTTGATATTTCAAGTGCATCGCACCCATTTTACACTGGCGAACAGCGTAAAGCTGCCAATGAAGGCCGTGTTGCTAGCTTCAATAAGCGTTTTGGTGCATTTGCAAGTCGTGGCAAAAAAGCCTAAGTCTTACCATCTAAAAAAAGACCGTCCTATTTGGGCGGTTTTTTTATTTCTTTTGATGTTTTGGTTTACCAATCTTTAAAATAATACACAACTGAGCAAAGCATCTAAGTAGAACTTAAAAAATTACTTAACAAACAGATGACGAATGGGGCGTGTCATGATAGACTATGATGGTTTGTGAATGACTATTTTGATATTAAGTTTTTGATGTCAAGTTTTTTGGGGTGAGTATGGACAATAATGTTTGGATAATCATTGCAATAATCGCTATTATTGTGGGGTTGTTTTTGTTGGGACCTGTGTTTTTGCGTGCAGTTCAAGGTAAAAACAAGTCAAAGACTGATGGCGATGTAAATCACAAAAACGGCTTGCCGATTACACCGAGAAATGAACGAACTCACCTTGTTGTTGATTCTACACCCACACAAAGTGAGAGCGATGTGCCAGATGCGTTGTCTAATATGGCAGCAGTGGCTGTGTCATCGCCTGTGGTGAGTGAGCGTCCTCAGGCTGATGGTATGTCAGATACGGTAGGCACAACCAATGCAGAATCAACGATCAGCTCGGTAATCTTAGCCGATATTCCAACGCACGAAGAGAGTGAGCCATTGCGTGAGCTGAATCATTCATTTGAGAAAAATTCGCCATTGCTTGATAAACATTTGAGCAATCAAGAAGTCTTTGATCAGGATAACAGCCCATTGTTAAATGCCCAAGATACCATCACGGTGATGATTACGCCTCACAACCAATTTGCAGGACTGTCAGGCAAAACAGTGCTAAATATCGTGCGAGATTATGGTCTAAAATATGGCGTCATGAATATGTTTCATCGCTATGAGCATGATAATGGTATGGGTGATTTGTGGTTTAGTATGCTTGGGGCAAGCGATGAGGGAGTGCAACCATTTGATTTAAATGAACTGGCTGAGAGTAAGTTTCATAGCTTGCTATTATTCTTGTCATTGCCACATCCGCACGCTCTGCGTGGCTTTGATAGCATGGTGTCGGTGGCACAGATGATCGCTGATGATTTGGGTGCCAGTTTGTATGATGAGAATGGTTATCCGCTTGATGACACTCAGTTTGCCAAAATGCGTGCCATTGCTGCTGACTATCAATAATGATTGTTAGCTTTCAAACCGTCTGTTCAAGGCGGTTTTTTGTCTTAGTTAAAATTTAAAAAAATAGCGAATGCACCATGACTGATTTATTTAGTTTTGACGATAAAATGCGTGAGCAACAATCTGTACTTAGCCAAATGCGTCTGCTCATTGATGCCCTTAAAAAACACAATCATGCCTACTATGTGCTTGACAATCCCACCATCTGTGATGGTGAATATGACAGCCTAAAACAAAGATTGGCTGCTTTGGAGGGTGAATATGTGCACCTAAAACAGCCTGATAGTCCCACGGATAAAGTGGGAGATAAGCCACTGCCTGCTTTTACGCAGGTCATGCACGACATTGCCATGCTGTCCTTGGGCAATGTATTTAGTTTTGAAGAATTATCCGCTTTTGTCAAGCGAATTAATGATCGTTTGGACACAAAAAACCAAAATCCAGAATTTGAAATGGAGTTAAAACTAGATGGCTTGGCGGTATCTTTAAAATATGTGAACGGCATATTTTATCAGGCGATTACTCGTGGCGATGGCCGAGTGGGAGAAGATATCACGCATAATGTGCGTACCATTCGCAATTTGCCACTTGTTTTGCCAAGCTGTAAGGACATTGCCTTGCTCGAAGTTCGTGGTGAGGTACTGATGCCTAAGGCGGGTTTTGAAAAACTAAACCGAGACAGTGCCCAGCGTGGTGATAGAGTCTTTGCCAATCCTAGAAATGCCGCTGCAGGCAGTCTGCGACAGCTAAACGCTGCCATTGCGGCGGCTCGTCCATTGGCATTTTTTGGGTATTCGGTGAATCAGGGTTTGCCAGATCATATCACAACCCAAAGTGGCTCGCTGGAATATCTGACCATGCTTGGTTTTGAAACAGCGCCATTTGCTACCTCTGCCACTCCAAAAGGTGTACAGGATTTTTATGATGGCATCGCCAAGACTCGTGCTGATTTGCCTTTTGAAATTGATGGCGTGGTGGTCAAGGTTAATTCACTTGCCTTGCAAAATGATTTGGGTTTTTTAAGTCGTGAGCCTCGCTGGGCAACTGCCTATAAATTTACCGCCGAAAGTGCTGTTACTCGTCTTGTGGCGGTAGAGTGGCAAGTTGGGCGTACAGGCCAATTGACGCCTGTGGGAAAACTCGAACCTATCAATGTCGGCGGCGTGACGGTGAGCAATGTTACCTTACATAATTTTGGTGAAATTGAACGGCTTGGTTTGATGGTTGGTGATATGGTTAGCGTCCATCGAGCAGGCGATGTCATTCCAAAGTTGTCTGGTGTTTTGACTGAGCTGCGAGATGATACGGCCAGCCCCATTGATTTGCCAAAGACTTGCCCTGTATGCAACTCTAAGGTGGTACTGCCAGAAGGTGAGGCATTGGCTCGTTGTACAGGTGGCTTGTATTGTTCTGCACAATCAAAAGAGGCACTTGTGCATTTTGTGTCGCGTCGAGCAATGGATATTGATGGCCTAGGAGAGCAGTGGTTGATTAAATTTTTTGAGATGAAATTGGTGTGTACAGTGGCAGATATTTACATCTTAAAAGACCATCAAGACCACTTGATGACGCTAGAGGGTTTGGGGGAAAAGTCGGTTAATAATATGCTTTATGCCATTGAAAAGTCCAAAAACACTACCTTGCCACGCTTTATTTTTGCACTTGGTATTCGTGGTGTGGGCGAGACAACCGCCTTGAATTTGGCTCAGCATTTTGATGATTTTGAGGTCATGAGAAAGGCAACGATTGAGCAACTGTTAAATGTGCCAGATGTTGGTGAGATTACCGCCCAAAACATCATTGAGTTTTTTCAAAGTGAGCATAATGCCAAGGTGATTGACCAGTTATTATCAGCGGGTATCTCATGGCAGTCGGCTGGGGTGCAGTCGGTAAATGCACCGCTAAATGGGCAAACTTGGGTGGTCACTGGTACGCTGTCTGTCATGGGGCGTGATGAGGCAAAAGCACATTTGCAGGCACTTGGAGCAAAAGTTTCAGGCTCGGTATCTGCCAAGACAAGTGCCCTGCTGGCTGGTGAAAAAGCAGGCTCAAAATTGGATAAAGCAGAGCAGCTTGGCATCAAAATTGTCCAAGAAAATGAATTTTTGACATTACTGAGCGAAAATGACCGCTTATCATTGGTGTGAATCATTCTAAAAATTTGGGCTAAACATAAATTTGAACCTAAAAAATCGCCATAGAGCCATAGAATAACTAAGTTACAAAACCAAGTTACAATAAAAAAATATTTTTATCATCAAAGGGAAAATTTACAAGATGACAATCATCATCAAAAACAAAGGTAATTTGTTGTCCATGTTTGGGTTGTTCATTGGTTGTATTTTATTTGGTCTTGGCAGTTTGATTGTTGCCCATGTTGATGGCGTGGGTGCTTTTGCGATGGCATTTTGGCGATTACTTATCTCTGCCATCATTTTCTTGGTGCTTGCTAAGTTTTTTCAACAAAAATTTCCAACCAACAAAAAAGCAAAGATACTGGCAGGTCTATCTGGGGCGGCACTGGCAATAGATTTATCGTTATGGCATGAAAGCATTTATGCGGTCGGACCAGGAATCTCAACACTGCTCAACAGCTTGCAAATTTTCTTTTTGGCATTAATCGCCTTTGCGTGGTTTGGTGAAAAACAGTCTAAGATACAGCTGCTAAGTCTTGTGCTTGCCATGATTGGTGTGGCCATGATTGCCAGTCCTGAATTCGTGCGTAATGTTACGGCACCATGGGGTTTTATTTCAGGTGTTGCGTCTGGGGCATTTTTGGCATTATCAATGGTGTTTGTCAGATGTACGCATGAAGTGACCAAAGTTGAGATTTTCCCAATGATGACACTGGTGGGTGTCGGTGGTGCATTGGCATTATTACCCATGATGCTGATATGGAATTGGGGGCAAATAATACCAGCGACAATGAGTGAGTGGGGCTGGATTGTGGTCTATGGGGCGATCATGCAGTGCTTGGCATGGGGGCTGATTGCTTATTCAATTCCAAAATTAGCACTGTCTTTGACGGGGCTGTTGCTACTTACTGAGCCTGTGGCGGCACTTTTGATTGATTATTTTTGGTTACAAAAAGTAATTGATGGCATGCAATGGGGTGGAGCACTGCTTGTGATGTTTGCCATTTATCTAGGCTCTTTGGGCGTAAAAAAATAGTGCGATTGCCTTGCTAAATCAAAAAAGATTGGCATACCCAATCTTTTTTGATTTATTATCTGCCCAACAACCAATCAATTTTATTTGTTTGGGCGAATTTCAATTGGTAATACCAAACCCTCACCGAACTTATCAGCAAATACATATTCGTGTTGGTCTGCGATGACATTGGCTTTGGTATGAACGATAAGTTTGATGTTTGCACCATCAGTTAATTCATGGCTGATGTAGGTGTCTTCTAATTGGTCAAGTAATTTGCCCAAGGCTTCGGGAGCTGCCATGCTGACGACAATGCTGTGCTGAGCTTTGGCAGGACTGATGCCATAGGTAGAGGCATAGTTTTTGACGGCCGTGCTATCAATGGCAATTGGATATTGATAATCGGCTAATGTTGCTTGTGTGGCCTTGGTGTCAATGAATGACCAATCAATTTGGATTTTGCCATCGGTGGTAATTATGGGTTTGGCCTCTGGTATGTCATCGCTAGACGATGTTACCAGTTCTTTGTCGTGCAGGTCTTGCTCTTGGGTTTGTTCGGTGCCACCTGTTTTTGATTGTTTTGGTACGATTGACTCTGATTGAGTGCAGGCGACAACCAAGCAGACAAATGCAAGAACGATGAAAGAATTTTTCATAAAAACCTTAAATGTAACTTAAATTTTAAAAAAGTAAATACCGCCTATTTTGGCTTAATTTTGTGTGTAAACCTAATAAAAAAACAAAAATACAATCATCAAGATTAAAAGCCAGTGATTGCCCAAAATTTGCCCATCTTGTTTGTAGCATTCATGCAATTAACGCAAATCTGTCTTAAATCCTCGTTTTTTGTCCATCTGCCAATCTCGTTCTTTTAAGGTGGCACGCTTATCATGTAATTTTTTACCTTTGGCTAAAGCGATTTCACATTTGACACGCGATGCTTTCCAATAGCAGGATAATGGCACAACCGCATAGCCTTTTTGATTGATTAAGCCAAACAATTTATCAATCTCTCGGCGATTAAGGAGTAGCTTTCTGGTGCGAATGTTATCGGGGTTAATGTGTGTAGAGCTGGTAAGTAGTGGCTGAATGTGTGCACCGAATAAGAATGCTTCGCCATTTTTAAAAATCACATAAGATTCTGTGATGGTCATTTTGCCTGCACGAATGGATTTGACTTCCCAGCCTTCTAATGCAATGCCAGCCTCGAAGGTCTCTTCAATAAAGTATTCGTGTCTTGCTTTTTTATTGGCACAAATTTGATTACTTGGTTTTTTTGCCATGTTCATGTCCTGATATTTTTTAAATTGACCGCTATTATAGCAAAATATCATCGTCTATAAAGTAGTGTGTTTGTTATATTGTCAGTTGTTAAAAAACCTGACAAATCAGTTTGCTTTTAAAGTGGATACTTGATACCATGAATAAGATTTTTTTTGAACAATAATCAAACCAAAAGGAGAGTATCATGCTCAATAGTGCGCCAACCATTGAAACCCTGCTAAATCATCGCTCAGTGCGTAAATACACAGGCGAGCCAATTTCTGAGCAAATGTTGGTGGCAATCTTGGAGGCAGGGCGTGCGGTTTCAACTTCTAGTTTTTTACAGGCATCAAGCATCATTCGCATTAAAGATACTGCCAAGCGTACTGCCTTACGCCAGATTTCATGCGATATGAGCGAAGAAGAATATCATCAAGCCTTGGCTGATGGCAAGCGTTTGGGGCATGGCTATGTAGAGTCTTGTGCTGAATACTTGGTGTTTTGTATGGATGCAAAACGCCACAATCAGCTTGCTGATGTGCAGACAGATTGGACGGAAGTTACGCTGATTGGTGCAATTGATGCGGCTTTGATGGCACAAAATGTACTCTCTGCTGCTGAGAGCTTGGGGTTGGGCGGTGTGTTCATCGGATCGTTGCGTAATGACATTGAGCGAGCAGGCGAGGTTTTGGGATTGCCTGAGCATGTTGTGCCTTTGTTCGGTTTGTGCTTGGGACACCCTGATTGGGAGTCTAAAATTAATCAATCACAGCGTCCACGCTTACCGCTTGATGTGTTGGTCTCAACTGATACTTATCAAGTGGCCAGCGATGAAAAGCTATCTGCTTATAATGAGCAAGTAAAAGAATACTACAATGGCCGTGGGTTGGATTTGGATTGGGCTACACAAATTGCCACGACTTTTGGTGGCAAGGTGCGTCCATTCATGCTTGAATATTTACAAAAACAAGGTTTTTCTAAGCGTTGATTGTGCCAATCTCTCACCACAAAGCCCTTTGCTGTCATGTAAAGGGCTTTGCAATATATTCATCAATACATTATAATATCATGGTATAAAAATACCAAGCCAAACCTAGTCGGGGTGCTGTCACTGACGGCTGAGATGATACCCGTGAACCTGTCAGTTAATGCTGTCGTAGGAAACTAATCATGCCTTTCTTTTTTAACCTTTTTTCATTCAATCTTTTGCCTGAGTTGTACTGACATGCCGTGCGTCAGTATTGAGGGCTTGTCACTAACCTTTGACAGGCAACAAATTTTTCAGGATTTTAACTTTATCTTAACCCAAGGGCATTTTACCAGTTTGTTGGGTGCATCTGGTGTGGGCAAGTCAACTTTGCTTCGGGTCATTGCAGGGCTTGAGACCAGCTTTGATGGGACCATGAGCATGGCTCATGGTACGATTTTGGCGTATATGGCTCAGCAGGACGCATTGTATCCGTGGTTGTCAGTACTGGATAATGTGCAGTTATATGCACATTTGTCTGGCAAAAAGTCCGCCCAAATACAAGATAAAGCATTGTATTTATTGCATGAAGTTAAGATGACCAACCATCTGCACAAGCGGCCTTATGAATTGTCAGGCGGTCAGCGTCAGCGTGTGGCTTTGGCTCGTACACTGATGAGTGATGCCAATTTGGTGCTGATGGATGAGCCATTTTCAGCACTTGATGCGATAACTCGCCATGAATTACAGACTTTGTCGCATCATCTTTTAAAAGATAAGACTGTTTTACTTATTACGCACGACCCCCAAGAGGCCATTCGTCTTAGTGATGATATCTATATATTGAAACATCAACCTGCAACCATTGTGGCAAAAATTAGTCCCAATTCACGCCCTATTAGAGGCCTAGATGATGTGGAATTTGCTCAGTTACACACGCAGCTTTTGAGCGAATTGTCAGGGAGTGTTTTATGAAGTGGCTAAAAACCCCAGTTGTCTTATCATTGCTGCTGTTATTTTGGCAGTTGGTTGTAATGATTGGTGATTTGCCACACTATATTTTGCCGGGCCCCAAGCTTGTTTTTTGGTCTTTTTTGGAAAATTATGCCCTCATTTGGCAACACGCTAAAATCACACTGGTTGAAATTTTACTTGGCTTGGGTATTGGTGTATTGATGGGCGTCGTCTCAGCATTGATTTTGAGTAGCTCTAAAAAAATTTCATCTGTGTTATTGCCAATACTCGTCATCTCTCAAGCGATTCCTGTGTTTGCCATCGCACCTTTACTGGTACTGTGGTTTGGTTATGGCATTGCTTCTAAAATTGTCATGACGGTGTTGATTATTTATTTTCCTGTTACGGCAGGGTGCTTTGATGGGCTGCGTCAGACTCCCAAAACTTGGCTTGATATTGCCAAGACCTACCACATTACGCCCATGCAGATATTATTTAAGGTAAAGCTACCTGCGGCCCTGCCTGCTTTGACATCTGGGCTGAGAATTGCCATTTGTATTGCACCCATCGGCGCAGTCGTGGGGGAGTGGGTAGGTTCATCACAAGGGCTTGGATATCTTATGCTTCATGCTAATGCCAGAATGCAAGTAGATTTGATGTTTGTTGCGTTATTTGTACTGCTGGTTATTGCCCTTATCCTATATTTTCTAGGCGATTATTTTTTAAAACGCTTGGCTCCTTGGGCGGCGCATATTCACTAAAATTAAACCGTTGATTCAAATGATGATTGATAAGGATTATGTATGAAAACATCAAAACTTATGGGTGTGCTTATTATTTTGGCTTCCGTCATTTTGATGGCGTGTTCACCAAAGCCAAACGACGATACTAAAACCGAAACCCAAAAGGTCTCTTTACTGCTTGATTGGTTTGTCAATCCCAATCATGCTGCCATCATCATTGCTCAGCAACAAGGCTATTTTGCTAAGCAGGGACTCAATGTTGAAATCATCGAGCCTGCCGATCCATCTATGCCACCAAAGCTGGTTGCCTCGGGGCAAGCGGATATTGCGGTGGATTATCAGCCGCAGTTACAGCAGCAAGTTGCTGAAGGTTTGCCATTGGTGCGAATTGGCACGCTGATTGACACCCCATTAAACAGCTTGGTGGTACTAAAAGACAGCAATATCACAAAATTAGAAGATCTAAAAGGCAAGAAAATTGGCTATTCTGTGAGTGGTTTTGAGGACTTACTTTTAAAAACCATGCTAAAATCCGCCAACTTGACAGCAGATGATGTGCAAATGGTGAATGTAAATTGGTCGCTATCGCCATCGTTACTTAGTGGTTTGGTTGATGGGGTGATTGGTTCATTGCGTAATTTTGAATTGAATCAATTAAAAATAGAAAAGCGTGAAGGGATGGCATTTTATCCAGAAGAGCATGGTGTACCAGTCTATGATGAGTTGATTTTTGTTGCTCATCATGAACACATTCAAGAGGATAAAATGGCTCGCTTTATGACCGCCATTCAGCAGGCGACAGATTTTATTAAGGCCGATCCAGATGGTGCATGGAAAGTATTTATCTCCTACAAGCCAAGTGAGCTAGACAATGAGTTAAATCGTATGGCGTGGGTTGATACTCTGCCACATTTGGCAAAAAACCCAAAAGCACTTGATGAGTTGCGTTATGAAAATATGGCATCATTCATGCAAGAACAAAACTTTGTCAAAACTTTACCAAATGTCAGTGAATATGCAATCGAGTTGCCTTGATGTAACAAAACCAATCTGGAAAATAAAAAAACACGCCTATTTATGGTGTGTTTTTTATTTGCAGAGTAGTAAAACATGGCAATCATGAGAAATGAGTTTAAAATTTTGCAAAAATTTGATAGCATATACATATGATGATAGATGAATTGTAATAAAGCTAATGACTGCATACCTCCCAAAAAAAGCCTTGTACCCTGGTACTTTTGATCCTATTACCAACGGCCATATTGATTTGGTTAATCGTACTTTGCGATTGTTTGATGAGGTTATTATTGCTGTGGCATTCGCTCATCATAAAAAACCGCTATTTAGTTTTGATGAGCGAGTGATGATGGTTGAATCGGTATTTAAAAACAATCCAAAGGTGTCAGTGGTTGGTTTTGAAGGTCTTTTGGTGGACTTTGCCAAAGAGCAGAATGTTCAAGCGGTCATTCGTGGCTTGCGTGCAGTCAGCGATTTTGAATATGAGTTTGGTTTGGCGAATATGAACCGAAGTCTTGATGAGAATTTTGAAGCTGTTTTTTTAACACCATCGCAGGAATATTCATTTGTCTCATCAACTTTGGTGCGTGAAGTAGCAAGGTTGGGTGGTGATGTATCTAAGTTTGTACCGCGTACTGTCATGACGAGCTTTATTAATAAATTTACGGTCAAATAATATGGCGCTAAAAATTACCGAAGAATGTATTAATTGTGATGTTTGTGAGCCAGTTTGTCCAAATGAAGCGATTTCAGCAGGTAACGACATTTATGTGATCAACCCAAGTCTTTGTACCGAATGTGTGGGGCATTTTGATGTTCCGCAGTGTGTGGAGATTTGCCCTGTTGATTGCATTCCAAAAGACTTAAATTACGATGAGAGTGAGTCGACTTTGTTGGCAAAATTTCATAGAATCGCCAAGCAATGACTTTATTTTTCTAAATTCTATGCTATAATGACCTCTTGGCAAACCAGACAATCGCTGTTTTTTATTTGTTTATCAAATCAAAAAAGAGAGGAAAGTCCGGGCTACATAGGGCAGGGTGCTAGCTAACAGCTAGGGGGTGAAAGCCTACGACCAGTGCAACAGAGAGTAGACCGCCTATATTTTAGTATATAATATATGGGTAAGGGTGAAAGGGTGTGGTAAGAGCGCACCGCATGACTGGTAACAGTTCATGGCATGGTAAACTCCACTCGTAGCAAGACCAAATAGGTGTCCAACGAGCGGCCCGCTTGGGACACGGGTAGGTTGCTTGAGCGTATCAGTGATGATGCGCCTAGATGAATGATTGTCCAAGACAGAACCCGGCTTATCGGTTTGCCTTTTTTTTAAAAAAATGCAAAATTATCATTGACAACAAATAAAATTGTCTATATAATTTGGTACCTGTTGTAATGGCGATGTAGCTCAGCTGGTTAGAGCGCACGACTCATAATCGTGAGGTCAAGAGTTCAAGTCTCTTCATCGCCACCAGATATAATTAATTAAATTTTTGTTTAAAACACTTGACTTAATATAATTATATTGTATAATTGTTACAAAACCAACCCAGTTTTTTTAAACCTATTTTAACTTAATTAGTTATTAATTTTAATATTTTAATTTAATTACTTTTAAAAATTAAAAAAATAACCAGTTAAAATAAAAAAACTTTAAAAAAACGCTTGACATAATAATTTTATGTGATAAAATGGTTGGCCTTG
>NZ_JAXCJK010000003.1:0-281181 GCF_035181385.1 Moraxella sp. Pampa | reverse complement strand
TTATTGAAATTAAACAAGTTTTTTCATTTGCTTGTCTGCTTGAGTGGTGCGTATTATACGCTAATTTTAATGGTTGTAAAGTGGTTTTTTGGGGGAAATGGGAGAAAGTTTGTATGTTGTTGATTTTAATTAATTTTTTAATTTCAATCAAATCAACCTACTTTGCCATCATCTTATTACACCATTAATTGAGATGGTAGTCATTTTTAACTACCGTATTATAAAGACCAACATACTCATTATCTCGATGAATACCTACATATTCTAGGCTGGCATCTTCATAGCGTTTAAATTTATACACCGCATCATTCATCACACTTTCATTAAAGACATTCAGCGATACCAAAAGTGCAAAATCTGCTTGGCTAAGCCCTGTTACTCTGGTGAATAAGTCAGGCTCAAGCTCGGTAATCACATCTAGCAAAGTGTGCTCACGATAATCGCTTAGATACATAAAAATTGGAATGCGAGTGGCGAACTTAACAAGCTTATCTTGAATTTGCTTGCGTAGACTTTTTTCTTTTTTCTCTTCTTCTGTCAATGCTTTTTTATCTTCTTTGGACAGCTCGCCGTCATTTTCTTTGGCTTTTTCTTTTAAGCCTTTTACTTTATCAGAGCGAGCGATAACCAACTCAATATCATCATTAAGACTACGAAATTCTTCAATTTTCATCAAAGCATCCATCGCATCTTGATTTGCCATCAAGGTTTTTAAAGTAAGGTCATCTACATTTACCAACATGGCCGATTGCCAACGGCGAGCCAATAGCGTCGCGGTAGTACCACTCATTGCCATATCTAAAAGCAATTTGGCATCCACTTGTTGCATCGCAGAACCATCATAAGCAAGCACAGGCAAAAAGGCAATGAATTCAGCAACCTTATTCTCAGGGCTGACATCCTTGGTATTTAATCGCCCTGCATATTCAGCGATTTGGCATAAGGCGCGGTTGGGTGCAAAATCAAACACATAGCATTGCTCTTTGATAATTTGGCTGTCGTTTTCGCCACGCACCACCCATGGGGTCTGCACACGAAACGCCGATTGAAAATAAGTTTCAGGGCTTGCCATATTTCTTAACATAAAAATACCCGTCCACGGCGGTACAGACACGCCCGTCATCAATTTACCACACGACAAAGTAATGCTTTTGGTATTTAAAGGATTGTTGGTCATTGCTTCTTTGACAGGGGTTAATGCTCTATCGCCCATACCCACATTATCGCCTGCCGCCACAATAATGTGATAATCGTGATAAAATTTATTGACAGGCTGTTTTAATAAATTACGCATCGCTTCACAACTGGCGATATTGGGCAAATACCAAACCGTATGCAATAAGCTATTTAGCAAATTGGTATCGCTAAATGGCATTGGTGGTTTGTCATTGCCCTGTCTTAAACTGCTAACAATCATTTCATCAAGATTATCACGAATTAAATCCAGCCATTTTTGCACTTCATCTTGATATTTAAATTTGGCTTTTTTGCCTGTGCCATCGGCTTTGAAAAACTCGTTCAAATCAAATTCATTAAACTCACCACCTGTGGCAATTTGGCGGATATGCTCTGGCAGTTGATAGGTCAAAAGCATCATCTGTGGCAAGGACAAATAAGGATTGTTCTCACCCTGCCAAGTCAGCTTGGCTTTTTGTTCATCTGAATATGTCCAGTTAAAAATCTGCTCTTCAATAAACTCACCACTGGCAATCGCTCGAAATGGCGTACCAGACAAATACAAATAATGGTCTGTGGTAATGGGTAGCTGATTTTCATCAAAATCCAGCATATCGGTATTAATGCCTATTTCATTATATTCGTCTTTGAGCTGTTTTTGCTCTAACGCTTCGTCTTTGGCAAATAGATTTTTGGCATTATCACGCCATGCTCCAAAATGGTATTCATCAAACACAACACAGTCCCAATTCATAGCGTGTACTTGCTCATTTTTGGGTTTGATATTGCCAAATTTATCCCTACCCAAAATGTCTTGAAACGAACCAAAATAGACCATTGGAGCGTTTTTGTCATAAGTATTTAAATCAAGGTCGGTTGTGCGGTCAAGAAATTGCCAACCATTAAAATCAATATGGCTCACCAAATCATCTTGCCACGCCACTTTTACCGCAGGCTTAAAGGTTAAAATCAAAATCTTTTGCCAACCCATTTTTTTGGCCAATTGATAAGTGGCAAAAGTCTTGCCAAATCGCATTTTGGCATTCCACAAAAAATGCGGTGTACGCCCTTTGTCATCGCCTTGTTTTATGCTATTAAAATAACGAGCGGTCAATTCTACCGCCTTTTGTTGCTCAGGTCGCATGGCAAAATCATGGGTACGCTTTGGCTCATAAGTTTTGTTATTTTTGACATTCAAAATGGCGTTTTTTATGGTATCAATATCGCAGTCAAACCATTCGCCTGCAATGCGGTTAATGCCCATTTTCTTTAATTCATCAAAAACAGCAAAATCTTTAAAATAACTGCCATCATCTTTAATCGCCAACGACTCAAATTCTAGTTTCCAACTTTGGCTTGGCGTAACGGTTGGATAATGCTGTTTCATTCGCTCCATAACCGTTTCTTGGGCGGTATAGCCGACTTTAAGACAATTTGGATAACGGCTGTCTGAATACACATAAATCTTTGGGGCGTGGATTTGGGCAAAGGTTGGGTGGGTCATTTTAGCTTCTCGGCTTTAATTCAAAATTTAACTGGGTTGCAACTTTGGATTGATAAAAATTAATAAATTCCTGTTTTAAATATTCATACTTTGGATTTAAAACAGGAACATTAAAACCACTGCCATTAGGGGAAATGATTTCATTTAATTTATCACCAATATCTTTTATGGCGATAAATTCTTCTACCAATTCTTTTGTTTTTGGTGATTGATGCCATAAATCGAAATCATCAAGTGATAATCCCATTTCATTTGTAATATATTTTCTAATTTTACGCTTAATTGGTACTAATTCATTTGTACAAAAATGATAAAAATTCCCAAATGGCGTAGGTTCTACCAGTCCATTTTTGGTTGTGGCAAAATGTCTTGTTTTGTCCGTAACCTTATCTTTTATCCAAATACATTTATGATTATTTCTTACTGTTGGCGGTAAGGCGACAAAAAACTCACAATTATCTAAATCGTATTCAGATAAAATAATATCTCTATCAACATAGTAATCACGCAAAAAATCTTTTAATTCCAAAATATGATTTTTGTCTAAAACCATACTATTTTGATTGTTATCCGCCGTATTACGAATGACTTTTAAATGATTTAAAAATCCTGTTTTTGTAGAAAAACGATTATTTGTAGATTGAAAAATAAAATCACTCATCATCATTCCCCAAATCCAACTGTGATTGTGCGGTCTTTTTACCACGAGATTTTTTAGGTTTTACACCAGTCTCATTATCCATTGGGCGTATCATTTCTTGTATATATCTAATATCGTCATTATTAAACCCATACTTTGCAAACAACTCTTCATCTGTCCACGCACGGCTAAAATCTTGCATTGGTACAAACTCATAAGTTGATTTTGTTGTATGTTGTGTATTTTTCTTTAAAGTGAGCATAAAATGAAAAAATCTTGTATTGATGTATGAAATAACATTTTGACAAATATTTTCATCATTTTGGCAATCAATAATTAAATATGTCTCTGTACAAGCTGTATTGATACCCGCATAAATTGGATTAACTTTATCTGTTTTTCCGTCTCCTGTTCCAACCGCATAGGGTACAATCACTTTATGGCGTAAAATCCAATCGTGATTTTTTGGAATTTCTACTCTACTAATATATCCAATCCCCTTATTTTGATATAATATCACATTATCATTTTTATCCTTATAAGGCGTAGATTTTCCTTTAAAAGTTGTAGCCAAGCCGAAAGGTTTTCTTGCACTAACCAAATTAGAAAAACTATTTTCATTCACTTTCTTAACTTTATTTAAAATAGAAATTGCTTGATTGTAGCGTATAAAAATATCTATTCCATTTTCTTTTAAAGGTCGTTTTACTTGGGAAATACAATGACCATTATCATAGGTAAATACCATACAATCATCATTATGATTTTTATCCCATAAGAAATAATTTACACCACCCTTAATTTCTACATTATCAAAACAATCTTTTGAATTGGGGAAATCGTGAATTTGGGCAATGCGTTTATCATTTATCATATTATCCCGAAAATCATCAAGCCCTTTACCACCAGTAAACCAACGGCTTGGGGTAATCATAATCAGATAATTTGGGTTTAATTTTTTAGCTTGTTCAATAAACAAATGATAAATCGGTTTTGCACTTGCTCCTGCCCCACCGTCATCTAATTGATAAGGCGGATTGCCAATAATCACATTAAATTGCATTTTTAAAATCTCTTTAAATTCATTGTCTTTATTGCTATGAATAAACGCATAAGCGTGGTTTTCTAGCCCTTGTCTATTGCCAAAAACATCGTAACTTGCACCGCACTCACGGCATTTGCCGTTTTCAAATATATGATTGGCATTACCAAAAATGATATTGCCCATTTCATTGTCAAATTCATCACAAATGGATAATGGTGAATTGGCGTTTTTGGCACAATAGACGCTCCGCCGTGATAACAAGGCGGTAAGCTGAGTGATGGCAATGCCAAATACTTGCTTGGTTAGAATGTGGTTGATGCGAATTTGTTTGTTTGGGATTTGTTTTTGTAAACCTTTGTCTAGGCGTTTGACGATTTCTCTTAAAAATACGCCTGACTTACACACAGGGTCTAAAAACTTAGCATTTTTATTTTGCCAAATACTATCAGGCAATAAATCCAGCATTTGATTGGCAAGCCGTGGCGATGTAAATACTTCGTCATTGGATAGACTGGATAGACAATCAAGCACATCAGGGTTATAAACTTGTTCAAAAAAGGACAACTGACCTTGGTTGATGTTATCCAAATCAGGAACGATGTTGCTATCTACTTGAATATTTTCTACTTGCATACGCTTATCCTTGTTCATATAGCGTTAAAAAATGAATAGGGGGATAAAATTTTAATTCATGGTTTTTAAAACGGTAATCGCCATCATTAACAAGCTCGCCATACAAAAAATCCCTGCGAGTTACCATTTCGCCTATAAATCTCCATTCACTAAAAATAATTGGGTTGTCTTTATCAAACAATGCATCATGATTAACGATATTTTTGGATAATAAATATTCAACAACCCTGATAACATTTGGGTCAGCATCTTTAAAATTCGTCTGATAATGTTCTGTAAACAAGTTCAATAATCGCTCACGGCATTCATTGCAGTTATCAGTCAATATTTCTATGCCATAAATAGATGAAACGGCTTGCACGGCATGAAAGCTATAATTAAAGGCTTGGTGTTTCTTTTTGATTTTTTTGGCAGATAAGAGTTCAAGGACGGCATCTAATTTTCGGCTCAAAATCTCTGCCAAAAAATTGCCCGTACCGCAAGCGGGTTCCAAAAAAGTATTGGTAATTTTATTCCAAATGGTTTGGGGCAATAGATTCAGCATTGCGTTTACTTCTTTTTCGGCCGTAAACACTTCACCAAAATCCGCCACTCGCTTTTTGGATTTGACTTGTCTTTGATTGGTTGGTTTATCATCTTGGTAGGCGGTATCATTCATCACGCACCGCCTTTTTTGATATATGGATAAATTTTGGGTACGAAAAAAGCCCATACAAAGATGGGCTTTTATTAAAAAATAGAGCGTTTAAGCCATTAAAATATTGAACTTTAACAAAATTTAGACATAATTTCGGCTGAACGGCTGAACGCTGAACGCTGAACGCTGAACGCTGAACGCTGAACGCTGAACGCTGAACGCTGAACGCTGAACGCTGAACGCTGAACGCTGAACGCTGAACGCTGAACGCTGAAGTAAGATACGATCATTTTAATGTTTGTCAATACTAAAATTACTAATAAAATCAAATTTAAACAACCAATCATTACGCCTTAATCACGAATTTTTGGCAAAAAATGTCGTCCACAATCCTGATAAGGCATAAATCACACCAATCGCCAACACCCCCACAGGAATGTCATATAGCACAATCGCCATAACAAGCACGCCCAAAATCAAAGCAACAAAAGGAACTTTTTGGCGATCAAATTCTTTAAAGCTGTAATATTTGACATTACTCACCATCAATAGCCCACAGATGACCGTCCACACCGCACAAGCGATGGCCAAGATTTGAGAAATGGCACCGATGTGGTCTTTAATAACCATCACGCTTGATGCCACCAATATTGCCGCCAAAGGACTTGCCACACCAATAAAGTATTTTTTATCAACGATGTTGATTTGCACATTAAATCTGGCAAGACGAAATGCTGCACAAGCTGAAAATACAAACGCACAAGCAAGTCCAATCCGCCCCAAATCATGCAAAGCAAAATGATACATGAGTACCGCAGGTGCAAGCCCAAAGGCGATGCAGTCAGCAAGGCTATCAAGCTGTTCACCAAAAGGGCTTTGGGCATTCAACATACGAGCAGCACGCCCATCCATACCGTCCAAAAATGCCGATATAAAAATGGCAAGACTTGCTTGATAAAACCGCCCTTCACTGCTGGCAACAATAGAAAAAAATGCCGAAAGCATAGAGGCAGTGGTAAAAAGATTTGGCACAAGATACACCCCACGACTGACCTTTTTGTTGTCGCCGTCTTGCTCTGCTTCCACCACCTCAAAGGTGATGCCATCATGCTCATCAGGGTGCTTAGGATTTTGGTTTGTCATGATAATCTTTGTCATTATTAAAAACTATTCACCCACAAGCCACTTAACCACCACCATCTCATCAATGGTCATGGCAGGGGCGTCTTTTGGTTTTAAGATGGGAGCAAGCGTTTGTAAAATATTTTTGGCGTGTTCTTCAAACTGCCAAGGTGGGTTGATGATGTGCAATCCTGTGCCATTGATACCAACCGCCACATCATTGGGATATAGATTTAGCTCGCAAATAAGCTGGCGACGAATGGTGGTTCGTTTCATTTTTTTATAAAACAGCTCAACCGCTTCTTTGTTTTTAATCGGATACCATAATACAAATGTGCCTGTTGAAAACTTTTTATGACTTACCACAAGCAAATCCACCAAACGGCCAAAATCCTTATGTTCTTGCTCAAAGGGTGGATCAAGCAAGATCATGCCTCGCTTTTCTTTAGGTGGCAACACCGCAGGCACACCTTCAAAAGCATCTCGATGATGAATACCGATGGGTAATTGATACAACTGATAATTTAGTGCATCATACTCGTCTGCTACCGCCTCAAATGATTCAGCCCTAATGGGTGCATCGGCTGAGTGATTCAAAGCTTGGTTAGCAATCCACCAAGGCGACCCTGGATAGACATGCTCATCATAAATTTTGCGGGCGATTTGCAAGTCTAACAGATATTGAGCAATGGCCTTAGGTGGGGTTGTTAATGTGGCACGCTCCAAAGCACGAATGCCTTTATCGGATTCTGCTGTTTTATTTGCCTCATCACTGTCCAACGAATACAGCCCCCTGCCACCATAAGCATCTAGCACATAAAAAGGCTTGCCCTTGGCAGAAAATTGAGCAAGTAGCTGTAACAGCAAAATATGTTTGGCAACATCAGCAAAATTGCCAGCGTGATAAGCGTGTTTATAATTCATAATAAAAGTGCGTGTTATTTTAAATGACTTATGGTAGCATAACAGACGACTTTTGGCTATTTTTTATTTATCTGTATGATGACAGCTTTTGATATCGATTGGCACACCCTCATCAACCAAAAACTCGATGACTTTATTGCCACAGGCACGATGGTCATCGATGATGTCTTTGCCATTCAAGATTTGACCATCTTGCAAGCTGAAAGTGGCTTTATTGATTACAAAGAAGCAAAACTGACACACGGTGAAAGACAAACAAAGATTCGTGGTGATAGCATTCGCTGGATTGATGAATCTTGCCCTGTGGGCATGGCATATCTTAGTGCCATTGATGAACTTGGGCGATATTTTAATCAGACACTGTACGCAGGCATTCGCTCGTCAGAGGCTCATTATGCTTGTTATCCGCCAGGCTTTGGTTATCAATGGCACTCAGACAACCCTAAGGGACGAGATGAGAG
Source organism: Moraxella sp. Pampa (assembly GCF_035181385.1). Lineage (NCBI taxonomy): Bacteria > Pseudomonadati > Pseudomonadota > Gammaproteobacteria > Moraxellales > Moraxellaceae > Moraxella > Moraxella sp. Pampa. The sequence continues at coordinate 273,039 of NZ_JAXCJK010000003.1, read as the reverse complement.
GGTTATTTCGGCAGTTTTTTATCTTAATGACAACTGGTCCAATGACGATGGTGGCCAGATTACGGTCATAAATAAAGCAGGCAACACCACACAACTGACACCACAACTCAACCGCCTTGTTATTTTTGATAGTAATTTACAACACCAAGTAGAAATCACCAACCGCCAGCGTTTTTCTATTGCTACTTGGCTAAGGCGAGATGATGGGGTCTGACAACTAAAAACTCCATGGCATTTGACTTACCCTTAGGTACTGCATGATAAGTCAAATACCAAAACAAAAAACAGTGGGGCTTACTTGGTTTAAAATCCCCAAATCCCAGCAAGTCTCATGCCGATGTTTGGGGTATTTTGACGCATACTAAAACTTCATTTCTGCTGCCAAGCTTATATTTCGTCCTTGTTGCGGAACAAAAGGCAAAAATGAGTTGTGAATATAGATTTTTTCATTCAACAGATTATTGCCACGAATGGACCAAGTTGTATCGGTATTGCCGATACGGCGATGATAATCCAAACCTAAATTCAGCAGATTATAACCTTTGGTTGCATCTTCTTGGATAAAAATAGGACATAGACGCTCATTGCCGTATTGGTGGTGGGTACATTCGCTGTTATATTTGGCAGCAACAGAGTTGGAAGTACGGTTTTGGTCAAAAACACGGATAAACTCTAGCGATGGCGAGAAGTTGCCATACTCGCCGTTGATACGCATACCGATACGGTCAGGGGATAGGCGTGGTGGGTGGCGGTCAGGGCGTGCGATGGTGTCTTGACCAATAACATCTTTACACTCATCTTCATATTCGCCATCTTCGTCTTTTAATATACACTTATAAGGCTCGCCCAAAATGTTTTTACCAACAAGCGGAGCAAAATCATATAATTTGCCACGCACCATATCGCCAAATACACTGATATTTAAATTTGGATTAAATTGATAGCCAATTTCTAGTTCTGCTCCTTTTAATTTTGCCTTAGACTGGGTAAAACGACGCAGAGTTAAATTGCCAAGTTTGTACAGATTTTCTGGGTGAATATAATTATCAAATTTGTTGGCATAAATACTGCCTTTGACACGCCATTTATCGCCTTTAAAGGTTAACCCCAGCTCACCGTTGTCCGATTTTTCTTTGTCTAAATCTTTTTTGCCATATAAAAATGAATTGGTCGCCAAATTTTTACCGTGATAGTAAAGCTCCATAGGCGTTGGTGTGCGTTCATTGTGCGAAAAAGTGGTATCAAGGCGAAGTTTTGGTGTAACGTCCCATATTGCCCCTACGGCATAGGAAGTGGCGGTGCTTTGATAAGGTGTTAAATCGGGCAATTCTTGTTTGCCCTCACCTTGTGCGATTGCAGCATTAATTTCGTCCATGTTATATTCTATAGGAATACTGGTATGTTCACGACGTAGGGCGGTGTGGAGTTTTACATTGCCGATTTTGTATTCACTAAGCCCAAAAATGCTGTGCGTTTTTTGGGTATTTTTTACCAAAAGACGGCGGTTTTCCTTTTTTTCTTTATTGCTTGGGATAAGGGCATAGGTTTTATTGTTTTGATTATCAAATCCCCAAACAAAGGATAGGCGGTCGGTAGGTGATTGGTGAATAGACAATTTTGATGTTAAACCTTTATTACCCCAATACGAAGTATTACCCTGTACAAATACCTTGCCAAAGGCAGGGTCAGGAATGTGTTTGCCGTCGTCGTATTCTTGATGTTTATAGTCGCTGTGGCTGGCTGTTAGGCGGATTTTGTCAATGCTTGGGATTGGGTGATTAATTTCGCCTTGCAGAGAAAAAGTTTTTGATGTCATATCTACCCAAGGACCTTTTTGGGTATGGTCATGAACATGTCCATAGGGGTTTTTATGGCTGTGGCCTGGGTCTGAAGTAATATCTCTTGGACAATGTACATGCAGACCCTCTGCAATAATCAAATCCTCATCACGCATTAGGTGTGGATAAGGGGATAGATATTTACGTTCAGACCCTCCCCATGTGCTGTTGGAGCTCGTGTCAGAAACATGTCCACTACATTCATCAAACTTATGATTATGCCCAACCAGTCCATATTTATCTTTGCGTTCGCTATATGCCAAGCCAATATGCCCTTGATTGCCAATATAAGACAAACCCAATGTACCAACGGTAGATTTATTATAAGAATCTGGCAAATAATTTAACACTTTACCAAAGTTAATGGCAGGCACATTATAGGGATTGGCGTCTCGTCCCATGGCTTCCAATCTTAAAACGAGTTTGTCATTCAAAGGAGCAGACACCCCTGCTATGGCAAGTTTTTCATCGCTCCCAGCATTAAAACGCAACATCGTCTCACCTGTGATACCTGCTGGCATTTTGTCTGGAATACGATTGTCAATGACATTAATCACACCTGCAGGCGATGCGTTGGCGTGCATGAGTGTGGACGCACCACGCACCACTTCCACACGACTGGCAAGGAGCGTATCTACGGCAACAGCATGGTCAGGGCTAACCGTGGACATATCGGCAACCGCAGAGCCGTTTTGCAAAATCTTAACCCGCACACCTTCCTGACCACGCACGACAGGAGCAGAAGCCCCACCGCCAAACGGATTGGAATGAATGCCACTTTCAGCAGCCAAAGCATTGCCCAATGTTGATGAGCGGTGCTTGAGCTTATCCTTAGTAACTGTCATGTCGCTTGCTTTTTTACTATCATCAAAAGCATCACTAGATGATATAGTCCTGTTTAATGTGATTGCCATATGCCCCAGTTTTAAGTCGGGTTCATCAGACACCACATCAGCATAGGCTGCTTGGGCCAAAAGCGTCAATACGGCCAATGGCAAGGCCTTATAAGTTGTCATTCATATTTCTCCTATGTTATTTTGTAATATAATAACATAATGTTGGTTTACAATAAAATATTATTTTGTATATTCATCAATCTTTGTAATGCCAATGAATACAAAATGAACACAAATAGACATCTTGTTACGCTCCTTACTTTTTTCTTAGAATCTGCTACAATATATCTTTTTCAAACATTTTTTAAAATCTTTTTGCCCAATCTGTGTTATCACAGTCATTTTAATCATTAAGACCGATCATATGAGCCCCACCTTATCTTTATCTACCGCCCTATTAAAACAGCCCTCCGTTACACCCAATGACTTTGAGTGTCAAAATATTTTGGCTCATGAATTGACCAAATTAGGCTTTGAATGTGAGTTTTTATATTTTGGCGATCCTAACGATACAGGTAACAACGCCCAAATTAAAAATCTTTATGCCAAAAAAAAGGGGGCTAGCCCCACCGCACCGCACTTATGCTTTGCAGGGCATACTGATGTGGTGCCTGCTGGCGATGAAAGCCTGTGGACTTATCCACCTTTTTTGGCAACTGTCGCCGATGGCTATTTATGGGGTCGTGGTGCATCTGACATGAAGACTGCGATTGCATGCTTTGTTGTGGCATGTAAGCATTTCATCAATAACAATCCTCATCACCAAGGCAGTATCTCTTTGTTGATCACCGCTGATGAAGAAGGCGTAGCAATCAACGGCACAAAAGAGGTGGTAAAAGCACTTGCTGAGCGTGGTGAACGCATGGATTATTGTCTTGTGGGTGAGCCATCTAGCACCAAAATATTGGGCGATGTCATCAAAAATGGTCGGCGTGGCTCATTAAGTGGCAAGCTCATCATTACAGGCAAGCAAGGGCATATCGCCTATCCGCATTTGGCGGTTAATCCCATTCACGCACTTGCACCAGCCTTAGCCGAACTCACCCAAACTCATTGGGATAACGGCAACGAATATTTTCCCGCCACCAGTATGCAAATCAGTAATATCAACGGTGGTACAGGAGCAAATAATGTCATTCCCAATAGTGTAGAGGTGCTATTTAATTTTCGTTTCTCCACCGAATCCACCGCTGAGAGCCTAAAAGCAAAAACACACGCCATCATTGACAAATATTTTGACAACAGCCAAGCACATTATCAAATACAATGGAGCTTATCAGGAGAGCCATTTTTGACACCAAAAGGCGATTTTGTTGATGCCGTGGCGTATGCCATCAAAAGCGTGACAGGCGTAGACACCCAGCTTTCTACATCTGGCGGTACATCAGATGGTCGCTTTATTGCCCCAATCATGAATGCCCAAGTAGTAGAGCTTGGCGTACTCAACGACACCATTCACCAAATTGACGAAAAAGTGGCAGTTGATGATTTGGAAAAATTGACGCTGATTTATGGAAAAATTTTGACGCAGCTGATTGGCTAACCCACCCATCACGACAAAAAAATCCCCTAAATTTGGGGATTTTTTTATATCAATCATCATTAAGGTGCGTAATAAGTTGCCGAACCTGGTCCAACAGGTAATCCTAATACAAATACCCAAACATAAAATGCAAGCGTCCACACCGTTAAAAATGCCACCGAATACGGCAACATCATTGCCATTAAAGTACCGACGCCTGTGTCTTTTTTGTAGCGGATTGCCACCGCCATGATTAGCCCAAAATAACTAAGCATTGGCGTGATGATGTTGGTGGACGAATCGCCAATCCGATAAGCTGCTTGAATGACTTCTGGGGCATAGCCTGTCAGCATAAGCATTGGCACAAAAATAGGAGCGGTAATTGCCCATTGTGCTGACGCTGATGCCAGCATTAAATTGACAACTGTGCAAATCAAAATAAAGCCAACAAGGAGCATAGGACCTGTCAAACCCAAGTCTTGCAATAAAGTTGCCCCAGATACTGCCATAACCTGCCCAATATTTGACCAATTAAAAAAAGCAATAAATTGGGCGGCAAAAAACACCAGCACGATATACTGACTAAGTGATGCCATTGATGTACTCATCGCACCCACAACATCGTTATTATTTTTAAATGAACGGGTTATCTTGCCATACACCAAACCAGGCACTGCAAAAAACACAAAAATAAATACCACAATGCCTTTTAAAAATGGCGAGCCTGCTACTAAGTGGGTTTGTGGGTGGCGTAAAATACCGTCAGCTGGCACAACTGTCCACGCAAGCAGTCCACAAAATATCAATGCTGATACCCCTGCCCAAATCAGTCCCTTTTTTTCAAGATTGGTCAGTCGCTCAATTTTGTGATTTAGCACGCTTTTGTCGTCTGCATCATCAGGATTATACACGCCAAGGCTGGGTTCAACGATTTTTTCGGTAATCACATAACCTAAGCCACTAATTAAAAAAGTGCTAAATGCCATAAAATACCAGTTGGCTTCTGTGCCAACCACATAATCTGGGTCAATAATCCGTGCTGCTTCTTGGGTGATGCCTGACAACAAGGGGTCAACCGTACCAAGCAATAAATTGGCACTATAACCGCCTGACACCCCTGCAAAGGCAGCTGCAAGTCCTGCCAAAGGGTGGCGACCCAGTGAATAAAAAATCATCGCCGCCAGCGGAATAAGCACCACATAGCCAAGTTCGGCTGCCGTGTTGGACATAATGCCAGCAAAGACAACCACAAGCGTAACCAGTTTTTTGGGGGCATTTAGCACAAGCCCACGCAAAGATGCTGAAATAAGCCCAGAGCTTTCGGCAATGCCCACCCCAAGCAGTGCCACCACCACCGTACCAAACGGCACAAAGCCTGTAAAATTACTAACCAAATGCTCAACAATGCGTGCCAACCCTTCGCCATTTAGTAGATTAACTACATAAATCATACCGTCTTCGCTACGACCCTTAGCACCCATAGGGCGTGGGTCGGCAACCGACACGCCTAGACTAGCAAGCACCGCCGACAAGACAAGCATAATGACCGACATCCACACAAATAAAATCGCAGGGTGGGGCAACAGATTGCCAAGCCATTCAACGCCCTTTAAAAACCGTTGCATACGGTTATGGTTTTGTTGATTTTGTGTCATGGTTGTTTCCAATTCTTAAATCTTAAACTAAATTAACAATTTAGCCATTTAAGCATGATTAAAATTGCATGACAAATGGTAATTTTTCAAGCAGTTATGCCATTTTTGCATAAGCAATACACCTGAACGAACGGCATAAATAATTTTTTTACTTATAATTACAATTTAGCTCACCCTACTATGCACAAACCATGAACAAAAAACCACACCGTAAATGGTGTGGTTTTTTATGAGTGGACTTTGCCACATCAAACAAGCAATTGCAATTATTGGTATCCTACCTTTTTCATCAGCATGATTGCTCGCTGTTGGTTTTGACCTGCGATAGAGACATTGATGAAGTCTTGTTTAAAACTTCCCCATTTTGCCACTTTTGGATCTGGTGCAATTCTAGGATTGGCAGGATATTCATGGTTTAGGTCAGCAAATAGATTTTGAGCATTAGAGCTACTTAGCCACTCAATAAATTTTTGAGCCTCAGCAGCGTTATCACTATACTTGACCACGCCAGCCCCAGAGACATTGACATGCGTACCCTTACCTTTTTGGTCAGCAAAGAATACTTTTACATTAAGATCAGGGTTTTTGTCAAGCAATCGGCCAAAATAGTAAGTATTAGCAATACCTACATCACATTGCCCTGCATCAATGGCTTCAAGCATACTGGTGTCATTGGAAAACGGCTTGGTTGCCAAGTTATCCACCCAGCCTTTCACTACTTTTTCGGTGGTTGATTTGCCGTGGTTGGCAAGCATCGTACCAACCAAAGATTGATTGTAGACATTGTTAGAAGTTCTTAGGCACAGTTTTCCTTTCCATTTTGGATTGGCAAGGTCGGCATAAGTTGATAGCTGGCTTGGCTGAACTTTTGTTGGGTTATAAAAAATCGTTCTAGCACGCACAGACAGACCAAACCACTGATTTTTTGGGTCTCTTAAATGTGCAGGGATATTTGCTTTTAAGGTGTTAGATTTAATTGGTTGAAACAGTCCCATCTGAGCTGCCTGCCAAAGATTGCCACCATCAACAGTAATGAAAACATCGGCTGGTGTATTTTTACCCTCAGCTTTTAGTTTTTCCATCAATGGGCCTGCTTTGTCATTAACCAAAATAACTTTGGTGCCAGTTTCCTGCTCATATTTTTTGACGATAGGTTGTAAAAGCTCTTGAGAGCGTGAAGAATATACCACTAAGTCATCAGCAAATGCAGGAGTGGCCATTAGCACCGCCATACTTAGTACAGATAATTTTTTTAACATTTTTAACTCCTTAGTTTAAATTTAATAGTCATAAACCAAAAAAACGATAAGCATAGGAAAAACAAACTACCGTTTGTTTTACTTTTCATAACATATCGACACTATATTAAATCATTTTAAGAATTTAAACAAGAAAAATTATCATTATTGATGTATAATGTGTCTTATTTTTACAGCATAACTCAATAGATAGCAATGAAATTTTCAAACAATTTGACAAGCAGATATTCAGCCCTAATGACTGCCAATATTTGGCTCATGCTTTGTGCTTTTTTGGTCATCATTCCAATTGGTGTTATTGTGGCATCGCTGGGGGAGTTTGATGCTGAGATTTGGGAATTTTTACTAGACTATCAGCTCCCAATTTTGCTTAAAAATACAATATTTTTAACTGTATCGGTCGCCTTTGGCGTCATTACACTCGGTACAAGCACTGCTTGGCTTGTCTGTATGTATCGGTTTCCTTTACAGCGGATATTTCGCTGGACCATGATGTTGCCACTTGCTATCCCTGCTTATGTTTTGGCATTTGTACAGTTGGGTATTTTTGAGTATTCTGGAACTATCAGTACTTTTTTAAGGCAGAGTATGGGGTTTGAAAATGGATTGCCAGATATTAGAAATGGCTTTGGTGTAGCAACCATAATGAGCTTAACTTTTTATCCTTATGTGTATTTACTTGCCAAAAATGCCTTTGATAGTATGGGGAATCGCTCTTTGGAGGTGGGGGCTTCATTAGGACTGTCGCCATTACGCTCATTTTTTAAAATTGCCCTACCTATGGCACGCCCTTGGATTGCTGGGGGTGCGATATTGGCATTAATGGAAGTATTGGCGGACTTTGGTACAGTATCTGTTTTTGGATTTGAGACTTTTACCACCGCTATTTATCAATCTTGGTTTGGATTTTTTTCACTACAAACCGCCAAGCAATTAGCAAGTTTATTGATTGGCTTTGTGTTCATTTTAATCGCCTTAGAGCAACTTAGCCGTGGCAAAAAACGCTTTGAGACAACAGGTCGTGGCACTCATCACCAACAAACGACACTTACAGGCAAAGGCAAATGGCTCGCTTTTGCTTATTGCTTAACGATTTTATCACTTAGTTTTATTATACCTGTCATACAGCTTATTATTTGGGCGGTGAACACGTGGCAAAAAACAGATATATCAGAACTATTTACCCAAATTTGGCATTCTATGGCAACTGGTGGTATCGCTGCGTGTTTAATTTGTGTGTTTGCGTTTGGTATTGCGTTGGCACATAGACAAGTAAAGAATACTTGGACAAATGTGCTAAGTCGCATATCTACGCTTGGCTATGCCATTCCAGGTACAGTGCTGGCGGTTGGGGTGTTTGTGCCAATCGCATGGGTAGATAATGTTTTAATAGAATACCTAGCACTTGAAGATACACAAATACTTAGGGGCACTTTATTTGCACTTTTGTTGGCTTATTTGATTCGTTTTTTGGCCTTGGGCGTATCGTCCATACAGTCAGGTATGCAACGGCTAAAACCAAGCCACATAGAAGCAGCACACACCTTAGGCTCGGTAGGAATTCACAACATCAGACGCATATACCTACCGCTTCTATCAGGTTCTATGAGTACCGCCTTATTGATCAGCTTTGTTGATGTGGTCAAAGAGATGCCTATTACCTTGATGATGCGTCCTTTTGACTGGGAGATGCTGTCGGTAAAAATATACGCCCTTACCAGTGAAGGGATTTATGACCAAGCAGCATTACCTGCACTCATCATTGTACTGATCGGCTTGATTCCTGTGATTTTATTTGCTCGTATGGAGACCTCTTAATCTCATCACAAACAAACACCACATTCAGTTAAAAACTCATTGGGATAATCTTAGCCTTAAAAAAGAAACTCGGTTGATGACACTCATAAAAACAACCAGCAAATACCCAATTAACCACCATGCCAATCAAGCATGATGGATATTTTAGGAGCGATGTCATGACACTTGCTGTCAATAATTTAAGCTTGCAATTTGGCAACAAAACCATTTTTAGCGATGTCAATTTTCATCTAGAACAAGGGCAAATTGCCTGCCTTTTAGGGCATTCTGGGTGTGGCAAAACCAGCATTTTAAGATGCTTGCTGGGGTTTGAAACCCCAAAAACAGGACAAATTGTTCTCAATGACCGCACACTCTTTGACAAATCCACCCACATTGCTGCACACAAACGCAACATCGGCATGGTATTTCAAGATTATGCACTTTTTCCACATTTGACCGTTGCCCAAAATATCGCTTTTGGACTGACAAATATCAACAAAGCCGACCAACGCCAACGAGTATCCGAACTGCTTGAGTTGATAGAAATGACAGGCTTTGAATCTCGATATCCACACCAACTATCTGGCGGTCAGCAACAAAGGGTGGCGTTGGCAAGATGTCTTGCCCCCAAGCCAAGTCTCATTTTGCTGGATGAACCATTTTCCAATCTTGATGTGGATTTAAGAATAAGCTTATCTCACCAAGTCAAAGAACTGCTAAAATCTCAAAATGTCATTTCCATCTTGGTTACGCATGACCAAAATGAGGCATTTTGTATGGCAGATATGGTAGGAATCATGTCTGATGGTAAACTACAAGGTTGGGATACGCCGACCAATTTGTATTATCGCCCTGCCAACGAGCAAATTGCCAAGTTTATTGGTAATGGGGTCATTGTCACACTTGATGATTATGCCCAGCATTGTCAAAGCATCGCCACCAATCCTAACGGCAAAAAACTACTCATTCGTCCAACACAGACATCATTTTGTAGCCATACAGCCCAAGGAGCACTGCAAGCCACCATTACCGACAAATCATTTATTGCAGGAGATTGGTTATACAGACTAAGTCATGTTCAAAACCAAAAAACCACCTCTTTTCTTATTCAGACACAAGGTCCTATGGCGACACATCAAGTCGGTGATGAAGTTCATTTTGTCATCAATGAAGGTACTGTTGTCTGATGACTATTAAAAGCAAGTGAATGGTTTTTTAACACCATACAATGTGAATGTCAGTGATGAGTATAAAGAAAATACATAGTATGTACTAATAAAAACAAACAACACAAAGCAGCACAGGATATCACAACAGTTATGATATCCACATTACCAAAGCACCAACGAACAAGTTAGAATCAATCTAACTCATCAAGCCACGCCATTTGAATGGCCTCCAGTATGGCTTCATTGGATTTGTCGGGGTCGCCCACAAAGCCATCAAGTTCACACACATAGCGGTGCAAATCGGTAAAGCGAATGTATTGCACATCTTCATTGGGGTATTTGTCTGCCAACTCAATGGCAATGTCTAGGGTGTTGTGCCAGTCAAATTTCATAAAAGCTCTTTGGGTTAAATTTGCTCAATTTTAACAAATTTTGTGCTTAAATACCACTCAAATCAATGCTATAATACGCCCAAATTTTAGCCCATTAGCCATTATGACCGCACAAATTCACACCCCAGACCAACATCACAGCCCCAAAAAAGGCAAAGCCCAAATCGCCAAAGCCGATCCAACAAATCCACATCTTACGCCGATTGACCGCCCAATTTTGACCCCACCAAATGGACACAAAAAAGTGCTTTTGCATTCGTGCTGTGCCCCTTGTTCGGGCGAAGTGATGGAAGCGATGATTGCCAGCGGTATTGAATTTACTATTTATTTTTATAATCCCAATATCCACCCCAAAAAAGAATACGACATTCGCAAAAACGAAAACATTGCCTTTGCTGAAAAACACGGCATTCCCTTTATTGATGCAGACTATGATATGGACAACTGGTTTGCTCGTGCCAAGGGTATGGAACAAGACCCTGAGAGAGGTCGTCGTTGTACCATGTGCTTTGATATGCGTTTTGAACGCACTGCCTTGTATGCTTATGAGCATGGCTTTTCGGTGATGACCAGCTCTTTGGGGATTAGTCGCTGGAAAAATATGTCCCAAATCAACGATTGCGGTCATCGTGCGGCCGCCCCTTATGAAGGGCTTGAGTATTGGGATTTTAATTGGCGTAAAGGCGGTGGTAGTAGTCGTATGATTGAGATTAGCAAGCGTGAGCATTTTTATCAACAAGAATACTGTGGCTGCGCTTATTCGCTCCGTGATACCAATAATTTTCGCCGTAGCCAAGGGCGTGAACCCATTAAAATTGGGGTTAAATACTATGGCGATGATGAAGAATAAACCCCAAAATCATAAGACCGCTTACTTTGGCGGTCTTTTTTTTATGTTGATATATTAACATCTTTATAGATCAGTTTTCTAAATAAAAAACTATTTTTTCAAGTTTAGTAAATTTAAAATTTAAATCAAAAAATTAAAAATAATATATTTTACTAATTAAAATGCGATATCTATAATCTCTTACAGGCATTTAATCTTAGTTAAATGTTTTCATTCATATATTTGTATTTATCAGCCAACCAAAAAGAAGGTAAGCATATGAGTAACCCAAACAACCCCCAAGACATCGTCCTAGACGAACTTAACGACAGCCAAAAGCCCTTTGCCCCACAGCACGGTGGCGGTTGCCCATTCCACGGTAGCAATACCAAAGACGGCGAAACGCCAATGGCGTGGTGGCCCAAGGCACTAAACCTTGATATTTTGCACCAACACGACAAAAAAGTAAACCCACTGGGCGAAGATTTTGACTACGCCCAAGAGCTTAAAAAACTGGATGTGGACGCCCTAAAAAAAGACTTAGAAGAAGTTTTGCGTAACAGCCAAGACTGGTGGCCTGCTGACCACGGCTACTATGGCGGTTTGATGGGTCGTTTGGCGTGGCACTCAGCAGGTAGCTACCGTGCGGCAGACGGTCGTGGCGGTGCCAACACAGGCAATATCCGCTTTGCCCCCCTAAACTCTTGGCCAGACAACGCAAACCTTGACAAAGCACGCCGTCTATTACAGCCTATCAAACAAAAATACGGCAACAAAATCTCGTGGGCGGATTTGATTGTACTGGCTGGCACAATGGGCTATGAAGCGGCGGGTCTTAAAACTTTTGGTTTTGCCTTTGGTCGTAAAGACATTTGGCACCCAGAAAAAGACACTTATTGGGGTAGCGAAAAAGAATGGCTTGCCAAAACAGGCTCAGAGGGCAACCGTTGGTCTGGCGACCGTGATTTGCAAAACCCACTGGCAGCGGTAATGATGGGTCTAATTTACATCAACCCAGAAGGCGTGGACGGCAACCCTGACCCAATCGCCACCGCGCGTGATATGAAAATCACCTTTAAGCGTATGGGCGTAACCGTAGAAGAAACCGTTGCCCTTGTGGCAGGTGGACACACCATCGGCAAACAGCACGGCAACGCAGACGCCAGTAAAGTCGGTGCAGAGCCTGAGGGTGCGGACATCGCCAATCAAGGCTTGGGCTGGAAAACCGATGCCAAAGATGTTGCCAAAATCACATCAGGTATTGAAGGGGCGTGGACAACCAATCCTGACCGTTGGGACAATGAGTTTTTTAAATTGTTGTTCAAATACGAAGACAAATTTGTCAATGTCAAATCGCCAGCAGGGGCTCATCAATGGGAACCGTCTGAAATGGACGAGGAAGATATGCCTGTTGACCAAAACGACCCGTCTATCAAACGCAAAATCACGATGAATGACGGCGATATGGCACTTATCAAAGACCCAGAATACCGTGCGATTTCTGAAAAATTCTTGAACGACCAAGCGGCGTTTGACGATGCCTTTGCGCGTGCGTGGTTCAAACTGACCCACCGTGATATGGGACCAAAATCTCGCTATCAAGGACCACTTGTGCCAAGCGAAGACTTGATTTGGCAAGACCCAATCCCTGCCCCCAAATATGTGCCAACCGCTGATGAGATTAACTCTTTAAAAGAAAAAATCTTGGCATCTGATGTAAGCATTGGCGAGCTTGTGGCAACTGCTTGGGACAGTGCTCGCACTTTCCGTGGGTCGGACTATCGTGGTGGTGCCAACGGTGCACGCATTCGCCTAGCACCCCAAAAAGACTGGGTAGGCAATGAGCCAGAGCGTCTACAAAAAGTGCTAAGCGTGCTTGAAGGCATTCAAAAAGCCTTTGCTGATGACAACGGTGGTAAAGAAGTCTCAATGGCGGATTTGATTGTATTGGCAGGCACAGCAGCCGTTGAAAAAGCGATTAAAGACGCAGGGCTTGATGTAGCAGTGCCATTTGATGCAGGGCGTGGCGATGCAGTACAAGAGATGACCGATGCCGAGAGCTTTGAGTACTTAAAGCCAGTTCACGACGGTTTTAGAAACTTCCAAGAAGCCCACTATGCCCCACAACCAGAAGAGCTTTTGCTTGACCGTGCACAGCTTTTGGGCTTGACGGCGGTGGAAATGACCGTGCTTGTGGGTGGTTTGCGTGTATTGGGTGCTAACTTTGAAGGCAACAAGCACGGCGTGTTTACCGACAAAGTGGGCGTGCTAAGTAACGACTTTTTCCGTAACCTTGTGGATATGAACTACACTTGGGAGCCAACAGGTCGCAACAGCTACAACATCAATGAGCGTAAATCTGGCGAAACTAAATTTACCGCCACTCGTGTGGACTTGGTGTTTGGCTCAAACTCAATCTTGCGTGCCTACGCTGAGCTATACGCCCAAGACGACAGCCGTGAAAAGTTTGCTCGTGACTTTGTCAAAGCGTGGACAAAAGTGATGAACGCCGACCGTTATGACCTAGGCTACAACTGCTAATTGCGTTACCGCTAGTTTGTTCTAAAAAACACTCCCGATTGGGGGTGTTTTTTTATCGGCAAGCCGTAAATTTTATGCTAAAATAGTTGCCAAATACCTTGTCAAAATTGTTTTAAAAACACAAATAAAATGATTGCAAATCAATTTACCATCCTTATAATGTTCAGCCGTTCAGCCGTTCAGCCGTTCAGCCGTTCAGCCGTTATTTTGCCGACTTTTAACTAGAAGTCAAGCCAAATTTTACCCATTTTTTAGCCTACCGCCGTTTGGTGGTGGGTTTTTTGTATGCCTACAACAAGGTGGTGTGTGATGATCACCAAGCCACTCTTTTTTAACAAAAACATACCCAATTTAAGCGTTGTTAATGTCAATGAAAATGCTTTATACCAACATTGCCCTGAAATTTTAGAAATTTTATTAAAAGATAGAACCACTTCTTTTTATAGCAAACGCAAATGCAATATTATTTGGGCAAATCATAATTACCAATATTTGGGCGAACACTACAAAGCCACTTGTCAAATCACCCCCAATCTTATCACAGGCGATAACAAAGGCTTGATTGTACCACGAGCATTAAAGCCAAAATCAGAACAAAAACAGCGTACCAAAAATAAAGCTGAGGTTTTTACCCCCAGTTGGGTGGTCAAATTACAAAATGATGCGTTGGATGAAAATTTTATCAATGACGATTTAATAACTTATATTTCACGCAGTTGGCTTGAAATCACTTGTGGCGAAGCACCGTATATCGCCAATCGCTATGAAATGACCACCGCCAAAAAAATACCAATCAAAAAAAGAGTCGGTTTTTTGGACAGAAAACTACAAAGAATCAACAAAGAAATTCACTATAAGCAACAATGGCAAAAACTGGTCAAAAAAGCCTATCAAGCAAGTTATGGCTTTGAATGGAATGGCGATTCTTTATTATTGGCAAGGCAAAATTTGCTTTTTACTTATTGGGATTTTTATGTGGACAAATGGCAATGCGAACCGTCTTTTGCTGAATTAATGCAAATTGCCCAAATTATCAGCTACAATGTTTTTCAAATGGACGGCTTGACACAATGTATTCCGTTATCACAAAAAATTGAAACGATTATTCATTATCAAAACGATTTATTTGACAATGTGCAATCAAAAACCATTGTTACAAATGGTCAGCGTGTCAAAATCAAAGATTGGCAAACAGGTAAATTGATTGACTTTATGGAGATTAATGTATGAACAAAGCGAACATACAAACCACCAAAGCGATTTTTCCGCAGATTTATGCGTATACGCTACCAACTGTCAGCGATAAAAACGGTTGGGTAAAAATTGGCTATACCGAACGCCAAGATGTGCGTACTCGCATCAAAGAACAGGTGGGCACGGTGGATTTGGCATATGATTTATTGTGGCGTGAGATTGCTAAATTTTGTAATAATCAATATTTTACCGACCATTTATTACACAGTTATCTAAAACGCCATAAGAATGTCAAAAACAAACCAAATACCGAATGGTTTTTTTATAATGGCACACCCCTAAAAAGTTTGGATGATTTTAATGATTTTGTCGCTCAACATTACAATCAACAAAAAGAACAATCAGATTATCAATTACGCCAAGAGCAACAAGATGCGGTCAATCAAACTTTGGCGTATTTTCAAGAAAATAAAAATGGCAAATTTTTGTGGAATGCCAAGCCAAGATTTGGCAAAACCTTAACCACTTATGATTTGGCAAGGCAATTAAATGCCAAAAAAGTATTGATTTTGACCAACCGCCCTGCCATTGGTAATTCGTGGTTTGATGATTTTGAACAATTTATTGCGTGGCAAACCGATTATGTTTTTGTTTCTACATCAGAGAGTCTAAAAGGGCGTGCGGTATTAAACCGTGAGCAATATACCAACCAATTAAATCAGCCCAATGGCAAAAAAGACATCATCGCTTTTATTTCTTTGCAAGATTTAAAAGGGTCAATACATTTTAGTGCAGACGGCAGGATTGATAAATTACAATGGGTCAAAGAGTTACAATGGGATTTATTGGTCATTGATGAAGCACACGAAGGTGTGGATACCCTAAAAGCTGATGTGGCTTTGGAGAATATCACTTGCAATTATGTTTTGCATTTGTCAGGTACGCCATTTAAAGCATTGTCAGACGGTAAATTTACCCAAGATGAGATTTATAATTGGAGCTATGTGGATGAACAATCCGCTAAATTAAATTGGTCTAATGAAGACAGCAATCCTTATAAAACTTTGCCGACTTTAAATTTATTTAGCTATCAGATGAGTGCGATGATTAGCGATGAAGTGAATAAGGGGGCGGATATTGAAGGTCAAAATCTGGATTTTGCGTTTGATTTGAATGAATTTTTTGCGACCAATGATAAAGGCAAATTTGAACACGAAAAAGAAGTGAAAAAATGGCTAGACACTTTATCCAAAAACGAAAAATACCCTTTTTCTACCAAAGCATTGCGAGATGAAATCAAGCATTCTTTTTGGTTATTAGAGCGTATAGACAGTGCCAAAGCCTTAGCCAAATTACTAAACAATCACCCTGTTTTTGAAAATTATCATATTATTTTGGCAGTGGGCGATGGGCGTTTTGATAATGAAACGGTCAATCAAAATGCTCTGCAACGAGTCAAAGAAGCCATTAAAAATCACGATAAAACCATCACGCTATCGGTTGGACAACTCACCACAGGCGTTACCATTCCAGAGTGGACGGCGGTTTTGATGTTATCCAATGTCAAATCGCCTGCACAATATTGGCAAACGGCTTTTCGTGCCCAAAATCCTTGGGTCTATGAAAAAGACGGTCAAGTTTTGCAAAAGAAAAATGCGTATGTGTTTGATTTTGCCCCAGAACGCACTTTGATTATTTATGATGAATTTGCCAATAACTTATTGTCAAGCACTTCAAATGGCGGTGGCACAGAAAACCAACGAAAAGACAACATCAAACAACTCTTAAATTTCTTTCCTGTCATTGCCGAAGACAGCGAAGGCAAAATGGTGGAGCTTGATGTCAATCAAGTATTAACCATTCCAAAATTATTTAAAGCCAACCAAGTGGTCAGACAAGGCTTTATGAGTAATTTGTTATTCCAAAATATTTCAGGGATTTTTGGGGCAAATAGCGAAGTGCTTGAAATTTTGGAGCAAATTGAGCCTTATGATAATGGCAAAATCAACAAAGAAAAAGTCAATAAACCGATTGACACACAAGGCGTGCAAGTAGATGATGACGGTAATGCGGTGGTGGATAATAAAACGGTTATCAATACCAACAATGCTCGTTTTGGCGAAAAAGTTTATGGCGATATTCAGACAGCAACCAAGACCATTATTCAAAATGAAAATTTGCATAATGACGATTTGGCAAAAAAAGTTACCGATATATTCACACAAACCGCCTTTGTTGAATTGGCAAAAGACAATGGCTTAACCGAAAAATTTGCACAAAAAGTTGTAAAAGAACAAAGCCAAGCGATAATAGGCGAAATCCAAAAAATACAAAGCCATAGCCAAATCGCTCAAAACCAAATCAAAGCCGAATATGAAAATGACTTAAAAAACGCCCAAAGCGATGATGAAAAACAGCAAATCCAAAAGGATTATGAAATCAAAACGCAAATCATCACACAGGATTTACAAAATCAAATTAGCCAAAAGGTTGGCGAAAAAGTCGCCGAGTTTACCCAAAATAGCACCGAAACCATTTTGCAAAAAGCCGAACAAAACAAACAAAACACGGTTGAAGACGATGTGCGTGGGCGTTTGCGTGGATTTAGTCGCACCATTCCGTCATTTTTGATGGCGTATGGCAACAAAAACACCACTTTGGCAAATTTTGATAACCATATTTCAGACAGCGTTTTTAAAGAAGTTACTGGCATTACGCTTGACCAATTTCGCCTATTAAGGGACAAACACCAATTTTTTGATGAGCAAGTTTTTGATACTTCCGTACAAGAGTTTTTAAATAAACGCTTTGATTTGGCAAACTATTTTGAACATCAAAAAGAAGACATTTTTGATTATATTCCACCCCAAAAAACCAATCAGATTTTTACCCCAAAATGGGTGGTAAAAATGATGATAGATAAATTTGAACAAGAAAATCCTAATATTTTCAAAAATCCTGATTTAACTTTTGCTGATTTGTATATGAAATCTGGGTTATATATGACCGAGATTGTCAAACGGCTATATATTGGACTAGAAAATCAATTCCCAAATCCGACCGAGCGATTAAAACATATTTTTGCCAATCAAGTCTATGGTTTTGCCCCAAGCGAGATTATTTATCAAATTGCCAAAAACTTTATTTTAGGGTTTGCTGATAATCAGCATATCAAGCACAATATTGTGATGCTGGATACTACGCCATACGCCGAAAGCCTGTATAAAGGGGGCGATTTGGATTTTAATAAAAAATTAACCGATTTTTTTGGAAAAGCAATGAAGTTTGATGTAATTGTGGGCAATCCGCCTTATCAAGAAAATGCAAAAGGCGAAAGCACAAAAGATACGCCTATTTATCATCATTTTTATGAATTGGCAGAAAAACATTCTGATAAATATTGCTTAATTTCACCAGCCAGATTTTTATTTAATGCTGGCAGTACGGATAAAAATTGGAATGAAAAAATGCTAAATGATAAACACATTAAAGTTGTTTATTATGAGCAAAAATCCGATAATTTATTTTCCAATACCGATATTAAAGGTGGTATTGCCATTTTATACCGTGATATTTATCAAGATTTTGGAAAAGTTGGTACATTTACGACTTTTAGTGAATTAAATACAATTTCTCTAAAAGTTGGGCAATTAGCAAAAGATACATTAGATGAGATTGTTACCAATCGTGGACAATATCGTTATTCGGATAAAATTTATAAAGATTATCCAAGCGAAATGACACAAATATCAGATAGAAGAATTGCTTCAAACGCTTTTATTAAATTGCCTAATCTTTTCACTGATAAAATTCCTAATGATGGGGGAGAGTACATTCAAATTCTAGGAAGATTTGAAAATGATAGATGCTTTAAATGGTTTAAAAGAGCGTATTTAAGCGAGCCTGAAAATTTGGGGTCTTTTAAAGTCATTTTACCCAAAGCCAACGGTTCTGGGGCGATTGGTGAAGTGCTAAGTACACCCCTAATCGGGGAACCCCTAATCGGGTATACCGAAACCTTTGTAGCCATTGGTTGTTTTGATAATCGTTTGGAAGCTGAAAATTGCTTAAAATATATTAAAAGTAAATTTGCTCGGACAATGCTCGGTATTTTAAAAATTACCCAAGATAATACCAAAGAAAAATGGTCAAAAGTCCCCCTACAAGATTTTACCAATAATTCCGATATTGATTGGACAGTCTGTATAGCCGATATTGATAAGCAACTGTATGCCAAATACGGATTAAGCGACGATGAAATCGCTTTTATTGAAAGCAAAGTAAAAGCGATGGAATGATACAAAAACCAACATACATTTTCATTCATTCTTGCTATAATGAGTTTTTAACCCTAGCCATCGCCAAGGATTTTTATGACAGACAAAAAAGCTATGAAAGACAACAAAATGACAGACAACAAAATGACAGACAACAAAACCAACACGATTGACCCCCAAACGCTTGAACTACAAGATGCCCACAAAGCCGTTTGCCCTGTTACCCACCTGACACGCCAAAACGGTGCGCCTGTGGTCTCAAATCAAAACAGTATGACCGCAGGGGCAAGAGGTCCTATCCTACTGCAAGATTTGTGGCTTAACGAAAAACTTGCCGACTTTGCTCGTGAAGTCATTCCAGAACGGCGTATGCACGCCAAAGGCTCTGGGGCGTTTGGTACATTTACCGTAACCCACGATATCACAAAATACACCCGTGCCAAGATTTTTAGTGAAGTTGGCAAAAAAACCGAAATGTTTGCACGCTTCTCCACCGTGGCAGGCGAGCGTGGGGCTGCGGACGCCGAGCGAGACATTCGTGGCTTTGCCCTAAAATTTTATACCGAAGAGGGCAACTGGGATATGGTGGGCAACAACACGCCCGTGTTTTTCTTGCGTGACCCCCTAAAATTTCCTGACCTAAACAAAGCGGTCAAAAGAGACCCACGCACCAATATGCGTAGTGCCACCAACAACTGGGATTTTTGGACGCTGCTGCCAGAGGCGTTGCATCAAGTAACCATTGTGATGAGCGACCGTGGCATTCCCAAATCCTACCGCCATATGCACGGATTTAGTAGCCATACTTACAGCTTTATCAATGCTGATAACGAACGCTTTTGGGTCAAATTCCACTTTCGCACAAAGCAAGGCATCCAAAATTTGACGGATAGCGAAGCAGAGGCGGTAATTGCCAAAGACCGTGAAAGCCACCAAAAAGATTTGTACGAAGCCATTGAACAAGGCGATTTTCCCAAATGGACGATGTTTATCCAAGTCATGCCAGAAGAAGAGGCAAGTAGCGTGGATTTTCACCCCTTTGACTTGACCAAAGTGTGGTCAAAAAAACAGTTTCCCTTGATACAAGTGGGCGAGTTTGAACTAAACAAAAATCCTGACAACTATTTTTTGGATGTGGAGCAAGCCGCCTTTGCCCCAAGCAATCTGGTGCCAGGCATTAGCGTATCGCCTGATAGAATGTTGCAAGCACGCCTTGTCAATTATGCCGATGCCGAACGCTATCGTTTGGGCGTAAACCGCCACCAAATCCCTGTGAATGCCCCCCGTTGTCCTGTGCATACCAACCACCGAGACGGTCAAGGGCGAGTGGATAGCAATTACGGTAGCCGTCCGCACTATGAACCAAACAGCTTTAACCAATGGCAAGAACAACCACAATTTGCCGAACCACCCTTAAAGATTGACGGACACGCTGCGATTTTTGATTTTCGTGAAGACGATAATGATTATTTTAGCCAGCCACGCGCGTTGTTTAATCTGATGAACGACACGCAAAAGCAAGCCTTGTTTGACAGCACCGCAGCGGCAATGGGCGATGCCTTGGATTTTATTAAATACCGTCATATTCGTAACTGCTACTTTTGCGATAAAGCCTATGGTGAGGGCGTTGCCAAGGCTTTGGGTGTGAGTGTGGATGAGGCGATACAAGCCTATGACAGCGACCCTGCCAAGCATTTGCCAAGCTGTCTAAATCCCAAAGATTTTATGTAAAATTAAAAAAACCACTCTTAATGGGTGGTTTTTTATGGTTCAACAAATTAAAATAGTCAAAATTTAAGGAGGCTTTATGAAAAAATATCTTATCATTGCGTTCATGCTTGCCACGCCTGCCTTTGCAAGCGATTGGGTGCAGACAGGCGAAACCAAAGATTTTAAAGATTATTTAGACAAAGACAGCGTGCGTGTCGAGTCTTTTACAGGCGGTGGGCGGTATGTCAGTGCGTGGGTACGATTCGATTTTAAAACCGCCCAAACTTCTTTCAGTGGCAAAACCTATTGGCAAATCAAATCTCTTTACCATTTTGACTGCACCCATCAAAAACGGGATTTTAGTAGCGCGGTGCTTTATGACAAGCAAGGCAACAGCGTATGGAGCGAAACCTATCCCATTAGCTTTTATAGTTCGCAAAATTGGGATGATGTAATCCTAGATTCGGCAGGCGAAGCAAATTTTAAGATGGCGTGCCAGCTTGCGGGGCTGTGAGAGCGATCCTATCCGCCACTTGCCAAGCTGTTTAAATCCTAAGGATTTTAAATAAAAGTATTAGCAATTTTTTATAGATGTTTATAGTGATAAAAACCGCCTTTTTTTGGGGGCGGTTTTTTTGGAACACGCAAAAACCTCACAACCCATAAGTCGGCCTGTAAATGCACAAAACATAAGAATTGGTAATTTTAACTTTGTATTTTGACAAATTTTACCTATAATAAAGTAAGTTAGTTTGAATAATTTGGAAAATTGCCATGTATTTTTTATTATCCCCTGCCAAGAATCTAGACGAAAAAACACCCATTCCAGTCAGTCTTAATCATCAATACAGCCAGCCTGCTCTTATTGAACACGCCATCGAGCTGATGAAAACTCTAAAAACCAAAGATGTGCTAGATTTGCAAGAGCTCATGCACATTTCTGCCAAAATTGCCGAACTTAATGTCGCACGCAATCAAATTTGGGCGTATCCTTTTGATGATAATGCCAAACCTGCCGCTTATTTATTTGATGGCGATGTCTATACAGGGCTTGATGCCTATTCACTCAATGAGACACAAATCTTGTATCTAAACAAGCATTTAGGCATTTTGTCAGGACTGTATGGATTGCTCAAACCACTGGATTTAATGCTCCCTTATCGTCTTGAAATGGGCACAAAATTCAAAACGCCTCACGCTGATGATCTATATCAATATTGGGGTGATACAATCACCAACCTGATTAACGAACGCATTGTAAATAGCGGTTCTGATGTTTTAGTCAATTTGGCGTCTAACGAATATTACGGTGCGGTTAAGCCCAATAAAATCAACGCCAGCATCATCACACCAAAATTCCTTGACCAAAAGAATGGTCAATACAAAATCATCAGTTTTTATGCTAAAAAAGCTCGTGGCATGATGGTAAACTTTGCCACCAAAAATGCCATCACTGACCCTGAGCAATTAAAAAACTTTGATGTTGATGGCTATTATTTTGACGAACTGGCAAGCACAGACAAAGACTGGGTATTTAAAAGAGATGAGATAAAAGCATAAATGTGTGATTGGCATAGCCAAAAACCATCTTTTACGATAAAATAGGACGATTTTTTACTAAGCCATCAAACAATGCTCACCTGCCCCATCTGCCAAACCGTTCTAGATTTACAAGGCAAAACTTATACTTGTCAAAACCGCCACAGCTACGACATCAGCAAGGACGGCTATGTCAATTTACATATCGTTCAGCACAAAAATAGCCATCATGCAGGCGACACACCAGAATCGGTACAGGCTCGCAGACGCTTTTTATCAGGTGGGCATTATCAGCCACTGCGTGATGAAATTGCAAGTATCATCAACAAGCTGTCGCCCAAGACGATACTTGACATCGGTTGTGGTGAAGGCTATTACACAAGCATCTTGGCAGATGATGGCAGACAAGTGATTGGCTTAGATATTGCCAAAACTGCCATCATTACCGCCTCAAAAACTTATAAAAATCAAGATATTCACGGCGGTATTACTTGGGTAGTTGGCACAGGAGTGGTACTGCCTGTGGCTGATGGCGATATGGATATTTGCACGAGTTTTTTTAGTCCTTTACCAAAAGCTGAAATGCTCAGAGCTTTAAAAACTGGTGGCCATCTACTCATCGCCACACCCGCTCAGCAGCACCTTTATGCCATGCGTGAACAGTTATTTGGTGTGGTCAAGCCACACGACCCCACCAAGTTCATCACTCAACTGTCGCCAGAGTTTACACTCATTGACGAATGGTGTATTGATGCCCCACTGATGCTTGATGGTCAAAGTTTGGCTGATTTGATTGACATGACCCCTTACACCTACAAGGCCAAACTTGACCGCAAAACAGCCCTAAAAATGCAAAGTGATTTTAAAGTAACAGCGTCTTTTTGTATTTATTTATTTAAAAAAACCAATTAAAATCTACACCAGCTTAAAGACGGATCAGATGAGTAGACAACCACACTCGGTCAGTTATTTTTAAAATGAAAAGCCATAAAATTTTGGGTCATTGCCATTAAAGTAGCAAGCACATTTTTACCTTTATGATTATTCTTAAAATAAAAAACAAGACAATCACAGACTGCCTTGTTTTTTTATTCATCTGATTATTTACCAAATGGATTGGGTAATGGCGTGTTCGGATTTGATGGCGGTAAGTGTGGGTATTGCAGTTTTGGCTGGTCGCCTGTTAAGGTTTTTAAAAATGCCACAATATCAGCCGTCTCTACCTCAGTAAAATCTTGATTCAGCTGAATTTTACCCATGATTTTCACCGCTTCTTCTAGTGAATTTACTTGACCGTCATGGAAGTACGGATAGGTCAGCTCAATATTACGAAGCGTTGGTACTTTAAAGAGCATTTTATCCTCTGGTTTGCCAGTTACCGCAAACCGACCTTCAGATAAATTTTTGGTGGTATATTGCTCAAATACACCAAACTTTTGGAATGAACCGCCACCTAGCAATTCACCATTATGGCATGCCACACAGCCTGATTGCTTAAATGTTTTATAACCACGCAATTCTTGTTCATTAATTGCCTTATCATCGCCAGCAAGCCACTTATCAAAACGGCTGTTTGGCGTAACCAGCGTATCCTCAAAACTTGCTAATGCACGAGTTACCTGTTCAATAGTGATGGCATCTTGATAATCACTAAATGCCTTTTTAAATTCATCTTGGTACGCAGGAATACTATTTAATACTTTAACCACATGGTCATGAGTAGATGCCATTTCAAGTGGATTTTCAATTGGCCCGCCCGCCTGCTCTTTTAAGGTATTAGCACGACCATCCCAAAACTGAGCAATAGCAAGACCGCTATTTAACACAGTAGGAGAGTTAATTGGACCCTCTGCCCACTTATGCCCAATAGAAGTTGGCATATTATCCGTACCACCCATCGCAAGATTGTGGCACGAATTACACGACAAACCGCCAGACTTAGATAAGCGGGTATCAAACCACAGTTTTTGACCAAGTGCAACCGCCTTCGGGTTGTCAATATTGGGTAAAGCAATCGGTTTAATCGGCTCATCTGGGCGAGTACTGACCAGCGACTCTTGACTTGCTTGTTGCTCGTCTTGGGCGACTGGCTTGGTGGCAGACTCTGGACGAGCAAACTGTGTCAAAGCAAGCAGTCCAACAAACACAACAGCCAATATCGCAATCAAAGTAGAAAACATCATTACTGATAAGCCAAAACGCTTCATGGCAAACTCCAAAATTGATTAGTAACAACTAGAATAGATATGTAACAAAATAAACACATAATATTATTATGGTTTTAATATAAATCCATACTCTTAAAATGTATATTAGATAAAATCAATACTCTAAATCAAAATAATTTATAACCAAGTGTTATGGTTGTAATTCACCAAAATTTATGTGGATTTAGCCATACAAAAAAAGCCTGCTCATCGGCAGGCTTTTTTATTCAAAATCAATCATTAAAAATTGCTTAAAATACTGGCATTACGCCTCTATCCATTTACCATCTCGCCACACCAAGGCAAAGCGTGTTGCCTTGCCATCTTTTTCTGAGCCAATATATTGTTCGGCATTCTTACGAGACCAGCGAAGAATCGTTGGATTGCCTTTATCATCAGCATCTGGCGCATCAAACAAATAGGCAAACTTTGGTTCCAGCTCATCTTTAATCGGACGAAGCTCACTAAGTTTTGGTGGGCGAGTCTCACGAACTTTGGGAAATTTGCTGGCCGCCAAAAATAAACCTGCAGCTCCTTCACGAAGTACATAATGATCATCAAATTTCTGTGAGCGTAGATTTGGCATACTGATCGCAGCCATGCGTGGTGGTGCAACTTCACCATTTTTTAGCACCTTTCTGGTATTATCACAGTCATTGCAGGCAAAATAAGCACCAAAGCGACCTGTTTTTAAAGTCATCTGCCCATCACATTTATCACAAGAAATGGCAGGCACATCTTTGGTATTTTCTGTTGCCACCAGCTCAAAAACACCTCGTTCAAGCATATAGCCATCACAGTCAGGATTATTGCCACAGATGTGTAATTTTAAGCCACCATCAACGATACAAGCCTCCATTGCTGAGTTGCATTTTGGACAACGCTTTTTCTCCATCAAGGCATTCACCTCTGCCGAATCATCATCAACATCAAAAATAAGGGCCGATGCTGATACGAGGTTTTTTGTACCTTTACAGCGTTCTTTTGGTGGTAGATTATAGCCTGTGCAACCTAAAAACACACCAGTTGAACCTGTACGAATTTGCATGGGGCGATGACACAAATCACAGTGAATGTCTGGCACATTGGTTGGGTCATTAGGACGCATGCCGTCTTTACCTTTGGCGGTGTCAAGTTTATTCTTAAAATCGCCATAAAAATTATCCAACACTCGCTTCCAATCTTGATGACCCTCAGCGACTTCGTCCAACTTATCTTCAAGACCTGCTGTAAATGCATAATCCATCAAATCAGGAAAACTTTCTATCAGTCGTTCGGTTACGATATCACCCATTTTTTCAGCATACAGGCGTTTATTTTCCAGTCGGACATAGCCTCGCTCTTGAATGGTAGAAATGATGGAAGCATAGGTTGATGGCCTGCCAATACCACGACTTTCAAGCTCTTTAACAAGACTTGCCTCAGAATATCTGGCAGGCGGCTTGGTAAAATGCTGGCTAGGCTCAATGCTAATGAGTGGTAATTTTTCACCTACTTGTACATTTGGCAATAGCACATCATCACTTTTAGTGGGGGATTGAACCTTAGTATAGCCATCAAAGACCAGTTTACGCCCCTTGGCTCTGAGCTCTACACCGTTGGCATCTACAATAAGACTGACCGAACGATAACGGGCAGGCACCATCTGACACGCCACAAACTGTCGCCAAATCAATTCATAAAGCCGCTGTGCATCTCGCTCCATTGCTGTCAGCTGGCCAGATTTGATGGCAACGCTGGATGGGCGAATCGCCTCATGAGCCTCTTGGGCATTTTGCTTATTGCCATAATGATTAGGCTTTTCTGGCAGATATTCTTGACCAAACGCCTTGCCAATGTAATCACGCACCGCTGTTAAAGCATCTTGACTTAAAAAAGTTGAGTCGGTACGCATATAAGTAATAAAACCTGCTTCATACAAACGCTGGGCAAGAATCATGGTTTTTTTGACCGAAAACCCCAAGCGAGTACTCGCAGCTTGTTGCAAAGTTGATGTGATAAAAGGTGCGGACGCTTTAGATTGAGTAGGCTTTTCATCAATGCTAGACACAACAAAATCAGCATTACTTAAAATACGAACGATCGCATCAGCATCGGCTTGGTTGCCAAGTTCTAGGTTTTTTCCTTGAAATTTGGTTGCCTCTAGGCGTATCGTATCACCAATCACTTGGTTATTGGTATGAATTTCCCAATATTCCACAGGCACAAAGGCACGAATCTCTCGTTCACGCTCTACCACCAGACGAGTTGCCACTGACTGCACTCGCCCTGCTGACAGCCCACGAGCCACTTTTGCCCATAATAATGGCGACACCATAAAGCCCACCACACGATCAAGAAATCTTCGTGCTTGCTGAGCATTCACTCGGTCAATATTTAGCTTACTTGGATTTTTAAAGGCATTTTGCACGGCGGTTTTGGTAATTTCATTAAACACCACTCGGCTATATTTATCATCATTGCCACCAATCACCTCTTTTAGGTGCCATGCAATCGCCTCACCCTCTCTGTCCAAGTCCGTTGCCAGGTAGATGGTGTCTGCCTCTTTTGCCAACGCTTTCAACTCTCGAATCACTTTGGTTTTGTTTGGCAAAACCTCATACACCGCCTCCCAATCATGCTCAGGGTCTACGCCCATACGACGCACAAGTGCACGCTGTGCCTTTTGCTCACGAGACAGCCCTGTTTCATCGCTTTTTTCTTTGGCTCTATCCTTACCAGACACAGGCAAATCACGCACATGACCGACACTAGAACGCACAATAAAGCCATCGCCTAAGTATTTATTAATCGTCTTGGCTTTGGCAGGTGATTCTACAATAACCAGCGATTTACCCTCAGTAGGCGATTTAGGCTTGGCAGCTTTACTGATTTTTTTGGTGGTTGCTTTCACAGCCATGAAGTTACCTTTTTATATTGGTTTTTATTGGATTGTCCACTAAAATGGACAAAATTGACCAGTCAAAATACTATTTTATAAAATAGCACACAATCGCCCATCATGACAAGATGGCAATCATGATTGATGATAATTATTAACAGCCAACCGCATCATTTGCGTGCATTGACAAAATCACCCAATATGTTGAGTGCTTGACACAGCTTTTGCAAATCCATTTTGGCAGTATTTATATCTAATTGATGCATACCTTGTGATGACTGATAATGAGCATCTGCCCAATACAATGCTACGCTGTTGGCTTTAAATTGCAATCCCACCGCATGATCTGTGATGGTCTTTGGCATATTCTCAATCAATGTGGCAAGTTCATCATCAGCCCCCTGCCACACACCATCAACACGAACAAAACGCACCATCGGCAATCGCCAATCATCACGCACCATGGCGTACATTGCCACAAAATCAGTCTTAGCGGTATGATGATTTTGTTTTTGAGGCTTGGCAGGTAGCCAGTTTGGGCGAGTGATAAGCTTAGGATTAATGCCAAACTGACGAGCCAACAGGCGAAAATCTGCCGTCCTCACCTCATGAGCTTTGGGTTTTAGGGCAAAAATATTACCCAATAAAAAACCCAAAATGCCCAATGCCACAATGATGGGCAAATAACCATGTAAATCCATATCAACCTACATCAAAATCTGACGCTTGCCACTGTGATCTGCTGCACTGACCACCCCTCGCTCTTCCATCACATCAACAATGCGTGCAGCACGATTATAGCCAATACTAAATTTACGCTGTAAGGCAGAAATAGAGACCTTACGAGTCTCCAAAATGTGCGATACCGCCAAATCAAAATACTCATCATCACCGCCTGCACCGCCATCGCCAGAGCCCTCTCCTTCAAAGGTATAGCTTTCGCTTAAATCGATATAATCAGGCACGCCCCTTTCACGCCAAGCATCCGTTACACGATTTACCTCATCATCTTTAACATACGCCCCATGCACACGCTCAGTCTCAATCGCCCCTGGTGCCAAAAACATCATATCACCATGCCCAAGCATATTCTCCGCCCCAGATTCTTCGATGATGATGCGACTGTCGGTTGCAGAGTTCACACGCAAAGCAACACGAGAAGGAATGTTGGACTTGATAAGACCAGTAACCACATTTGCCACAGGTCTTTGGGTTGCCAAGATTAGATGAATGCCTGCCGCACGAGATTTTTGGGCAAGTCGGACAATCGGCTCCTCGGCAGTTTTGCCAAGTTGCATGATCATGTCGGCAAATTCATCTGCCACAACGACAATTTTTGATAATGGTTTTAGCTTAGGCGCACCATCACTCACATGATCAGAAGCATGCCACAATGGATCTAAAATTGGCTCACCAGCTTCATTTGCCTCGGCAATCTTCTGGTTAAAAGCGGCCAAATTGCGTACACGCAGCTTGCTCATGAGAAGATAACGGCGTTCCATCTCGGTAACGCACCAATTAAGTGCAGCGGTCGCTTCCGCCATATCAGTGATGACAGGGGTCAGCAGATGCGGAATGTCGACATAATTGGCCAGTTCAAGCTGTTTTGGATCAATCAGCATCAGTTTGAGCTCGTCTGGCGTATATTTTAACAGCATAGACATCAAAAACGAATTCACCAGTACCGATTTGCCCGAACCTGTCGTACCTGCCACCAGCATATGTGGTGCTTTGGCAAGGTCAGCAATCACAGGTTTGCCATTAATATCTGCCCCAATAGCAATGCTGATGCCAGCATTTGGGTTTTTATAGTCATCAGTATCCAAAAGCTCAATCAGACCAACCTCTTGGCGATTACGGTTTGGCACCTCAATGCCAATATAGGATTTGCCTGCAATCACAGGAATCACCCGCAAAGAAGTCATACGCATGGAGCGTGCCAAATCCTGAGAAATCTTGCTGACCCGACTCGCCTTGATGCCTGCCGCCAAGTCCACTTCAAAGCGAGTAACCACAGGCCCCACCATCGCCGAAATCACACTGGCTTTGATGTTAAATTCTTGTAATTTGATTTCAAGCAATTCTGAGAGTTCTTGGAGTTGGCTTGGGGTATAAGTGATGAACTTTTTAGGTTTTGGGTCTAAGATATCAAGCGTAGGCACAGGACTTAGACTCATGCGATATTCCAATGTACTCATGGCGTGTGATTTTGGTCTCTCAACACCGCTTGGCATGGATTTTGGCATGATATTATGCACAGGTGCTTGCTCTACTTTTGTTGACTCCGCCATTTGAAAGTCATCAGGCTGAAAGGCATCAAACTGAGGGGCATTAGGCAACTCAAACGATCCAACATCGTTATTGACCGCCAGATCACCCAAATCCAACCCCTTTAAATCCACTTTTGTTTTTGGCAAGCTCATTTCTTGCAAGTTTGTTTCTTGCAAATCAGGCAAAATCACCTCATCAAAACCCACCTCATGAGAAACATCGCTGTCATTGATATCCGACAACACCACTGATTGCTCAATAAAATCATCAAAAGCGGTCGGTTCATCAGCCTGATGGGGTGCATTAGCATCCACAACGCTCATTTCGCCTACGACATCATTGGGCAAATTCTCATAGTTGGGCTGAGTATGCGTCTCATAGATTGGCATGCTACCTGTATGATCTTCTGCAAGCTTACTGTCCAATTCCGCCTGTTTTTTGGCGATCAACTCCTCACGCAAACCAGAATTTACCAAAAAGCTCTCCAGCGTGCCTTCGTGATTGTGTGGCTGATAATTAGGAACTATTGGGCTGTTTTGACTGATGATGAATTTATCATGATAACTACTTTCATCACTCATCATATCTTTTGTATCAACTTCATCAACCCCCGCCTTGCGGTAACGCTTTTGCCAAAATGCCAGCCAAGGAATGTCAAAAGTCAAAACCGCCACAACCAGCCCAACAACACCCAAAAATCCGATTGTAGCCATCACGCCTAACACCCCCACCAATGATGCCATCAGCTCATGCCCAAGCACGCCACCAAAGATGGTTGATTTATTCCCCCACCATGTACCAATTTGTGCACAAAGTGCACTTACGCACGCCAATAAGAACACATAAGCAAAGAATCGTAATAGCCAAAAAACAGAAGTACGCTCCCACCACAAATGCACCAACTCATACACAATCACCAGCAAGATAAACCACGCACCAAATCCAAAAAACACAAGCAAAATATCTGCTGTCCATGCCCCCAAACGACCGCCAATATTGGTAATGTCTTGATGAGCACCCACATAAGACCAAGCAGGGTCGGTAGGGTCATAAGAAAACAAAGAGACGAACAAAAATGCAAATAATGCTACAGCAACCACACTAAAAAACAAGCGTTTAATAGTAGGCAGCTGACCGAGCATTTGATTGACAAAATCGTATTGTAGTAGTTTATTCATGGTATGATGCTTTATGGTAGGCGGTCAAAAATTCAAACTCTACATTATATAGGATAACGCTTTGATATACCAAAAGTTTTATCATGATTTTGCAAAAAATTTTTAATAGGCTGGATACTATTCTCTAAATTTACTTTTGTCAATCATGACGATTTGCCAGATTTGTCTTGCAATCTTTACTAATTTTCCCATATACTAGAAAAATTTATATAGATATTAGATTTAATCATTGGGATTTTTCATGACACATCACAAACTGATCATTTTGGGTTCTGGACCTGCTGGCTATTCAGCCGCCATTTATGCTGCTCGTGCCAACCTAAACCCTGTCATCATCACAGGCTTGACTGTGGGTGGGCAGTTGACCACCACCACTGAGATTGACAATTGGCCAGGTGGTCGCCACGGCCTAACGGGCACAGCACTTGTTGAAGAAATGAAAGAGCACGCCGAACGATTTGGCACACAGCTTATTTATGACCACATTCAAGATGTGGATTTACAAAATCGCCCATTCACACTCATGGGTGATAAACAAAGTTACACTTGTGATGCACTCATCATCGCCACAGGGGCAACCGCTCAATATCTAGGGCTTGAAAGCGAATCTAGATTCATGGGTCGTGGTGTGTCAGCTTGTGCAACTTGTGATGGATTTTTTTATAAAAATCAAAAAGTTGCGGTTATTGGTGGTGGTAATACTGCTGTTGAAGAGGCCTTGTACCTATCAAATATTGCAAACCATGTAACGCTGGTGCATCGCCGTGATGCCCTGCGTGCTGAAAAAATCATGCAAGAACAATTGTTTGAGAAAGTCAACAATGGCAATATTTCTATTGAATGGAACAGCACCATCAAAGAAGTTGTGGGTGATGAGATGGGCGTTACTGGGGTGGTCATTGAAAACACAGACGGCACAAGCAAAACACTTGATGTAACAGGAATGTTTGTTGCCATTGGACATACACCAAACACTGCCATGTTTGATGGTAAAATCAACATGAAAGATGGCTATATCACAGTCAATAGCGGATTAAATGGCAATGCCACCGCCACCAGCGTACAAGGCGTGTTTGCCGCAGGCGATGTCGCCGACCACATCTATCGCCAAGCCATCACATCGGCAGGAACGGGCTGTATGGCAGCACTAGACGCTGAAAAGTATTTAGACGGTTTGTAATTTTTAAACCAATCAAAGGGCGATGAATTTTTCGTCCTTTTTGACTTGGCTCATTGGTCATTACCGCAATCATTCAATATTTTGATTTTGTCGATATCATCTGTTGTTTTGATAAACTTTTGCTGTCATTGGTTATAAACAATATCCATGTAGTACTTAGCAACAATACGCCATTAACATCATGCAAATTCTTAGTCTTGCCGACCTACACGCCATTGCTGACCGCTCTGTGTTTAATTTCTCTAACATCATTGATGTGGCAGACGAAGACGGCTTTATTGGTGCAGGAGCTGACTTATCCATCGCCACGCTATTAAATGCCTATCGTGTGGGGGTCTTTCCTTGGTCTAATGATGGCGACCCAATTTGTTGGTGGTGTCCACCTGTTCGCTGTGTGCTACGCCCCCACGATTTTCAACCGTCTAACAGCCTTGTCCGCACTGCCAAAAAATCCACTTGGCAAATCAGCACAAATACCGCTTTTAAGCGTGTTATTCACGCCTGTGCCAAACCTCGCCTTTATGCTGATGATACTTGGATAACCACTCAAATGATAGATGCTTACACACGCCTGCATGAAATAGGCGTGGCGATTAGCATTGAGATTTGGGAAGGCGAACCACAAATCAGCGAGCTGATTGGAGGGCTGTACGGTTTACAACTTGGTGCAGTATTTTGTGGTGAGAGTATGTTTCACACTCGTACAGACGCATCAAAAATGGCATTTTGGGCAATGAATGTGATTGCAAAACACAAAAATATACAACTGATTGATTGCCAATTAGAAAACTCACACCTAATGAGTCTTGGAGCAACTTTAATCCCAAGGGCAGACTTTCTTGCTCAAATCAGCATACTAAACCATACCATCACACCACAATTAAATGGCAGAATGCCTGTTAAAGAATTGGTGGCTTTTACTGATCAATGATAGGAAAAAATATTTTGCCCAGCGAGTCTGGCAACCAAAGTGCTTACCAATCTGCTCCCACTGCCTCGCTACACACATAAGCACTCGCCCAAGCCCACATGAAATTAAATCCGCCCAAATGTCCTGTCACATCAAGCACTTCACCAATAAAGTACAATCGTGAACACAGCTTGCTCTCCATCGTTTTACCTTTCACCTCATCTGTATTGACACCACCTCGGGTTACCTCCGCCACCCGATAGCCTTCCGTGCCTGACGGCTTAATTTGCCAAGCATTGATGTTTTTACCAATATTCACCAAGTCCTTATCTTTGACATTGGCAAGCTCAATATCCTGCCATTTTTGCCAAAAAACACTCTGCAAAACCGCCAATAATTTTTTGGGGAAATAAGGTGCCAAAATAGTACGAATATACTGTTTTGGGTATGTTCTTTTTGCATCAATCAGCAGCCGTCCTACATCATGCTCAGGCAATAGATTGATACTAATCATCTCTCCTAATTGCCAATAATTAGACAGCTGAAGCATTGCAGGCCCAGACAGACCCCGATGAGTAAAAAGCATGGGCAGGGTAAAACTTGCCTTATCATTAAAAGCAACCACATCAAGACTGATGCCCGCCAACGACTTAGTCAGCTCGCCTACTCGGTCAGTAAAAGTAAATGGCACCAAGGACGCTTCAGTGGGCACAATGCTATGTCCAAACTGGACTGCGGTTTGATAACCAAAGCCACTAGAACCAAGTGTCGGAATTGACAATCCGCCTGTAGCGATAATCAAATGACGACAAGATAATTCATAAGACTTGCCATTTTTTGGCAAGATAGACAGCTTAAATTCGTCCGTATGATTTTTGACAATCTGATCAATACTTGTATTTAAACGAATATCCACACCTGCCATATCACACTCGCTGATGAGCATATTTAAAATGTCTTTAGATGAATCATCACAAAACAGCTCTCCGTGTGATTTTTCATGATAAGCGATGCCATGTTTTTGTACAAGTTTGATAAAATCATCACTTGTATAGCGGCTCAAAGCAGATTTTACAAAATGGCAATTTTGACCGATGAACGCATTAGGTGTAACCGACATATTAACAAAATTGCAGCGACCGCCACCAGACATGAGAATTTTTTTGCCTGCTTTATTGGCATGGTCAAGCACCAAGACACGCTTGCCATAAAGAGCAACATGAAATGCACAAAACAACCCAGAAGCACCAGCACCGATGATGATGGCATCAAAATTCTCCGACGGTTTTAATACACCATCACTCATCAGTACCCTCTTTTGAACGAATGCTTTTATTTAAATGATCATGCCCATGATTATATTTGGCATCATAATCTGCTTTTTGCAAGCGATAAATTTCAAATACACACAGTTCATCGCAACCATTATTACAACATTCATAATCTTCTGGTGGCTCTGGTGGCAAAGGAATATTGGTTAAATCGGTCATTTTTTCTCACAGATGTCTTGTTAATCAATAAAGTTGATGCTTTTTGTCGCAAATACTTGTATTTATTTTGACTTTTATTATAATGAAATCATCACAAAAATACACGCATACTCTTTAATA
Organism: Moraxella sp. Pampa; assembly: GCF_035181385.1. Classification (NCBI taxonomy): domain Bacteria; kingdom Pseudomonadati; phylum Pseudomonadota; class Gammaproteobacteria; order Moraxellales; family Moraxellaceae; genus Moraxella; species Moraxella sp. Pampa. The sequence goes on along the minus strand of NZ_JAXCJK010000003.1, from coordinate 238,181 downwards.
CAAATCATAGCACAAAATCGTTAAAGTCTGTTTTTTAAAATATCATAAAAACGATTAATACTGATAAACTTTAAGGAAATCAATGAATACACCGACTGCTAACGCCATCTTAGATGCCATACAACAACTTAGCCCAACCTATGTCATGCTTGACAACGAAAGCCATAAACACGCAGGATATTTTGATGGCAAAGAAAGCCATTTTAAATTAGTCATAGTCAGCGATGCTTTTGTAGACAAACGACTGATTGCTCGCCATCAAATGATTTATGCTCTTACACAATCACTCATGCAAATCAATGGTGGTACGATTCATGCATTCGCCATTCATGCCTACACGCCCGATGAATGGACAAAACAAGCAAAAGCCCCAGACAGCCCCAACTGTGCTGGACAAAATAAATAAAACAAAAGTTAATGGCCATAAAGTATCACAGAGTATAAAGATTGTACTTTTGCACAAAAAATCAAAATTTATGGCAAAAACAACACGCTTTTTTAAGCAGTATCAAAAATCTTTTAAATTAAGTGGTTCATTTAACGGCTCATTTTTTATACCCCCTTTTTTTTGCGTTGAATAATAATGTCTATTTTTCCCCATTGGCTGACTACTTTAAAACAACAACCCAAACTCATCATTAGCGAATTGACCGCAGGCTTCATGATGGCGATACTTGTCATTCCTCAAAGCCTAGGCTACGCAGCATTGGCAGGGTTGCCACCCATCATGGGACTGTACGCATCTATTGTACCAACCTTGGTTTATGCTTACATAGGTTCAAGTAGTGTCAGTGCCCTAGGTCCTGTGGCAGTAACAGCCGTAATGACTGCCAGTGCTTTATCTGATTATGCCACAGGCAGTATGCAGTACATCATGCTATCTATCACATTAGCATTCATGGTGGGAGCGATTTTATGCCTAGCAAGCGTATTGCGACTTGGTTGGATCATGCAATTTGTCAGCCGTGGCGTCGCTAGTGGCTTTGTCAGTGCAGCCGCCGCACTAATCATCATCACGCAGTTCAAAAATCTAATAGGTGCACCCATCGTTGGTGGCAGTCTAACCGACATCATCAAAAATCTGGCTCATGGTAGCTTTTACATTCAGCCAAGCACTGCCCTGCTTGGTGTGGCAACTTTTGCTATTTTATTCGCCAATCGCTATGTCGCAGGGCTTTGGTCGTGGCTGCCCAAATCCAGTGCCGATTTTGCCAAGCGTATGCTTGTTATCATCATCACCATCATCACCATCATTTTGGCAAACCAGCTACATTGGCAAGAGCTTGGCATACACCTACTTGAGCCGCTACCAACGGGCTTTCCAACGCTTAGTTTGCCACCATTATCTATCAGCACTCTCTTGGCTATGTTGCCATCTGCATTACTTATTGCACTCATCGCTTTTATTTCAAGCTCAGCAGTGGCAAGTAATTATGCACGCATTCATAAAGAGTCATTTGATAATAATAAAGAGTTGCTTGGTTTAGGATTTGCCAACATCGCCAGCAGTATGTCAGGTGGTTTTGCAGTGACAGGTGGCATTTCTCGCACCAGCCTAAATATCGGACTTGGTGCAAAAACACCTTTGGCATCGGTCATGTGTGCTGTAGGCATTTTGCTAATTTTGCTGTTTTTTGGGCAGTTTTTGACAGGATTGCCATATGCGGTTTTATCCGCCATCATCGTCATTTCAGCAATTTCAATGGTGGACTTTGACACCCTAAACAGCGCCCTAAAACACGACAAAGCAGATGCACTATGCTGGATAATCAGCTTTATTGTAGCGATTGGATTTGGACTAAATGTTGGATTGATTGCAGGGATATTATCTAGCTTTGCACTGATGATTTATCGTTCACATCGAGTGAATATCGCCACCATCGGACAGATTGGTGATAGCGGACATTTTCGCGACATCACACGCCACAAAACAACTACTTTTGACAACTTACTCTTGCTAAGAATTGATGAAAGTTTGTATTTTGGCAATGCCACCACCATTCACAACACCTTAAGGCGCCGTTATTATGACCACCCAAAAGCACACGACATCATTATTATTATGACCGCCGTCAATCATCTGGATTTAACCGCCCAAGAAATGTTGATTGATTTTAATCAAGAAATAAAAAGTCAGGGCAAACGCCTGCATTTTGCAGAGATTAAGGGGGGTGTCATGGATATTTTAAAAGACAGCAAACTGCTTAATAAGCTTTCAGGACAAGTATTTTTAAGTACCAAACTTGCCGTAGACAAACTAAAACATCAAAGCAAAGATTGGCATGATATGTAATTCATGCCAAAAAATTTGATTTTCTTGTAATTTTTAAAATTTTAGAATATGCTTATTTCCAAATCAAAGTTGAATCATGACAAAAATTTCGCTAAGATAGCTTTGTTTTTTAAGCAGCCTAAACAGACATTGGAACGGTAATATGAACAAAAAGCACATCACACTTTATAAACAAATCCACCCTTGCCAATGCCAAGTTTTATCAAAATTGGGTTTTAAAAGTCTCATCAATCTGCGTTTTGATGATGAATGCGACAATCAACCAAGAACTGACGCTTTGAACAAAATCGCAACCAGTGCAGGTCTACAATATCGTCATTTGCCCATAGATAGCGAGAGCTTGTCTTTTGATGTGGTTGAACAATTTGCCAAACTCTTAAATGAGCTTCCTAGCCCTGTGATGGTCTTTTGTGGTACAGGCACTCGAGCCAAACGCATTTATCAAAGTGCAGTGGTAAGCGGTCTGATTTAATCATGGATACAATAAAAAAACCTTCTTTGCTTTAAAACAATAAAGAAAAATAGAGATTGAATAACAATACTTTTTGCTTTTTTAATGTTTTTCATACTAAGAATACTAAGATAAGTACAGCTTATCTGCATACAAATTTTAACCTTGGCATCACTTGACCTCAAAACGGCACATCACTTTGCCAATCCATCCACACACCGTGCACTGGGTGCTTTAACCGCAATTTATGAGCGTGTAAGTTCAGTCTTGGTGCAAGTTCTAGTGCAGTATTTTGAGCATAGATTGGATCACCAATCATCACATGGCCGATATGCACCATATGCACACGCAACTGATGGCTACGACCCGTGATAGGCCTTAAAGTCACACGAGTTACAGGGTGTGCCTTACCTTGGGTATCTGTGCGTAATTCGTGATGCAAGATTTCATAGTGAGTCAGCGCTTTTTTTGACCAAGCAGGATCGACAATATGGCGAGGTTTTGTGGTTGGCTCATAACGAACAGGTATGTCAATCACCCCTGTTTTGCCATCATGACAAACAGTACCAAAAACCACCGCTTGATATTCTTTTTGAGGTAATCGGTCTATAAACTGCTTGGAAACATGACTTTGGGCGTACTCATTTTTGGCAAAGATGATCAATCCCGATGTATCCATGTCCAGCCGATGGATAAGTTTGATGTTTGGATTTACCCTAAGTAAGCGTGATTGCAAACTGACCTTCAATGTCCTGCCATCTACACTCAAAAGTCCCGCTGGCTTATCTCCCACCCAAATATCATCATCTTCATAAATTGTGATAGACTTGATGAAATTGGCAAAAAACTCTTGTGGCTTTGCCAACTCATCGGCATTCATACGAGCTATTTTATCATCAGTCAAGCGGTCTTGACGATTGGTATTTTTATTCATATCTTTAACACAATTAATTTGGACGATTGACAAATTCAATGACAAAAAATCTGTCTTTTTCTAAAAATTTTGCTATTATAACACAATTAACTTGATGGCTTTTATTTATTGATTATCCATCAATACCCAGACCAACTCTTTATAAAGTCTGTTAAGCCGTCTATCATATTTCATTCACAACCCAAACAAAAAAGGCGAAAATATGTCAATCATCAATACCACCGATGCAAATTTTGAACGAGATGTCCTACAATCTGATAAGCCTGTACTTGTGGACTTTTGGGCACCGTGGTGCGGTCCTTGTAAAGCCATTTCACCAACCCTAGAAGAGCTGGCAAACGATTATGAGGGTACTGCCCACATTGTCAAAGTTAATGTTGATGACAACCCAGAAATCGCTGCACGCTTTGGCATTCGTAGCATTCCTACTTTATTTGTTTTTAAAAATGGCGAAAAGGTTGATACTGTTGTTGGCAGCCGTCCAAAATCAGAATTTGCCGAGTTGTTAGACAAGCATCTATAAATCTAACGATTCTAATAATCTAATAAAAGAGTAAAAGAGGCTTGTTTTTTGCAGGTCTCTTTGTTTTTTTGCTTGATTTTATGAGCAAAAACTCGTATCATTACGCACCGTTGCACATTCTTTTTCAATCCGCAACGCACCTTTTCTCATAATATATTTTGCCAGTCTGATTATCTCTATCACAGAGCTGACAGCATTTCTCATGACCAATCTTTGCAAGACCTACCCATGAATCTGACCGAACTCAAAAGAAAATCCGTCTCTGAGCTGCTTGCCATTGCAGAACAAATGGGACTTGAAAATATGGCACGAAATCGAAAACAAGACATCATTTTTGCCATCTTAAAGACTCACGCACGCAATGGCGAGCCTATTTATGGTGATGGTGTACTTGAAATCCTTCCTGATGGATTTGGGTTTTTGCGTTCAAGTGAAGGCTCATATTTAGCAGGCCCTGACGATATCTATGTCAGCCCAAGTCAAATCCGTCGTTTTAACCTACAAACAGGTGATTCCATCGCAGGTCAAATCCGCCCACCTAAAGAACAAGAGCGTTACTTTGCACTATTAAAGGTCAGTCAGATTAACTTTGATACGCCAGATCGCAGTCGTCATAAATTAATTTTTGAAAACCTGACACCACTTTTTCCTACCCAACAACTCACGCTAGAGCAAGGCAATGGCACAACCGAAGACTTAACAGGGCGAGTCATTGACTTAATCGCCCCTATTGGCAAAGGTCAACGCTCCATCATCGTTGCCCCACCCAAGGCGGGTAAAACCGTTTTACTGCAAAGCATTGCTCAAGCCATTGCCAAAAATCATCCAGAATGCTATCTGATCGTTTTGCTGATTGATGAACGCCCAGAAGAAGTAACAGAAATGCAGCGGACTGTGCGTGGTGAAGTGGTGGCGTCAACTTTTGACGAACCACCATCTCGTCATATTCAGGTTGCCGAGATGGTCATTGAAAAAGCCAAACGATTGGTTGAACATAAACAAGATGTTGTCATCTTGCTAGATAGTATTACTCGTCTGGCTCGTGCTTATAATACCGTCATTCCATCAAGTGGCAAGGTGCTAACAGGTGGTGTAGATGCCAATGCACTAGAACGCCCAAAACGCTTTTTTGGTGCAGCACGCAATGTTGAGGAAGGTGGCAGCCTGACCATCATCTCAACCGCTCTTATTGACACAGGCTCAAAAATGGACAGTGTGATTTTTGAAGAATTTAAAGGTACAGGCAACCAAGAAATTACTCTTGAACGAGACCTTGCCGAGCGTCGCATTTTCCCCGCAATCAATATTAAAAAAACCAGCACTCGCCGTGAAGAACGCTTGCTTGATGAAGAAACACTACGCCGTGTTTGGGTATTGCGTAAACTGCTTCAACCCATGGATGACTCGCAAGCCACAGAATTTTTACTTGACCGATTAAAAGACTCCAAAACAAACGACGAATTTTTTCGTAACATGACTAAAAAAGCAACAGGATAAAAGCCATCCCACCACCTAATTGATGGTTTAGAAAATAGACGGCTTAGAAAAATTGTAAAAATCATCGTACGACATCTGCACAAAATGAAATTTGTGAATATGACAAAACGCTTGGTCAGGATTTTGAGCAATCTAAACCATCAAGCAAGTTAATTGAAATAATTTGTTACAATTTTTCAGTTAAATTAAAAAATTTTGCTTTTCATTTGCAAAATTTTAGGTATAATTATGCACCGTAGTATTAAAGTATGATAAGGATTTTGTCTGTGGTAAATACAGCATATGTATCTGCCTAGATTTTTTCGTTTCCATACAATACTAACTTACTATTCTTACGGAGATTTACCATGAAAACCAAACTAGCTCTATCTGCTCTAATCGCTTCTCTAGCTCTAACTGCTTGCTCAAAACCAGCTGAAGAAGCTCCAGAAGCTGCTCAAGCTGCCGCTGAAGCTGCTGTAGAAGCACAAGAAGCTGCTGCTACCGCACCTACTGATGCTGCTGCTCAAGAAGCTGCTGCTACTGCTGATGCTGCCGCTGCTACTGCCGCTACTGCTGCTCAAAACGCTCAAGTAACTACTGGTGCTGCCGCTGAACACGCTGAAGCTGTTGCAGAAAATGCACAAGAAGCTGCTGAACAAGCTGCAGATGCTGCTAAAAATGCTGCTAACGGTGCTGTTGCTGGTACTGCTACCACAGACAAGAAGTAATCTACTTTTTAGATCACTGTTGTTAATAAAAAAAGCCCATTCTGGGCTTTTTTTATTAACAACTTAACAACAAACTAAAAGCAGTCGTAAAAAAAGACACCCTGTTCATGAGGGGTGTCTTTTTTCATTAGATTTTATTTATCAGTTGGTGCATCGTCATCGACTGACTCAATGATTAGTTCAGATGCCCCTTCATCCGCTTTCTCATGCGAAGGGGTGCTAACACCCTCTTCTTTGGCATCAGCAGGTTCGGCGGACATCGGAACAATTTGCACCTCAGTTTGTATTACTACAGGTTGCTCCTCTCGTTTGGTACACGCCGACACCATGATAACGGTTATGAGCATCAAGCAAAGTGGCTTTATCATCATACCTTCCATTAATATCTACAAATTTGAACGCAGATAACTAATAAGTACTGAATGAAAATAATGATCTTGGCTAGACAACTTTACCATGACATTGTTTGTATTTTAAGCCACTGCCACATGGGCATGGCGCATTACGATTGGTACCTGTTGGAATCGCAATGTCCTCTATATCCCCTACTGCCGTATGTTCGGCCCGTTCAGTATTTTCGCCTACTGCACCTAAAGTCAATGTGATATTTTGTCCTGATGCTTGGCCAGATTCAGATTGCTCTTGCTCCTCGCCCAGCTCATGACGATCAAACTGCATTCGCATGGCTTCAATCTGACGGCGACGCTCCTCTTCTAAGGCGGCCAGTTCTTCTGGTGTTGGCACATGCACTCTAGATAAATCTTGTACAATATCAGATTTTACCGCACCGAGCATGGATACAAAAAGCTCAAATGATTCTCGCTTATATTCTTGCTCTGGATTTTTTTGAGCATAACTACGCAAATGAATGCCCTTTCTAAGTTGATCCATTTGGGTTAAATGCTCTTTCCAATGCCTATCAAGACTTTGTAAAACAAAGTGGCGTTCTAGCTGGGCAGCACTTTCCTTGCCCATTTGCACGCGTCTGTCCTCATAACGAGCAATGGCCGTCTGAATAATTTTAATGCGTAAACCCTCTTCGTCTAAGCGGCGGTCAGCATCTAACCAGTCATTAATTGGCATATAAAAACGAAATGCTTCTTCAATCTCATCTTCTAAACCATCAATATTCCACTGATCATCAACCGAACCTGGCGGAACAAATTGACTGATAAGAGCATTGTACACCTCATAGTGCATATCCTTAATGGAGTCTTGTAAGTCTGCTTGCCCCAGCAAATCATCACGCTGAGTGTAGATGACCTTTCGCTGATCATTGGCAACATCATCATATTTTAACAAACTCTTGCGTGCATCAAAATCTCTTGCCTCTACCTTGCCTTGGGCGTTCTCGATAGAACGAGACACCATCTTATGTTCAATGGCCTCATCTTCTTTTAGCCCCATCGCACGAAACATGCTTGTCACACGATCGCCTGCAAAAATACGCATCAAATCATCTTCTAATGACAAAAAAAACCTTGACTGACCAGGATCGCCCTGTCGCCCTGCTCGCCCACGAAGCTGATTGTCAATACGGCGTGATTCATGGCGTTCAGAGCCAATGATATGGAGCCCCCCCGCTTGTTTAACCGCTTCGTTTTTGGCTTGCCAATCAGCTTGCATGGCGGCTTTTTGTTCGTCGCTAAGTTCATTTAAATTTTCTACTTGGGCTTGCCAATTACCACCCAAAATAATATCCGTGCCACGCCCTGCCATATTTGTGGCAATCGTTACCGCTTTTGGACGACCCGCCTGAGCAATAATTTCCGCTTCTCGTTCATGTTGTTTGGCATTTAAAACATTATGGACAATCCCCTCTTGGTCAAGCAGATAAGATAATTCTTCGCTTGCCTCAATGGTTGCTGTACCAACTAGGACCGGTGCACCTTTGGCGGTAATTTCTTTGATTTCCTTGATGATGCCCTGATATTTGCCAAGCTTGGTTAAAAAAATCTGGTCATCTAAATCAATACGCGCAATCGGACGGTGGGTTGGGATAATGACCACCTCTAAGTCATAGGTGGATTTAAACTCAGCTGCCTCAGTATCTGCCGTTCCTGTCATGCCTGACAACTTATCATACAAGCGGAAATAATTTTGAAAAGTAGTGGTTGCCATCGTCTGGTTTTCAGCCTGAATTTCCACACCCTCTTTTGCCTCTACCGCTTGATGCAAACCCTCTGACCAACGACGGCCTGGCATGGTACGCCCTGTGTTTTCATCAACAATGATTACCTCACCATCTTGGACAATGTAGTGGACATTTTTGACAAACAAATGATGTGCTCGGATTGCTGATTGCACATGGGCAAGCAACGGCAAGCGTGCTGGACTATACAGACTTTCGTTTTGTCCAAGCTGACCAACCTCTGTCAAAAAATGCTCTATTTTCTCATAGCCTTTTTCGCTGATTTCCACTTGGCGGTTTTTTTCGTCAATCCAAAAATCACCATCAGTGTTATTCTTATTGACCTCCTCATCTTTGGAACGAGTCAGCCTTGGAATGATATGGTCAATTAAAGTATAAAGCTCAGCAGAGTCTTCGGCTTGTCCTGAAATGATGAGAGGTGTTCTTGCTTCATCAATCAAGATAGAATCAATCTCATCAATAATACAATAATTTAGTGGACGCTGTTTTTTCTCATCCAAGCTAAACACCATATTATCACGCAGATAATCAAAGCCATATTCATTATTGGTACCATAGGTGATATCCGCCCGATACGCTTCAAACTTCTCTTGTGGTGGCTGCTGACTATAAATCACGCCAACTGACAGCCCTAAAAAAGCAAATAATGGACGGTTCAGCTCAGCATCACGACCTGCTAGGTAATCATTGACCGTAACAACATGCACACCCTTGCCACTGATGGCGTTTAGATAAATGGCAAGGGTCGCCATCAAGGTCTTACCCTCACCCGTTTTCATCTCAGCAATCTTACCTTCATGCAAGGTAATACCGCCGATCAACTGAACATCATAATGACGCATACCATTGACACGCTTTGATGCCTCACGACAAACAGCAAAAGCCTCTGGTAGAATGTCATCAAGACTTTCGCCTTGCTTGTAGCGATTTTTAAAATCAAAGGTTTTTTGGCGTAGCTCATCATCAGATAATGCTGAAATGGTCGGCTCATGGGCATTAATTTTTGCCACAACCTTACGCATACGCTTTAATTCACGCTCGTTTTTCGTGCCAATGACACTGCCAATAATTTTGCTTAACATGAAAACTACCTATAAAAAAATATTAAAAAATATTAAAAAATATTAATCGTGTAAATATGATTGCTCAATTTATTTGATCTTTTAGTCTGTCTTGTACTGACTTAGGGCATACACCGACCAAATTGCAGCAGGTAGCCAACCAATAAATGTCAATTGTAAAATCAAACAAAAGAGCCCTGCGAATGGGCGACCGATGGTAAAAAACTGCATCCACGGTAAAAATAATGCCAACAATAAACGCATAAATCTCCAATGCTTATCTTTAAGTATTTGGATTTAATTTTAGCACAAAATCGTGCCACAATTGAATTTTTCAGTCATTTGCCATACCTTGTCAACAATCAAAGTGTAGCAAAAACTTCGTCTGCCATCAATAAGGTCTGTTCAATATCTTCATCGCTATGAGCGGCTGACATGAATGATGCTTCAAAAGCAGAAGGTGCAAAATGTACACCGCGAGAAAGCATGCCATGAAAGAATTTATTAAACTTAGCAACATCAGCACTTGCCACATCGCCAAAGTTTTTTGGTAAATCCTTGGCAAAAAACAGTCCAAACATACCGCCTACATGGCAAGTGGTAAACGCCACACCATGCTTGTTGGCACAGTCTTGCAGACCACTGACCAGCTTAGTGGTTTTTTGTGTCAATTCTTGATAAAAATTAGGTTTCACCAGTTCATCAAACATCGCTTTGCCTGCTCGCATCGCCAAAGGATTGCCAGAAAGCGTGCCTGCTTGATAAACACCGCCAAGCGGCGCAATATGCGACATGATTTCTCGCTTACCCCCAAACGCCCCAACAGGCAAACCCGCCCCAATAATCTTACCAAAAGTAGTCAAATCAGGCGTAATGCCAAAATACTCGCTTGCCCCTTTTAGACCGACACGAAAACCCGTCATGACTTCATCAAAAATCAAAACCACGCCATGCTGGGTGCAAAGATGACGCAAAGTGGTGTGAAATTCTTGAGTAGGAATGATCATGTTCATATTGCCAGCGATTGGCTCTACAATCACGCAAGCAAGCTCGCTACCAAAATTTTCAAAAGCGGCTTTTAGAGCATCAACATCGTTATAAGGCAAAGTTAAAGTATGCTTGGCAAAATCAGCAGGTACGCCCTTACTCGTTGGTTCGCCAATATCCAACATACCAGAACCCGCCTTCACCAAAAGACTGTCTGAATGCCCATGATAACAACCCTCAAACTTGACAATCTTATCTCGCCCTGTATAGCCTCTTGCAAGTCTGATGGCACTCATGGTTGCCTCTGTACCACTTGACACCATCCGAACAAGCTCAATGTGTGGCAAGATCTCACAAATCAAATCCGCCATCGTTATTTCAAAAGGCGTAGGCGTACCAAATGATAAGCCATCATCAGCAGCCGATTTGACCGCATTGATGACTTTATCATGAGCATGACCCAAAATCATCGGCCCCCAAGAGCCAACATAGTCAATGTAAGGGTGGTCTTGGGTATCATAAATATACGCCCCTTTGGCTCGACTGACAAAAACAGGAGTGCCACCCACACCAGTAAAAGCACGCACAGGGGAGTTGACACCACCGGGAATATGGCGTTTGGCTTTTTCAAACAAAATTTGGTCGGCGGTAAGCTGGGTCATTTTAAGTCTCTTTTTGTTAAGTTTGTTGAACGGTTTGTCAAATGATCTAAAGTAAAAAGCAGTTTAAATGTTTAAATAGAAACAAAGCAAGCTGGCATGGTTCATATTTGTGGCAAGTAGCAATAAAAAACCAAAAAATGAATGCTTTGATATGTTTAAATGAAAACGCCAAGCATCATCAAAGTGAATCAGGCCTTTTTGACAACAGAAGATTTTAGTTTCATCGCCCCAAAACCATCAATTTTACAATCAATGTCGTGGTCGTCTGGTGCATCATAAATCAGACGAATGGATTTGACCTTAGTGCCAACTTTAATTGGTGTAGACGAGCCTTTTACCTTCAAATCTTTAATCACAGTAACACTATCACCGTCATTGAGTACATTGCCAACTGCATCTTTAATGACAGGGGAGTTGTCTTCTGCTTCGCCTTGTTGCCACTCATGGCTACACATGGGGCAAATCAACAGTTCACCATCTTGGTAAGTATAGCTTTCATCGCATTTTGGGCAGTTTGGTAGTGTCATGGTCTTTTCCTAGTTGATTAAACTCTTATTTTAACTTAATTTACAGTAAATTTGGAAAAATTTTTACCCTTGAATTTTAAGAAGCCTCCCCAACCTAGCATTTTATTAATGAAGTTTGATATATTTTGGTTTTATTGACAGTTTTTGGATAATCACCATGAATTTTACCGCATTCACACTAAGTGGCAAAGACGCTGACAAATTTTTGCAAGGCCAAATCACCGCAAACACTGCCAAAATCGGTAGTGAATATCTACCCACCGCCATTTGCAACCTAAAAGGACGCGTGCAATTTGGACTTTGGATAAAAAAAATAAACGATGCGTTTGTCATTGTGCTATCAAGTGATCTGGCAGATGATTTTCAGGCACACATCAAAAAATATGGCACATTTTCAAAAATATCTTTATCTAAGCCTATCCAAATTTATCCATGCGTCATGAACCATGTGCCAACTTTTTTGGAAAATCAAAGCGAAGCAGATTGGCAAACTTGGCAAGAAGTCAGTCTAAAAACAGGCAATTATTGGATAACCGCCAAGACAAGTGAGCAATTTCAGCCACAAGAGCTTCGGCTGCACCAGCGTGGTGGTGTAGATTATGACAAAGGCTGTTATTTAGGGCAGGAGATCATTGCAAGGCTTTGGTTTAAGGCCACCCCGAAAGCATGGCTACACCTTGTCAAAGCTGGCGATATTGATATTGATAATAAAGTCACCGTTGTCAATAGCGATGGCCAGCTCGCTTTGGTCGTTGCACGCCCTGATGATTTGAAAAATTTAACTGTTTTATCTTTACCAGACAACCTAAATGGCAGTGTCGCTCGTGGCTGATGCCAAAAGCTCCGTTACCGTGCTTGGTGCTGGTGTAACTGGCGTAGCAAGTGCATGGTATCTGTCACAAGCTGGTTTTGATGTTACCGTCATTGACCGACAAAACTCCCCTGCAATGGAAACAAGTTTTGCTAATGGTGGACAAATTTCTGTATGCCACGCAACGCCTTGGGCGAATCCTACCACACCCATAAAGGCCTTAAAATGGCTCGCCCAACCTGACGCACCGCTACTCTACCGCCCCAATGGCAACATTGAGCAAATCCGCTTTATCCTACGCTTTTTAAAAGAATGTACAAAAGGCCGTGCTGATGACAACTTAAAACAAATGGTCAGTTTAGGACTATACTCTCGTGCAACCTTAAAAGCACTAATGAGTGAATTACCGCTAGCATTTGAGCAACGCCTACAAGGCATCATGCATTTTTATACCGACCTTGCCGAATACCAGTCTGCCATTGCCCCCACCATAAGAATGCAGGAGCTGGGCTGTCATCGCATACCCATCACACCCGACCAAGCAATTGATATTGAACCTGCCCTATCAGTACTTGGTAATAAGCTTATAGGTGCAACCTATACAAATACTGATTTTTCTGCCAATGCGAATGTTTTTACCAATCAGCTTGCCAGACATTGTCAAGCCAATGGAGTAAAATTTGTCTTCAATACACACATTGATGAAATCGTAGCAGTAGACAGACGCATTAGCCACATCACCATCTGCCAAAATGGTATCAAATCCGCTCACCGTGCCGACCATTATGTTGTATGTCTGGCAAGTTATGGCAAACGCTTGCTTAATCCCATTGGGGTAAGCTTGCCCATTTTCCCTGCTAAGGGCTACTCTGCAACCTACACCGTGCTTGATGGCACACGCGTCCCACAGGTCAGTCTTATTGATGATGAGTACAAACTTGTCATGAGTCGATTCACAAGTGGTGAGCGTGATGTACTACGAGTGGCTGGTACGGCAGAATTTGACGGCTACAATACCAAACTCAATGACATACGCTGTCAGGCTTTGACACGGCGTGTGCAAATGCTATTTGGCGATGCACTAAGCTATGATGAGCCAAACTACTGGACAGGGCTTCGTCCTATGACTCCCTCAAATGTACCACTCATCGGGCGTGCCTATCTTGGTCATATCAAACATGGTGGTACTGGTGATCAGTTTGATAATCTATGGCTAAACACAGGGCATGGCACACTTGGCTTTACACACTCTTGTGGCTCTGCACTTGCTTTATCGTTGCTGATGACAGCAAAGATACCACCTCTTGATTTTGCATTCATTGGATACTGATTTTGCCATCAAACCTCCAAAATGAAATTAATCGGCCCATCATTAGCACAACTTACCATCATATCAGCACCAAACTCTCCTGTTTGGACGCTTGGATAAACTGATTTGGCATAAACCACCAACTGATCAAATAATCGTTTGGCATCATCAGGTGGCATAGCAGGAGCAAAATCAGGGCGACGACCCTTATCCGTCTTTGCCATCAAGGTAAACTGTGAAACAAGCAATAAGCCTCCACCAAAATCAGATACGGATTTATCCAACTTGCCCAGTTTTTCAACCTCGGTAGTATTTTCAAAAATACGATAGGCTAGAATTTTATCAATAAGTTTGCACGCACGCCCAAAATCGTCATCTTTGCCAATGCCGATATATGCAAGCACTCCATTTTGAATCTGACCAATAATTTTACCATCTACCTCAACATGAGCAAAATGAACTCGTTGAATTAAAGCTTTCATAGATTTCCTTAGTTTGATTCTTACAATTGATTAGCCAAATGGCAGATTTATCATACAAGTTTGCAAAAATAAAACGGTCATTATAACAAATATCGGTTAAAATACACCAACCCAAACAATGCACCAAACAACATACAAAATGGAGGAATGATGAATTTATTTACCTTAGCCCAAAATATCGCCCCGCAACAGACCCTCTCTAAAATTGCAGGCCACCTTGCTAGGAGCGACAATCCTTATATCAAAAAAACTTTCATTCATGCTTTTGCCAAAGCCTATGATATAGATTTGGCAGAATACAAGCGAGACAACTTAGATGACTATGACAGCTTTAACGATTTTTTTACTCGTGAGTTAAAAGATGGCATGCGTCCAATAGATGATAGCACCGATGGCGTGGCTTGCCCTGCTGATGGCAAAATCAGCCAAATCGGAACAATTCATCAAGGGCAATTATTACAAGCCAAAGGGCATGACTATGATGTAGGACAATTACTTGCTGATTTTGAATTGGGCAAGACATTTGTTGATGGTTCTTTTGCCACCATTTATCTGGCACCCACAAACTATCACCGTGTACATATGCCTTTTGATGGCGTGCTGACCGCCACCCGTTATGTGCCAGGCACACTATTTTCGGTCAATAATACCACCGCTGAGCATGTGCCTGATCTGTTTGCAAGAAATGAACGGCTGGTGTGTGAGTTTGACACCACCTTTGGCAAAGCGTGCGTAGTCCTAGTGGGTGCAATGATAGTGGCAGGCATTAGCTGTGTGGCAACAGGAGCAATCAAACGCACGCCTTATATTCAACATCGCACACACGATTTGCCACTCAAAAAAGGTGATGAGCTTGGGCAATTTTATCTTGGCTCCACCGCCATCATCATCCTGCCAAAATCAGCAGGCACAATGTGGAATGATGGCCTTGTGCATAGTAAAACGGTACAAATGGGAGAGCAAATCGCCAAGATTTGCCCAAACGCCTAAATTTACAAAAACAAAAAAAGAGTGCTGATGGCATTCTTTTTTTGTTTATCTAAACATCAAATACCAGTTTTAGTCTTGGCAAGAAGACAAATAATTTAACAAAATGTCAGCCTGTATTTGGGCAGAGTGTCGTTTTTGGGTAACCAAATCTGCCCCAGCTTGTCCTGATATTGTTGCTGCATTGACATCAAACAACCAGCACGCCACCGCCTCAGCAATATCAGTTGCCACACTGTTTGTCTGCACAAGTGCAGAAACTTGCGACAATTGTGCCACCAAAGCCTCGCAATTTTTGACAAACCGCCCCATCACCACAGGTTTTGCAAAAGATGCAGGCTCAATCGGATTGTGCCCGCCCTTATCAACAAATGATCCAGCCACCACCGCCACATCACACACTTTATACCATGCCAAAAGCTCACCCATACTGTCCACCAGATACACCTGTGTATCTGGTGTGATTTGTTCATTTTGCGAGCGTCTGTGTGTGATAAGCCCTGATGATTGACACAAAACCGCCACCTCATCAAAACGCTCTGGGTGGCGTGGCACAAGGATTAGCAAAGGGTTTTTGTCAGATTTTAATAGCTGTTTTTGAACTTCAAGCATCAGTATCTCCTCACCTTCATGAGTACTACCGACAAGCCAGATTGGTCTTTGACCGATTTGCCAAGTAGCAATCTTAGCCACAAGGTCTTGATTTTCGTTTGATAATTGCCCAAGATTTGCCCATTTCAAAGAGTTGGCAACATGAATTTTTTCTTTATTCGCACCCAATTTAGCAAATCTGTCTGCCGATACTTCATCTTGGGCAATGATGGCGGTCAGGTTTTGCATCATGCTTTGGCTCAATTTGCCAAATTTTGCATAACCATCAAAAGACTTCTTGGTCAATCTGGCATTGACCAAGACAGATGGAATGCTTTGACGATTGAGTTCATACAAAATATTGGCCCACAGCTCTGTCTCAACAAATATTGCCATGACTGGGCGAGCATGAGCAATGAATCGCCGAATGACAATCAAGTCGTCCACAGGCACAAAACTATGATTAACCGACTTTCCCAACTCGCCCTTAAATAGCACACCAACTCGATTAAAACCCGTTTGTGTACTACTGGTAATCCAAAGTCCAAACCCCTGATTTAATAAGATTTTTAATAATGGATAAGCAGTATTTAGCTCACCAAGACTCACCGCATGACACCATATCAAGACTTTATTTTGGATTGATTTTTCACCAAAACAATCCAAGTCGTCCAAGCAATCTTTTAAAAAGGTCATTGCTGGCACAGGCAGATATTTTTTGCCAAATCGTTCATTCAACTCTCGCTCATAAGTCAACAAATGTTGCGATTTTCTTTTGACCATGTAACGATAGATTGGCATGGCAAGACGAATGATTGGGGTGTAATAAAAAGGTGGCTTCATTGAATTTGGGTATTTTTAGTCTTTATTGATTGTAAAAGAAACAAAAAAATACGGCAAGTCAGACTCACCGTATTTTATGGTCATGGTTAGGCGTTTAGCATATTATTAACAAATTCTAACACATTTTTGGATTTGGCAGCAGTCTGCAAAGCAATTAACCTTTCTTTAACTTGTGCTTTACTTGCCTCACTTAGTGTGTACCAATGACTCAAATTAGATAGCAGTCGTGATGCCAATGCAGGATTGGTTGCATCAAGGCGAATGATGGCATCAAAATACAGCGATAAGCCTTCTTCGCTCCATAGCTGAACAGACTTGGTAGCCAAGCCGCCTAGCGTGGTACGCACACGATTCGGCGTATTCCAATCATAGTCGTCTCTTTGCATCAATGACTTGATGAACGCCACATCACGACTGCCTGCTCGTGCCTGAATGCTAAACCAAGAATCAATGACCAAATCATCATCAGCAAATCTGTCATAAAAGTCTGCCACATAATCAGCAGATTTTGCCAAGTCAAACTCAACCATTGCCGACAGTGCACCCAATCTTTCACTCATACATACAGCAAGATCATATTGACGATATGTCCAATTTTCTGCATTGTCCACACCTGCACTTAGTGCAATGTCTAATAACACATTACGCAACAGACGACGGCCACGAGCATCAGGCGTATCTTCATACGGCTCAATTGGCAACATCTGATACCACTCACCTACGACATCAGACAAATCATTTGCAATCGCTTTTTTTAGCTCATCTCGAACCGCTTTGACTGCCGAAGGCTGATAATCTGATTCGTACGCCATCGCCAATTCTTGTTCACTTGGTATATCAAACAGGCGGGCGGTCAACATAGGGTCGGTATTCATCAAACTTGGCACAACTGCACGCAGCGTATCGGTCAAAAGCTTGATGTTGTCAGATTTACCCAAAAGCAGACGATTGACAAATATCTGTACCGCCTGCCAACGGTTGAAACCTTCATTTTCAAAGGCCACCAACTTCATCAAATCCTCATCACCATATTCAAAGTTTAATTTGACAGGAGCAGAAAAATTACGCAATACCGATACGACAGGACGCACACCATCAAGTGCTAAATCCTCAAATACAAAGCTGTCTGATTCTTTGGTCAAAAGAAGCATTCTTTGTGCCAAAATTTCACCAGTTTCACCATTAAAAATTGCCGTATCCACAGGAATTGGTAAGGCAACTGGCGTATCAAAACCTGCTACATGGCGAGTTTTTTGAGACAAATTGATGGTTACTTTACTGCCATCAACCTCAAAATCACCAAATAATTCAGGTGTACCAGGCTGACGATACCAAGCCAAAAAGTCCATCACCCTTTGATCACCCACCGATAAAGCGGCTAAAAAATCCTCAATGGTTACCGCTTGTCCGTCATGTCGAGAAAAGTACTCATCTGTACCTTGGCGATATTTTTCCTTACCCAAAAGATTGGCAATCATACGAACAATTTCTGCACCTTTTTCGTAAATGGTCGTGGTGTAAAAATTATTTATCTCCACAAAACTTTCAGGACGAACGCAATGAGCAAGTGGTCCAGCATCTTCGGCAAACTGATGTGCTTGTAGCACTGCCACATCTTCAATGCGTTGTACCGCTTTTGAACGAAAATCACCAGAAAAGCTCTGATCACGAAAAACCGTCAAGCCTTCTTTTAAACACAGCTGAAACCAATCACGGCAGGTAACACGATTGCCCGTCCAGTTGTGAAAATATTCATGTGCTACAACTGATTTAACTCGGAAACTACGCTCATCGGTTGCTGTCTCTGGGCTGGCCAAGACACAAGAAGTGTTAAAAATATTCAAGCCTTTGTTTTCCATCGCCCCCATATTAAACTGGCCCGTCGCCACAATCATATAACGGTCTAGGTCATAAGCACAGCCATAATTATCTTCGTCCCACTTCATTGAATCTTTTAAAGCCTGCATGGCAACATGACATTTATCCAAATCCTGCTTGGTGGCATAGATTTCCAACAACACTTCTCGACCCTCAGAAGTGGTAAATTTATCTTGCATCACATCAAGGTCAGCAATGACGCAGGCAAATAAATAGCTTGGCTTTAAAGTTGGATCATGCCAAATGGCAAAATGTCTATCACCCAAATCACCCTGCTCAATCAAGTTGCCATTGGCAAGTAAAGTCGGAAATGCTTTATCCGCCTCCACACGAGTGGTAAACTCTGCCAACACATCTGGGCGGTCAGGATAGAAAGTGATTTTACGAAAACCCTCTGGCTCGCACTGGGTAACAAACATCGTTTCTGCCCCTGTGCCAGCTTGGTACAATCCTTCAAGTGCGGTATTTTTCTGCGGATAAATTACCACAGAAGTGTGAACAACCACCTCATCTGGTGCATGATGAATGATCAATTTTTCATCATCTAGTGTATAATCATCAGAAGTCAGTACTTCACCATTCATGATTACTGACTTTAATTCTAATTCACGCCCAAAAAGCACAAGATCGCCATCATGCTGTCTTATCATATTCAGCATGCCATCAACAGTAGCATGGCCATCATACAACTTAATATCAAGGTCAATTTTAGCAACCTTAAAAACAGGTGGCGTATAATCTTTTAGATAAACTTTGGTGGGGGCTTGCCCTGACATTTTTAAAACTCCGTGTTTTACATTGGTAAAATTGGTAATTGGTAAGTTTAAATTTGGTAAGTTAACAAATCCAACCACTTTATGATGAACTCAATGGTTCATCGTGCCACACCCAATCTACAACGACAAGATTGGGCACGCCAACCAGATTAAATGGTCAAATCATTACTTAGTATTATTAATTATATCAAGAATTTACCAAGCTGTATATCTGTATTTGATGCGATGAATTTATACTGATCATTGGTTTTTTTAAGCACACCAAGTTTTACATATAAAACATAGCCATAAAAAGACAATCCCAACCAAAAGGCTGGGATTGTTTTATGTGCTTAAATTCAAAATGAATTAGAAACGGTAAGTAGCACCAACTTTAACAATTGGGAACCAGCTTAGCCATTTTAAATCTTTTTTAGATTCAATATCACGCTCAGCTTGGTCTACTAGCTCAGCAAGCTTGATAGGCTTTTGAGTGTCAATAGCAGTTACAGTTACATCGTTGTCTTTGGTATTTTCAATATCAACATTAACTTTACCTAGGTAAGTTGCACCCACTTCACCAAATAGACCCCAGTTATTACCGATATTTGGACGGAAGCCAACGGTTAGGTAAGGAGCCAAGGTATTGCGATGTTGAATTTTACCTTTTAGAGTACCGACTGCATCTTTTGAGTACTTAGCACCACCGATGTGATAATTGCCACTGTCGCCCGCACCTGGCTGCACTTCAACTTCGATTTTATTGTTAGGAACGATTACACCTGTACCAACAGTAAACCAGTTGGCGGCTGGACGAAGCTGAACGCCCAAATAAGGGTTAGAAGCATTGATTTTCACCGCAAGGTTCAAATCATCAACTTTGGCACCATTAGCGTTATTGTTCAGCGCTTTAGCGACATTAACAACCTTAGCAATGTCATCACTCTTAATCGCTTGATTGGTTTTACCACCTGTCCAACCAGCTTGTAGTTCAACGCGGTCGTTCAATGACCAGCCGATGTTTGCACCATAGCCCAATGTACCAATTTCTGCACTAACTGCCGCTGGGTTAGTTGCAGTTTTGAATAAAGTTTTCGTGCTATCCACAGCAACATTTGCCATTGCACTGGTAGATAGTAGTACCGCAGCACCAATCACAGTCAGATTCAAAACTTTCATAAATTTTCTCCAAAAATTAAATTTACCCAAAAAAACAAACCGCTGATCCATTTCAATTTCCTAAAAAAATAAAAAATCCAAAGGGGCTCAAACGGCATGCTCAATCTTGAGTGTATTTAAAACGATTTTTTCCGTTTTGTCCAGCCAAGTTTTGTATATTTTGTATGTATTTATATGAACTATTATTAAAGACATTACAAAGTCAATAATTTTAGCAACATAAGATAAGAACTTTACACAAAAATACAAGCTTTGCACGATTGCATGAGTTATATGGGTATTCGCTGACGCAATTCAATACAGGGTGCTTATTATATCACAATTTTAATGTTTAGAAAATCTTTCTTTATAATACTCATCAGTCAACCTAGCACCACTGAAAATCAATTACCCGTGCTACGCACATCGTACCACCTCAAAAACCGCAAATTGCGTACGATAGATACATCAAAGTTTGATTTGCCAGCATCATCGCCCTGATCACTCACACCACCATTCATCAACTGAGCATTCAACACATTTGCACTTGGCATCAAAATCTGCCATGCCAAAGAATTGCCATCACTAGATTTGGTGGCAGTTGTAAGCCAATTACCACGAATGGTGGGCGTATTTAAAATAGTGGTATTTGCATTGTTGGTCAATAGCTGCCCTGTTTTATGGTGGGCACACACCCCAAATGGCAAACAAAACCCCTGCGATTGTACGGTCATATCATGTAAGCACTGTGGTACTTTGGCAACACTTAGGTGATATAATGCACGCACACCACGACGAGCAAAATGACGCCCACTTGGCACAACCACACCACCATTCATCAGCGTTACATTGGTATCACCATCAATATTAAGCACCCGCATCCAGCCTTTTGCTCTTGCTACAGACCCAAGCCAATAAGCTGGATTTTGAGTCTTGTCATCAATATTAATCAAATCACTGGGCGTAATGGTTGGCCGTGAATTAAGATCAATCAACCCGTCATCAAAAATACCATACACATGATTCATCTTACCATTAACATCAGGCAACTGATCATTTGACGCAATACTGATGAGTGCAAAGCGTCTATTACGATTGGGATATAAAGGATAATCACGCGAATCGTACAAACTGACGATGGGCTTTTGGTAAAATCTTTGATGATTGCTGGCAAATAAATTTGTAGAAAATGCCAATAAGCCATCATTTGCAGCAAACACACGACTCACCCCACCTGTGTGCACATCAAAGCGAAAAATCTGCCCACCTAAGTCCGCTGCATAGATATGTTCAAAAACACCATCACCCTGCCTATCAATGAGCGTAACTTCCCCTGCAAAGCTGTGTTTGGCATATTCACTACCTCCTACCCATCTTTGCACCTTTTGCCCCGTCCAAGCATTGATGGCATATACCACAGCACCTTCTGCAATGCTTTTATTACAAGCTGTACCATCTTGATAACAGGTATCTGACCCGCCCCCAAACACAAAAACCGCCATCTGCTTGCCAGCTTGTCTAATATAACCCAAACTGATAGGTGCATGAATATGCGATAAATCAGGCAGCTCACTTTCTGTCAGACGGTAAAGCATTTTTGGGTGATTGGCATCAGTAACATCAAGTGCCATCAGGCCCTTATTGCTACGCCCAAAACCACCCACCGCAATCAGTTTATCTTGCCAGTTTTGACCACCATCAACACGCACTCGATACAGTCGCCATGCCGCATCAATACCACCATCACGATCATCAAAGTCTGGTAATGATAAATACGCCATCAATTGTCGGCCTGTGTTGCCATCAATTAAGCGTAACACACCCTTGGTATCCGTATAAATCAACACACCAGATTTATCATCAGTGCTTGGCGGATACATGACCGCACCGATGCCATCATTGTTCAAGGCATTCTTAATTTTGGCAAGCTCATCATCAGTATAATCAACCAGCTGTCTTAAATGATCGTCAGTAGCATCTGTCAGCTTAACCAAATCACCATCACGCCTACCATTTTTATCCTTTAAGACCCACAGATGACGGCCTGCTGATTGATTAAGCTGACCTTGGGTACCAAAACCTTGCACCAGCTTGCCCACCGCCCAAATATCTGGACGCACCCTTGCTTGATTATTTTCATAAATCAGCTTGCCATCGGTGCTAACCATAGCACCTTGTGCCATGCGGTATTTAAGCAATGCACCCCGCCAGCTGCCATCACCTCGATAAGCCATGCCAACATAAGCATGATGTGGCATAGCCTTAACACTTGTGATGATAGGCGTATCATCAACACAAGATGATGAATGTGACGCCAGCACACTTGAACCAAATTGTTCGGCAGCAGCTGGCATGATGCCAAACATAAAAATGGCAAATGGCCAAAACATCACATCATATAATTTGTTGGGTGTCACTTTTTTCACACTGTCAATAGCCATATTGATATTCTTGCACTAACATTTGATGAGAAATACCACCCTCTTCTAGGCATGATTTGACCTGTAAAGGGTGGCTGGCACAAGGGCTATCCATTCGAGCGGCTGCCAATGAATATATCGTCAAATGATAAGCCTTCAGTGCAGGTATGTTCTTACCGTCTGCGATATCATCAATATCCACACCAGACGGTAAGTGTGCAAAGTCATTTAACTGCGGTACATCAGTCAGCACCAGCCACAACCAAACTTGCCCATTGCCACAGCGTGCATTGCTTGGATTTAATGACAACTTATATTGATGAAAATTTTCCAAACCCGCCGCCAAATGATAGCACAGCACGCCTATCGTTTGTGGCGAACTTTTGCTTTTGGCATGAAAGCTGTTAGCATCGTTAATATTTTGGTTGTCAAAATTTTGTTCATGCCAAGCCATCATTTTGGCGATGATGCCATCATCAGCACTCATGAACTGGCGAACATCGGACCGATTAAGCTGTGCAAGTGGCGTATCTGCCATGACAAAGAGCGAGTTTGTCTTACCTGTCGCAAAGGCGAGTTTGCCATCGGTGAGACTTTGGCGAATGGCCATCGCTGATAAACTCATCACAACAAGCACCACAACGAGCACCAACAGCAGTACATAGCCACGCTCCACTTTCATCTTTTGCTCTCCTAGTCATTGATGCCTGACTGGGCATTTCTTAGTTCAATACTCATCTGATGCAGCTGTCTATCACCTTTAGGTGCGTGATTGGTCAGTCTTGCTGTTTTATCAAATATGGCAAAACTTTGTTCGTTTAGCCCATCATCTTTATCATTGATCAAAGATGATGAATGGGTAAGCAATGCCAAATCAATCGATACGATGGGTAACGCCAAAGTAGCATCATAGTCACCTGATGCCATCAGCTTGATGCCATCGGTAGTCTGCACACCAAATCGCACCCACATACCCTCAACATGATGAGCAATGATTTGGCCACCACCTTGCCCACCAAATCCATAGATGACATTAGCACTTTTTGTTCTTTTGGCGTCATCGTCAATGATAGCACTCATAAAACTGGTTGAGCTTTGTCCAAACCGCCTATCTCTTGTGCCATCACGAGCAATATTTTGTACAATGAATTTTGCCGAATCACAATGCAAATTCATCACGCCATCATCATTTTGCACAAAATATCGCTCAATCACCACTTGACCATCTACATCAGCCATTTCGCCACTTTTTAGCCGAACACGACGAGGACCCAATACCATCTCGCCCTCACAACTCCACATATCCTGAGGTGCACGATAGATGATGGTCAGCTGATCAGATGGCAGGTTGGTATGGGCGTTTTTGATGAATCGGCTGGCAGTTAGGTAAGCAGATAAATTTTCGCCACTTTTATTTTGCCCATCAAGTTGTTTGGCATGAATCAAAATACCGCTGGGTGTCGCTTGGGTCAATACCGACCCATCAATACCAAGACCTGCCAAGCGTAAATTTGCCATCATTCCATCAAAAGCAAATACCTGCTGATTAATAGCGTCAGCAACATTTTGCTGGCTCAAAGCATTTTGCGAACTCATCACATACACCTGACCTACCATCAGCACAATCAATGCACCGATGAACAAAGCGACCATCATCTCTATCAGACTAAAACCACGCAGGTGGTGCATTGCTGTCATTTTGCCACCCCAAACACCATTAATATTAATATGTCATTGTCATACAGTGAGCATCACGATTAATTTTACCATCTGGCAAAACACAGCCATTTTTACCTTGTGTGGCTGGCGTATCTCCCCAAGCGGCAATCAATTGATATGTACCATTTTGTGAAATGGCGTTTAGACGAACGCCCTCTTTGGCAGCAAGTCTAGCGGTCCACAAAGTGCGGTATTTGATGAATTCAGTGGAGTTGCACCCTGATTGTTGACAAGACACAAAAATGGCATTGATGGCGATACGATAATCATTCATCATCTGTATGCTTGTGCCATTTGAACGATTAAGGCGACCAAACAGCTCGGCATGGATTTGCTTATCAGCATCACTGGCATTTCTTAAAACCTCAGCATGAGCCGTCATGAGCGATACCGCTGTTGTACGCATTTTGGCATCTTTGCTGGCACCATTTGCTTTGACCTGAACCATCAAAAACCCCAAAAATGCCACCGACACCAGTAGCAATGCCACCAGCATCTCAATCAAACTAAATCCTTGCTGGTTTTGCCAAAATCTCATGACTTTCATGGCGTGCCCTCATCAGATTAAATGGTGAGTTTATGAAAAGTTTTGAACGCCATGTGCAACACATACCGCCAGTAACGATATTTTAGGCACACAGCGAATGATGACGCTTGCCGCCGCTTGCAAAGTTGCCCCTGTCGTTGCTACATCATCAAATAAAATCACTCGCCTAGCAGGTGGCGTGCCATTTAATATAAATGCATCAATGACATTATTCAATCGTTGCTGGCGGCTTAGACCACGCTGACGATGAACATCATCAATACGGTCAAGTCCCTGCCACAGCGGTAGTTGCCAATGATATGATAAGGATTTGGCCAGCACCATTACAGGGTCAAAACCACGCTTGGCCAAGCGTTTTTTGGTGGTTGGTATGGGTATGATGACAGTATTGTCCGCATGAGCACCGATCGGTTTTGGCAACTGCTCAATGGCATGAATCAGCAACATCAAAGACGGCAGATGCTCACTGTCTTTAAAGCGAGTCATCGCCCGATTCATAGGGTATTGATAAAAAGTAGCAAAATACAAATGAAATTGATATGATTGCTGTAATTTTTGAGGGTCTGTCTGATTAATTTGAAGTTTAATGGGTGGTAAATGCCACGACATCAATGAATGACAAGTAGCACAAAGCATGGAGGTAAAATTGCCGTTATCTGTCATAGGCTCATGACACAACACACAAAGCCCATGCCATCTTTGACTCCATTTTGCCAATGCATATGGTGGCCAATGCACCAATTTGGCACGCTCACGCCGATGATTAAACGCCAACCTATAACCCCATCCAGCCATTAAGCATCACACCCACACCAATTGAGGTGGCTTCATGGTTATAATCAATGAACGACTGCCCATAACCTTGAAACAGCTGAACATAACCACTGATGCCTTTGCCAATAGGGTGGACATAGTCAAGTTGCAATGCACCCTTGCCTGTTTTTGGGTTATAACGCAAAAGCCCTGAAATACTCTTTTTGCTTTGTAATTGATATAAGAATTTAACATCACCATAGCCATAGTAATCCAGCACATCTGGATTGTCATTAGGTCGTAAGCTATTGCCTCCTTTTATGATTCGTGCCCAAAGGCGTGGCATGACGGTGAGATTTTTCCACTCCATGCCAGCCATCACATAGGCACGATTCCACGAGCGGGACCATGGATTATTCTCACCATTAGAATGATGCACCACGCCAGCACCAAGCATTCTAAGCC
This sequence comes from Moraxella sp. Pampa, assembly GCF_035181385.1. Taxonomy (NCBI): domain Bacteria; kingdom Pseudomonadati; phylum Pseudomonadota; class Gammaproteobacteria; order Moraxellales; family Moraxellaceae; genus Moraxella; species Moraxella sp. Pampa. The sequence goes on along the minus strand of NZ_JAXCJK010000003.1, from coordinate 211,666 downwards.
TTCCTCCAAATGGCAAATCTGCCAATACAGGCTGGGTCAAAAATATCTCAGGTTTATAATCATGTGCACGAAATTTTCGAGAATTTTTTTCATTATAAATTTGCCAATGTGCCATGTGCGTATAACCAAACCACAAATCGGCATTTGTACCAAACACATCTTCCATCATTTTTGATTTTAAAGACAGTTGAAACTTCAATTCAGAAGCATATTGATCATCGGTAGTATAATGCCAAGCTTTTTGAGTTGGCGTTACTGGATCACGGTTTGGCTTACCATGAAAATATATTGGCAAAATATAAACAGGATTGTGCGGACGCACACCCCACAACCCTTGCTCACCATTTTGATTTAAGTCATAGCTGATGGACAGTGGCGAATAGCGTTCAGCTTTCCATCTTTTGTCTAAGTCATTCTCGCTGGCAACAATGACATTTTCATCTTTTGTTGTATCATCGGCATCATCAGCAAAAACCAATTGCCTGTCGCCTGTAATACTTTTGATGGTTTCACTCAAAGCAATAGGCTGTTTTTGTTGCAAGATGGCTGGCGTTTTACCCACTGCAATTGCATCAAAACACCCCAAGCGAGTTGCATCAGCTGCTATCATTGCACAGTCATAAAACATCGCTTCGCCCGCTTCACGAGTTTTAATCATCAGCTCCTCTACCTGTTCGCTTGGCTGAGCTTCTTTTACCATCAGTGCCAGCCGCTGTGTATCAGCAATCTCATCTGTTGCCATGGCATTTGTGGCAATCGCAGCCGCCATGACCAGCGACCCTTTTTGAAAAATTTGATGAAACATCACTACACCCAATCTTAACTTGTTAAATATTAAACGATCTGTTGATTTTTATTCAATGCCCATGACAATGACTTTAAATCAAACCAGCTGTCATGCCCATTTTTATAATTATAATTATGGTATATTTATAGTTATAAAAATGGGCATGATTGTATGAAATGGCAAAAAAATAAAAAGAACAATAAAAAAATTTATGACAAATCCAGCCCGATTGCCCTATCAAGCAGTATCCGACCCTTTGGTGTACGCTGAATATAGCCTTGTTGAATCAGATACGGTTCAATCACATCTTCTAGTGTACCACGGTCTTCTGCCATCGCCGCTGCTATCGCTTCTACGCCCGCAGGACGACCATCAAAACGCTCAGTGAGCATGAGCAAATAACGACGGTCAAGATGATCCAAGCCCTGCTTATCCACCGACAACATATCAAGTGCAGAGCTTGCCATGTCTTTTGTAACCAAGCCATCACCTTTAACCTCAGCATAATCTCTCACTCGTCTTAATAGGCGGTTGGCAATGCGTGGCGTACCACGAGAACGCCTTGCCACTTCAACAGCCCCACCCTTATCCATTGCAATATTCATGAGTCGTGCTGCACGCTCAACAATCGTTGTCAAATCCGACACACTATAAAATTCAAGCCTTTGTACGATGCCAAATCTATCACGCAAGGGTGCCGTCAAAAGGCCTGCCCGCGTGGTCGCTGCCACAAGAGTAAATGGTGGTAAGTCAAGTTTGATTGAGCGTGCTGCAGGCCCCTCCCCAATCATGATATCAAGCTGATAATCCTCCATTGCAGGGTACAAAATCTCTTCAATGACAGGGCTCAAACGATGAATTTCATCAATAAACAATACATCGCCCTCTTCTAAATTGGTCAGCATCGCTGCCAAATCGCCCGCCCTTTCCAACACAGGACCGCTTGTCGAACGCAAATTACCACCCATCTCTCGTGCGATGATATTTGCCAAGGTTGTCTTCCCCAAACCTGGTGGACCAAAAATCAGCGTATGGTCAAGTGCTTCACCACGCTGGCGAGCTGCTGTAATAAATACCTCCATTTGCTCACGCACCTTAGGCTGACCGATATAATCAGACAAGGTCGCAGGGCGAATGGCACGATCAAATGCGTCGTCTTTTTTTAAAGAAGGATCGATTAGGCGATTGTGGCTCATGAACAACTCATTAAAAAATTGGACGCACCATTAAGCGATACGCCACACAAATTTATTATTATAATGAATTTTCGGCAGGTTGTCGCCTGTTTCTTATTTTTATTGGTCTGATATTTTTTTAAAAATTAGGATATTAAATTCCTAAAACTCAAAATCTTAATAGTTTTTTTAATAATTATTGAAGATGATTATAACAAAACCAAAACTGACAAAATCATTACCAATTAAAAGTCAATAGTCTTGTCATTACCGCTTATTTTTCAATCGGTTATCAAAAAAATTACAAACACAAACCTTGCAAGATTTACGCTCATGTTACTGAATTTGGCTGAAAATGAACAATAAAACAACACTTTAATTATGGTTTAGGTATGACTTTTTGGTTGTAAAGATTTATTATATACACAGTTTTGATTTTGCGTATTTTTGATATGAATAAGCTATCAACCACAAACAGCCCCAGACATTCATGTCTGCCAAGTCTGTTTTTATCATCAAATAAGACAAATAGGACGGCATTTGCCATTTTGTTGATGATGGCCTGTTTGGCAACCACAAGCCATGCCAATGCTCGATTGACCAGCGTACAGGGCAAATTTTACAAAACATCAAACAGCGAATTGGCTGTTTCGCAATACGAATTAGCTCTTGTACAAGTGCTGTTTGAAATTTGTCCGCCCATGCTCAATAACCAGCAACGCATTCAATTTGCACACGCTTATCACCAACATCTTCGTTCGTTCATGCCAACATCTACCAACCTTAACAACACTTTGCATTATCTGCACACTCAGCATAGCTATCGCTCCGCTTTACAAAATATCCGTGCATGGACAGCAACTTATTCCCCTGACCAAAACCGCAAAATTTGCCTACAATTTTCTGAGGTGTCATTTTAGCCTGAGCGATTGTCAAAGATTTAAACCAACTAAGAGCATGACAGCCTAGGCCATTCATGCTCTTAGTATTGGCTGCACCCTCGTTATTCAACACACAGAGCCAGATTTAAGTCAAATTTATTTGGGATAAATTTAGGATAGAAAGTTGGTATAAGTTACAAAAGCATTACTCAACAAACTTCACAATCTCATCTAAGCTTTTACGAGATTTTGGGCGAATTTCTTTGTCGCTAAACCCAAAAGTTACCATTACCGACACACCCCACTCGTTTAGGTCAAACAGCCCTTCATCTGCCAATAGTTGATTGACCGCTTTGTAATCAAAGCCCTCAATCGGACAGCTGTCTATGCCTAGCATTTTAGCCCCTGTCATCATATTGCCAAGAGCGATATAAGTTTGTTTACTTGCCCAGTCAAATAAAGCATGCTCACTATCCAAAATGGCAATGTCATCTCTTTGGAATTTTTCATAAACAGCTAAGGCTTGTTGTTTTTTATCATCGGTCAAGCCACGCCGTGCAATCACTTCATCAAAAAATGGCGTATCAAAACGGGCATTTTTCTTTGCCAAAATCGCCACAATATGACTGGCTGTATCAAGCGTGTTCACCATACCCCACGCCACAGGTTTTAGTTTTTGGCGTAAGTCTTTGTTTTGTAACACCAAAAATTGCCACGGCTCAGAACCGACCGAGCTTGGGCTTAACTGCCCAAACTGCAAAATAGCATTAAAATCGTCATCGCTGATTTTTTGCGTGCCGTCATAAGAGCGAGTGGACGCACGGCTTTTAAAAACTTGTAAAATATCGTTCTTGTCAAATAGTTTCATTGTTTTATCTCTTTATTGATAAATTGGTTAAATAGTAAAGTGATTAAATATGCTGTTAAAGTTTTTACCAACTTAATTTTACAAAGCCATACAACAAAATCGTTGCCTTAAAACCAACGGCTTTGTTGTGGTCAAATACTTTAAGCATGTTTATATTTAAGCATACCCACGCCCATAAGATTCAGGCACGTTTTGCATAGGTTCGCTGTCCACCCCCACTTGGTTGTACTGGGCGTTTAGCCACCAATGTGGGTCTCTAAGTAGCCCACGCCCCACCGCCACAAGGTCGGCATCACGAGTAAGCACGCTGTCGGCAAGGTGTGGATTGTCCAGCATTCCCACCGCAATCACAGGCACACCTGTCGCCTCCCTAATTTTGCGTGCCAATCCCACTTGATAGCCAGCTCCAATGGGCGGATAATTGCCTGCCACAAGCACGCCGTCGCCACCACCGCTAATGTGTAGCATATCCACCCCTGCTGACACATAGCGTTTTGCCATTTGCACACCATAATCGCTGTCATAGCCGTCTTTGCCATACTCTTGTGCTGACAGTCGCATAATGAGGGGCATATCTTTTGGCATTATTGCCTTGACCGCCTTGATGATTTTTTCCCCAAACAAAAAGCGGTCTTGACCGTACTCATCATCACGCTGATTGGATTTTGGGGACGCAAACTGATGAACCAAATAACCGTGAGCACCGTGAAGCTCAATAGCATCAAAACCTGCGTCAATCGCCCGCTTGCTTGCCGCCACAAAACCGTCAATAATCTCATCAATTTCATTAATACTCAAAGCCCTTGGGGTTTTTAAATTTTGCCCCACAAAATCCAAATCGCCATAATGAATAGCAGAAGGAGCAACCACATCATCGCAATCTTGGGCTTTTCGTCCTGCGTGGGCGATTTGAATAGCGATTTTGGCATCATATTTATGCACGCTTGCCACGATTTTGGCAAATTCATCACGCTGATTGTCATTCCAAAGCCCCAAGCAATTAGGCGAGATACGCCCATTGGGAGCAACATTGGTCATCTCAACAATCACAAGCCCCACACCACCAATGGCACGAGCGGTATAATGTACAAAATGCCAATCGTTTGGCAGTCCGTCTGTGGCTTGGTATTGGCACATCGGTGGCATCACAATGCGGTTTTTAAGCGTTAAACCTTTGAGTGTAAAAGGTTTTTGTAAATAACGAAATTTTGCCATAAGATTACCTTATATAGTGATATATAGAAAACTAGATTTAATAAGTGATAATTTTTTAATAAAAATTTGACTTAATGTAAACACTTAACCTAACTCAAAAGGTGCGTTAATTGCCCCAAAAAATCGTGAACCGCTTGACCGTTATAACGATAATAAGTCCACTTGCCAATACGCTTTGACTGAACCAAGCCAGCTTTTTTCAGGCTATTTAAATAACCTGACACTACCGACTGAGCAAGCCCTGTTTTTTGGGTAATTTGCCCTACGCATACGCCACCGTCAAACTCATCTGGATAAGAAGTTTGATTGGGAAAATGCGTTTTTGGGTCTTTAAGCCATATAAGCATATCCAGCCGATAGTCGTTGGCAAGGGCTTTAAATACTTCTGTGGCTTGTTGGTTGATGATTTTTTGGTCTATCTTTTGTTGGGTTGTGTCATTCATAGCGGTATTATATCTATTTTTTTAGATATGTCAATGGGGTGATACTGACTGTATTTTTATATTGTATGGCATTATTCAATATGATTGGTCAGTATTTTTTTAAAAGCTCATAAAAAAAGAGCAAAAAAATAAAAGCACACGCCATACGATGACAATCAATGACCACAATTTAAAATCCTTACAATTATTTTTTTAAAAATTCTCCCAAATGATTTAAAGCACACACAATTTTTGGTATAATTGCTCATTTTGTAATTTGATGCCATTAATGTGATGTTTATGATGAAACCATACTTTTTTTCACCCACTGTTCTTTTTGGTCTTACTATTTTTGGTACAAGCATCACCGCTCATGCCATCGCTCCAGCACCAGCACTGGACAACACTGCTTATATTTTGATGGACTATGACACAGGGGCAGTCTTGGCCCAAAAAAATGCCGATACACCACTCCCACCTGCATCACTCACCAAAATGATGACAAGCTACATACTTGAACAACAGCTGCTGTCTGGTGATCTAAAAGAAGACACACCCATTAAAATGAGCAAAACAGCATGGTGCCGTGGTTCTAGCACCCAATCTTGTATGTATGTGCCACTTGGTGAGGACGCTCGTGCCATTGATATCTTGCGTGGCATCATCATTCAATCAGGTAATGACGCATCGGTAGCATTTGCCGAGTACCTGTCTGGCTCTGAGACAGCGTTTGCCAGCGTGATGAACGACGAAGCAGCAAAACTTGGCATGACCAACACCACCTTTAAAAATGCCACAGGCATGCCTGCTGATGGTCATTTAGCAAGTGCCAAAGACCTAGCGACACTTGCTCGAGCCATCATCAAAAACAGCGAACAATACTACGCCATTTATGCCGAAAAAGAATTTACCTACAACAACATCAAACAGCAAAATCGCAACATTTTGCTACATACCGATCCTACCGTAGACGGACTAAAAACAGGACATACCTCTGAGGCAGGCTATCTACTTGCCGCATCATCAAATCGCAACAACTTACGCCTCATTGCCATCGTCATGGGTGCAAAAAGTATGGACGACCGAGCCAACCAAATGCGTGAGCTTTTAGGCTATGGCTATGGAAATTTTTCTAACACCATTCTTGCAACAAAAGGGCAGTCCATCGCCAAAGCTCCTGTGAAATTTGGTCAAATCAAAGAAGTTGATGCGGTGGCATTGCACGATTTAAAAGTTTTGACCAATAAAGACAACAAAGCGACACCAAGCACCATCATTCGCCTAAATGACAACATCACCGCCCCCATCAAGCAAGGTCAAGAATTGGGACAAATACTGGCAATGGTTGATGGCAAAGAAGTCGCCAAAACCCCAATAGTTGCCGCATCTGATGTGGCACAAGTAGGGCTATTTAGTCGCATTTGGCAAAGTGTGATTGATTGGTTTGCAAGCTTATTCTAAGTTTTCAAATTTTGTCAATGCTGGCAAAAACTCGTAAAAATTTGAAACAAAAAAGCCGACAATCTTAGGTTGGCTTTTTTATTTGATAAAAATTTGGTAAGATATGGCACGAATTTTAATATGTTTAATAATAAAGAGCAAAGCATGAGTAATTACACTTTCAACCGCCAATTCCCCTTAACTCGTCTACGCCGTATGCGTACCACCGATGGCATTCGTGAGATGGTTGCTGAAAGTCATCTAAAGCCTTGCCATCTGATCGCCCCTTTGTTTGTCATTGAGGGGCAAAACACAAGACAAAGCATCATGAGTATGCCCAATGTAGAACGACTTTCTATTGATTTGACCATTGATTATGTCAAACAGCTCTACCGTGAAGGCGTGCGTATGGTGGATATTTTTCCTGTCATCAATCCTACCTTAAAATCTCCAAATGGTGAAAATGCCTACCACGCTGATACACTTGCCGTGCGTGCAGTCAAAATGATTAAAGACGCTGTGCCTGAGATGATTGTCATGACCGACATTGCACTAGACCCCTACACCACGCATGGCCAAGACGGTATCATTGATGAGACAGGCTATGTGCTAAATGACATCACAACCGATGCACTCATCAAGCAAACTCTTGCTCATGCACAAGCAGGTGCTGATGTCGTCTCCCCATCAGACATGATGGACGGTCGCATTCGTGCCATGCGTGAAGTGCTTGAAGCTGATGGTCATTACAACACCGCCATCATGGCATATTCTGCTAAATACGCTTCAGCCTACTACGGACCGTTCCGTGATGCCGTTGGCAGCTCTGGCAATTTAAAAGGGCATAAAAAACAATACCAAATGGACCCTGCCAATCGAGCTGAGGCTCTGCACGAAGTTGCCTTAGACATTGCAGAAGGGGCGGATATGGTGATGGTAAAACCTGGACAACCCTATCTTGACATCGTGCGTGAAGTCAAAGACAACTTTGGTGTGCCCACTTTTGCCTATCAAGTTTCTGGTGAATATGCCATGCACATGGCAGCAATACAAAATGGCTGGCTGACCGAAGCGGTCATTTTAGAAAGCCTGATCGGTTTTCGCCGAGCAGGTTGTGATGGTATCTTGACTTACTTTGCCCTAAAAGCAAGCAGAATGTTAAATGATTAAAATGTAAAATACAAATCCCTTAATAAACAATCAACCAAACCGCTTTTTTGGAGGTGGTTTGGACCTTACCATCATCTTTTTATACTTAATTTTTTTATTATCCACTTAAAAACACGCACCAATCAAAACCTAGCACCGACCCCAAAATCATGTTAGAATAGGATAACTTTTTTTAATCAAAGACTTTTGGCGTCAATTTAGCCCATTTGGTCTTATTCTTCACCTAACGGTACTTCTCATGACACAAGTTTCAAACCAACAAAAAACAGATGATACAGCTTTTCAATCTGATATTGATGCTCAGCGTCAGCAATTTGAGCAAAACGCCCTACATTATCACGAACACCCCAGACCTGGCAAAATTTCTGTAACTCCCACCAAACAAATTGCCAACCAGCGAGATTTGGCACTTGCCTATTCGCCAGGGGTTGCTGTACCTTGTCTTGAAATTGAAAAAGACCCCAAACTTGCCGCCAAATACACCGCTCGTAGCAACCTTGTTGGTGTCATTACCAATGGTACAGCTGTGCTTGGCTTGGGCAATATTGGTGCATTGGCGTCTAAGCCTGTCATGGAAGGTAAAGGCGTCTTGTTTAAAAAATTTGCTGGCATTGATGTATTTGACATAGAAATCAGCGAAACCGATCCAGATAAATTCATTGAGACAGTCGCAAGTTTGGAACCAACCTTTGGTGGTATTAACCTAGAAGACATCAAAGCACCAGAATGCTTTCATATTGAGCGTGAACTTCGTCGTCGCATGAATATTCCTGTGTTTCATGACGATCAACACGGCACAGCGATCATCTCGGCAGCAGCCTTGCTGAATGCCTTGCAATTAAATGGTAAAAAAATTGATGAAATCACCTTAGTATGCTCGGGTGCAGGTGCAGCCGCCATCTCATGCCTTGATTTGGCTGTCGCTCTTGGTGTCAAAAAAGAAAATATCTATGTACTAGATTCCAAAGGCGTAGTAACCACCGCTCGTAAAAACCTTGATGAGTCCAAGGCTCGTTTTGCTCGTGATACCGATAAAACCACACTGGCGGAGGTCATGGTGGGTGCTGATGTATTCTTGGGTCTATCAGGGCCAGGCGTGGTATCGCAAGACATGGTACGCTCAATGGCCAAAGACCCAATCATCTTTGCATTAGCCAACCCAACCCCAGAAATCATGCCAGAGCTTGCTCATGCGGTGCGTTCAGATGTCATCATGGCAACAGGTCGCTCGGACTACCCCAATCAAGTCAATAATGCCCTATGCTTTCCTTACATTTTCCGTGGTGCACTTGATGTAGGGGCAACGGTTGTCAACGAGGAAATGAAGCTGGCTTGCGTACACGCAATTGCGGCCATGGCACACACCGAATCAGCCGACCTAGATGCCGATGGCAAATCTGCCAAATCCTTTGGCCGAGATTACCTGATTCCTGGACCGCTAGAACCAAATCTCATCTTAGAAATCGCTCCTGCTGTGGCAAAAGCAGCGATGAGCACTGGTGTAGCGACTTTGCCAATTGAAGATTTTAATGCCTATCGTCAAAAGCTGTCTGAATTTGTGTACAATACCGCCCTTGCGATGAAGCCTGTTTTCAATAAGGCCAAGCATGATCCCAAACGCATTGTTTACGCTGAAGGTGAGGACATAAATGTTCTGCGTGCAGTACAAGTCGTTGTGGACGAACAGATTGCCAAACCAATTCTCATTGGCCGACCCAATGTCATCAATGATGAGATTAAATCATTAGGTCTTCGCTTGGTTGATGGCAAAAACATCACCATCATCGATCCAAACAACAACCCACGCTATGATGCTTATTGCGAACATTATTACAAAGAAAACCAAAGAAACGGGGTCAGTCTTGAGCTTGCACGCCGTGATGTGCGTCGCAAAACCACCCTGCATGCCTCTCTTATGGTAGAGCTTGGTGATGCTGATGGTCTGATTTGTGGCACATTTGGCTTTTATCATTTGCACCTAAAATACTTAAACCAAGTCATTGGCAAGCGTGATGGCGTTACTAATTTTTATGCCATGAATGCCGTACTCATGCAAAACCGTAACCTATTCATCGCTGACACCTATATCAACGATGAGCCAACAGCAGAAGAATTGGCAGAGATGACCGTCATGGCAGCAGCGACTGTGCGTCGTTTTGGCATCACGCCACGGGTTGCTCTTTTATCGCACTCCAACTTTGGCACATCAGACAAAGAATCAGCGATTAAAATGCGTAAAGTTCATGACATTTTAATCAAAATGAAAGTGGACTTTGAGTTTGATGGTGAAATGCACGGTGATGTGGCATTAGATGAGCGTATGCGTCAGCAAAACTACCCATTTAGCACGCTCACAGGTTCGGCAAACTTGCTGATTTTACCAACCTTAGATGCCGCAAACATTGCCTTTAATCTGCTAAAAACTGCCACAGGTTCGGCAGCACTTGGTCCTATTTTACTGGGTGCAGACAAACCTGTACACATCTTGACACCATCAGCCACTGCGCGTCGTATTGTTAACATGACTGCATTGGCCGTAACTGATGTACAAGACGCCCAAAAAACCAACTGATTTATTCATGGTTTTTTATTCATGTTTTTTTACAAGGACCCTTTCCATAGGGTCTTTTTTTTATGTCAAAAAAACAGTACAATCAAATAAATTCTTAACATCATAAAAAAAATGCGATGAAAGTATATTTGGTTGGCGGTGCAGTACGAGATGGCTTATTGGGACTACCTGTTTACGACAAGGATTTTGTTGTCGTGGGTTTAGATTCTGATAAGATGAAACAACTGGGCTTTGCTCAAGTTGGAGTAGATTTTCCTGTATTTTTACACCCCAATACCCATTTTGAATACGCCCTTGCCAGAGTTGAGCGAAAAAATGGGGAGGGCCATCAAGACTTTATCACCCAAACAAAAGGTGTTACATTGGCCGATGATTTATTAAGACGAGACCTAACCATTAATGCCCTTGCCATTGAAGTTGGTGGATTATTTGATGAAACACCAACCACAGGACAAGTCATAGATTTTTATGGCGGCATACAAGACCTACGCAACAAAACCTTGCGACACATTTCAGAGGCATTTGGCGAAGACCCTCTTCGTATCTTAAGAACAGTGCGGTTTTTGGCAAGATTTTATAATTTAGGCTTTAAAATTGCCAGCGAAACCATACAGCTCATGCAAAGCATGGCAAAAAACGGCGAGCTATCACATTTAAGCCGTGAACGCCTATGGACAGAAAGCGTCAAAGCCATGGAAAATGGCACAGCACATTATTATTGGCAACACTTAAAAGAGCTTGAAATCTTGGCGTATTTTTTGACCCAATTAGATGAATGCTGGCAAAACCAAATGACTTTTGATGCAGTCATCAACCAGTTAAAACTTGCCAAACATGAGAATATTGCCGTACAATTTGCCGTTTTGTGTGGCGGTTATTTGGGCGATGAAAAATCACAAAACACACTGATTAAAACCACAGCCCACGCCCTAAATGCACCAAAATACCCCATACACATTGCCCAACTATTGAGTGAGTTTTATCAAATTTTTAACGACAAACCAAAAGCAGATGATATCATCAAATTACTAGGAAAAACCAAGGCACATCAGGGGAATACACAGGCTCTAGATGATGTCTTAACTGCCATTTTTATCACAAACAAAGACACTGCGATAAGTAAGTTGTCAGCTGATATGCTATTAAAAAATTGCATCTCTGTTTACAAAAGCATCGGTATTGACGACATCAATAAAAATTTAAAAGGTAGGGAAATTGGGCTTGCTCTGACCGCCGTAAGAGAGCAAAAAATTGACAAATTATTACAAAAACTTCAATAATAAGGGTATCATGATGAATAAAGTTGCACTCATTACAGGCGGTGCACGGCGTATTGGGCGTGCCATCAGCCAAGCTTTGCACAAGCAAGGTTTTGATGTGATTATCCATTGTCATCACAGTCAAGCAGAGGCATACAATCTGGCACATGAACTGAACAGCATTCGTCCCAACTCAGCCAAAACCATACAAGCATCGCTTAGTCTTGCAGACAATCAAGACGCCCTTTATGCTTTTAAAAATCAAGTATTAATGCAGTTTGGCAGGCTTGATTTATTGATACATAATGCATCAAGTTTTTATCCTAGTGATTTGGACGGTTGTTCATTTAGTCAGTTATATCAGCACTGGGACGATTTGTTCTTAACCAATGCCAAGGCACCGTTATTTTTAAGTCTTGCTTTTAAAGATGAGCTTGCCATCAATAATGGCAGTATTATCAGCCTACTTGACATTCATGCACGAGACAAACCCTTTGTTGGCTATCCCATTTACAATATGGCAAAGTCGGCTCACTTAGGCATGGTACAATCGCTTGCCTTGGAGCTGTCCCCCAATGTGCGTGTCAATGGCATATCACCTGGGGTCAATATTTTTCCTGATGATGATCAAAATTCATCACTAAATTCATCAACCAAAGATGCCCTTACCCAATCTGTTCCTTTGGGCAGAATTGGCACGCCAGCTGACATCGCTCAGGCAGTTGTTTTTTTAACCAGCTCATCTTACATCACAGGGCAGGTCTTGGCGGTAGATGGAGGCCGAAGTTTGACTTTAAGGGGCGGGTGATGCTAAAAAAACATCAATAAACTTGTAATGACATAAGATAATCAGAACATACAATACAAAAAAGTTACAAAATTATTGCTATTTGTGATTATTTTTTGGCAAATAAGGCTGACAAGGGGTAATTTTTGCGGTAAAATACGCCCCTTATTTTCGTTAAAAAAATACCCCAAATGATCCGTTAGGGTTTTTGGGTTTTATTTTATACAATTATTGGAGTTGATAGCTTAATCAAATCTCAAACACGCCCGATAACAGATTTTTGCAAATTTGCAATCTGCCAAAAGTAAGTTTGATAACAGTATTAGCACCCCAACGCCTTTTCTCTGTTTTGCGTTTACGCACGCTTTTTGGAGGACTCACCGTTGAGTACACCTGTTACCCCTATTGCCCAAGCCGCTAAATTACGGCGAAATCTTGGCTTATGGCACGTCATCATTATTGGTTTGGCTTATATCCAACCGATGACACTTCTTGATACTTTTGGTATGGTATCCCGTGATAGCGTGGGCCATGTACCAACTTCTTATATCTTTGCCCTGTTGGCGGTGATTTTAACATCATTCAGTTATGGTCATATGATTCGTGCCTACCCTTCATCAGGATCGGCCTATACCTACACTCAAAAATCCATCAACCCATCTATGGGCTTTATGGTTGGTTGGTCAAGTTGGCTTGATTACCTACTATCACCGATGGTAAACATCATTCTTGCTGTACTTTATCTTGAAGCCTTATTCCCAAATGTAAACCATTGGGTGTGGGTCATTGGGCTTACAGCACTCATGACAGGCGTGAACTTATTTGGTTCGAAAGTTGTGGCATATTTTAACAGCTGGATTGTATTGGTACAGCTACTGATCATTGGCGTGTTTGTTTATTTGATCTATAGCAAGCTACAAATGGGCATTTATGCTGATGGTACGCTAGATGCTGACAAATATGCCCTATGGAGCTTAGAGCCATTTTGGAATCAGATGACCTCAGTGGGTGCATTGATTACCGGTGCTACCATCTTATGTTTCTCATTCACAGGTTTTGATTCACTATCTAGCCTTGCTGAAGAGACCAAAGATGTCAAAAACACCCTACCAAAAGCAATGGTGTTAACTTCACTCATCGCTGGTGCGGTATTCATCGCAAGTACCTATTTTATGCAAACTTTCTTCCCAAGCGAGCCATCAATCTACTTTGACGCAGTGGACGAGACACAGGCAGAAATCTTATTGTTGGTTGGTGGTTCGGCATTCCAAGCCGTCATACTTGGTTTTGCGATTGTTACCGTCATGGCATCTGGCATCTCAGCACACGCTGGCGTATCTCGTTTGATGTATGTGATGGGTCGTGATGATGTCATCAGCAAAAATATTTTTGGCAAAATTCACCCCAAATTATTCACACCTGTCAACAATATCCTTATTGCAGGTGGTGTGGCATTGACCGCAGGCTTTATCAGCTTAGAAACAGTCGTAAACTTAATCAGCTTTGGTGCTTTGACCGCATTCAGCTTTGTCAATATTTCGGTATTGTTCCACTATGTATTCCGAAATAAACAATACAACACGCCAAAGCAAATGCTAAGCTATATTGTCGTGCCTGTACTGGGCTTTATCAGTGTATTTTTAATGTGGCTAGAAGTAGATAGCATCACCTTAAAAGTTGGCCTCTTCTGGGCAGCACTTGGCTTTATCTGGCTTGGCATCAAGACAGGTGGTTTCAAAAAACCTGTGCCACAATACAAAGAAGAAGATTTGTAATATCATCCACAAACAAAAAAACCTTGTCATTATTTGGCAAGGTTTTTTTATTAGATGATGAATGATGTCAATTCAAAGCAAAAAACCATTCATTTTTTCATTACAGAGCAAATGGTTTTTTTGATGAGTTAGCCAATTATCTTTTGGTATAAACAGATCTATTTTGACTATTTTGGGCTAAAACCACGCCAGTCATTCAATCGTATTAATTGACTACAAATAAAAGACTGCACATTTTTAATACATCTTATTACAGACAGTTTAATTTGACCACGCCATCTTTAAAATTTGTGCCACCACCCAAGGGGTGATGATGACTGAGATCATGCTGATTGCCCCAAGCAGAGCAAGCGTTGGTAGGGCATTGAGTCCTGTTGCATACAAATCTACCGCACCTGTTGCAAAAATCAACACAGGCAACTGCATCGGCAGAGCAACCAATGGCACAAGCACCGCCCCATTTTTTAAGCTCAAAGTCAAGCTACTGGCAATCGCAGAAAGCATGAGCATGAGCGGTGATCCAACAATAATGGAAAGCATGAGCATGAGCGTCTCATTGATAGGCATATTAAATAATGGCGTAGCAAGCAAGGACAATCCTGCCACAAAGCCTGCACTAAATAGCCAATGCACAAGCAAACGCGTAAAAACCCAAACAGATAAAGATGCGCCAGATGCCACAAGCTGTGCCAGCGTGCCATTATCCATGTCCATTTTAAATAAATCATCTACTCCCATCACCAACGACAGCAAGGTCGCAATCCACACCGCCGATGTCGCAAGGCGTAATAGCAACGCCGACTCACTACCTACAGCAAGCGGGAACAGCGTGATGATGATCAAAAAAATCATCAAGGGGAATAGCCACTGCACCGCACCTTGTCGCTTGATGTGCCATTCACGCACCAGCATGGTCTTAAAGGCATGGTTCATCATAATGCAAATCTCGCCAAATCCAACACTCTCGTCTTTATATTAATGGCCTGATGGCTGGTCATTAAAACCACCCCGCCCATATTAGCAAATTCACTGATTTGATTCTCAATGCACGCCACCATATCAACATCAAGTGCGGTTAATGGCTCATCAAGCAACCAAAAAGGTGAGTGATCAGGCGTCATAACAAACAGTCTTGCCAGCCCCACTCTACGCATTTGCCCTGCCGAAAGTTGCATACTTGACACATCATTAAGACCGTACAGACCTACCTGCTCAAGGGCAAAATTCACCAGATCACAATCGGCATTTACGCCGTACAAAGACAACAAAAAATGCAAATTTTGTGCAACCGTTAAGTTGCCACTGATGCCAAGTTGGTGAGAGATATAAACAGGGCGAACATTCTTTTGGTGGTAAATGACCCTCCCTACCATGATCGGCAAAAGCCCAGCAATCTGCGACAACAGTGTTGTTTTGCCCAATCCATTTTCACCAATCAAATGACAAACATCGCCAGCTTTTAGGGTTGCATTCACTCCCTGACACAGCACAAAATCCCCCCGTTGCACATCAACATTATCTAGTGTCACGATGTCATGCGTCATGAGCGATTGATCTAATACAGTCATTTTATCATTTTCCAAAAATATGATTCATAATACCAAAAAACACTCATAATCAAAACCAATTTATGCGATTTTAGGCGATTTACTTTGCATAATTTCCCCCTTTGGGCTACAATTTGAAAAAATAAGACGAACTGTATTGTCATGAAATTAATAGATAAGCTAAAAAACATCTTTGCCAATAATAAAACAACCTCTAACAGCGATACGCTCACCCCACCAAATAACCAACATCACAGCCCCCTAACAATGCACATCATGGCATGGCTAGATAGGCAAAATTGGCGTTATGAACACCGCAAGCCCGACAATAAAAATAAACAAACACATCACATTATTTTAAATTTTACAGACAATACATCTGACTGGACTTGTGTGTTTCGTATCAATGAAGGCAACCAGCTCATCTCAATGTTTGGCGTGCTACCTGATACCATACCGCCCAGTCATTTTGCACCCATGCTGATGAAAATCGCCCATACCAATACAAACATTGCTTTTGGTAGCCTTGAACTTGACCCCACCGATGGTGAGATACGCACCAAAATGTCAGTTGATGCCGAATTCAGCACACTCAGCGACAAATCACTTGGTTGCTATTTACAAGGAACTGCAGGCCTTGTTGAACTAGCACAGCGACTTTATGATGATGTGCTGAGCGAAGCTGAACCCAGTCCTTTTTGGCATGATTATCTGCCAGACATATCAGAATTACATGGCGATGGCACACAAGAATATGATGATGGGGTTTTTATGCCAACGCAAGTACACCAATAATTTTTTTGTATTTGACGATATCTACAATGTTTAAAGTCGCCCATCACCCCGCTTTTGCCCTAACCGTGCCAGATGGACATCGCTTTCCAATGGCAAAATATGAAATGTTGCCAAAAAAGCTGTTGGCAGATGGCATCATCACAGCTGATCAGTTGTTTACGCCAACAATGGCAAGTGTCAACGAAATTTTAACAACACACACCTTACAATATTGGCAAATGTTAGATTCTTGTACTTTACCTCCCAAAGAATGTCGCAAAATTGGCTTGCCCATGTCGCCTGACTTAATACAGCGTGAACGCTATGTCGTGGGAGCAACCATACAATGTGCTAAGTATGCTTTGGCAGACGGTATTAGTCTATCCACTTCAGGCGGTACGCACCATGCCTTTGCTGACCATGGTGAGGGATTTTGCGTACTTAATGATGTTTGCGTGGCAAGCCATGTCTTATTAAAAGAGAATCTTGCCAAACGCATTTTAATTGTTGATTTAGATGTTCATCAGGGCAACGGCAATGCATCTATCATGGCAGGCAACGATGATGTCTTTGTGATGAGTATGCACGGCGACAAAAACTATCCTTATCACAAACCCAAATCTGACTTAGATATTGGTTTGGCAGATAGTGTGGGTGATGATGAATATTTACCTGTTTTAAAATACCATTTACCCAAGGTACTTGATGAATTCGCCCCTGACTTTGTCTTTTATCAAGCAGGGGTAGATGTGCTGGCACAAGACAGGCTTGGACGGATCAGTTTAACGATGAATGGATTGTATGAAAGGGAAAAATTTGTGATAAATACCGCCCAACAAAGACAAATCCCAATAGCGATAGTGATGGGTGGTGGCTATGCCCCTGATGTTGATGTGATTGTAAAAGGACACAGTTTGGTATTTAAAGCCGCTCAGACCATCTTTAAACCACCTGCCTAATAAAACCCAATCAGATATTCTTGATACTTGCCATCGCCAATTTTAGCATAATCGCCCAATTAATATAAATTATATCAAAAGCAAAATTGGCTTTATGAAAAATTCTTTATGCCACTAATGTTAATTGCGGTAGGGCTCGGGTGTTTGGGATAGTAGATAATATTTTGGTTAAACTGGTATTTTCCTTTAATTGCCATTTCTATTGCATACTCTCCCAAACCATTGTTTTGCATTTGTCAATACGATAACAACCGTGTGTAATCTAATTTCTCGGCACACAGTTTATCAGTAGATTTTTGATGACTTGGCGAAGTCTTTAAAAAACTTTTAAAATATCCTATACGCAATTTTGCTTTTGGTAAGTGGATAAGTGTGGTTTGGTTTGTTTTTTGTGGTTTTAAAGTTTGGGGGTTGGGTTGTTTTTTTCTGTGTCGTCTTGATGACTATTGCAAGGTTTATGTAAATTATCAAATTTTAAACGATACCCCCCTGATTTTACATTTCGCAGGGGTATGGCGTAGTGTTTGGGGTGGTGAGAGAAGTAACTAAATTACACTAATCTGCTTGCGAATTTTTTGTTTAAATTCATATTTTAATTTAGGTGTAATCTCTTGATAACGCCTTTTTGACAACTCTAAAAACTCCAATTCTTGCTCAATACCGATATAATTTCTATCCAATAATACGCTTGCAATACCTGTTGTGCCAGAACCTGAAAATGGATCTAAAATCAAATCATCTTTTTGGGTTGATGATAAGATAATGCGAGATAAGAGTCCAAGCGGTTTTTGGGTGGGGTGCTTGCCTTGTGTTTTTTCCCAACTGCCAACCGCAGACAATCGCCATACATCTTTTTGTTGTTTATCACCATTTAATTTTTTCATCAGCTCATAATCAAAATAATGTGGTATCTTGGCATATTTTCTTGCCCAAATTATCCATTCGCTTGAATAAGTAAAATAACGACAAGAGAAATTAGGCGGTGGATTGGGCTTTTCCCAAGTTATCATATTTAAGATTTTAAAGTTATTTTCTTGTAATGTCCGACCGATACTAAAAATATTATGATGTGTACCACTTATCCAAATCGTACCGTTGTCTTTTAATAATTTTCTAGCTTGTCTTATCCATTCATTGTTAAAATTATCTATATTTTCAATATTATCATTTTTATCCCAATCACCTTTATTAACCGATTGAATAATGCCATTTTTAACAGTTAATCCACCATTGGATAAAAAATAAGGCGGATCGGCAAATATCATATCTATAGAACTATCATTAAAGTGCGACATAATATCCATGCAATTTCCTTGATAGATATTAAATGCCCTATCATTGCCAAAATAAGGGTGCAATCTCATTTACCAATCTCTTATAACACCTTCATTATTTAGTTGTTCAATAAAACTTGGCAAGGTAGATAAATTATAGACCGAAGGGATATGAATATAGGCTTCTTGAAGTTTATTTTTGGCGGTTTTCCAACCTTGACCATCGGTAATCCACACAAATTCATATTGCGGGTATTGGTTAATTTTAGGTGCAACATCGGTATAAGCTCTGGCAACTTCATTTAATTTTGAACCACCACTATTATAATAATTGGTTTCAATGACATAAGTTTTTATGTTTGTTTTGATGACAAAATCAAACTGCTTAACATCAGCTCCCAAACTTTCAATTTCTGTAAATATGGTATTTCTCACTTCTTTTTTATAATAAATATCTGCATTATCAAATAACAACTGAACCGCTTTTGACATATTATCTCCACCACGATTTTTACGAGCATTGGTATCCAATCCTACTTCAATACCAAATACATAATCCACCAAATTTTTGATATTTTTATCCATAAAAACATTGGCAAGCCCTGTATTTTTAAGGAACTCTATAATTTTATCTGCCGATTGAAGGTAACTATTTAATAGCACCACCTGACCTTGCTTATCTAAGGTTTTCTTTTGTTCTTTTTGTCTAACCGCAATCAATATTTCTAACACAGAAAAAGCGTTAGGACATTCTACATACAAATCATAAACAGCTTGTTTTAAGTCATCTTTTCCCAATAAATAATTCAGCTGATTTAATTTTATTTCAATTTGAGCAACATTATTTTTTACTTTATCAAAATCGGTAAAATAATCCAAAGTCGCATTTGTTTCTGACATACTATTTAAAAATTCATCAAACGCTAATTTCATTTTTTAAAATCCATTACTAACAATAATTTCATTGATTTTTTTACGACTACCACCACTTGCACCAATAGCACGATTGGCTTGTATTCTTTCAATCTTAAAATTCCGATACAATTCATCAAAAAAATCATCTGATGAATTGGTATTTTTTGGATCGGAATTACTTAATAAAAAATAATGACCCAATTTATCTATTTTTTTACAAAATTTCGCCAATCTTTTTTGCTCGTTATCATCAAATCCGCTATCAGAATAAGCAGTAAAACTTGCTGTATCACTAATCGGACGATAAGGCGGATCAAAATAAAATACACAAGGCAAATCATTGGGCAAATAAGGTAGAACCGATTCAAAATCTCCTGTTAATATTTGGGTGTTTTGTAGTTTTTTTGAAATATTTAAAATATTTTCTTTATCCACAAAATTTGGTTTTTTATAACTACCAATGGGAACGTTGAATTGATTATTTTTATTAACACGATATAAGCCATTAAAAGCAGATTTGTTTAAAAAGATAAATAACCCTGCCTGCTCAATATCATTACTGGTTCTTTGATTAAAAACATCTCGTTTGTGATAAAAATAAGGTTTTTTACTTTCTAGATCTGTTAATTTATCATAATCGTTTTGTATTTTTTTAAGATATTCTATCAAATCATTAGGGTTATTTTTAATCACTTGATAAACATTGATTAAATCGGCATTATAATCGTTGATGATTAGCCTTTTAAGATGTGGCAACTCTGACAATGCCCATAAAGACAACGCCCCACCGCCAACAAAAGGCTCTACCAAACAAAAATCTTGTGAATAAATATAATTAGGCAGGCGTTTTTGAATTTCATCAAGCAAAGAGGTTTTACCACCTGCCCATTTTACAAAAGGTTTCATTTATTTTTATTACCCTAATTAGTAACGGTAAGCAAATAGATCGGATAATGATCTATTTGCTTTTTTTTGAATTTATAAATTCTCAATCTCCCCCACACTCTCCCTAACCTTCCCAATCTGCCCTTCTAATTCCAAGCGTTTTACTTTTTCGGCTTCTACCACATTGGCAGGGGCTTTGGCAACAAAGGCTTCATTGGCAAGTTTGCTGTTGATTTGCTCGTATTGCTTGGTGAGTTTGTCCAGCTCTTTATTTAGGCGGTTAAGCTCCACTTTGGGGTCAATCAGCCCTTTCATTGGCACATACACCACCGCCTGCCCAATCACGCTTGATGACGACAAAGGGGCTTTGTCATTATCGCCCAAAAACGCCACACTTTGCACTTTGGCAAGGGCTTTAAATAATGGCTCAATTCTTTGGATTTGTGCTTTTTCATCGTCTTGTAGATTTTGTAGTAGCACAGGCAATTTGACGCTATTGCCCAAATTCATCTCACCACGAATATTTCGCACCGCCCCAATTAAGCCTTGTAACCACGCCATATCATTTTCGGCTTGCTCGTTAATACGACTTTCATTAGCGATTGGATACTGGGCAAGCATAATACTTTCGCCCCCACGCCCAATCATTGGGGCAATGGTTTGCCAAAGCTCTTCGCTGATAAATGGCATAATGGGGTGAACCAGCCTTAATGCCGTCTCCAATACCGATAATAATACAAAACGCACTTGGGCTTTTCGCTCATCGCTGACATTTGAGTCATTTAAGACAGGTTTGGTTAATTCCACATACCAATCGCAATATTCATTCCAAATAAAATCATAAATCGCCTGACTTGCCAAATCCAAACGATAAGTTTCAAAGGCCAATTTAACCGCTTGCTCACATTTTTGTAAACGGCTCATTATCCATTGTTCTGGCAATTCCCATAATTCTGGTTTTGCAGTTTGATGAATTTCTTTACCGTCCACATTCATCAAGACAAAGCGTGTGGCATTATAAATTTTATTACAAAAATTGCGATAACCTTCAATGCGTTTTAGGTCAAATTTAATGTCTCGCCCTGTATTTGCCAAAGCACAAAAAGTAAATCTTAGTGCATCTGTGCCATAGCTATTGATACCGTCTGGGAATTCTTTTTGTGTGGCTTTTTTGATTTTGTCGGCGTCTTTGGGATTCATTAAGCCTGTCGTGCGTTTGCCAATCAAACTTTCCAAATCAATGCCGTCAATCAAATCAATGGGGTCTAAGACATTGCCTTTTGATTTGCTCATTTTTGCCCCTTGTCCGTCTCGCACAAGCCCGTGTACATAGACGGTTTTAAAGGGTACTTGCGGTTTGCCGTTTTTGTCTTTGACAAAATGCAAAGTCATCATTATCATTCTGGCAACCCAAAAAAAGATAATGTCAAAACCTGTAACGAGTACCGAAGTGGGGTGAAAAGTTTGCAAAATTTGATTGTCAAAATCGCTTTCATCGCCTTTCCAACCAAGCGTTGAAAAAGTCCAAAGGGCTGATGAAAACCAAGTATCCAAAACATCATCATCTTGGCGTAAAGATATATCGCCTAAATTATATTTTTGGCGAACTTCATTTTCATCTCGCCCCACATAAAAATTGCCATTGTCATCATACCACGCAGGAATGCGATGCCCCCACCATAATTGGCGAGAAATACACCAATCTTTAATATCACGCATCCACGCCATATACATATTGGTATATTGTTCTGGCACAAATTGAATATCGCCATTTTCTACCGCTTTAATCGCAGGTTTGGCAAGTGTATCAATTTTGACATACCATTGGTCGGTGAGTAATGGCTCAATGACCACGCCACTTCTGTCGCCATAAGGGCGTTTTAATTCGTGGGGTTCAACTTTTTCTAAAAAGCCGTGTGTTTGTAAATCGTCAATAATTTTGGTGCGAGCTTCAAAACGGTCAAGCCCTTGATAATTAGACGGAGCATTTTCATTCATTGTGCCGTCCAAATTCATTAAATTGATAATCTCAATATCGTGGCGTTCGCCCACTTCATAGTCATTAAAATCGTGGGCAGGGGTAATTTTAACACAGCCTGTGCCAAATTCAGGGTCAGGATAAGGGTCAGCCAATACAGGAATGGTGCGGTCGGTCAGTGGCACTTCTACCATTTTACCTAAAAGGTGCGTGTAGCGTGTGTCATCAGGATGTACCGCCAAACAGCCGTCCGCCAAAATCGTCTCTGGACGAGTGGTGGCAATGTGCATATATTGACCGTCAAGGCTATTGCCATTGGCGTCCGTTTGCCCTTTGACAAAAGGATAGCGAACATGATACATAAAGCCTTTTTCATCACGATTTTCTACTTCTAAATCACTAATGGCGGTTTGCAGTTTAATATCCCAATTTACCAGCCGTTTTTTGCGATAAATTAGCCCTTCATCATACAGACGGACAAAGACTTCTTTGACCACATCGGATAAGTCATCGTCCATCGTAAAGCGTTCACGACTCCAATCCACGCTTGAACCCAAACGGCGAATTTGACGGGTAATTGTACCGCCTGATTCATTTTTCCATTCCCACACCTTGTCCAAAAACTTTTCACGACCCAAATCGTGTCGGCTAATCCCTTGCAAACCAAGCTGGCGTTCCACCACCATTTGCGTGGCGATGCCTGCGTGGTCAGTTCCGCCTTGCCACAAGACATTTTTGCCAAGCATTCTTTGGTGGCGAGTAAGTGCGTCCATAATGGCGTTGTTAAAGCCGTGCCCCATATGAAGCGAGCCTGTTACATTGGGCGGTGGTAGCACAATACAAAAAGCATCGTCTTTGTCGGTGGTGGCGTTAAAAAAACCTTGTGCTTCCCAGTGCTTGTACCATTTTTGTTCCAAGTCGGCAGGGTTGTAGGCGGTGGGTAGGTTGTCCAAAATGCTCATAATGCTCTCTTTTAGGATTTTTGGGTAAAAAATAGCCCTTATTTTAGCAAAAATAAGGGGGTAAAAACAGTTTTTAATGATTTTAAATGGCTTTTTTATTAAACAGCTTAAATTAAAATGGCCTTTAATTTAAAAATACATCATATTTTTTTTAAATAAAAAATCAATCGTCGGTATGAAATAACAAAAATAGTTCAGTAATGTTGTCCTCTAAGGCATTTGCCATCTGTGCCAACATTTCTTCATCACGCAGATCATCCATCTCAGGATCAATACCAGACAACAGCACCATTGGTAAGGTCAGTTCCGCCACATCTTCTTCGGTGCTTTCATCATCAAACCAATCAACATTCTCATCAGAGTACATCGCATCAACAAAACCAATTGCCCATGCTGCCAAATCTCCCTCTTCGCTAAAATCTTCCGCCTCTTCGCTGGCATCAAAGGGCAGCTCAATAGGCTCTTCGGCTTTTAGCGTATGATACAGTTCTTGTTGCCATGCTTTTAGGGCATCTTTAACTTCATCTGATACTTGAGCTTCGCCACCTTCAAAAAAAGCTGACAACCAATTTGGCAAAGGCTTACCCACAACAGTTGCGGTTAAAAATCCATGGGCAGCGATTGGGTCAAGACCCAATTGGTTGGCATCAGATGCCAAATAATCAAATAATTCTTGCTTATTCATCATAATATCATACTCTTTTATGTTAATGTATCGCCAACCTACTTTATAACAAGTGATCGCTAGTTTGGCTTTATTCTAATTTACTCTATAAAAAGGTTTGTATTTATCTTTATGCCATACAAACCCATTATCTATGGTATTTTAAGTGTGGTTTAAACTATGATGACAAGGTGTTTATTTCAGTCATCAAAATCGTCGTCAAAGTCGTCGTCAAAATCAAACTCCGCAAACTCATCTTCTTGTTCAAGAGCTTGCTCTAATTTTTTTAGACGCTGTCGCTCTAGTAGTGCATCAATCTTTAAACGCTTTTCCAAAGGCTTAGCCTTTGTCTCGTCTGCCAGTTGTGCGTCTGCATCTTCTTCAAAGCTGTCATCATCAAAATCATCAATTTCACTCATCATGACTCCTAATATCTATATCTATAAGTTGCAAGCAGATTGGTGCTAGTTATTCACACCAACATTCCATGCCTTATATCGGTATTTTTATTAATTGTCAAGTATTTTTTTTGAATTCAGTTAAATTAAGTCAGCACAATAACAGCCAGCCAATCAATCGCCTAATAAAACTTTATCTCTCACGCTACGCAATCGCTCAGCAGTGGCACGAGTCACGCTTGCCAAACTGCAACTTTCACGCTCATAAACCGACATTGGAGCATCAAGACGCATGAGTTCGGCATAGATTTTCACTTCATTTTGAGCAGATTCATCAAGTAAAATCATTGGTGATTCACGACGGCGTTTGGTCAAGTCCAATACCGCATCAGCATTACTACCATCGCTGACAGTCGTACGAATCTGCCAAGTAAAACGCTTAATTTCACGATGCTTGTCATAGACGACTTGGTTTAGCATCAGCATCAGCTTAGACAAGAATACCGCAGCAGTGGCGGCTTTGGCAGGTGCGATCCCATACAAGATAACTTTTGCACCTTTATCATCATAATATTTGACCACCTTAGCAGTCACACCCGCCAAAAGTGGCAACTCAAGCAAATGCAAAACCGCCTGATCAAGTAGCTGGTCGCATAACGCAAAATATGCCATTTTACTGTCATGACTGATGGCTGACAACAAATGATTTGGATCCTCAAACAATATCTGCACGACATAACCATCGCTACAACCATCGTTGCAATCTGATGTACTATTTTTATCGTCAGCTAAGACATCATTGTTAGCAGTGGTGCTGTCGGCAGGTTTGGTTTTATGCAAAATGGAGGTTACTGATGAGATATTTGCTTGTAAATTAGGGTCGTCATCAGAAGTATTGGTTGCATCGCTTTGACCTACCGTTTGCCCAAACTGTTGCTGTAAGATGCCCTTATCAAGCAGTTCCATGCGTACCTTTTGACCAATAACCTCGCACATCTGGCGAGTTGGGCGTGCCAAGTAGCCATACAGCAACCACAATATCGTGTGTAGCCCTACCACACCAAGCAAGAATAGCCAGTGCTTAGAAATCACCTGAACATAACCCACAGCAGGCGTCTTCACCACCACGCTACCTAGTACAGTCGTTCCTGAGACCACCGATTCTTTTAAAGACAAACCATCAGCACTTTCCACTCCCACAGGCACAAGGAGCACATCTTTAGCATCATACACACCAACAAAAGCAATTTCCTCTTCTTTGGTATATTTATCAGCAATGACGCTCATGCTAATGCGGTCGTCTGTTGCCATCGGTACTTTTAATTGCCGAACAAGCTCACTTGTTGATTGCGTTGCCATCACACGCTGACGCTCCGTGCTTTCATGCTTTTCTGAAAGCACAAAAAACAGCGTATGCAGGCATAAACTGACCAAAATAATGATGGCAAACAGTCCTTGTCGTGGTGCTAAAAAAGTCATAAGTCAAACCAAAAGAGAAAGTGTTGCAGAATGTCTCTACAAAAAAATATTTAAAGTGCCTATTTTACCATGCTTATGCTTAAATTTAATCGTTTTTATTGAAATTTTCTTGGTGTTATTCAACATTGCCATTCAAGTGTTTTTTAACCATACCTTGGTATGTCTTGATGGGTTTTTGTGATTGTTTTTTTTATGTCGCTTTTGAATTTTTGATAATTTAGACAATTTTGACAATTAGACTTGTATTTTTATGAAGTTTTGGGCATGATAGATTGCATGAATATTTATTTAATAAACACTGCCTTGACTTAATTTTAATTTCAACATTTTAGCCAATTTACTAGAACCCGACTGGAATTTGTTATGATTACTTACGCTCTACCCAAAGATTCACAAGCATGGCAAAATGCCTTAGCATCGGTTGCCCATGTTTTGCCAGATGGCATGAAAATTGACAGCACTCCAATGACAGCATTACCCATCTTTGCCGTCATCATCATCGCCAAGCGACCACACAACGATGTTGATGTACTCATGCAAACATGGATAAACAGTCAAGCCAATTGGCAATCTGTTGCCGTCCATGATGATGAGATTGCCAAGCAAAATGCCCACATCATCACATCACCCACCCCACTGGCTGATGTGTCAATCCACCGTTATTTACTTGCACCCACCAAACACACCCAGATGAGCGATGCCAAAAAAGAGGCTGAGGCACACATTATTGATGAGCAAATCACCAGTTATTTTGCCAACAAATTAGGCAATGACGCCGATGTACACATTATGTCCATCTCACAAATGCTACACAAACACCGTTTGGCGTGTTTTGATATGGACTCAACTTTAATTGAACAAGAGGTCATCGTTGAGCTTGCTCGATACTGTGGCATTGAGGATAAAGTGCTTGAAATTACCGAACAGGCAATGCGTGGTGAGATTGATTTTGCAACCAGTTTTGCTCGTCGTGTGGCCTTGCTTGAAGGTGTGGACGCCTCTGTGGTTAGTGAAATTATCGCCAAACATCTTACATTCAGTGCAGGTGCACACGCCACAATCGCTGCCTTAAAAGCCATCGGCTATCACACAGTGCTTATTTCAGGTGGTTTTACTCCTTTTGCCGAATATGTGGCTTGTTCATTGGGTATGGATGCTTACCATGCCAATGCCCTATCCATACTAGATAACCAAATGACAGGACAGGTTGACAACAATCTGATTGATGGCAACAAAAAAGCCACCATCACCATTGATACCGCCACCAAATTAAAACTTGATATGCATCAAGTCGTCTGTGTTGGTGATGGTGCAAACGATTTGGCGATGATGGCAACAGCTGATGTTGGCATCGCCTATCACGCCAAGCCCATTGTCAGAGCAAAAGCCGACGCCGCCATAAATATCACAGGGCTTGAAGGTGTGTTGTATGCACTTGGTCATCGTCTTGATGCGTGCAACCAAACCATCAAGTCTTAACCACACTTACATGGATAAAAAACAAAGATACAAAAAATATCGCACTCATTGATGGTATTTTTGTTAAAATACCATCAAATGATTAACCAGCAGGAAAAAGACATATGTTTACATTGCCCATCTTAGATGTCAAAGCCGATGCACTTGATGCACTACTTGCCGCACTTGGTTTTCGCTTACAATCGCTCATCACAAGCCGTAGCAACGATGCACTAAATGGCTTGATTGATGGCAAAAATATCACCATTCAATTTAAAAGCCCAACCACCAATCGCTATTATGAATTTCGTGACGGCATATTTAACCATGCTCTTGGCAACCTGACCGATGCTGATTTAACGATTGATTTTAAAGACTCAGTTACAGGTGCAAAACTACTTACCAAAGGCGATGTCGCCACCTTTATGACCGCCGTCCAAGACGGTGATGTCAAAATCACAGGCGACTATAAACTTGTGCTATGGCTCTCTGGCATTGCCAAACACGCTACCAAAGTCCCAGACAAATACAAAAACTACATTGATACTGCCAAACCTTTTGCTGAACAAGCACTAAGCATCATCAAATCAAAACTGAACAAATGAACCAATCAAGATTTGACAAAACAATAATTCAACACTTAAAAGACATAAAATATTTCAATCATTAAACAAAAAAAAAGATAAGTTGAATCATCTTGCCAAAATTTGTTAAAATAGGAACAGTTGTTTACTATTTTAACAAATTGATGCTTTTTTATAAATTTTATAAATGGCAAACTTATCTGTTTTAACCAGAGACTTATCATGAATTACTTGTCAAAACAATATACCAAGGAAGACATTGCCACTCTTTTTGATTTACCACTTTTAGACCTACTTATGCAGGCTCAGGCAGTGCATCGCAACCATTTTAATGCCAACGAAGTACAAATCTCCACCTTACTTTCTATCAAAACAGGCAATTGTCCAGAGGACTGTGGTTATTGTAGTCAATCAGGACACCATCGAGACAAAACGGGGCTTGAAGCTGAAAAACGCCTTGAAATTCAAAAAGTCATCAATGCCGCCAAACTTGCTAAGTCATCTGGTTCATCAAGATTTTGCATGGGTGCAGCATGGAAACATCCTTCCGCCAAAGACATGCCTTATTTGGTAGAGCTGATCAGCGAAGTTAAGTCGCTTGGGCTGGAAACTTGCATGACCTTAGGAATGCTTAAACCCGAACAAGCAAAAACTCTTGCTGACGCTGGCCTTGATTACTACAATCATAATCTTGACACCTCACGCAACTACTACGACCAAGTTACCACCACTCGCACCTATGATGAGCGTTTACAAACCCTAGATCATGTCCGTCAAGCAGGCATCAATGTGTGCAGTGGTAGCATTGTTGGTATGGGTGAAAGTCGTTCAGATCGTATTGATTGGGTACATGAGCTCGTCCAAATGCCCATGCCACCACAGTCCATTCCTGTTAATTTGCTTGTACCAATTGCAGGCACACCTCTTGGCGATAAGGTGCTGGCAGATGGTCGTTTGTCTGTGATAGAGTGGATCCGCACAATCGCCGTTGTTCGCATTTGTTGTCCAACCAGTTATGTGCGTCTATCAGCAGGCCGTGAAAGCCTTACTGATGGCGAGCAGGCATTGGCTTTTATGGCAGGGGCAAACTCATTTTTCTATGGCGACAAACTACTCACCACAAATAATCAATCACAGGCCAATGACGACCGACTGATGGCCATGCTTGGTCTGAGTGCCGAAAAACCCAAGCCAAAACCAAAAATCATCAACGCCATGACAGGTAAAAGCGAAAGCACTTTTAGCGAGTTGCCAGAAGGTTGCCCAATGTCTGCTTGATGGCACCTTTTTGCTTTTCTCATTGACATCAAATACCAGCCCAGTTTTACAACCTATGGTATAATACACCATCTTTTTTTAGGGGTGATAGCGTTGTTTTTATACATCAAAGCCTTTCACATCATTGCGATGATCTGCTGGTTTGCAGGGATTTTTTATTTGCCACGATTATTTGTGTATCATGCCATGAGCGACGACATCGTCAGTCAAAATCGGTTTGCCATCATGGAACGCAAATTGTACAGAGGGATTATGAATCCTGCGATGATGGCAACTTGGCTTTTTGGCATGACAATGGTTGTGATGAATTGGGACATCTATAAAAACCAAGGCTGGCTACACGCCAAAATCACACTTGTCATTTTGCTGACAGCTTATCACATCATGTGCGGAAAATATCGCCTAAAACTTGCCGACAACCCAAAACTAAAAACACATATTTTTTGGCGATGGTTTAATGAAATCCCTGTATTCATCTTGATTACAGTGGTCATTTTGGTGGTGGTTAAGCCATTTTAATAAACCCAACAAACTGATAAAAAAAACTAAAAACCCAATACCAATATTGAATTTTTGCATCATTATTTGAGGGCATATTTGGGGTAAAACACTCGCCCCAATCATGAGCTGATCAAATGATCAAAAGACAACAGGGTTTGGCTATGGCAAGTTTTACCATAGTCCGACCAGAAATACAAAATATGGAGGCTTAACCGCACTTTTTAATTATCCATCCCATCTTAATTATTTATCCCATCAACTAACCAACACTCATTTTGATGGTTTTTGTGCGTTTGACAATACTTTGACCATTTAATACCGCTTTAGCAACATCAATCTCATGCTCACCAGCAAAACCCCCAAAATAATAAAACACCCCATCATCATTGATAATCAGATGCTTGCCATCACTAGAAATTTGGGCCGCTTTGCTGAGGCTTGTTGACATACCATTAATAGAAAAATGATGGTTTTTAATGATGAGTACACCTTGTGCATGATGCTTTTGAGTTTTGGCAATATGTTTTTTTTGATTAAAAAAATACATCAATACCGCCCAAACCCCTACCGCACTGATGGCATATGGCACAGGCAGGGTAAAACAAATAATAGCCACCACCAAAGCACAGACAAGCATGGCTACCGACCAAACGAACATACCATCGGTATTTTTACCCGCCAAAACAATTTCCACTCCATCATCAATAACTTTCATCACCAGCCAAGTGCCTTTTGTTGTTCGCCAATCAGCGTAAGAATGCCTGATTCTGCCAAATCCAGCATGGCATCAGCCTCAGCTCGGCTAAATGGCGCTTCTTCTGCTGTACCTTGAATCTCAATAAAGCCACCACCTTGCATCATCACCACATTCAAATCAGTATCACAGGTTGAATCTTCGCTATAATCCAAATCCAAATATACCTTGCCATTTTTAATGCCCACAGATACTGCCGCCACCAAACCAACAAAGGGGTCGCTTTTTAAATTGCCTTTTCTTTGCCATTTTTCAAGTGCATCCATCAGTGCCACAGCCGCCCCTGTAATGCTGGCAGTACGAGTACCTCCATCTGCTTGAATGACATCACAGTCAATATATATGGTATTTTCACCAAGTTTGGTCAAGTCCAGCATTGCACGCAACGAACGCCCAATCAAACGCTGAATTTCCTGAGTGCGTCCAGATTGTTTGCCACGCACAGCCTCTCTGTCGGTGCGTGTACCTGTGGCTCGTGGCAACATACCATATTCAGCTGTTAGCCAACCCTTTCCCTGACCTTTTAACCAGCGTGGCACACCCTGCTCAATACTTGCAGTACACAACACTTTGGTATCTCCAAAACAAACCAGAACCGAACCCTCGGCATGCTTGGTGTAGTGGCGAGTAAATGAAATAGAGCGAAGCTCATTTAAAGCACGATTATTATGACGCATGATTGCCCACTTTTGACTATTGAAAATAATTAAAATCGTATTGTACCAATTTCTTGACAATAACACAAAAACGATTGCCTTGTTAGTTTTTTTACTCACTCATTTGTAAAAAAACTTTTATCCAAAAAAAGACCTGCTGTAGCAAGTCTTTTTTGTTGTATTCCACCATACATCAAACCATCTTTACTAAGATGATTTTTGTTTTTCTAGATTGCGAAGCTCTTTGCGTAAGATTTTACCAACATTGGATTTTGGTAGCTCACTGACAAATTCAACAATCTTTGGACGCTTATAGCCAGTTAGTCGCTCCTTCACCCAACTTGCAATCTCTTTTTCAGTCAGGCTTTCATCTTTTTTGACAACAAAGACTTTCACCACCTCGCCACTATGCTCATCTGGCACACCAATGACACCGCATTCTAGCACTTTTGGATGTGCCGCAACAACTTCTTCAACTTCGTTTGGATAAACATTAAAACCAGAGACTAATACCATGTCTTTTTTTCTATCAACAATTTTGATATAGCCTTGCTCGTCCATAATGCCTATGTCGCCTGTGCGAAAATATCCATCTGTTGTGATCACCTTCTCGGTCTCATCAGGGCGTCCCCAATAGCCCTTCATCACCTGAGGACCCTTAGCACAAATCTCACCCGCTTCACCCAATGGCACCCGATTGCCATCATCGTCAAGAATGACGATGTCTGTCGCTGGCAAAGGGATACCGATTTTACCAGAGTAGCCTGCTGGTGGTGGTGTAACCGTAAGCACAGGAGAGGTCTCTGATAAACCGTAGCCCTCGGTGATGTGAGTGCCTGTCAACGCCTCCCATGCCTTAGCAGTGCTAGGCAATACAGACATACCACCTGCCAAACTAAACTTCATATTGCCATGGTCAATACTCTTAAATCCTTCATGATTGGTCAAAGCATTGAACAAAGTATTAACACCCATAAAGAATACAGGGCGATATTTGGCGTGCTGTTTGGTCAAGTCGGCAAAATCACGCGCATTTGGAATGAGCAAAAGTGCAAAACCGTATTTCATCGCCAGCTGACTGACCATAAAACAAAAAATATGATACAAAGGCAGTGCCACGGTTATATATTTGCCATTCATATTGCCATCAGGAAAAGCAGTGCTGACAAAGTTGCTCGCCTGCTCTATATTGGCGATGATATTGCGGTGAGTTAACATTGCACCTTTTGCCACACCAGTTGTACCACCTGTATATTGTAATACCGCCACATCATCAAGGGTAAGCATTGGACGCTTAAACTTATTGGCTGGCACAGAATTTAGAGCATCTTTAAAGCTGGTTGTACCATTAATGTGATAACTTGGTACCATTTTTTTGATATGACGCACAACCAAATTAACAATGTGGCCTTTTAATCCAAGCATGTCGCCAATACTGGCAACAACCACATGCTCAACCTTACCCTTATTTTTCACTTGCTCAAAAGTTTTGGCAAAATTTTCAATAATAAACAAAACCTTAGCTTCACTATCATTGAGTTGATGTTCAAGCTCAGGGCTGGTGTACAATGGGTTGACATTCACAAGTGTGTAGCCTGCACGAATCACGCCAAACATCGTAACCAAATATTGCGGGACATTTGGCATCATCAAGGCAATTTTATCGCCCTTTTCAAGACCAAGCGACTGCAAATAAGCCGCAATCTTCAAACTCGCCTCATCAAGCTCGCCATAAGTCATTGACTTATCCATAAAGGTACTGGCGATGGCCCCTCTATGGTTGGTAATATTATCTTCAAAAACATCAGCCAGCGACTGTATATGTTCAGGAATATTAAAATCTGTACTGATGCCGTATTTTTGGTAGGTACCATACCAAAGATCATCACTTGTTATGTTAAATTCGGCGGTGCTCATAGTAACAATCTCCTTTTAGCCTTGTCAATTTTAACCTTGTAAATCTTATGAACAAATCTTGTCAAATTGGTCAATCAATATCAAAACAGCATCTTAAAGCCATATCATCATAATAC
Organism: Moraxella sp. Pampa; assembly: GCF_035181385.1. Taxonomy (NCBI): domain Bacteria; kingdom Pseudomonadati; phylum Pseudomonadota; class Gammaproteobacteria; order Moraxellales; family Moraxellaceae; genus Moraxella; species Moraxella sp. Pampa. Next base: position 178,216 of record NZ_JAXCJK010000003.1, on the reverse strand, counting down.
TGCGGTCATTTTTTGACAAAAAAGTGTCCTTTCTTATATTTAACAAAATACACCATTTTTTTATAATTTACCAATCAAATTTGCATTTAAATGCCATTTTTTCACACTTTTTGATTATTTTTATGAAAATATGGCCAGTTTTCATGAACAATGCAACAATCAAAGCTGACCTGTTGATTTTTGGGATAAAACTTCGCCGATTGCCATCACAAGTTGTCTGGCGATGTCATCTTTACTCGCCTTATTTAGCACAGCTTTATCTTTATTGTATTTTTGGGCAAAAAACACCGTCATGGCATTATCATCGCTACCAAACCCGATGGTTTTGTCCGAAACATCATTGCACGCTATCATGTCTAAGTTTTTGGCGATGAGTTTTCCACGAGCATAATCTTCTACATCGTTGGTTTCGGCAGCAAAACCAACGGTCAAAAGGTGTGGATAGGCATTTGAAATTGTCGCTAGCACATCAGGGTTTTTGACAAGCTCCAAGGTCAAAACATCATCGCTTGTTTTTTTAAGTTTTTGGTTTGCCACTTGTTTGACTTTAAAATCTGCAACAGCGGCGGTGGCGATGAAAATATCTGCCATTTTGCAACTCTCCAAACTCGCCTGCAATAACTCATCAGCCGTACCTATCGTGATTTTTTTGACGCCCATAGGTGTGGCCAAGCTGACTTTTTGCCCTACAATAAGAATTACCATCGCCCCTGCATTGATGCAAGCAGTGGCAAGAGCATGGCCCATTTTGCCTGTGGAGTGATTGGACAAATAGCGGACAGGATCGATAGGTTCAAGGGTTGCTCCTGCGGTAATAACGACGGTTTTATCAAGTAAGATTTGGGGGGTGGCCTGCCGATGAAAATGAGTGGAGATTTCATTAAAAATCATCTCAGGTTCAGGCAGTCTGCCCACTCCAACATCTCCACAAGCCTGCTCACCGCTATCAGGAGAACTGATTTTAAAACCAAAATCATGAAGTTTGGCTAAGTTAGCTTGTACCATCGCATTACCCCACATTGCCTGATTCATCGCTGGATAAAGCCAAATGGGGGCTGTGGTAGCAAGGCATACAGTAGTAACCAGATTATCTGCTAATCCGTTTGCCAGCTTGCCAATTGTATTTGCCGAAGCTGGTACAACAACCACTAAGTCCGCCCACTTAGCAAGCTCAATATGCCCCATGCCTTTTTCAGCTTGGGCGTCTAATAATTCAGTATGAACTTCATGCCCTGTCAAAGCTTGCAAAGTCATGGGTGTGATAAACTCACACGCTCCATGCGTCATCATCACACGGACAGTGTACCCAGCTTTCATCAAAAGGCGTGCTAAAATGGCAACCTTATAACAAGCAATACCACCTGTTAATGCAAGCAATATTTTTTTGGGCAAAATAGCGGATGTAGATATATTCATGATGTCTTGGTAGGATTGCTAAAATACAATGGCTGATTATTATACTAAACTTTATACCAAAAAACTTGATTCATTACCAAAGATGATGAGCGTCTTACAAAAAAAGCCAAAAATACAAAATCACTGATGACAAACACCCCATCATCTTAGCACCACAAAGAGCATTATAAGCACCATTGATTTGACCTGCCATCAAAGTAGGCAAAAATAAGCCTAGAAAAATACCAATTTTGCCACCATCATAAAACAAACGATGACAATCACAGGGCGAATGAGTGTTGTGCCGTTTTTTACGACCATCTGAGAACCTAAATACGCACCAAATACTTGCCCAATCATCATCACAAAACCAACAAGCCACACCACTTGCCCGCCCACAATAAAGAATATCAAAGATGCCATATTGGTGGCGAAGTTTAGTAATTTTGCCCTTGCTGTTGCTTGCACCAAATCACGCCCACGCAATACAACCTGAGATAAGCTAAAAAATGTCCCCACGCCCGGCCCAAAATAACCATCATAAAAACCAATCAAAGGAGCAAAAGTCCTATCATAGACGGTCTGGCTGATTTTTGGCGTGGTTTGTAGCTTGCCAAGATTGGGGGAAAATAGTGTATATAGACCCACCGCACCAATCACAAAGGGTAATATTTTTCGTAAAAAATCAGGTGGGGACATCTGCACCAAAATTGTGCCGATGGCAGAGCCAAGCAACGCCATGATGAGTGCTGTTTTCATCATCTTTGGGTGAATTAGGCCTTTTTTTATCATCATCAAACTTGCTGAGAATGAGCCTGCACAGGCTTGGAGCTTGTTGGTTGCCAACACTGCCACAGGATTCATACCTGTTAAAAGCAAGGCAGGAATGGTCAGAAGTCCGCCACCGCCCGCCATTGCATCAACAAATCCTGCCACCATCGCAACAAAAAATAAAACCACAAGCATTTGAATGGTAAGCACCATAAAGATTCCTTCTTTTTACCTCTCGGTGGACTGGCGTCATCAATCAACAAGATTGATAGATATAGATTGGATATAGATATAGATAAAGGCATTCATCATACAAACTAACTCACAGACTTTCAAGCAAATTTTAGAGTGTGGCTTCTTACGACATAAAATACGACTAAAATTTGATATCAAATTTAGCCCTAAAAAAAATAGCCATCAGACAACAAATGACACCACCAAAGACTCATCACGACATTGATCCGCTTAAAATCCAGATTTTTTTGGTTATCAGTTTGCCTGTTTTTTTAAATTGATTTTGATCATATCTTAATTTTGATTGTATCTTAAATGATAGATGGCAATATCTTATCCTCTTAATAGGTTTAATAGGTTTAATAGGTTTAATAGGTTTAATAGGTTTAATAGGTTTAATAGGTTTAATAGGTTTAATAGGTTTAATAGGTTTAATAGGTTTTTTGTAATTTTTTGGCCTCAATATCATAAAAACCATTTAGCCCCATTAGTTTTTATGATATATTTCTAAATATTCTAATCATATTTTATTTCATCGTTTTTTTAATCATTTTTTATCAATATTCACCATTCACCGACAAAAGCCATAAGAGAATCAGCCATGCCGATGAACCGCATCAAAAAATTTTTTGAACTAGAAGCCGCAGGTGGCATCATACTTGCAATTGCTGCAATGCTGGCAATGATCATTGCCAACTCACCTTTGCACGACCTGTACCACGCTTTCATTCACGCCCCTGTTTTGGTAAAAATCGGAACATTTGAAATTGCCAAAGATGCTCATCATTGGATTAATGACGGCCTGATGGCAATATTCTTTTTTTTGGTAGGTTTGGAATTAAAGCGAGAAGCCTTAATTGGCGAGCTGTCTGACATCAAGCAAATCGTCCTGCCTGCTTTGTGTGCTGTCGGAGGCATGGCAGCACCCGCCCTTGTTTTTGCCGCACTCAATCATGGTGATGCAAGTGCCATGAAGGGTTGGGCAATCCCAACCGCAACTGACATCGCTTTTGCCATTGGTGTACTAAGCCTACTGGGTGATAAAGTACCCAATGCACTCAAAGTATTTTTGGTATCCATCGCCATTTTTGATGACTTAGGAGCAATTGTCATCATTGCCCTGTTTTACACTTCCGAATTGTCACTTGTTTCACTTGGTGTGGCAGCGGTGTGCTTGCCATTTCTATTCTTTCTCAACCGTCTAAATATTGTACGCCTCACCCCCTATTTACTCATCGGTCTGATTCTTTGGGCAGCAATGTTAAAATCAGGTGTACACGCAACATTAGCAGGGGTATTATTGGCGTTTTTCATTCCTCTACGCAATCATAAAGACCCAGAACACTCACCCCTAGAAGAGTTGGAGCACGACTTGCACAATACGGTGGCTTTTGGCATTTTGCCATTATTTGCTTTTGCCAATGCAGGCATTTCATTGGCTGGCACAAGCATTGATAGCCTCATGCATGGCGTGCCTTTGGGCATTGCATTGGGTCTATTTATCGGCAAACAAGTCGGCGTCATGTTGCCTGTCATTTTGACCGTCAAATTCGGACTGGTCAAGCTACCCACCAACACCAATATGAAGCAAATCTATGGCGTATCCTTATTGTGTGGCATTGGCTTTACCATGTCTTTATTCATCTCTGGTTTGGCATATGCTGGCATTCCCAAAGAATACGACCCACGACTTGGTATCATCTTAGGCTCGCTCATTGCTGGCATTGCAGGTTATGTCATACTACGCCGCAACATCAAAAATGCCGACCACCCCACACTGACCAAAAATGATGAGATGTATCTTGGGACTGGCGAACTGCCAAAACATTAAAACCATATATCATACATCAATACAAAAACAAACAAGGTGGAGATTAAGTTTCCACCTTGTTTGGGTTTTAAGGGCGTTATTTTGGATACATTTTTGGTAAATCAAGTAGCTGTTGAACAAAAGCGAGCTTTAAAGATTCACGACTGCCCAAATATCGCTGGTAAAAGCTAGAATTGAGCAACCCAGCACCCCCTTGCCCCACTGCCCAAATGAATGCCACATAGTCACGCACCGCCATGGCACTGTTTTGCTCATTCAGATATTGCTCAGCAATCTCCATCAGTCGCTTCATACGCTGACGGCGTACTTGATACAGCTCACCAAAAACCTTATTTAGCCCCACCGATGTACCAGCCAGCCGCTCTTCAATGTGATTAAACAACATCGCTCGTTGTGGCAATCGTAATTGTAGTAATGCCATGCGTGCCACACCTGCTCCTGCACCATCTTGCGTCATGTTCATGCAAAGCAATCTTTGCTCATGATTGATCAAAATACGAAGCAATAGCTCATCTTTGCTAGAAAAATGCTTATACAGCGTGCCTTTTGCCACATCTAAATGTTGCGCCAAACTGTCAAGTGTCAAATCCCCCTCATCAGACTCCAAAAGCAATTGCTCAGCAGTTTCAAGGATTTTTGATTCCCGCATTTCAAATAATTCCTTACGATTTGACATAACTTTCCTTATCGCTTCTTTTTGATTGTATTATCATTGCCAGTATTCAATCTATATCTAATCTATTGATGAGTGGGTTCGATCCTAATGGTACAATAATCATGATACATAAGCCAAAAATTATAACAAACTCATCTGACGAATAATAGCCATTTTCATAAAAATCCAACACAAATGACAACACCCTCAAGCCTTTGTTTCATCGGTCATCAGCTGTAGATGAGATCAGTTACAAATATTCACGATTTAATGTGAATATTTGTTCACTTTTTTGGATTTTTCAGCTATAATATGGCTAAAAACATCAATAAAATCTCATCTTTTTTCTTTAATTTTTTGACCAATAGGAAATACTATGAGCGTCGAAAGAAATCCACAAGCCTTTGAAAAGGCACCAATCAATTGGACGCCTGCCATTGTCTTGTTATCCACCCCATTGCTGGCCATCGTGCTTGTGCCTTGGTATTTATGGGTGCATGGTGTCAATCCTGCTGTTTGGACAGCATTTGCCTTTTTTATGGCATGGACAGGGCTGTCCATCACCGCAGGCTATCATCGCTTGTGGGCACACAAATCTTATGACGCACACCCAGTCGTAAAGTATTTTTTACTACTGGGTGCTACTTTGGCGGTACAAAGTTCAGCTTTTGATTGGTGCTCTGGGCATCGCACACATCATCGCCATGTTGATGATATATACGACGACCCATATTCTTCTAAGCGAGGCTTTTGGTTTAGCCACATAGATTGGATGCTCCACAAATACCCAAGCGGTCAATATGATTACAAAAATATTCCAGACCTAAAAAAAGACAAGATATTACAATTACAACACAAATATTATGGCATTTGGGTGATTTTGACAAATGTTGTGGTTGTCGGTTTTGCAGGTCTTTTGACAGGCGATATGCTGGGCACATTTCTCATCGCAGGTCTTTTACGCATGGTATTGACACATCATTTTACTTTTTTTATCAATTCACTGTGTCATATGTTTGGCACCCGCCCTTATACTGACGAGAATACAGCCCGCGATAATCCAATTTTAGCAATTTTTACTTGGGGTGAAGGTTATCATAACTACCATCACTACTTTCAATACGACTATCGCAATGGTGTCAAGTGGTGGCAATATGACCCAACCAAGTGGCTCATTAAAGCACTACAAAAAGTTGGACTTGCCCAAGATTTAAAACGCGTTGATGATGTAACCATCAAACACGCCGAAGTTACCATGAAATTTAAAAAAGCACAAAAACGCATTGCACAAGGTGGTGAGACTAACCTTGATGGCAGACTGGCACTATTTAAAGAACGCATCAGTGCAGAATACGAAGCATTCACACAGACAGTCGAAGAATGGCACGCCCTAAAAGCCAAATCAGTTGAACTAAAACGCACCGAATTTGCCAATCGCTTGCATGAAGCTGATGAAAAACTCAAAGAACAATTTGCACAAATTGAGGCTAAAATTTTGGCACATAGTGAGCATATTGAAAACGCCTATTTGCATCTTAAAGGTAAATCAGCCCAATGATTAAAATCTGCTCTTATTTTTTTCTAAAGCAAAAAGGTAAGTCTTAAAAACATACAAAATTTTCTCCTCGCCCTTTATCTTTATGATAAAGGGTCTTTTTTTATGGTACAATCAAATTCATCTTGACAAACCAATCCATCATGAAACATCATCAACATTATCTGACATTAAATCCCATTTTATATCACAAGCAACACGCCAGCCCACTTGACAATCCAAGGCTGGTTCATTTTAATCATGCGTTATATAAAACTCTGAGCAACTTGCCATTTGATCATTTTGATTGGTGTGGTATCATCGGTGCAGACAACGATACTTTTCCCAGTGAGTTTAGGCCACTTGCCATGGTCTATGCAGGACATCAGTTTGGTCAATGGGCAGGACAACTTGGTGATGGGCGTGGCTTACTACTCACCCAAGTCATCAATCATCAAGGAAAAATACAAGACCTACATCTAAAAGGTGCAGGTAAAACACCCTTTTCTCGTTTTGGTGATGGGCGTGCGATGATAGACAGCACCGTTCGTGAATATTTATGTGGTCATGCTTTATCCTGCCTTGGCGTTCCCAGCTCAAACGCACTTGGCTTTGTCGTATCAGATACCATCATTGCTCGCCATCAAATGGTATGTGCTGCTGCCTTGTTACGAGTAAGCGACTGTCATGTACGGCTTGGACACTTTGAATGGCTTGCTGTATATCACCCTAAACTGCTTGGTGAATTTACTCACCAAATGATAGATACCTATTATCCACAACTTGACAGACATGACATCAGTGGCTTTTTGAAACAAGTTTGCCAAAATACCGCCAAACTCATCGCCCAGTGGCAATTGGTTGGGTTTAGTCATGGCGTGATGAATACAGATAATATCAACATCACAGGTACAACATTGGATTTTGGTCCGTTTGGCATGATGGAGCGTTTTAACCCAGATTGGATTAACAATCAATCCGATCATCTTGGTCGCTACACCTATCAAAATCAGCCCACTATAGGGCATTGGAATCTAAAAAAATGGCTTGCTTGCTTTGATCTATTGTCCATAAAACAAAGCGTGATGGCACTTTGTCTTGATGAATACGAACAGACTTTTTACACCGAATACAACACGGGCATTTGCCAAAAAATTGGCCTGCCACTTGATGATGACAGTTTGGCTTTGGCGTATGAATTTGTTAGCTTATTAAAAACCTATCAGCTTGACTATACCAACAGTTTTCGTGCATTGATTGGTGTATTGGACAATACCAATGATAATAAACATGAAAAAACGCTCTTACACATCATGACAAAAGAGCTTAATGCACAAGAAAATGGATTGCAAAGTTGGCAAGACTGGGTAGTGCGTTATCACACCAAAATCAACAAAAGTACCACAATAAAGACGGCAATTGATGCCATGAGGCAAGTTAATCCTGTTTATATACTTAGAAACGATATGGCGCAGCGTGCGATTGAGCATACCATTCATCACGATTTTAATGAGGCGGCAAGATTGTTTGAACTACTGGCCAACCCTTTTGTTGTGCAAGAAATTGCCACAGCAGACGATATCACACCAACACACCCATACGACATGATGCCCATAAGTTGTATGTCCTAGCTTGACCAACATTGGCTTTATCGGTTAAAAAAAATTTGCAAATAGGTCTAACTTCACTTGGGGCAAATGATTGCTCTAAGTGAATTTAAGAACAATATCGTTGAAAATTTAAAAAGAAACCAAGAATGAAAGGTTGTCTCATGAAGGCTGTTTGACTGGCACCAGACGGATCATATTTTGGACAGCAATAATGTTTAGCTCATTACCATTTCTCTTAAAAGCATAAACATCACTAAGCGTCCACATCACTTCATCAATCAGCTCACTATGACAGCCACGACTCTTTCTGGCAGAGCGGTCAATAAGCAGGCGTTCATCAGACAAATCATTTGTATTAAAAGTTACCAAAATCCGCTCACAGCCATCACGAAACTCACCTTTACCAGAGCGAAAATCTGTTAGATCCAGCACCAGATCACCACCAACAGGCCTATTATTCATACTAACCACTTGCCATTGTCTGGCAATAAATTGCTCTGTGGCCTTAGTTTTTCCCATTACGACAGCAGCACTGGGCATACTGTCAATAGACATGGCTGCTGTTGTATCCATCTTGGTATGAGGATTTGACGACATGAGATTGTCACAGCCCACAAGTAGTGATGCGAAGGCAACAAGCACAGTCATGGCCTGCCACTTTTTAATGATCATCATAACTGCCAACTTAATCTTAATAACCAATAATAACATATCAAACGAATAAAAACCGCATTAGACAAAATACCATGAAAGCCGTGAGTATGTTGAGTATTACGCATTTTTGATAAAAATACAAGATTTTCACCCCATCTATTCGTTATACTTTTGTAGCCATAAGTGGTCAGATGACTTATAGCTTATGGCGTAATACATCACACTTTTATTTCATATCCACAATAATAGTATGTTATAATGCAATTGACAGTTTACAGTCATTATTAAGCACTTTCCCTCCATACTGATTTTAATAAGGAATAACGATGCTAAGCATTTATTTGCTCATTCCGCTCAGCCTCATGTTATTTGTGGTGGCAATTTGGGCGATTTGGTATGCTGTAAAGTCTAACCAATTTGAAGACCTAGACAACGCACCAGAGCAGATCATTCTAGACGATCGCCAAGAGCGTCGCAAAGCCTTAAAACAAGCAAAATAACACAACAGACATTTTTTAATTTATTACAATTTATGGGTGATTTATGATATCAACTCTTTTGCCAGCTGCACTTGCCATGGGCTTTTTTGGTTCACCTCACTGTTTAGGTATGTGTGGCGGTATCGTTGCCGCTTTTGGCATTTCTATGAAAAATCTCAGCCCTGCCAGACGCAAAATACTCATCACGACCTACCACATAGGCAGACTCATCAGCTACATGACACTTGGCATTATTGCCAGCATTTTGGGCAGCCAAGTGATTGCTCCATTTTTGACCGATAACGCCCTACCAAGAATTTTGTTAGGTGGTGCGATGATTTTTGCTGCACTACTCATGTTGGGATTGCCATTATTAAATCGGCTTGAAAAACTTGGCTTAGGGCTTTGGAACCGACTTGCACCCATTCGCCAAAAAGTATTGCCCATTGACAATATTCCAAAGGCATTGGGTGCAGGCATACTTTGGGGATTCCTGCCTTGTGGCCTGGTTTATGGTGCACTTGTGATGGCGGTCAGTATTTCAGTCGCACAGATTGACATACTGTCTGGTGCGTTATTCATGTTATTTTTTGGGCTCGGAACCCTACCAATGCTTGTCGCCACCGATACGATGATTGGTTTTTTACAAAAAATCGTTGCTAAATTTAATTTAAGAAAATTCAGTGGCGTGTTGATGTTGGTTTCAGGGCTTGCAATCGCCCTATCACCAACCATCATGCATATGATGCACGGACATGACCATCATCATGCTGGACATGCTCATCACAGCGGACATGAACATGGACATGAGCATGGACATGATACACACAATCATGAAAATCACAGTCATGATGACCACAGTTCACACAGCCATCATTGATTAACAGCATCAATAGAATGAAGCACTCAAAAGAGTGCTTCATTTTTTTAGCAATCAATCATCACACATCAAAAATCTTGCCTCTATTCATGATTGCATTAGGGTCAAATACCGCCTTAATAGCTTTCATATATTCTATTTCAACAGACGAGCGAGTATAATCTAAATAGGGCTTTTTGGTCATGCCAACGCCATGTTCAGCAGAGATTGATCCTTTGTATTTTTTCACTGCCTCAAAAACATACTGATTGACTGTTTGGCATTTAGCAAAAAAGTCTTCTTTGCTTAAATCGTCAGGCTTTAAGATATTGAGATGCAGATTGCCATCACCAATATGCCCAAACCAGCAAATCTCAAAATCTGGATAGCTGTCCTTAACAACTGCCTGAATGTCGTGAATAAAATCACCCAAATGTGTAATCAACACCGAAACATCGTTTTTGTATGGCGTAAATGCCGAGATTGTCTCTGAAATACTCTCACGCAGTTTCCAAAGCTCTTGCAACTGTGAGACACTTTGACTCATCACACCATCTTCAATCAAGCCATCTTGCATACACGCCTCAAAAACACTCATGGCGGTATCTAGTACGCCATCGCTGATTGCCTCAAATTCAAGCAAAACATAAAAAGGTGTGCGACTTTCAAACGGCTCTTTGGCATGACCTGCCGACAACACCTTATCAATCGCCACACTGTCAAAAAACTCAAAAGCAGTTAGGCTTAACGCCCCACCAAACCTGTCAAGCAATCTTACCACCGAATCAAAATCAGGCACACCCAACACCATGGCCGTCAAGTTTACAGGTTGCTTTTCCAGCCTAATCAACGCCTTAGTAACAATGCCAAGCGTACCTTCTGCAGCAATAAATAGATGACGAAAGTCATAGCCAGTAGCATTTTTTAGCATACCGCCATTAAGCTCCAAAATATCGCCCTTGCCAGTAACTACCGTAAGACCCAAAATTTGGTTTCTTGTCATGCCGTAGCGAATCACTTTGATACCGCCTGCATTTGTACCAATATTGCCACCAATTTGGCTAGAACCACTTGATGCAAAATCTACCGCATAGTATAAGTTTTTACTCTCAGCAAAATCTTGCAACGCTTTGGTAACCACGCCAGCTTCTACTTCCACCATACGGTCAGCTTCATAAAACACCCCAATCGCATTCATTTTATCCAGACTAATGACCACCTCACCATTGCTTGCTACCGCCCCAGCTGACAAACCAGTACGCCCACCACTTGGCACCAAACAGACATGATGAGCATTGGCAAGTTTGACAATTTGGGCGACTTCTTCGGTCGTTTTTGGAAATAATATGGCAGTAGCATTGGGCGTAAAGTGCTTTGTCCAATCTTTTCCCCAATTCATCAGGCTATCTGCATCGGTTTTGATTTGGTTGTCGGTGAGTATCTTGGCGACATCTACCAAAAAATTGCTGTGGCTCATGGTGGTTCTCTATGAATAAGTATGTGGATACCAAACTTTGTGAATTTTATGACAATGCTTAACGGCAGTGTACATTATAACCTTTCCAATAGATGGTGTAAACGCACACCACCCAAAAACCACCTTAACATGATACAGACAGCAAGGCAAATCAGTCCAAATCTAATCTTAGCACGATAAAATTACCAAGCATCTACCAAAAAAATCCGCCCATAAGGACGGATTGTTATCAAATAAGACACTTAAATGCCATATTTAAGAGTTAAGCAATTTTCATTACAAGTAGCCATATGCCACAAGTGCATTCGCCACCTGAGTAAAGCCTGCGACATTCGCACCAGTCATATAATCTACCGCACCTTTGGTTGTGCCATATTTTTTGGCAGCCTCTAGTGAATTATCATGAATGTTTTTCATGATACTTTGTAGTTTTTCATCAAGCTCTTCAAAGCTCTTATATTGACGCACGCTGTTTTGACTCATCTCCAAGCCCGAAACTGCCACACCGCCAGCGTTAGCAGCTTTGCCCGGTGCATAGGCGATGCCATTATCACGCACCACATCAATGGCCTCAGCTGTCAATGGCATATTAGCACCCTCGCCAATATACTTGATGCCATGTTTAACCAAAGCCTTAGCATTGTCTGCGTCCACTTCGTTTTGGGTAGCACAAGGCAATGCCACATCAGCATCAAACTGCCATGGTTTTTGGTCTGCCAGCCACTCTCCACCAAACTCCGCCACATAGTCGGCCAATGCCTTACCATCTTGCTTGGCTGATTTCACCCAGTCAATCTTTTCTTGGGTAAAGCCATCTTTGTCCACCAAAGTACCTTTTGAATCAGAAAAAGTAATGACCTTGCCACCCAAATGTAGGCATTTTTCAGCAGCGTACTGTGCCACATTACCTGCACCTGAGATTAGCACTGTTTTGCCTTCTAAGGTTTCATTGTTGACTTTTAGCATATTGTCAAGGAAGTATACCAAGCCATAGCCTGTTGCTTCGGTACGAATCAAAGAACCGCCATGACCTACACCCTTGCCAGTCAACACACCCTCAAACTCACGAGTTAGGTTTTTGTACATCGCAAACATATAGTTCACTTCACGACCGCCCACACCGATATCACCCGCTGGCACATCCATATCCTTGCCGATATTTTTGTGCAATTCACGCATGAAGGCGTAGCAAAAACGACGGATTTCAGCTTCTGATTTACCCTTAGGATCAAAATCCGATCCACCCTTAGCACCGCCCATCGGCAAACCTGTTAAAGCATTTTTGAAAATCTGCTCAAAACCCAAAAACTTCAAAGTGCCTTCAGTAACAGTCGGATGAAAGCGGATACCGCCTTTATATGGACCAATGGCATTGCTAAACTGTACACGCCAGCCACGATTCACCTGCACCTCACCTTTGTCGTTTTCCCAATTTACTCGAAAAGAAATGATGCGGTCAGGCTCACACAGACGCTCAAAAACTTGAAGTGCTTCAAACTTTGGATTATCAGCATAGACCTGCTCGATGGTCATGGCAACCTCTTTCACTGCTTGAATGAATTCTGGTTGGTGAGCATAATTTTTTTCAACTTTTTCGATGGCTGTTTTGATGGTCATGACGAGTTTCCTTATTAAGAGTAGTTGGGTTGACTGCAAAATGCAGTCAGCTACTTTGATTGATTATTTTGACTGATATGTCTATCGCCAAACATAATATAATAAAAACCATGACAAATTGCAAATATTATTCAAAAATTTTAATATATATATTAAAAATTATGATATATCAATGCTCATCAATCAGTTTTTACAGATATATCCACAGGCTTTGAAGGGCTTTTTGTCTTGTGATAGATTAAAAAATAGCCAATAATGAACTTTTGACTTTAAGCCAAAAAATCATCTTAGCCCTTCACTTTCGGTAAATTTAGGCAGTTGGATACTAGGGTTATTGGTATGATCAAAAAGTACTTTTTCAAACTCAGGCAGTACCATTTGCATCATTGCACCTACCACCATCTGTGGCTCAGAGGGCTCAAAACCCATCAGTGCCTCACGCTCACTGACACGACGACGCGTTTGTTTAAATGCATCAATCAGCGTATTTTGTTCACGCAGACTCTCAGCAAAAAATGCACGCCCAAAATAGGTCATGTCCGCATCATTGCTACACCCAAAGGATGCACGATCGGCACGACTGGCAGTGATGATGACGGTTGTCGGACTTGACAAAGCTGGAATAAACGACCCTGAATAGCATGATGAAATCACAATCACACGCCAGCGAATCCCCGATGCATCAAGTGCACCACGCAACCATACAGGGTCAATCACATCTAGTGTCAAAGGCGGATTGGTCATCACCAAATCGCCCAAAATACTGCCAGATTCATCAACTGCTCCATGCGAGCTGAGCGTCAAGAACAGCACATCTTCATCTGCATTCATTTTGGTGCCAATTTCTTTTAGTGTCTGAGCAAGACTTGTACGAGATGCAATTGGATATTCTTCCCAAGTATGGTGATTATTAATAAGGGCTATTGAGCGATTTTTCATACCAAATCGCACATCAAACAGCTGATTTGCCTGCTCAATTTCACTGGCAAATACATCTTGCTCAGCATAACCTGCCACGCCAACAAAATACCATTCATTTTTACCCTTGACACCCTTAGCAATATCGGATAAGCCTTTATTAAGCAGGGTGTGTTGCTCATGAAACTGACGCTCATTTAAGGTTGGTGCAACATTTTCTACCTTAAAAATCGGCTGATTAACAACATTTTTTTGCCAAACAACAAGCAGTGCCACCGCGCCAGCTAGCATCAATAGACGCTCCCACCACACCCAGCGTAACTTTTTGGCAAAAATCCACAACAAAGATGCCGTCTGCCACACAAATAAAAAAGTAAACAGATTAGGTAAAAAACCGTACAAAATTGATGGCAACCAGCCTTTGATGTCTAAAAACTGAATGCCACTTTGTGATAATACCAGCATGGTATCAGCTGTCAGCCACAACACCACAGGCACAAAAATTAGCGAATAATTCATTGTGCGTCTGGCCAAAATGATGCCCACAACCAAAATAATCACTGGCCAGACCAAATAGCTAATCAAACCCTGTTCATTAAAATAACTTCTGTCACTGACCGCCAAAAAGCCAAATAAAATATTAGCTCCTAACGCCGCCAACAGCAACACCGCAAACTGTGCAAAAGTTGGCCGCACCAATGCAAACGCACGAACACTGCCAACCAACATATGCAAAGCAGCATGGATATTAGAAAGTAAATTTGCAGAAAATTTAGGTAAGGATTCAATTTTTAGAGATGATAACGACAAGACAAAGCTCTTTTTTAAGTTAAAATCATTTTATTTTCTCAAAATACACCTCGTCATGCAAGATGTATTTGCCCACAAGGATTCTGTATGATTAAGATGATTCACACAAATGATAGGACGGTCAGTATGCTTTAAAGCCTATTGCTTAAAGCCTATCGATTACCCAAAACTGTTTATGGCGGATAAAGATAAATGGCATTAACTTTTTTGGTCAAAATTTAATATACGACAAATAAAATGTATCGCAGGTCATCGCAAGATGGCATTGGTATAAGCTTGCACCCATACCCCTTAGTCTTATCATCGGCTGATTGATGCGTGAACATCAAGCGTTTGCATATTCCATCTTGGCACACAAGCCACAGACAAACCATCTGTCTGCCCCATACTTAGACGACGGTAGCCAGCATAGGCTATCATTGCTCCATTATCAGTGCATAAGTGCAAGGGGGCATAATGAACAACAGCTCCTATTTTGGCAAGAGATTTTTCCAACTCAGTGCGTAAGGTTTGGTTGGCAGAAACTCCACCAGCAATGATGAGCGTTTTTAGTCCAGTCTCTTTAAGTGCTTTTGTGCATTTTTTAACCAATGTATCCACCACCGCATACTGAAAGCTACTGGCAATGTCAGAGCGTATGCCAGCATCATCGTCCGAACCCTTAGTATCTTTGATGAGATTGTGCACTGCTGTTTTCATGCCACTAAAACTAAAATCCAACCCTTTGCCAATCATAGGGCGTGGCAACTCATAGGCCTTAGGATTACCCCCTTTGGCCAAGCGTTCCACATTTGGCCCACCTGGATAAGGAAGGTTGAGCATTTTGGCAGTTTTGTCAAAGCACTCACCCACCGCATCATCAATACTTTCACCAAGTATCGTGTATTGCCCCACACCATCTGCTCGTACAAGCATGGTATGACCACCAGACACAAGCAAACAGACAAAAGGGAATTTAATGTCCTTATTCTCAATCATCGGAGCCAGCAGATGCCCCTCCATATGATGCACGCCAACAGCTGGTATATCAAGAGCATAAGCAAGTGTTCGACCAAACAACGCCCCCGTCATTAATGCCCCAATCAGCCCAGGCCCTTTAGTATAGGCAACAGCATCAATGCTTGTTTTATTCAGATTCGCCTTATCTAGCAACTCATTTAACAATGGCACAAGCTTACGAATATGGTCTCGGCTTGCCAACTCAGGTACAACACCACCATAAACAGCGTGCAACTCAATTTGACTATACAACACTTGGGCAAGCACACCACCTTGACCATCATTCATCTTACTGTCATAAATAGCAAGACCCGTCTCATCGCAAGAAGTTTCCAAACCTAAAACTTTCATGATTTCCACTTGATAACAATTCTAAAATTTAACCATTATAGCACATTTTGGCACATCGCTTAGACGAGAAAAAGCCATCTAGGACAGCTTTTCACTTTTTTCTTTAACTTTTTAAATGACCACAAGTGAATCATTATCAATTAAAATCAATCGCACGCCACTTTGACAATATCATCAGTCATCACCACCTTGCCCCAATTTGGGTTTTGGGAAAAGTCTGACTGCACGCCATTTTCACAATCCACCAAAATCTGAGTATGTTGCGTGGCCATGCGTCTTTCAAAAAAGTACAAATTAACCTTTTTGATGCTTTGATTCATTTCATGAGATGGTTTCTCAGCCACCACAAATTTAAAAGTTGGTGCTTTTAGATACGACCACGGCTTATAAAATGCAGGCTCACTGTGCGTTGCTACGACAAATGCATTCTTTGGCAGGCGTGATTTGGTGTGATCAAACCAGATATATTCACTAAAAATCTGAAACCCCAACATACCAAGTCCTGCTGCCGCAGGTACTATCCAGCGAGGCAGTTTTTTTATCACAAGTCTTAATGACAATGCAACACCCGCCGCCATAAACCCTGATAAAATGGTTGCAATCAATTCCCAAAACATCTTTTTTCCTTAAAGTAAAATGCAACTAACAGATATCATAATTTGGTATCGCTCAATCAAGCAGACAACTCAAAAACCACTTTCACTATAGCACAAAGATGATTAATTGAGTAGCAAAATTTGATGTCATTCAACTTATTTTTAATAAAAATTTCTTTTATTATCATGGTTTTATTAATATTAAATAAAAAATGCAAGTCTTTTAAGACCTGCATTTTTTTATTAGGTTTTGCGAGCCAATCAATGGTCAATCGCTGCGCCTGCACCTTTTGGATAGCGGACACTTTCCACAAGGTCTTGGATTTCTTTTGGTGGTGGTGCAGTCATATAAGATACTGCAAATGCAACCACAAAGTTAATCAAAGCACCAATTGGTCCAAAGCCCAGTGGGTTAATGCCCATAATCCAGCCTGATGCATCATCAGGTAGAGAGTTTGTGCCTGGAATAAAGAACCAGCCTTTGAACAAGAATATGTACACACAAGTAACAATCAAACCTGATAGCATACCTGCAACCGCACCCTTGTCATTGATGCGTTTTGAGAAAATACCCATCATCAACACAGGGAATAGCGATGAACCAGCAATACCGAACGCTAGAGCAACCGTCTGTGCTGCAAAGCCCGGTGGATTCATACCAAGCCAAGTCGCCACCGCAATAGATACCACCATCGCAATACGAGCAGCATTCAGTTCTCCCTTATCTGAAATATCTGGCTTAATAACCATTTTAATCAAATCATGCGAAATGGCTGATGAAATGGCAAGTAATAAACCTGCTGCTGTTGAGAGTGCTGCTGCAATACCACCTGCTGCAATCAGACCAATAACCCAACCTGGCAGATTGGCAATTTCAGGGTTGGCCAATACCATAATGTCGTTATTGACATCAAGCTCATTACCTTTTAAACCCTTAGTTTCAGCGGCAGCTACAAATGCTTCATCTTTCGATTTGTCATTATAGTAGTCAATCTTACCGTCAGCGTTTTTATCCTCAAATTTTAGCAAGCCTGTGGCTTCCCAATTTTTCATCCACTCTGGACGCGCTTCATAGTCAATAGGTGCAGAAGTCGTGCCATTTGGATAAACTGTCTCAACCAAGTTCATACGAGCCATTGAACCTACCGCAGGAGCGGTTGTGTATAGTAAAGCAATAAAAACCAATGTCCAACCTGCTGATGAACGAGCATCAGAGACTTTATTTACTGTGAAGAAACGAATGATAACATGAGGCAAACCAGCTGTACCAATCATGAGCGATAGGGTTAGCAAAAACATATTTAGCTTATCTGGCACATCAGCAGTATAAGCAGCAAAACCTAGATCGGTAACCAATGCATCAAGTTTTGATAGCATGGTCATACCACTTTCCACATCATTGCCAAACATACCCAAAGCTGGGATTGGGTTGCCAGTAATGTTTAGTGAGATGAATATGGCAGGAACGATATAAGCAATCATCAATACCACATATTGAGCAACCTGAGTATAGGTAATGCCCTTCATGCCACCAAGGACTGCGTAAAATAACACAACGACCGCAGCGATGATAAGCCCTGTATTTTTATCAACTTCCAAGAAACGAGAAAAAGCAACCCCTGCACCTGTCATCTGACCGATAACATAAGTGGTACAAGCAAGGATCAAACAAACAACTGCAATCAGACGAGCTGGCTTAGAATAAAAACGGTCGCCGATAAAGTCAGGCACGGTAAATTTACCGAATTTTCTTAGATAAGGGGCAAGTAACAAGGCAAGTAATACAAAACCACCTGTCCAACCCATCAGATAGGCAGAGGCCGCATAACCACCCATGGCAAGCATACCTGCCATAGAGATGAATGACGCAGCACTCATCCAGTCAGCACCTGTTGCCATACCATTGACCACAGGGTGAACACCGCCCCCTGCAACATAAAATTCTTCCGTTGAACCTGCTCTTGCCCACCATGCAATGCCAAAGTACAAAGCAAATGACAAGCCAACAAAAATAAGGTTGATAACAAATTGACTCATGGCTTAATTCTCCTCTACGCCATATTCTTTGTCCAGCTTGTTCATTCTCCAAGCATAGAAAAAAATCAAAGCAACAAAGGTAAGAATGGCACCTTGCTGACCAAACCACAGCCCCAAGTCCGTGCCCATGAAATTGATGCCCATTAATGCTGGGCGTAATAGAACGGCAAAACCAAGTGAGCAAACTGCCCAAACGATCAAACAACCAATAATAATACGGACATTGGCTTTCCAATAGCCAGAAATGTCTTTGTCTGTACCATGTAACATGGTAACCTCCTTGTAAATTGCGATAGCAATTTTAATAATACGCTTTCCTAACAAAATCGTTTTTAAGGCAAGTTACCTTAAAAAAATCTACCACTTAAATCCTGTTAAGAAAGCAGACCATAAACAAGCCAATGTATCATGTTGATTACACATTGATAGTATAAAACCCATAAATACACCAGTAACCGCATAATATCACAATTTTTTAGCATTTCAAGCACTTTTGTACAAAATATGAGAATTTTTTTAACCTTATTGCAACAATATAGCAACCCAATTAAACAACTCTCCACAAAGCCATCATTTTGTGCTACTCTAATGACACCAGTTTATGGCGTAGCTTGGTGCGTATCATGGATTTATCTCATCTTAACACTTTCATTCATGTAGCAAAGACAGGCAACATCAGCCAGTCTGCTAAGATGCTTGGCGTCCCACAACCCACACTCTCACGACACATCACTCAGCTAGAACACACTCTTGGACAAAAGCTCATTGACCGCCAGCACCGACCGATAAAACTGACGCCAGCAGGCAACTTTTTTTATCAACACGCCAAGAAAAATCTACACGAATTGACCGAACTCATCACTTTGACCAAAAATTTTGGTAAATCCACACCAAATACTCTTAATATTGGTTTTGTCGCATCTATTTTATATGGGCTACTGCCTGATGTGATCAGTGAACTAAGAACACGCCTGCCACATCTTGACATACGGCTCATAGAGGTCAGTTCTGACGAGCAAACTCATGCGTTAAAGACAGGCGAGATTGATGTTGGATTTGGTCGCTTTTTATCTTCCCAAGCTTTCATACAACAACTGTTTTTAAGACACGAACAGCTTGTTGTTGCACTTCCTACACAACATCAACTTGCCAAAAATCACAGCATGACCTTTGAAGCACTAAGCAATGAAATGCTGATTTTATATCATCGTACGCCCATGCTTCTTAGTACAGGTCAGACATTTGATCCGCTTTTGCACTTATTCTATGAACGGCACCTCACCCCAAAACACACACAAAAAGTCAGGGACATACAAGTTGCCTTAGGGTTGGTATCGGCAGGTGAAGGCATTACCATCGTACCCATGAGCTTAAAGGGAATTCATCAAGACAAAATCACCTATCTGCCATTTAGCCCCAACGATATCACCTCGTCTATCTATTTAAATACGCTGTCAGGCGACCAAAACCCAAACATTCTTGCTCTACTAAAATCAATTCATACCATTTATGAGCAAAAAAATATCACCCAAACTAATCCTTTGTTGCAAAATTTGTAACAAAATAATTCAAATATTCTTAGAAATATCCAGAATATGCATAAATCTAGCCCTAATAATATCCAATAAATGGGGTATATTATTTAATTTTTGCATAATATCGTAAAGCTCTTTTGTACAGCAATAGCCTGTTGCCATTCATCTATGGCAATCTTTCAAACTTATGGCTATACTAAATTGCATCATTTTCAATTTTGCTTTAAATCACTCATATTCACTCACAGCCAGCTTTTTTGCTGCTTTTAAGGACAAAGGACAATCATCATGAATATCACATCTGCAGGTCTAAAATTCCGTCAAGCTGTCGCCAATCAAAAACCACTACAAGTCGTTGGCACAATTAACGCCAACCACGCCTTACTTGCCAAACGAGCAGGTTTTGGTGCGATTTATTTATCAGGTGGCGGTGTGGCGGCAGGGTCGCTCGGTTTGCCTGATTTGGGCATTAGCAATCTTGACGATGTGCTGACCGATGTACGCCGTATCACTGATGTGTGCGATTTGCCACTGCTTGTAGATGCTGACACAGGTTTTGGGGCAAGTGCGTTTAATGTCGCACGCACGACCAAATCGCTGATTAAGTTTGGAGCAGGGGCAATGCACATCGAAGACCAAGTGGGGGCAAAACGCTGTGGACACCGCCCCAACAAAGCGATTGTCAGTACGCAAGAAATGGTAGATAGAATTAAAGCGTGTGTAGATGCTCGCACGGACGAGAATTTTGTGATTATGGCTCGTACCGATGCACTGGCTGTAGAGGGTCTGCAAGGGGCAATAGACCGTGCAGGTGCATACATTGAGGCGGGTGCTGATATGCTGTTTCCAGAGGCGATTACCGAATTATCCATGTATCGTGAATTTGCCCAAAAAACAGGCGTGCCAATCCTTGCTAATATCACCGAATTTGGTTCAACGCCCCTTTATACCACCGATGAGTTAGCTGGGGTTGATGTGAGTTTGGTGCTGTATCCGCTGTCGGCGTTTCGTGCGATGAATAAGGCCGCCGAGAATGTTTATCAGGCGATTAAAGCGGACGGTACGCAAAAAAATGTTGTGGATACCATGCAAACTCGTGCCGAATTGTACGAACGCATTAACTATCACGAATTTGAGAATTATTTGGATAAATCTTTTGCTAAATAATACTGTGATAATATTGTGCGTAAGATGTGTATTATTCACCGTTTAAAACCAAATTTTAACCTTTTTAAATATCTTATAAACAGATATTTAGAATTGGATAATTATTTAATCAGTTTAAAATAATTATCCCAAAACCGATAGTTTATTTGACATTTAAAGCGTTCAATAAATTATCATTTCCCATTAAGGACAAAAGGAACTATATTATGAGTGAACAAAATCTACCGCAAACCCCCGGCTTTAAACCCAAAAAGAGCGTGGCACTAAGCGGACAAATTGCAGGCAATACCGCCCTTTGTACCGTTGGTAAATCTGGCAATGATTTGCATTATCGTGGTTATGATATTTTGGATTTGGCAAATAATTGCGAATATGAAGAAGTCGCTCATTTGCTCATTCACGGACATTTGCCAAATCGCTATGAACTCATCGCCTATAAGCAAAAATTAAAATCAATGCGAGGCTTGCCAATTCGTGTCATTGAAGTATTGGAAAGTTTGCCTGCTCATACGCACCCCATGGATGTTTTGCGGACGGGCGTGTCAATGTTGGGCTGTGTTTTTCCAGAGCGAGAAAGTATGCCTACCAGTGAAGCCCGTGATATTGCCGATAAACTTCTTGCAAGTCTTGGCTCTATTTTGTTGTATTGGTATCAATATTCGCATAATGGCAAACGCATTAGCGTGGAAAGTGAAGAAGATTCTATTGGCGGGCATTTCTTGCATTTATTGCACGGTGTGCGTCCTGATGAATACCACAGAAAGGCGATGCACATTAGCCTAATATTATATGCCGAGCATGAATTTAATGCGTCCACCTTCACAAGCCGAGTGATTGCAGGAACAGGCTCGGATATGTATTCGTGCATTTGTGGTGCGATTGGGGCGTTAAAAGGTCCAAAACACGGCGGAGCCAATGAAGTCGCTTATGACATTCAAAAACGCTATCGTACGCCTGATGAAGCCGAAGCCGATATTAAAGAACGCATCGCCAAAAAAGAAATAATCATCGGTTTTGGACACCCTGTTTATACCACAGGCGACCCAAGAAATAAAGTGATTAAACAAGTCGCCAAAGATTTATCGGAAGAAACAGGCGATATGCGACTGTTTGATATTGCTGAACGCTTAGAAACTTTGATGTGGAATGAGAAAAAGATGTTCCCAAATTTAGATTGGTTCTCTGCGGTCTCTTACCAAAAAATGGGCGTGCCAACGGCGATGTTTACCCCATTGTTTGTGATTGCACGGACGGCAGGTTGGTCAGCTCATATTTTAGAACAGCGAGCAGACGGCAAAATTATCCGCCCAAGTGCCAATTATACTGGCCCTGAAGATTTAAAATTTATGCCGATGAATGAGCGTTAATTGATAAGACAAGGGCATATTTTATGGAAAAATGTGCCTTTGTTTTTAAGGTGTTAATTTTATAAAAGGTATTTTTGTATGGCTATTGAATTTGGTAAAGTTGAAAAATATATCCAAAACAGGGGGTTTGGTTTTGTCATTTGTTGTTTTAAAAGAGCAAATGATAATTATCCATTTAGTAGCAATAATCATAAGGCATTTTTCCACATTAAAGCTATCAAAAAGTTTAATGATGAAATTTTCAACAATCTAGAAAATGGTAATATTAACGACATTTATTTTTGGTTTGAAATTGAAAAAACAGACAAAGGAGAGCAAGTTTTAAGATTATTAAAGCCAGATGATGAACAAATTAAAAATAACCCTACACTTATTGGAATTTTAAAAAATAAATTTCTTGATACTTCTACTTCGCTACCAAAATGGATTGAGTTAGCGGTCAATGATGTATTGGATAAAAAAGAAATAGAAATTCTAAAAAATGCAAGAAATATTTTAGAACAGATAGAAAACCAAAAAAGAATTGAGCGTCAAAGAGAAATACAGGCGGAAAATGATAGATTAATGGCTATCAGACAACAAGAAATTCAAAAAAGGAAAGAACTTGAACAAATTCAAGAGCGTGAATTTGAGCAGTTAGTTAATGAAGTTCAAAGTTTCAGCTTTACTCATAGCAATCAAGTTTCAAACTATATAAAAAGAAATCGCTTAGGCAACAAATATAGACACCTTGCTGGTGTTTTGGAAATGAGTAAGGGTTCAGATACTTGGGATTTTATCGGTGGAATTGACCCAAAATTTTATGCAAGATTATGTTCTACATTAAATTTAAGTAACCAAAATTCTGGTGCTACACCAACCAATTTTAAATCATTTAATGATTTGAATAAATAACGACATATCACAGCCAAAAGGAAACAGCAATGAAAAACTACCGCAAACCCTTAGCAAATACCGAGCTACATTATTACGATGTAGAACAGGCGATTAACGATATCAAGCCCAACGCTTACGATAAATTGCCCTATACCGCAAAAATACTTGCTGAACAACTGGTTCGCAATAAGCCTGATGACCCACAATTAGGCGAGTATTTAGCACAACTCATTGATAATAAACAAGAATTGGACTTCCCTTGGTATCCTGCCCGTGTGGTATGTCATGACATTTTGGGACAGACCGCTCTTGTGGATTTGGCAGGACTGCGTGATGCCATTAGTGAAGCAGGGGGCGACCCAAGCCGTGTCAATCCTGTGGTGCAAACTCAGCTGATTGTGGACCATTCGCTTGCCGTAGAACACGGTGGCGATGACCCTGACGCATTTGCCAAAAACCGTGCCATTGAAGACCGCCGAAATGACGACCGTTTTCATTTTATCAACTGGACAAAAACCGCCTTTGAAAATGTAGATGTGATTGGTGCTGGTAATGGCATTATGCACCAGATTAACCTTGAAAAAATGTCGCCTGTGGTGCAGGTTAAAGACAGTGTGGCATTCCCTGACACCTGTGTTGGCACAGATAGCCATACCCCACACACGGACGCTTTGGGCGTGATTTCGGTGGGCGTGGGTGGTCTTGAAGCCGAATGCGTCATGCTAGGGCAACCGTCTATGATGCGTACGCCTGAGATTGTCGGTGTACATTTGACTGGAAAACGCCAAGCAGGGATAACGGCGACTGATATCGTACTGGCTTTAACCGAATTTTTGCGAGCCGAGCGAGTGGTTGGGGCTTATCTTGAATTTTTTGGTGAAGGGGCAAACTCATTATCGGTGGGCGATAGAGCGACCATTGCCAATATGACCCCTGAATATGGTGCAACCGCAGGGCTGTTTTATATTGACCAAAACACGCTAGATTATTTGACCTTGACAGGGCGAGAGAGCGAGCAAGTAAAACTTGTGGAAAATTATGCCAAAACTGTGGGGCTGTGGGCAGATAAAATGACCAAGGCAGTTTATCCACGAGTATTGACCTTTGATTTATCCAAAGTTACACGCAATATCGCAGGTCCATCTAACCCACATGCTAAAGTGGCTACCAATGAATTAAAAGCCAAAGGCATTGCAGGCGTGGTGGAAAATCGCACAGACGGTCTAATGCCTGACGGTGCGGTGATTATCGCAGCGATTACATCTTGTACCAATACATCAAATCCTAGAAATACCGTAGCCGCAGGACTTTTGGCGAAAAAGGCGAATGAATTGGGCTTAAGCAAAAAGCCGTGGGTCAAAACATCATTTGCACCGGGTTCAAAAGTTGCCAAATTGTATCTTGAAAAAGCAGGATTATTAACAGAACTTGAAAAATTGGGCTTTGGTATTGTTGCTTATGCTTGCACTACTTGTAATGGCATGAGCGGTGCATTACGACCTGAAATTGAGCAAGAAATCGTAGAGCGAGATTTATACGCCACAGCGGTACTCTCTGGCAACCGCAATTTTGACGGACGCATTCACCCACAAGCAAAACAAGCCTTTTTGGCAAGCCCGCCCTTGGTGGTCGCCTATGCGATTGCAGGGACGATTCGTTTTGACATTGAAAATGATATTTTGGGTTATCATAATGACCAGCCCATTTATCTAAAAGACATCTATCCAAGCGATGACAAGATTGACCGCATTGTCGCAGAAAGCGTCAGCCCTGAACAATTTCGTGAAATCTATATCCCAATGTTTGATTTGGATAAATCACAAAAATCGGCAAATCCGCTATATGACTGGCGTGAAATGTCCACTTATATCCGCCGTCCGCCTTATTGGGAAGGGGCATTGGCAAAAGAATGTCAATTAACCAATTTGCGACCGCTTGCCATTTTGCCTGATAATATCACAACTGACCACCTATCGCCGTCCAATGCCATTGTCAAAAATTCAGCAGCAGGCGAATATTTGGCAAAAATGGGCGTGCCAGAAGAAGATTTTAACAGCTATGCCACGCACCGAGGCGACCATTTGACCGCACAACGAGCGACTTTGGCAAATCCAAAACTGTTTAATGAAATGGTAAAAAATCCAGACGGTACAGTGCGTCAAGGTTCGCTTGCTAGGATTGAGCCAGACGGTACGGTTGTGCGAATGTGGGAAGCGATTGAGACCTATATGGAGCGTGGTCAGCCTTTAATCATCATCGCAGGGGCGGATTATGGGCAAGGGTCAAGCCGAGACTGGGCAGCAAAAGGCGTGCGACTGGCTGGCGTGGAAGTGATTGTCGCAGAAGGTTTTGAACGCATTCACCGCACCAATCTTGTGGGAATGGGTGTGTTGCCATTGCAATTTGTGGGCGGTCAAAATCGCCATACGCTAAAATTGGACGGTACGGAAATTTATGCGGTACAAGGCGATATTTCGGCTCGCTCTCAATTAGAGCTTGTCATTGAACGCAAAAATGGCGAGACCCAAACCGTGCCTGTGTTATGTCGCCTTGATAGCGATAGTGATGTGAGAACTTATAAGGCAGGTGGTGTGCTTAGGGAGTTTGCGGGGAGGTTTTTGGGTGGTAATATAGTATAGTTATATACCTTTGATTTGTAGTTATTGAATTTTTAAAAACCAAGTATCAAGTATAAATACTTGGTTTTTACTCAAGGATAAAGTATGAAAATCAAACAACCTATGAAAATGCTCGGTGAGTTTTGGCTCGAAGGTCTAGAAAACTCAAAACTTGCAGGAGTTCTTTCCGTAGCAAATAATGGAGATATTTCATTAGAGGTATTGGGAGAATTTCACGACACGAAATTCCCAAATGTTTCTAATGATTTTTTTGATATCTATGGAAAAGTAGATGGTTTTTCAATGGTAAAGTTATTTGATTGCTTCTATACTAATGTAAGATACTCATCTTGTTATCCCACATCTACAAAAATAATTGCCAATTATGCTTTTCTCTCAGAAGAGTTGGTTGATATAAGAGATGCTGAGTTTTATTCTATAAGATTCAAAATTGATGGGGTAAATTCTTTTTTTAGTAGTAATGTGAATTCAAATTTTACGCAAAATTCCGGATTTTCAATTACCTACAATGAACCACAAGATGTAAATTTTTCAATTTCTGATGATTTTGACTTTGAAATATTATATCAAGTATCAATGAATGAAACTTTTCGTATTGGTTGCAATAAAATTCATGAAGATGTTAGTATTAGATTAACTTCAAAAAATAATTTAAAAAAAATTGATGAATTTATAAAAGAAACTTATAAAATTACCAATTTTTTAGCTTTATTATGCAAACTCCACTTTCCATAGAAGAGGTTTATTGCTCACTTTATGAAAACAATGAGGATTCGCTAAATTTAGAAAAAACCAGAATAATTTATCATAGTTCTAATTTTTTCGATAATTTTGATAATCAAGATATTAAAACACCTCTTTTTTTGTTTTATCAAGTCGAAAATAAATTTGAATCATATTTACCTAAATGGATTGATTTATACAATACCATAGAACCAACTCTAAATTTATTCTTTTCAATAATGTATGGTAAATACACACATTGTGAATCACAGTTTTTATTCTTGGCTCAAGCTTTAGAGTCTCTTCATCGTAGAACTTCAAATGAAAAGTTATTAAATGAAGAAGAATTTAGTTTATTGGTGTCTGAACTTAAAAGAGTGTGTCCAGAAAAATATTCACAATGGTTAGAGCCTAAGTTTTTTCATGGAAATGAAATCAGTTTTAGAAAAAGAATTCAAAGAACTATTGAACCATTTGAAGATATAATTATTTTGCGTAAGCAGAAAAATAAATTGATTAACTTAATCTTAGATACTAGGAATTATCTTACTCATTATGACGAAGTTTTAAAAAATAAAAGAGCAAACGGCAAACAATTAATTAATGTTACTCAAAAAGTTTATTTAATAATTATTGTTAATATACTTCATTTGATTGGATTATCGGTTGAAGAAATCGATGCAATTGTTGAGTCAAATTGGGAGCTAAAAGATATAAAAGATTTACCCATAGTTAAGGAATAACCTCAAATGCAAATACATCATCAATTTTTATAGTTCGTTATCAGATTAATCAAGGAGTAATCAAAATGCAAACCCCAATCCCAGCCACTTATATGCGTGGTGGCACATCAAAAGGCACATTTTTTAATTTGGCGGATTTGCCAGAGCCTTGCCAAGTGGCAGGACAAGCACGAGACGCATTTTTGCTCCGAGTGGTCGGCAGTCCAGACCCCTACGGCAAGCAAATTGACGGACTGGGCAATGGCTCATCAAGCACTTCCAAAGTCGTGATTATCTCGCCTTGCACAGACGGCACGCACGATGTCAATTATCTGTTTGGGCAAGTGGCGATTGATAGGGCGATGATTGATTGGTCGGGCAACTGTGGCAATTTGACAGGGGCAGTCGGCAGTTTTGCGATTTTTAATGGCTTGATTGCAAAAGATAAAATCCCTGACAATGGCATTTGCACAGTACGAATTTATCAACAAAATATCGGTAAAACCATTATCGCCTATGTTCCAATCAAAAACGGACAAGTGGTAGAAACAGGCGATTTTGAGCTAGACGGTGTAACATTCCCAGCTAGCGAGATTAAAATTGAATTTATTGACCCTGTGGAAGATACAGGCGAAATGTTCCCAACAGGCAATTTAAAAGATACTTTGAGTGTGCCTGATGTGGGTGAATTTGAAGTAACACTTATCAATGCTGGCATTCCAACGATATTTTTGCGTGCCAAAGATTTGGGTTTTACAGGGACAGAATTGCAAAAAGACATCAATTCAAACAGCGAAATTTTAGACAAATTAGAAAAAATCCGTAGCTTTGGGGCGGTCAAAATGGGCTTGATTGACGATATAGAGCAAGCCGAAACTCGCCAACACACGCCAAAAATCGCTTGGGTTGCAGAGCCTTGCGACTATGTGTCGTCAAGTGGAAAGACAGTCAAAGCAAACGACATCAACCTATTAGCCCGTGCGATGAGTATGGGGCAGTTGCACCATGCGATGATGGGTACGGCTAGCGTGGCAATCGGTACAGCAGGGACGATAGTCGGCACGATTGTCAATGATGTGGCAGGTGGTGGGAATTTGACAGAAGTCTGTTTTGGACATCCATCAGGGGTGCTTACTGTTGGTGCACAGTCTGAATACGTGAACGGCAAATGGCTCGCTCGCAAAGTATCTATGAGCCGTTCGGCAAGACGGCTGATGGTGGGGCAGGTATTTGTTCCTATGGATAGTTTTTTGATTAAAATATGATTAAAAGCCACAACAAATCTTTTTAAGTCTGCCCATTTTAAACAATCAAAAACACCCAAGGGATATGACAAACACAATCATATAAAATATCACACAATGCTGATATTTTTATCACAACATGGTAAAATGGGAAATTAGTTGAATTCGGTCCAATAAAATCGTGCCACCTAAGCCCATCTTTGTACTCAAATCCAAAAAAAACAATGCCATGACTGACACTCCAGACACCCCACTTAACGCATCAATACTTTCCATAATTTTTCGGTTTTTGGTTGCAATCATTGCATTCATCTTGATTTTGGTGCTTGCTTTTCCTATTGGTTTTTATGGCATGGCAATGTATCTACAACCAAATCTGCCTGATGTCAAAAATATCAACACCAGCAAATTTGAGATGCCATTGCAAATCTACACAGCGGACAACAAGCTCATCGGCCAATACGGCAACCGTTTTTCAATGCCTGTCACTTATGAGCAAATGCCCAAACAGCTCATTAATGCCTTTTTGTCCGCAGAAGATTCGAGTTTCTTTGAACATAGTGGCATCAGTGTCAAAGGTATTGGGCGTGCCATTACCGAAGTGATTACCAACGATGACACACAAACAGGTGGCTCAACCATCACCATGCAAGTTGCCAAAAACTATTTTTTAAGCACCGAGCGTACCTTAAACAGAAAGCTGACCGAATTATTCATTGCTCGCAAAATTGAAAACGAGATGACCAAAGATGAAATCTTGACGCTTTATGTCAACAAGATTTATCTGGGTGAAGGCTCTTACGGTGTGGCCGCTGCTGCTCGTGTTTATTTTAGCAAAACTTTAGACAAATTAACCATTGCTGAGATGGCAATGATTGCAGGCCTACCAAAAGCCCCTTCTGCTTACAATCCTGTCGCTAATCCACAACGAGCCTTAACTCGCCGAAACTGGATTATTGGAAGAATGCTCCAAGACGGACACATCAGCAAAGCCGAGCATGATGAGGCAATCAATGCACCGATTGGACTGCATTTGTATCGTGAAAAACTTGATCTAAATATGCCCTATTTGGCAGAAATGGCTCGTAGTAGTTTGGTAGAAAAATATGGCAAGCAAGTCATGGACAGCGGTTGGCGTATACAACTGACCGTTAATAGCAACGAACAAATTGCTGCCGAAGATGCACTGATTTCAGGTCTAAAAAGCTATGATGCTCGCCATGGTAATGGCTGGCAAGGGATAGAAGCCAAGTCTGGTAAACTAAATAATTTTAGCACTTATGATAACATGTATGCCGCTCAGGTCATTAAAGTAACAAACAGCGGATTTCAAGCCAAATTACAATCAGGCAACATCATCAATGTGGCTTGGTCTGGTGGCATGAACTGGGCGCGTCGCTCACTTGGACCTGGTCGTGCTGGTAGCTATTTTACCAACCCGCATCAGATGCTTCAAGTTGGCAATATTGTGCGTGTAACACCGCTGAATAAAGAAAAAAACACTTGGCGATTGGCACAGCCACCATCAATTCAAGGTGCCTTAGTATCCATTCACCCTGATAATGGTGCAGTAAGAGCACTTGTTGGTGGCTTTAATTTTAATCACAGTAAATTTAACCGTGTTACCCAAGGTTATCGCCAACCTGGCTCTATCATCAAACCACTCATCTATGCCGCTGCCCTTGAAACAGGCAAATTCACCCCAGACAGTCTCATATCTGATGCCGCCATCAGTATTGGTAACTGGCGGCCCAAAAATGCCGATGGTAATTATACAGGTGCCATGCCCATACGCCGTGCACTTGCTTTGTCTCGTAACACACCGTCAATTCGCTTGTTGCAATCAACAGGCATTGACAATGCACGGCAGACACTTAATATGATGGGCTTAGAAAAAGAACGCCTGCCCACAACATTGGCACTTGCACTTGGTGCAGCCAGTGTTACGCCACTACAAATGGCGACAGGCTTTGCAACCTTAATTAATGGCGGTCATCGAATACAGCCCTATTTTATCGAACGCATTTATGATTTTAAAAACACAGTTATTTTTCAGGCCAACCCTGTTCAGGCGTGTGCATTGTGTTTTAATGACAACCTAAAACATTTAAATAGATCGCTTGCCATATCCTTTGGTCAAAATCAAAAAGATAAGTCTATCACACAAGACAATCAACCAAACGCAACCCCCAAGCACGACCGCCTAAAACCCATCTCCCCTGCTTTGTATGCCAACGCCAACCAAGCACCACGAGTCATCAGTCAAAAAACATCTTACGAAATGGCAGGAATGTTGCGTGAAGTCATCACAAGTGGCACGGCCAAAAAGGCCTTAGCGTTGGGTCGTGCTGATGTTGGTGGCAAAACAGGTACAACCAACCAAGCTAAAGATGCGTGGTTTGCTGGCGTACACCCAACAAGCTCAACTGTCGTATGGGTTGGCTTTGATAACCCCGCCCCTATGGGTGCAGGTGAATATGGCGGTGTGGCGGCATTACCAATTTGGATGAATTTTACTCGCCAGCAGTTGCATGACACGCCCGTACAATGGGTTTCGGCCGATAACCGCTCAAAATCCAAGAAAGCAACTCAGCACATCATCAACTTTACCGACGATGTACCAGCTGGTCAAAAATCAAGCCCTTGATTAGCCTTTCATGCTTCATTAGCCGACCGATGCCCAATACAATCTTTTCATACAACAAAACCCTGTCGTTTGACAGGGTTTTGTTGTGCGATTTAGGCACCTAATCATGCTTATTTATTGCCAATCGCCTGAATGGCAGTCAAAGCGATGGTATAAACAATATCATCTACCAAACAGCCACGAGACAGGTCATTAACAGGCTTATTCAAGCCTTGCAACATAGGGCCTACGCTAATCACACCTGCAGTACGCTGTACCGCCTTATAGGTGGTATTGCCTGTGTTCAAATCAGGGAATATAAACACATTGGCTTCACCTGCAACAGCAGAGTTTGGTGCTTTTTGCTTACCAACACTCGGTACAGATGCTGCGTCAAATTGCAATGGACCATCAACTTTAAGTGTTGGTGCTTTTTCACGCACGATTTCCAATGCCGCTTTAACGGTATCCACATCAGGACCTGAACCTGAATCCATGGTGGAGTAGCTGATTAACGCCACTTTTGGATCAATACCAAATGCTTTGGCAGATTCGGCCGATTGCATGGCAATTTCAGCAAGCTGTTCGGCCGTTGGATTTGGATTGACTGCACAGTCGCCATAAACAACCACTTGCTCAGGCAACAACATAAAGAAGACAGAAGACACCGAACTGTACTCTGGTGCGGTCTTAATCAACTGAAATGCTGGGCGAATGGTGTCGGCTGTGGTATGCACTGCACCAGAAACCAAGCCATCAACATCACCAACTTGTAACATCATTGTACCAAGATACACCGTATCTTGCAGGGCAACTCTTGCACCTTCTTGATCAATTTTACCCTTACGACGCTCAACCATTGGGTCAACATATTTCTCAATAATCGCACTAGGCTCAATGATTTCAATATCTGATGGCAACACCACGCCACGCTGCTCGGCTACCGCACGGATTTTAGCAGCATCGCCAAGTAGTACGCATTGTGCAATGCCACGATTTTGACAAATTGTCGCCGCTTCAATGGTGCGTGGCTCATCGCCTTCTGGCAGAACAATGCGTTTTTTAGCAGACTGGGCCAAACGCACCACCTGATTGCGAAACGCATATGGCGATAATTTTTGAGTACGCTCAGCGGTCTTGTAGGCCTCAAAAGCATTAGTATCAATTTCAGACAGCTGACCATCTACATCGGTGCGTGCTACCACTTGTAGTGTACCAGATAATTCAGAAGTGCCAATCAAACCCCAAATACGCTCACCCTTGATGCCACCAAAGGCAGATGCAAACAGTCGCATACGAGAAGAATCATCACCCACAAGAATGATTTGAGCATCAAGACCTGTTGCCAACTCACTGTTTACTTCATTGGCAAATGGTGCATTTTCATCAGCCATAACACCTGCCACCACATTCACAGGGGCATTTTGCTTGGCAATAAACGACTCAAGCAGACTGTCTAGCCCCCCTTGACTGATGGCATCGCCAAGCTCATGATGACTTGGAATGTTTAGCACCGAAGCGTCCAATAATTGAGCGACATTTTGTGCCAAATTATCAATGTTCACTTGACGAGTTGTTGGAATTAGTAGTAATGTTTTCATGACTTTCCTTAACAAATGATTAAACAATAGCTTGATGCACCACCGGCAAACATATTTTTATGATCACAATAACCGCAGTAGCCTTACTTTAAAAGATGACAAACCAAAGGATAATTCATCTTGTCAGACAGTTTGCCTTTAAGGTCGCTCTGCACAACACAACCAATATCAAGCCAAAAAATGCTCAAGCTTTTATTTTGCTTTTATTTAGGGTCTACAAGCCTAACGCTGCACGAGATTCGCTCATGATTTGGTATTCTTCATCGGTTGGGATTACCCACAGCTCAACTGACGAATCATCAGCGTGGAAGCTACCTTCTGCACCCCGAGACAACTCAGCATTCTTAGCCTCATTGATTTTGATACCAAAATGGCGTAAATGACCAACAATGCTAGCACGCATGACCGCTGCATTCTCACCCACACCTCCTGTAAAGGCAATGCCTGTAAAATCAGGCAAAGCACAGCTTAAACTTGCCAAATATTTAGCCACACGATAAGCAAAAATATCTAGAGCAAGGATTGCATCTTGATTGCCTTCATCGGCAGCCTGCTCAACGGTACGCATATCATTTGATAGCCCAGAGACACCTAAAATACCGCTTTTTTTATTCAATAGCGTGTCAATTTCTTCAATGGACAAACCTAATGTACGATGCAAATGAATGTGCAAGCTTGGGTCTACATCACCTGAGCGAGTACCCATCATCAGACCTTCTAGTGGCGTCAAACCCATTGAAGTGTCAAGGCTCTTGCCGTTATAGATGGCTGTTGCTGAGCAACCATTGCCAAGATGCGCCACCAACCAGCCATGCTGACCATCTTTGCTGGTCAATTCACTGGCACGATTTGATACATAAGCATGTGAAGAGCCGTGAAAACCGTAGCGACGAATACGGTCTTTTTCATAAAGCTCTTTTGGAATGGCGTAACGGAACGCAACATCGGGCATGGTTTGGTGAAACGCTGTATCAAAAATAGCAACCTGTGGCAACCCTGGGAATAGTTCATTAATCGCCTTGATTCCTGCGGCATTAGCAGGGTTATGCAATGGTGCAAGGCTGGCAAGCTCTTCAATATGACTTAACACCTCATCATTAATGATGGTTGCTTTGGTGAATTTATCACCACCATGAACCACACGATGGCCTACTGCCACAGGCTTATGCTCGGCGATAAGCTCACCTAAAATG
Organism: Moraxella sp. Pampa; assembly: GCF_035181385.1. NCBI lineage: Bacteria > Pseudomonadati > Pseudomonadota > Gammaproteobacteria > Moraxellales > Moraxellaceae > Moraxella > Moraxella sp. Pampa. The sequence goes on along the minus strand of NZ_JAXCJK010000003.1, from coordinate 143,696 downwards.
ATTTGAAGTGCTTCTGTATGAGCACCTGAGTTTGGAATATTAATCTCAACCTTAGAGCCATCAAGACCCTTATGTTTAATGCGTGCATCACTATTTCCAAGTGCTTCTGCCAAGCCCTCAATACGAGTTTCACCATCTTCACTGATCAAGGCGTATTTTAATGATGAAGAACCACAGTTTAATACCAGTGTTGGGTTGATTAATGCCATTGTCGTTTCCTATTGCATTACTTGTCTAAATTGGATTGACTGCTAATAAAAATAAATCAGTCTTTTTCTTTAGCATTATAGCAATAAAATCATCAAAAGTCTTTAACCTTTAAGAAATTATCAATTTTTGTCATGTGTTTTTCTTTGATAATCATAAACTTAGCTGTAATTAACGAAAATTTATTGGTATTTTAATAAAATTTAGGTAAAATATTTTTGCAATTTTTAACAAAAAATCACCATGGAAAACACCCTTATTTTAGCCATGCTTTGTGCCTTGTTATCCGCCTGTGGTCAAAAAGGTGCGTTATATTTACCAAATACGCCCACCCCCACAAAGTTAAATTCAAATATTATTGATGAATCCACCTTAGATGCAGTCATCAATAGCCCAAGCAATGGTTGATATTTTTTAAATCAAAAAAGAAATAAGTACAACAGCAACACAATCACACTTTTTTTTAACTTTAACTTTGCTTTAATCACCGCCCAGCCTTTTAATTTAATCATTTAGACCCTAAATTGCCAAAGCTTTTAACTGGCCAAACAATGAGATAAAAACAACGAGATAAGATGATGACTTTTAGTACAGCCAGCCAAAATCACGATGGTGCACTGACCATTAACGCACAAAAATTAACCGACACCCTGCCTTTTATTGATTATCAAAACGGCAAACTTCACATTGACGGTGTGAATACAAACACACTCGCCCAAGTATATGGCACGCCACTTTATGCCTACTCTAAGAATGCCCTACTTGCCAATTACACCGCCTATGTGGAGAGTTTTAGTGCCTTAAACGATGTGCAAATCTGCTATGCAGTTAAAGCCAATGCCAACCTTGCTGTACTGGCTACGCTCGCCCAAGCAGGTGCAGGCTTTGATATCGTATCATCAGGAGAGTTGGCACGAGTGATGAAAGCAGGTGGTGATGTCTCACGCGTGGTGTATTCTGGTGTGGGCAAAAGCCCAGCAGACATACAAAAGGCACTAGAAGCAGGCATTGGGTGTTTTAATGTTGAAGCTCTCAGCGAGCTTGATACCATCAATCAAGTTGCTCAAAATCTAGGAAAAATTGCTCCGATTGCCTTGCGTATCAACCCAGATGTTGATGCCAAAACACACCCATACATCTCAACAGGCATGAAAGACAACAAATTTGGCATCTCTCACGATATGGCAATAACAGCTTATAAATACGCCAAAAGCCTACCAAATCTTAATATTATCGGCATTGACTGCCATATCGGTTCACAGCTCACCGAAGTGAAGCCGTTTATTGATGCACTTGATAAAATGATTGAGCTGATTGATGAGTTGCACACTCATGGCATCAACTTGCAACATCTTGATCTAGGTGGTGGCTTGGGTGTGCGTTATATTGATGAAAATCCTGTCAGTGTGCATGAATTTGCCGAAGCACTGCTACCAAAATTACTTACCCTGCAAGCCAAATACAACATAGGTTTGCATCTAGAACCAGGGCGTAATATTGCCGCTAACGCTGGTGTGCTTTTGACCAAAGTTGATGTGCTAAAACCTACCGAACATAAAAACTTTGCCATCGTTGATGCGTCTATGAGTGAGCTGATTCGCCCTGCTTTGTATGAATCGGTAATGGCAATCATTCCTGCCAATTTGCCATGTGAAAATGAGACAGTCCCAACCGCTCAAACTTGGGATATTGTTGGTGCGGTATGCGAGTCCAGTGACTTTATTGGCAAAGACAGATATTTGTCATTAACTGTTGGCGATTTGCTCACGGTTACAGGAGCTGGGGCATATGGCTTTACCATGGCAAGCAACTATAACACTCGCCCACGCCCAGCAGAAGTCATGACGGACAATGGTACACACCGCTTGGTGCGTATGCGTGAAACCTTAGACGATTTATGGCGTGGTGAAAGTATTTGATTCTAGCAACCAATCAATTTTAAGCCACACCCACAATTGGGTGTGGCTTTGTTAATGTCAGCTTGACCGATGATGGCTTAAAAAGCATTAACAAAATTTTTAGTAAAATTGATTCCATCACTTAAGCTTTGGGCAAATTTATTAGGCAAATCACCCTACATCATGATAAGATAGTCATGAACCCACACGGATGTGATGACCAAAATGCAACCACAAGGATGTTTGTCTCAACTTAGAAAAAGGAACAACAATGCTCATCGAATTTACCAAAATGCACGGACTGGGCAACGATTTTATGGTTATTGACCTAGTTACCCAGCGTATGAACCTAACCACCGATCTTGTGCGTTTACTTGCCAATCGCCATCTTGGGGTAGGCTTTGACCAGTTGCTCATCGTTGAACCGCCAAGCCGTCCTGATGTTGATTTTAAATATCGTATCTTTAATGCCGATGGGCAGGAAGTCAGCCAATGTGGCAATGGTGCTCGCTGTTTTGCATCATTTGTACAGGCTCGCAAATTGTCTTTTAAACAGCGTCTGCGTGTCGAAACAGCCAGTGGCATCATCACATTGGCCATCGACCGCTATGGTTGGGTACAAGTAGACATGGGCAAACCAAAATTCTCCCCAAATGAGATTCCATTTGCCCCACAGTCCATCACCAAAGTGGGCAATTCTTACAGACTGAATGTGGAAGGTACGCCCATTCAACTATATCTTGCCAACATGGGCAACCCGCACGCCGTCATCAAAGTTGATGATGTGTTGACTGCTGATGTTGAACGACTGGGCAAAGCCATTGAAAACCACCCCGCTTTTCCTGAGCGTGTCAATGTTGGCTTCATGCAAGTCATCAATCAGCGTCACATTCGCCTAAGAGTCTACGAACGAGGTGTGGGCGAAACCCAAGCGTGTGGCACAGGCGCGTGTGCAGCTGTGGCTATTGGCGTTCGAGAAGGCTGGCTTGATGAGGGCGTGGATATTCGTGCACAACTTTATGGTGGCAGTCTTGCAATTCGCTGGCAAGATGGTTATTCTGTCATCATGACAGGTCCGACAGCATTCGTTTTTGAAGGTGTATTTAGCCCAGATGGTCTTGCCGCCCAAGCAGGCATCAACCTAACCCCCAATGAATCAGAAAACCACCAATAGCCATTTGGCATTTTTTACATTCAATAAGGCGTAATTTCACGCCTTATTTGGTCATTACAGCCAAACTACAGCCATGCGACTATCCAATTTATTAGCAAAAATCCACCCAAGCGTTGCCAACGACTCACAGCCTCAAACAGAACTACCCAAAAATTGGTCAGATGCACAATCTTGGCTAGACGAACTTTGCTTACAAAACTACTCGCACAACACCATCAGTGCCTATGCCGCCACACTCATGCGACTGATGCTATTCACAGAAAAAGATGTGCGATTACAAGGCGATTATTTAGCATTGGATAAAAAAGATTTGACAAGGTTTATCGGCATTCGCCTAGAAAAAGACAACATTAAGGCGGTCAGTGCTAAACAAGAACTTTCTGCCATTCGCAAGTTTTATGCTCATCTCATCAAATCAGGAAGAACCACACACAATCCCACCTCAGGCTACCGCCTAAAAGCCGAGCCACGCCCACTACCTAAAATTGCTGATGTGGACATGATGGCACAGCTTCTTGACCAGCCCATGCCACAAGATGCTACTAAAGCACGCCTATGGATACGAGACCGTGCAATGTTTGAGCTGATGTACAGTAGTGGCCTAAGACTGTCTGAGCTGGTGGGGCTAAATATTGACGATATTGATTTATCCTCTGGTATGGCAAGAGTACTTGGTAAAGGCAACAAGATGCGTGTTGTCCCCATTGGCAAAAAAGCCATCAGTGCCATCAATATCTATCTGCCACATCGTGAGCTATGGCAAGAAGACACCAAAGCACTATTCATCAGTGAGCGGTACGGCACACGGCTCTCCACCAGAGCCGTGCAACTACGCCTAAATGCCTGTGCCACCAATGCAGGCATTGCCCAAAACCTACACCCTCACCTACTAAGACATTGCTTTGCTTCTCATATGCTCTCATCAAGTGGTGATCTGCGTGCAATCCAAGAGATGCTCGGTCATGCCGATATCAGCACCACCCAAATTTATACTCAGGTTGATTTTAATGCCCTAACTCGTGTCTATGATAAAGCCCACCCCAGAGCAGTAACCCATCTCATCAATAAATCTAAAAAAATAAGTAATCCTTAAGCCATTTTTGAAATGAGTGATATTTTGGTCAAAATGCCAAATTTAGATCGCTGTGAAACCAATCAAAAAACACCTCAACAATAGACACGCCTCACCAACTTCTTTTTTATCAAAATTTACAAAAACACCATCAAAAGCCTTACTACCATTCGGTTTAATTCATTATCCACAAAATCTGTGGATAACTTTGTGGAAAAGAGATGATTTTACCCTCCAATCCTTTATTTCATGGTGTATTGACCGTGCTGTTAATTGTTAAGTATAATTATGCAATTATTTTAATTTTATAATAAAATCAATAACTTATAAAAATATCTTATTTTATATATTGACTTTTTTGCCGATTGCGGAAATGCCATTAAATGTTTCACAAAATCTTCTAGAATTTCATTATACAATTGTGGATAACTTGTAAGAATTCATCAATTTAGCCATAAAAAACCACCTTGCCATGAGACAAGGTGGGTGGAGAAAAATTTAATCCAACAATAAAAATTTGTGAATCAACAATTAGTAAGTGAAGTTCACGCCAACACGATATTCACGACCTGCCGCAGGAACTGCTACGCCAGAACTAGAAAGATGCGGAGTGTAGTATGCGTCAGCGATATTATTAACTGACATATTGACATTCACTTTGTCATCGCCCAAAGGCTTCCAGTTGGCAAAAACATCAGTAGTATTATAGCCAGCACGCAATTTTTCAGGATCATGATTCTTTCTTGGGTCAGTATTAACAACCTTACCTAACCAAGCCGAATCACCTTTTACATCATCAGCACGGCGATGACGCACACCAACTTCTAGGTTTGGCTGAGCGAATCGGTAAGATAGAGCTGCCGTCCAAGTACGACCCAAACGAGAAGCATACTCACGGTTGCTAAAATTCTCTGAGCTGTGGAATTCAGGCTTGCCATCTGCCACACCTACACGAGCAGTCAGACCTTGCCATGTATAGCCAGCATTGAGCTCATACCCTCTGTTTTTAGCATAGCCAACATTTTTCATTTCATCAATATCTGTGCCATTGGCGTGCTTTGTACCATTTTTTGCACTTTTTAACAGATTATCAATTCTCTGCCAGTAATAGCTACCATTGACAAAGGCATTACCTTGATTAAAGTTAAAACCAATCTCAGTATTTTGAGCTTTTTCTGCTTTTAGACCATCTACCACTTTAACAACGGCACGGTATCCATGGGCTGTTAAAGCATCATATAGGCGTGGACTACGAGTGGCATAGCTATGGTTAGCACTCAAACTCAAGCTTGGGGTTACTTGGTAAATAAGACCAATACTTGGATTCAAATTACCGCCCTGAACTCGACCACCTACCATGTCTTTGATGTTAAAGTGATCATAACGAACCCCTGCAGTGGCAGTCAGATCACCAATGTCAGCAATCGCCTCCACATACACGCCTGCGTCTGTTTTTTCTTGATTAACAATGCCAGTCTTGCGTCTGTTTGGGATGATTTCTTGCTGACGGTAGTTAGCACCATATTTAAGCAACACTTCATCATTGATTTGACTATCAAGATTGACGTTAAAACCCTTGGTATCAATGCTAGATTTGCTCGCACCTGCCAACTTGCCTGCATAGCCTGCTTTGCTATCATCGGCAGTATAACGAGAATTTACAATGTGATATGCGTTAGCAGTTGCTTCATTGACCATGCCCAGATTCTTAGCATTCCAGCTAAGGTTGGTATTTTCAGTCTTAACTTCACGATATTGTGGATCTTGGCTATTGGTATCAAAATTAATGAACTCTTCACGAATTGGGCGAGTGCCTTTATTTTCTTGGCGTAAGTGGCTAAGCTCAAAGCGATGATCACCAAAATTTGCCCCCACCTTTGCCAAATAGTTGACCTTATCTAGAGCAGTAAAAGCAATTTTCTCATCTTTGCCTACTTTTTTACCCGCTTTATAATCACCTTGATCAACCTTATTAGCACTTAACAGAAAATCAAAATCACCTACTTTGCCATAGGCGGCGGCATTATAGGAACGCTCATTATTAGAGCTATAACCCGCCCCTGCTTTAAAGCCAAGATTCTGAGCGTCTTTTAATAAATCATTTGCTCCCAAGGTCTTGGCAACGATTGCTCCGTTTGTACCGCCGATACCAGACGATGCTGAACCAGCACCTTTTTGAACAGAAACAATTTTTACCAAAGATGGGTCTAACATATGGCGACCTTGGTGGTAAAGAATTTGGCTGTCAGTATAAGCATCATCAATCTTAACATCTACCGAGTTTTGACCCATACCACGAATAGCAATGTATTGAGAAGTACCATTACCACCACTAAAATCAATAGAAGGCTCACCTTTAAGCAAATCTCTAAGCTCGGTAGCGGTGCTTTCATCTTTTTGTTTTAGATTGACCACATTTGTTTTAACTTTAGAACCCTGACGGTCAACAGTTACTTTAATCTTATTCAACTGAATGGTCGGCAGTTCTTGGGCCATACTTGCATTTGTTGCTAATGCACTAAGTACCGCCACAGTCAATGGCAAATGTCTTAATATTTTTTTCATGTGTTACCCCATGATGTCTATGATTAATGATATGCTAAAACTCTTGACAATTTTGCCATAATCTTAGCATTAAGTAAGAAACTATCAACAATTATATCAAATATAAAATATTTTGCAAACAAAAATTATTATTATTTATATTAATAAACAATTCCCATATGATATAAACAATTAACATACTAACTCAGCCATAGATTTGATTAGGCAAAATACAAAATATGGCAGATTTATATAAAAACTTGTTAGAAAAGATTTTTGGTCATATACCATCAGCTTGGCATGAAAAAACCGCCATAAGCGGTTTACTTTCCCCAAATTCTTTTATACTTTGCCAAAAGCGCATCATCGCTTTCGGTATGCTCAGGGTCTTTGATGATACAGTCTATTGGGCAGACTTTATCACAGGTGGGTGTGTCATAAAAGCCCACGCATTCGGTGCATAAATCAGGCTTTATGACATAGGTTTTTTGCCCTTTTTGGTCATAAAAAATGGCGTCATTGGGGCATTCAGGCTCACAAATATCGCAGTTGATACAGTCGGTTGTGATTTTAAGTGCCATCAGTCTTTTTGGGCTTGCTTGCCTGTTTGGTTATCGGTATCTTGGGCATAAAAACTTGGGTTATCTTTGTCAAGTGCCTTTGTGGCGGTACGCAAAAAATCCCAAAGCAAAACCTGCTGTTCGTGAAAAGCATTCCACAGCGTGTCTTCACTCATCACACTGTACTCGCCAGATGTGATCAAATCCACTTTCAGGCCATTTTCTATTTGTTCGTAAATTTCAATCCAATGCCCATCAAAATAAAACCGCTCCATTTGTTTGATGAGTGCTTGGCTTTCTTTTAGCTCTTGGCAAGCGGTTTCTAGGCGTGTGTGCAGATCTTGCCACTCTTTATAGATGGCTTGGATTTCGTTAATGCGGTTTTGAGGGGTCATGACTACTTATATTTTGTAAAAATTTTTAACCATTATAGCACATCATTCACCACCCGACAAAGCATCATCAAATAAATTGCCGCAGCTATCACAACCAAACAGCCAGCATTGATAAAAATAATTTCATTGGCATTTTAAACTAATGGCCTTTTTGCGTTTTGGGAAATAAATTTCTTGCTTATCAAAACTTTCACATTTTTTTACTTGATTGAAAGTGTCTTGATCATATTTTTGTTATTTTTTAATTACAATCATATCAATAAATTATATAAAGTAAACTAACGACATTCATCAAGCCAAGTTTTATTTGATCTGGTTTTACGATGATGAAAATGATTAAGTGTGGTTTGATGATTGATCTGATCAGCTTTTTTTAAATATCTTTATAGTCTTGGTTTCAATAAAGTCTTGATTGTTGGGTGGGTGCGGTTATTAAGATTCATTCTTTGTGAATATGGGCAATTTTATCATACCCTCAAACTTAAAAATCACAAATTGATCGGTCTTCCACTTTGTCAAGATTCTCAAAACAAAACCGCCATACGATGATGACGGCTTTGATTGAATTGAATCGCAAATTATTTACGATCTCTTTCTTGACGGTTTTTTTGCCATTCGGCTTCGTTTTTGGCCTGTTCTTTGGCTTCTTCGTCCTTTTGAGCTTGTGTTTTTAGCGTCTCAAAATCTGGACGAACATTCTTGGGCACATCGGTCACACCAATCTCTTTTAGAGTAAAGGCGATGGTACGATGCAAACGATCAACCTGACCCTCACGAGTGATTGGGTTGTGACCCTCGCCATGCACAGGGAACATCAGCACAGGGTTATCGCACGATTGATGTTCTTGTAGTGCAGCGGTGAACTTATACGAATGGGCAGGCCACACACGGTCATCACGGGTTGGCACGACCACTAAAGTCGATGGATAGCACACACCTGATTTGACATTTTGGTATGGTGACCAACGCTTGATTGCATCAAATTGCTTTTTTGAACCCCATGACAGACCATACTCTTTCATGAAGTAGTCTTCACGGTCCATGGTGTCGAAGCGGAACATATCAAACACGCCTGCACCCGGAATCGCCGCACGGAATTTCTCAGGATACAAAGTCAACATGACACCTGTCATAAAGCCGCCTTGTGACCAGCCAGACAACGCCAAGTGCTTACTGTCAGCGTAGCCTTGCTCTTTTAGGAAGTCTGCTGCAGCTGCCACATCTTCAAACTGGCGATCACGATTGACTGATTGGGCAGCTTTATGCCAATCACGACCATATTCGCCACCACCACGGATGAACGCCTCAGCATAAACCAAGCCTGCGTCTAGGTAAGATGCGTTGCCATAGCTAAATGCCATGTCTCCCTTCACACCAAAACCGCCGTATGCGTATAGCAAGGTTGGGTTTGTGCCGTCGAGCTTAATGCCTTTTTTATGAGCAATCACCATCGGAATGGCAGTATTGTCTTTTGAGCGATAGAAGACACGCTTGATTTCATAGTCTTCTGCATTAAATTTAGGTGTTGGGAATGGATAGCGTTCATCAATCAGTTGATCTTTTTCTACACTATATTTGTAGCGTTTGATTGGGCTGACGGTATTTGAGTAGTCAAAACGAACATAGCTTTCGTCTGATTCAACATCGCTGCCATCATTGCCTTTTTTGTCTTTATCGTCTTGACCAACCACATAAGCTTTTAGCTTATCAGCAACACCAAGCTCCATAGGGGTCAAGTCTTTGGCTGTCTTACCATCACTACTGATTAACAGAACTTTATCAGATGCATCTTTTGAAAAGCTGACCAAGAAATGACCGCCACTTTCGCTATAATAAGCCGCATTTTTCATGAAGTTATAATCAGCTGGCGTTCTGACAACCACTTGGCGATTTTTTGGTTGTTTTAGGTTAATCTTTAAGATTTCGCCTTTTTCGGTATTTTCCGTTGAGATAAACCATACATCCAGCGTTTTTGGATCAAAATGTACCAACTTAGCAGGCGTTGTATAAGTTGATGCATATGGTTTATTGTGTTTTTGGAAGTAAGCTTCATCATGGATTTGATGAATGTAGCCAGTCTTCATATCAACAATAAAGAAAGTTGAAATTGATATGCCACCACCGATTGCAAGATAGCGATTTTTATCGGTTTCGCTGGCATCATACAAGTCAAATGCAGGTGAATTCGCCTCTTTACCCAGACGCATGTTGACGTCATTCATGTCCAAAACGATGGGATCGTTTTGGCGTTTTACACCAATGTCATGGCGTAGAATTCTTGGGAATTTACGATAAATGAAGCTGTCATCATCATACCAAACAAAACTCTCGGTTTCTGCCTTGAAAATTTCGGCAACAATCTCGCCTGTGGCAATTTTTTTGACATACAGCGTGGTCTCGTCATCATCTGAGCCGCTCAACTGAGTGGCATAAGCGATGTAAGTACCCTCTGGACTAACCACTGGCTTACCCGTATAACCAAACCCACCCAAGCCGTGATAACGAAAATCCTGCTCATCTAAAATGGTGCGTTTTTCGCCGTAAATATCGGTCAGCTCAACACGGATACCTCTTTTAAAATCACGGATCATTTCAATCGTACCAACACCATCAAATTTTTCTTTGCTGGCGACGGTTTCATAATCTAACAATTCGTTTAGGTTGCCTTTGACTTTTTGCCAAATCGGATCTTTAACCAAATAATCTTGCATCATTTGGTCTTGCGTATTGATCCAGTCTGTCAATTCCTCACTGGTTTGCTCTCGTGGTGCATTTTTGATGAAATCTCTGGCACGGTTGTCCAATGGTCCATCAGCAACCATAGTGGAATTCTGACCCATTTTTGCACCGCCCACCGAGCCATTAAAAACACGAGCCTCAGAACGGAACGCTTGACGATCGTTTAATTGGCTATCGCCTATGTCTGCTTCGGTACGAGAACCAAACAAATTGCGATCACGAGATTTGGCATTGTCCTTACCATAGATGGGGTCTGAGTTGTAGTCAGCATCGATATTGCCTACCGCACGCTCCATCCAGCGATAACGGTCGGTCATTATTTCGTGTGTATAATGATCCACGCCATCATCAGGACGAGCGATGGGCGCTGTCTCAGGACGCAACTGTTCGCCAGATAGACCATCTGGACGACCGTATTCGCCGTGCAGATAATGATCCAAGGAGTCTTGATGTATGCGTACCTGTGGGTATTGCCCATTGGTTTTGCTTGGGATTGATGGTGTTACGCTACTTGGCATGCTGGTGCATTGCGTCAAATAAGCACACGACAAGCCAAACGCTACCATTGATGCTAATTTGGTTAATTTCATAATTTTTAATCCATAAAAAATCAGGCAAAGAAAGTGGTCACTGCAATCACCCCTAAAACATTTTTAGGGCAATCACAGTTTTACCAAAAAAAATCACAGTCAACTGTCAGCAATTAGAAGCTCAAACTCACGCCCACACGATATTCTGGGGCTTTTTCTCTGCTGATCAGCTGTCCTTGAATCTTGCCTGTTTTTTCGTGCAAATCATAACGAGCATAGAAACGCACATTTTCACGAGCATAGTAGTCACCACGCACATAGAAACGCTTGGTTTCTTCATCGTCATGAATAAACTCAGTGATGCCAAATGCGTTTTGTGGCAATTCTTGTTTGATCGATTCAATTGGCGTAGAAGTGATGCCACCGACACGCTTGGTTTTTTCAACGCCATAACCAGTTGCCAGCGTTACTTTTGGATTAACAAAGAAACCGATTTTAGCACCAATAATATTAATATCGCCAGTATCGACCAGTGTGTTTTTATCATGTGTCAGCTTTTGTTTACCAAGATCCGCCCCAACGACGATACGGTCGTTTCTGTATTCAAGCGAGCCAGCATAGCCTTCACGCTCGCTTGGCAATACCGTTTTGAACCCTTCGTCCACATTGACTTTATGCTGAGTATAACCACCCGCCACACGAACACTTTGATTGCCTTTAAGAGGGACTAAATAGCTAAATGACGCACCTTTACCTCCGGTACGAGTCAAGCCATCCTCTGCACGAGTATCAATTGTATCGGGTAAGTTGTGGTATGCACTTAGGTGTAAGTTTGGAATTTTGGTGAAATCGCCACGAATTACCGAGATACCGTAATCATCAAGCGTGCTAAAAGTACCTGATCTTAGCACATAGCCAGAGTGTAGATATTGGCGACCGATTGCAATCGAACCAACATTTTTCTTGTCAATTGCCAAGAAAGTGGTGTCTTGGGAACCACCCAATTTGACATTTTTATAACCATAGCCAATGACACCCGTTGCACGGTAGTCTTTACCAAAAGTCTGTGCAGCACGAAATTCAACCCAAGTGTTACCAGAGTCGTTACCAAAACGAGTACGCTCATCGGTTGCTTTTGCTGATGCATTACTGTACACATCTTCAATAAAGTCACCCTTGTTTTGAAGTTGTAGATTGACTTCACCATGAATGTCCAAAGTTGTGCCGTCACCGCTATTATATACATTAAATACAGCATGGGCCGAGCTGGTCGCTATCAGTGCAACACTAAGAGTAAGCAGTTTTAGTTTCATTGTCATGTCCTTAAAAAATAAAATGATGATTTAAAAAATACTTAGAATAAATAAGTCAAGCCAAGACCATATTCCGTATTTTGTCGTTCACTAAACTTACCTTCTGGTGCGAAGTTTTCGATTTTTTCACGCACAAATACGGCCTTGCCAGAGAAGTTGTCGCTGAATTTGTAGTCAGCCTCTAGCTTCACTTGTCGGCTATGCACTTGCTTAAACAAATATTGTTCAAAAATACGGCGTTGTAGATAGTCTTTCAAGCGTTTACTTGAGTCTGGCTTTGGTTTTGGAAAAATCTGTGGCACAGACAATGCCCATTTCTCCACTTCATTGGCATTACTTTTTTGGATGCCGTAGGTGCCAGCAAGCGTCAAGCGTGGTGTTGCTTGATAAGCAACTTTTAGACCCAAGTTATTAATAATCACCGAATCAACAATCGGTGCACCTGGAATCTTACCTTCTTTACGACCCATATCAAGTGCGACCGTCCAGTCTACATAACGATAAGTAATCGAACCGCCATAGTTATGCTCTTTAATCGGTGCTTGGTAAATATTACGACCACCGACATTCGGTATGAGCTGAGCACGATTATGTGCTGGCGAACGCTCAAATGTACTATAACCACCCTCAACTGTCACATAATGATTTGGGGTAATTTTTTGGGTGTAGCTTGCCATTGCACCATAACCGCTATGTGTCATCGCGCTTGGCTTAAGGACATTGTCGGTGGTTGGCAATGAATAAAACGCTTTGGCATTCCAGTTTTTATATCTATCAAAAGTCACGGTTGCACCGTTGATGCCACTGTTGCGGTTTACTGAAGTAAATGGCGAATAAGTGTTGGTCGCTTGTGGGTTGATGGTTACGCCCATACGACCAAATGAAATGTCGCCCAAATCCTCACGGATATACTGCACGCCCCACATTGGTTCTGCAGACAGCAGTTTTCTCTGACTATCTGGAGAAAGAGCAAGACTGCCGACCACATAGTCTTTGTCGTTGATGCGACGATTCACACGCATGATGATCGCATTATCCACGCCCATTTGTGCATTTAGTGATTTTCTCTCAATGCGAGCCTCTTCATCTAGGCTTTCAAAGAAGCTTTGCAGATGCGGTGTATCGCCATCTGGGTCGCCAATCAAATTTGGGTTGCCATAAACATAGTTAAACTCACGATTGTAACCACTCAACTCAGGATTAAGTGAACCACCGATCAAAAAGCCACGCACGCCATCGCTGCCATGAATATTTTCAATCCATGTAGCGGATGCTGTTTGAGTCAGCATCAAGCTACCACCAATGGTAAGTGCAAATGCTAATTTCGTTAATTTCATAAACAAGTAATCCTTAACTTGCAAAACATAAAAAACATGACAAAGTCATGGGGCGGATTTATCAATTTGACTGTGAGGGTGGACATATGCACCATCACAACCTAAGCCTGTCTGATTGACGCAACATTTATAACACATAATGTTACCAAAAACAATCAAAAATATCTAATATATTAATGAATGTTTTTTATACAGTGCCAATCTTTCTGGCATGATGGATTTTGATATTTTATTACATTGAAGTTTTTTGTACGCCAACTAAACCCAAAAACCACCAAAAATCCACATAAAATAAAAGAACAACTTGTCAATACAGTCCACTCCCCCAACCCTGCCTCAATTCCTTAATCCAATTCTAAACCCGTTCAATAGGATACAGCAAATCCACCAATCGCCCCTTACTTCACATCCATAAAAAAGCATTATAGCCAATGCCATAATGCTTTTGATTGCCTTACTAGATTTCAACTAAACATCGGCTCATCAACCTTTTTCATTACAAGAGCAAATTGCAAGACATCAAAACCAAGCTCGGTAAAGGGATTGTCAATTTGGCAAATCCAGCCAGAGCCTAAGGCGGATTCTATGGCATTGCCTTTTTTGTCCCACATTGCCCGCAAAGGATAAATAATATTGCCTTTGGGGGTCATAATTTCAATTTCATCGCCCACCGACAGTTTATTTTTGATTTGCAAAACCAATTTATTGTCTTTTAATTCGGTTACTTCTGCGACAAATTGTTGATGGTCGGTTTTTGATGAACCGTGTTCATAATTTTGATAATCCGAATGAATATGCCGTCTTAAAAAACCTTCGGTATAGCCCCGATTGGCAAGACCGTCCAAAGCACTTATTAAACTTGCGTCAAACTCTTTGCCAGCAAGGGCATCATCAATGGCACGGCGATACACTTGGGCGGTGCGTGCCACATAATAATGCGATTTGGTACGCCCTTCAATTTTGAGTGAATGCACGCCCATTTTAATTAAATCAGGCACCAATTCCACCGCACGCAAATCTTTGGAATTCATAATATAAGTGCCGTGCTCGTCTTCATACATCGCCATCAATTCGCCTTTGCGACCTTGTTCTTCTAATAACACCACTTCATCACTTGGTTTTTGGGCATAATCATCGCCCATTACTCTATCGCCATTTAAATTACGGTTTTGCGTTCGTGGTGAGCTTGTCGAACCATTAAGCGAAACCGACCCTTCGACAAGCTCAGGGTGAACGGTTTGGCTATCATTTAAATTAACATTGTCAATGCTGTTTTTATTGGGATTGGGAATAAAAAGTTCGGCATTGGCGATATTATTTTGTGTATTATTTTGGCTGTCATTTTGCATAACTGGCACAATATCGCCTGTTTCATTCTCCACCGCTTTATAAGTATTATAGCTCCATCGGCAGGCATTGGTGCAAGTGCCTTGATTGGCATCTCGTTTATTGATATAACCTGATAACAAACAACGCCCAGAATACGCCATACACAATGCACCGTGTACAAAGACTTCTATTTGCATATTAGGCACTTCTTTGATAATCTCGCCAATTTCTTTTAAGGACAACTCTCGGCTAACAATCACACGGCTAATGCCCATTTGTTGCCAAAATTTAACGGTTGCCCAGTTTACCGCATTGGCTTGTACCGACAAATGAATTTCTTGATGGGGAAAATGCTCACGCACCATCATAATCATACCAGCGTCCGACATAATCAGTGCATCTGGATTCATATTAATAACAGGCGTAATGTCTTCTATAAAAGTTTTTAATTTGGCATTGTGGGCTTGAATATTGACCACCACATAAAACTTTTTGCCGATTGAGTGGGCATAGTCAATGCCTTTTTTTAAATTGTCTTCATCAAAATCGTTATTACGCACCCGCAAAGAATAGCGTGCTTGCCCTGCATACACAGCGTCCGCTCCATAGGCAAAAGCGTATTGCATATTTTTAAAAGTACCAGCAGGGCAAAGAAGTTCGGTTTGGTTGGTAATTTGTGGATTGGTCATGGCAGTTGGCTTTTTTAAAAGAAAATTGCTTGCATTATAGCAATTTTGCAGACAAAAATCATAGTAAATTTATAAGGCTTATCACATTGCCAGCCACTTTGATTATAAGGGCAAATAAAAAAACAGCCATCTGACGATGACTGTTATTTGCAACTGATGATTTAACATCATTCCGCAATTTGCCAATCCTTAATATACCAGTTCTTAAGAGGATCGTTTGGACTGATGCCTTTTAAGTATGTTTTGATCAGACTTGGACTTACCCCAGTAAACAAAGGCATGATCGCCGCATCTTTTTGTAGCAATCGTTCAGCTTCGACATACGCCTGACGACGACTTTCATCTGTTGCACCGACAGACAATGTAGAGTTCATCAGCCTGTCGTACTCAGGATTGCTATAAAAACTGGTGTTATTACTACTGCCAGTGCGCATCAAGTTCAAGAAAGTCGATGGTTCATTATAATCTGCACACCATGAAGGGAACGAGATCTGAAAGTTGCCCTGATGGCGAGCATCAAGAAACATTTTCCACTCTTGATTGATGACCGAAATTTGTGCGTTTGGCAAATACTGCTTATATAGTGATGAAATCGCTGATGTCAAACGCTTGCCACCTTCACTGGTACTATACAAAATCTCTACTTTGGCAGGGTTTTGCTGACTATATCCAGCTTGTGCCAGCAAATCATTTGCCATCTTGGCACGCTCTTGCATTGGCAGGCTTGCCCAATCTGGCAAAACTTGACTCATGCCTTGAGTGTAATGCGGTGTGAGTTGATAGCTTGACTCCTCACCACGACCCAGCACCTCTTTAGTGATTAAATCTCTGTCCAGTGCCATCGACAAGGCTTTACGCACACGCACATCATCCAGCGGTGCTTTTTTGGTATTGTACTCAAGATAGCTTGTGCACAATGTCGGTGTAACCACCACCTCGTCAGGCAGCTCCGCCTTTAAGTCCTTAAACATCTCAGCAGGCACGCCAGAAAAATCCACCTCACCAGCCTTATAGCGAGACATCGCTGCCTGTGCTGTTACTGGTAAAAATGCCACGCTATTGATTTTGGTATTGGCATCATCAAAATAGCTTTTATTACGCTTTAAGATGATGTGCCCATTAACCTGCCAATCATGTAGCTTATAAGCACCATTGACCACAATATTGGCAGCATCTGTCCATTTATTGCCGTGCTGTTCAATGGCCTGTTTTGGTGTGGCAAATGTCACAGGCAACAGCATCAAATCCGCCAAATAAGGAACAGGGTCTGTGGTCGTGATTTCAAGAGTGTAGTCATCTAGCGCCTTGACACCCAATGTGCTTGGCTGAGCCTTGCCCTCGCTGATTGCTTGTGCATTCACCACTTTGGCATCCACCAGATAAGTACCGTAAGGCGATGCTGTCTTTGGATCGGTCAAACGCTGCAATGCAAAAACAAAGTCATGCGCCGTTACAGGCGAGCCATCAGACCATTTGACATCATTGCGTAGCTTAAAAACCCATACTTTATCATCAGTGCTTTCCCATTCGGTCGCCATGGCAGGGACGGTTTTACCCTCCTTGTCAGAGGCAGTCAAACCCAAAAACATCTGGCGATGAATGGAAAAAGAAGGTATGTCAGAGGCTTTTTGCGGATCCAGTGATTCTGGCTCAACGCCATTGACGATAACGACATCAGCGATTTTGTTGGCAGATTTTACGCTTGACGACTTGGTAGCACCTTTATCAGAGGTAGGAGCTTTATCACCACAAGCAGTGATCAATAAACAACTTGCGGTTAGACTGGCAAATAACAAGGTAGGTTTGAGTTTCATAAATCATCCTTTTTTTGTGAGAAATACCATAATACAAAAGACAGACCATCAATAATTACAATTGGTGTGGCAAATATTGCCATCGCAATTTACCCTAAATTCAGCACAAAGTCTATACCAAATGACAAAAAAATTTTCATAAAATAACAATACTTCACCATCTCAATAAAAATCTCATTAAACAAGTTTTTATCATCAAATTTACCAAGCCAACAAAAATTAACAACACAAATCATGCCATCTGATTACTTTATAAAAAAAATCCCCCAAACTTTGTTGGAGGATTTTTAGATGGCTAGGTTTGACGATAATTACATCATACCGCCCATGCCACCCATACCACCGCCCATTGGCATAGCTGGTTCTTCTTTTGGTAGGTCAGTAATCATCACTTCAGTAGTCAGCATCAGACCTGCTACAGATGCTGCATGCTCTAGGGCAGAACGAGTTACTTTGGCTGGGTCAAGAATGCCCATTTCTAGCATATCGCCATATTCACCAGTCGCTGCATTATAGCCATAATTACCAGAGCCATTTTTAACTTGATTGACGATAACACTTGCCTCATCACCTGCATTGGTAACGATTTGGCGAAGTGGGGCTTCCATCGCACGACGCAGAATATTGATGCCTGCATTTTGATCATCGTTATCACCTGTTAGGCTCTCAAGTGCTGATAAGGCACGCACAAGAGCCACACCACCACCAGGGACAATGCCTTCTTCTACCGCTGCACGAGTGGCGTGCAATGCATCATCTACACGATCTTTTTTCTCTTTCATTTCAGTTTCGGTAGCAGCACCAACTTTAATGACCGCCACACCACCAGACAGCTTAGCAACACGCTCTTGTAGTTTTTCTTTGTCATAATCAGAAGTTGATTCTTCAATCTGACGCTTGATTGCATCTACACGGCTGTCAATTTGTGATTTTTCTCCAGCACCATCAACGATGACGGTGTTTTCTTTGCCAACAGTGATTTTTTTGGCAGTACCTAGGTGCTCTACCGTTGCGGTTTCTAGACTTAGGCCCACTTCTTCAGAAATCACAATACCGCCTGTTAAGATGGCAATGTCTTGTAGCATGGCTTTACGACGGTCGCCAAAACCAGGGGCTTTTACTGCACAAGTTTTTAGACCGCCACGCAAATTGTTCACCACAAGGGTTGCCAATGCTTCATTTTCCACATCTTCTGCAATGATCAGTAGCGGACGGCTGGTCTGCATCACTTGTTCAAGTAGTGGTACAATCTCACGAATGTTTGAGATTTTTTTATCCACCAACAGGATAAATGGATTGTCAAATTCACAAGTCAAACTGTCTTGCTTATTGGCAAAATAAGGGCTGATGTAACCACGATCAAACTGCATACCCTCAACAACTTCCAAAGTATCTTCAAAGCCTGAACCTTCTTCAACGGTAATCACACCTTGTTTGCCAACAGTTTTCATGGCTTCACTGATCAGCTCCCCAATCTTGGTATCAGAATTGGCAGAAATAGAACCAACTTGTGCAATCGCCTTAAAATCATCTGCTGGCGTTGATAGTGCGTGGATTTGCTCAACAGCCGCACGAGTTGCCTTATCAATACCACGCTTTAAATCCATTGGATTCATGCCAGCAGCAACAGTTTTCATGCCTTCGGTCAAGATGGCTTGTGCCAAGACAGTTGCAGTTGTTGTGCCATCACCTGCCACATCGTTGGTCTTAGAAGCCACTTCACGCACAAGCTGTGCACCCATATTTTCAAATTTATCTTCTAGTTCAATCTCTTTGGCAACAGACACACCATCTTTGGTGATGGTTGGTGCACCAAAAGATTTGTCAATCACAACATTGCGACCTTTTGGCCCTAGGGTAACTCTAACAGCATTGGCTAGGACATTTACGCCATCAATCATTTTTTCACGGGCAGATACGCCAAACTTTACATCTTTTGCCATAATAATTTCTCTCTTAATAATAAATCATTGTTTTTGATGAATCATTGTTAAATATTGCTAATCGGTGTGATTGTGATTATTCAAGCACCCCAAGCACATCACTTTCTTTCATAATCAAAAGCTCTTCGCCATCAACTTTTACAGTTTGGCCTGCATATTGACCAAATAATACCTTGTCGCCAACTTTAACATCTAAGGCGCGCACGCCATTGTCAGTTACCTGACCATTACCCACAGCAATGACTTCACCTTGTTGTGGTTTTTCTTGGGCAGAGCCTGGCAACAAAATGCCACCTGCGGTTTTTTGCTCTTCTTCGGTACGGCGTACGACAATACGGTCATGCAAAGGACGAATTGACATAATTTTCTCCATTAAACTTACGATGAAATGACAATAAATTATAAAAATAAATGATCACAACTGACAATGTCAGGATGGCTATAAAGATAGGGTTTTATCCAAAAAATTTCAAGCCGTTGCCCAAAAAAAAATTTTTATAACAAATCATGAATACGCCAGTTCTTTGCTCTTAAACATTGTCTTTATGGACAAACGACTTTATTAAACAATTAAATACATTTTAAGAATAACATCTCTTTATTTCATATCTTTATCCTTTTTGGCAGTCGCAAATGAAAAATCACATAAAGTGCTTGAAATCATCACAATTTTATTCATATAATCCATAGATATAGCCAACAATACAGCAATATAGCGAAGCAACATGAAAAATAAAGCCGTAAGGTCGTTTTTAAGAAAAAACATCAGCACTGTCGCACTGACCATGAGCATACTGTGCATAAGCCTACCCACTCATGCCAATGAATTGGCAACATTTTCAGCAACTTATACCGTCAAAGCCTATGACAAACTTGGCACCGCTACTCGCACACTCACCAAATCAGGCAATGACTATCATTATCGTGTCAAAGGTTTGGTAGCAGGCATCATCAACCTAAATCAATCAGCACAGTTTAGCCTATCAGACGGCGTAATCACACCAAAAAACTCCTCTATGTCAGCCAAAGTTTTTGGTGTGGGCAATACACATAAAGTCATTTTTAGTCATGACGCACAAACCATCTCATCTACTTATAAAAACAAAACAGCCACGCTAAAAATGAATGGGCAAGTCTATGATGATTTGAGCCTAGAATCACAAATTCGCCAAGACCTGATTGATGGCAAATTTAGTGGCACTTATCAATTGGTGAAAAAAACCGACATTGAGACCACCAAATTCAAAAAATCTGGCACTTCAAAAATCATCGTACCAGCAGGAACTTATGAAGCAATTCGTATTGATAGAATCCATGATGACAAAAGCCGTGCGACAAGTTTTTGGCTTGCACCCAGCTTAGATTACCTACCCATTAAGGTCAGCCAGACCAGCGGTGGCAAGATGATTTCAATGGAGCTGACTAAAATCAATCACTAAAATCAAAGCAACTTAACCAAACACAGCTGATAAACAATCTGCACAACATAAAGATTTGTTCACTTTTTTTGATTTAAGACCTTATTTTGATAAAAATCAACTTAAAAACTTAGTTTTTTGCTTGTGCAGTGTTTTTTTTTAGCCAAGTTTTAAGCTTGTCAATCATTTGGCTAATTTTTTGGCGACATGAGCAAGTCGCTCGCCTTGATGGACGGCCAAGACACGCTCATCTGCAGTCATGGCAAGTTCATGCGACACACCTGACACGCTACTTGCACCATAAGGGGTGCCACCACGCATCGTGCGATTTAGTTCTTCATGTACATAAGGCAAACCCAATAGCATCATGCCATGATGTAGCAATGGCATCATCATAGAAAGCAATGTCGCCTCATTGCCACCGTGCATGGTGCCTGTGCTGGTAAAAACGCAAGCAGGCTTGCCTTGCAAATCACCTGAAAGCCAATGCGTTATTGTATTATCCCAAAAATACTTCATGCTCGCTGACATATTGCCAAAATGGGTTGGACTACCCACCGCCAAACCCACACAATCAGACAAATCATCTGCCGTACAATACAAATCACCCTCATCAGGAATATCAGGTGCGACCTGCTCGGTGGTAGTAGATACTTTTGGCACTCGGCGAATTTTGATCGCCATGCCTGCATTGAACACGCCCTCAGCAATTGCATAAGCAAGCTCTTTGGTGCGATCATGATTTGTGTCATACAAAACAAGAACATAATAATCGTCTGTCATATTTTTCCTTATTTTTTTCACTGATTTTAATTTGAGATGGTTTGTGCTTTAAAATAATTGGTGGCAAATTCACCACTCAACCATATTCAAACATCAAGCCAGCTTGACTCATCGGCTTTTGTCATTATAGCCCAAAACCCACCAAAATACACAAAGCACCAAAAAGGATTTTATGGCTTAAATCATTTAACATTTAACATTAATTAACCCATAACATCAATTAACCAAAAACGCCATCAAATGACATTAAAAGCATTGCCATTTTAATAATTTTGTAATATTTCACCAAAAAGTTTTTAAAAATGTGTGATATTTGCTACACTATCTACTTACTATTTTCTCAGTGCATTTTTTTGATACATTGATTACTTTATTGATTGTATTTACTTTTGAAGATTATGACAAATTTTTTGAACAAATTGCCCTTCGCCCATCACAGATGGTTCATGTATCTACGCTTGCTTGTGCGTCATTTCATGGAAGATGATTGCCAACAAAAAGCAGCCAGTCTCACTTATACCACCCTACTTTCACTGGTACCGATTCTGACGGTGATTTTGGTGGTGTTTTCAAGCATACCTGCTCTTTCTGGTATGCGTGAACAAATGCAAGCAATGATTTATAACAATCTATTGCCGTCATCAGGTGCACAAATTGGGCAATATTTTGACAGCTTTGCTGAAAAATCCAGCAATTTGGGCATCGTCGGTGTGCTTGGTTTATTCATCACAACCATCATAACCCTAATAACAATTGAAACTGCTTTTAATAAAATTTGGCGTGTCAAAGAACGCTCAGGCGGTACAGCCAGCATCATTCGTTATTGGACTCTCATCACGCTAGGCCCAATAGTGCTTGGCATCACATTTGGTGCATCAAGTGCCATTCAAAGCGCGGACTTTTTAAATCGCCAAATCGCAGGCTATGGGATAGATTGGTCGGTGTGGGCATATTTGGTGTCAATACTGATTACCGTTGCAGGATTTATTGGCATGTATTGGCTCATTCCAAAAGTGCAGGTACCGTTTAAAAATGCTGTCATTGCAGGGTTGGCTTCGGCTGTGTTGTTTGAAAGTTTGCGTTCTGTCTTTGGCATGGTAATGACCAATTTTACAAGCTATGAAGCCATCTATGGTGCTTTTGCTGCCTTGCCAATTTTCCTACTTTGGATTTATTTGTCATGGAACATCATTCTTTTGGGTGTTGAAATCAGCTATACTTTGACCATCTTTGACACCAAGGAAGTGCCTGTTCGTCATCCGCTATTAAGTCTGCTTGATATGCTAAATCTGACCTACAAACGCTACAAAGAAGGCAAAACCGTCAGCGAGCATGAATTGCGTAGCGTATTAGGTCGCAGAGAATTGCCAAAATGGGGGTTATACATTGAACAGCTTGTTGATGCCGAGCTCATTACTCGCACCAAAGAAGACGAATATTTACTCAAAACAGACCTTAGTAGCATCAGTCTATGGCAATTTTATAAAACCCTGCCCTACCCATTGCCCATCAAAGATGAGTTGGACGCCCTCAAAGAGGCAGACTATGACCCTTGGTTTGTAGAAATCTACAAAAACCTCACTAAAATTGAGCGGGCCGCCAAAGGCGAGCTTGATGTGCGGTTGTCAAATTTATTTGAAAGTACGCCACTTCGTCAAAAAGAAGAAATTGTACGCATTGTTGATGAAGATGCCGATGCACAAAGTGATGTTGACGGCTTTAATCACGGTACACGCCAAGAAATTGACGACAACGGCGATGTATTTATCGTCCCAGATGGCAAAGCCATGCTGACCGAAAGCCGCCTAACCAAAGTGATTCGCCTACTCAAAAAGGCCTACCATCTGTTTGGTCAAAGCAAAAAAGCCATGAACGATGTTAAAAAAGGCTTATGATCACTTGTTTTAGGCAGTTGATGACATGAGCCAATAATAAAAAGACCATCACAAAATTGATGGTCTTTTTATTATTGGTATTTTTTGTTGTTGGCTCATGTTTTGAACATCTTTAGCACTCAATTTTTAAAAGAAAATCTCCACCACTTTGCCAGTCAGCTTTTCACCCATAAATGGTGTATTTTTACCACTAGACAGCATGGTATTCTTATCCACTTGCCATGACAAATCAGGGTCAATCAAAACTGCCCCACCGATGGTCTCATAATCCTTAATGCCTGCAATTTTGGCAGGATTGGTACAAATTTTTTCAACCAATTGCTCGGCAGTCAAAATACCATCTGCCACAAGCTGACAACCCAACGATACAAAGGTATCAAAATTACTAATCCCAGCAACACATTCACCAAACGGAGCTTGCTTGGCACTGCTTGACAGTGGCTCATGATGACTACAAATCGCATCAATCGTGCCATCTTGCAAACCTGCAATCAACGCTCGTTGGTCGGTCTTGGAACGAAGTGGCGGATAAACAAAAGCATTGGTGTTGTAGCCTTCTAGATCATCATCGGTCAAATGCAATTGATGCATGGCAACATCACAAGTGATTGGCAAGCCCTTGGCTTTTGCCCAGCGAATCAGCTCTACCGAAGTACGGCAAGTAATCTGGCCAAAATGTGCAACAATGCCTGTCTCTTCAACCATCAAAAGCTGTTTGGACAGTGCAATGGTCTCAGCAAGCCATGGAATGCCTGCCAATCCATGAAACGAAGCAATATAACCATCATGAGCCACGCCACTCCTAGACAGGCTAGGCTCATCAGGATAAAAGAACACTTTAAGACCACAGGTGGCTGCATATTCTAGCGTTCTTAGCATGACCATATCATCATCAAAGCCCGCTCTGGCATTGGTTACACCAATTGCACCGCCTTGTTTTAGACCCGCCAAGTTGGCAGGTTGCTCACCTTTGAGTCCTGCGGTCAATGCACCCAAGATATGCAGATAAACACTGCCATCTTGGTATGCCTTTTCACGCAATCCTTTGAATAAGGAGCCATTTTCTAGCACAGGATTGGTGTCAGGTGGCAATACGATGTGCAAAATGCCATTTTGACGAGCCGCCCTACCTTCACTTGCCAGCGTACCATACGACTGATGACCCGGTTCACGCAGACGACCACACAAATCCACAATGGGTGGCATAAGCCATTTTCCATCAGTATCAACATTGGCCAGCTTTGGTTGTTGCCAGTTTTTGGGAAGTAGATTTTTCATGGCTTTTTCTTTTGTTTTTTAGTTAATCAATCTTGTTATTCAATTCATCACTGCTTATTGCCCAGTGTTCTTGGCTTAGCATCTTATGATTTTTATCCTCTGATTTGGACAATACACGGCCTACACCGACAACTCATCGTCCAACCCTAAGTACAACCCTAAGCACAATCCGCTTTTAAATAAGCCCTTTATTCTTATCTTGACCACGCATCGCCATCGCCATGACCGCCATGCGAACTGCAATGCCATTATTCACCTGTTTTAAGATGACGGATTGATCGCCGTCTGCCACGCTTGAAGCGATCTCTACCCCACGGTTCATAGGGCCTGGGTGCATGACCAAAGCATCTGGCTTGGCAAGTCTAAGGCGGCTTTCGGTAATGCCATACATTTTAAAATATTCTGATGTAGATGGCAGTAAGGGTGAACCGATACGCTCATTTTGGATACGCAAACCGATCAATACATCAGCGTCCACAATGCCCTTATCCATGTCGTTAAAAGTGGATACGCCATAGCGCTCAATGCCCTTTGGCAACAAAGTCCTAGGGGCAATGACACGAATATCACGCACGCCCAAAGTCTGCAATGCACAAATGTCCGAGCGAGCCACACGGCTATGCTTGATGTCGCCAATGATGGCAACAGAAAGATCGTCAAATGATTTGCCTGATTTAAGACACAATTCACGATGAATGGTCAGCATATCAAGCATCGCCTGCGTAGGGTGGCCATGCCAACCATCGCCTGCATTGATGATGGCAACATTTGGTGTAACTTCTGTCGCCATAAAGTGTGCTGCCCCACTTGATGAATGACGCACCACAAACATATCTGCACTCATCGCCTCCAAATTCCACAGCGTATCACGCAAAGATTCGCCTTTGCTGGCTGATGAGCGAGCAATATCAAGGTTTAAAACATTGGCCCCAAGACGCTTTTGGGCTGCCTCAAAAGTCGTGCGGGTACGAGTTGAATTTTCAAAAAACAAATTCATCACAGTACAGCCACCAAGTTCATTGGTATTGATCAGCCGACCAGACTCATCAAAATAGCCCATCGCCTTATCAATAATGGCTTCAAGCTGAATGCGAGTCAGCCCTTCTACACCAATAAAATGACAAATACCGCCATCTTTGGTACATTGTGGACGAGCCAAAGATTGGTGCAAGCAAGTACGAATGTCAATGTCAGTCATGGTGCTTCCTGTGTGTACAATAAAACCAAATTAGCCAATAAAATGATACATTTTACCAATTTCATCTATGTTTGAAAAGTAAAATTTGTATCGCCTTATCACAAATTCATCACAACATATCCACAAAAGAACCAAGATTTTCCTGCCCTTTTGTCATTGATGACTGGTTAATTACCAGCGTATCTAATTTGCAAATCTTACTCGTAAATTGTAGCTTCTGGCTTGGGCAGTATTGACATCAATCTCCGCTTTTACCTCCACGGTCAATAGACAATAAATGGCATCATGATTTTTATGCCTATGAAAAAAACCGCTTTTTTGCCTAGTAAAAAATTTTACTATCATGTCTGCACCATCAACCGTTACTCTTGCAAAGGCAAACTGACTATCCGCTCCAGTATTGACACCATTAACAAAAGGTTGAGCAGGTGTGCCATTTACTGTAAATAGATGAGCATTGCCTTTTAGGTAATCAAAAATATTTTGATAAAAATTTACGCCTCGTGGATTGGTGGGTTGCACACCCTGACAGTAATCGTAAAAGTTAGTAGAATTACCTCTCACCCTGTTATCATTGTTATGCCTATAAGTAACAAAATGAAACTTCTCTCTAAGAATGTCTCTATCTAATGTTTTTAATGGCCTAAAAACATAGGCTGTTGGCAAGCGTAAATTATCATTAACATTAAAGCCCGCCACATCAATACGGCTTGTACCGATATTTACCGTTGCTTTGGTTCGACCCATATTAATCACTTTTCTGCTATTTTCGATGAGATCGCCATCTGGGATATTAAAAATCTCTTGGGTAGGGGCATCTCCACGAGCACAAAAATAAATAATTTTATCTGGGTCGGGGTCGTTATTTACCTGTTTGAATATCTGAGAATCAAAAACACCTTTAAAAGCAGTATTAGGACCACAATTAGCTTGGTCTGCAAACGCCTGCGACATCATCATAAAAGGCAGTGCAGTCAGTATGATCGGCAGGGTTTTTGAGCCAAGTTTTAGCATTTTTGTTGTCAGTCGCTGTTTCATCACCATCTCACTTGTCATTTATTGATCATTAAATGCCCTATCTAGCACCACACCCAACACATAATCATCTACGACCACCACTTGTTTGGGCAGATAGCCATCGGCACGCAAGACATATTCACCCTTTGGCAATCCGTCTAGCAAAAAATAGCCGTCTGTATCCGTCTTGGTATCAGCGATGAGCTTATCGCCCTGCCATACTTCCACCTGCACATCGGCCAGCGACAGTTGCCCACGAATACCATAGACTTGGGTCATCTGCCACTCAATATAGGTAGGTAGGCGTGCATCTATCTTAGCCACCGCCTTGGTCGGTAGGGCGTATTCAATGGGCAGACTGCGTCCGTCCAGTTTAATCTCATACACG
This sequence comes from Moraxella sp. Pampa, assembly GCF_035181385.1. NCBI lineage: Bacteria > Pseudomonadati > Pseudomonadota > Gammaproteobacteria > Moraxellales > Moraxellaceae > Moraxella > Moraxella sp. Pampa. Next base: position 116,175 of record NZ_JAXCJK010000003.1, on the reverse strand, counting down.
CCTTTGGGCAAATCTAACAGATAGGTACTTTTTTTATCGGTACCAGCTAGGGCGTTGGCTGGTATGAGTTTGTGATCGACATTAAAATACATCGGCTCATCAGCTGATTTGCGAAAATCTTGGCGGTCATGCAATAAAGTAATTACCGCCTGTCCGTCAGTACCGCCACTGGCAACATATTTACCAAGTTTTGGCAAACTGGCAGGGGCTTTATAAGCATTTAAGCCAATACGCAAAAACCACTCGCCTGCACTTTGTTTTGTATCATTAAAATAACCCTTGCCAATTCGGTCTTCATACTGCCCATGCCAAGGATTGCCACCATGACGATAGCCTGCACTGACATTGATGCCGTGTTTGCTTTGGTATTGCCATTGACCTTGTAGCAAAATGTTATCTTTATGGGTAAGATTATGCCATGACGCACCCAAAGACAGCGATTGATTATTAGAAATGCGGTGCTGCAAGCTACTTTCCACACCAAAGGCTCGCTTGTTATCATGGGTTTTATTAGCACCATGGCCAATATATACGCTTTGTTGTAGCGTGGTATCGCCTGTTAGGCGTAGCGATGACGATAGATGGTGCTTGTGTGGGTCAATGCTGTATTGATAGCTACCATCAAAGCGACCACCAATCTGCCGATAACTCACATGATAACGCCAATAACCCTTGTGCGATTGATACTGTATGTCATGGCTTAAGCGGTCATTGATTTTATAGCGAGCATACACACTGGTATTCTTACTACTTTGAGTTAATGACAAATGCCTATGATCATCAGGAGTATAGTACAGCCCCAAATAATGACGACCATCACGATGAGCAGACGAGGTATAGCGGTAATTGGCTTGCCATGTTTTTTGTTCGTGGCGTGCGTCTAAACGAAAATTACCATTATGCCGATAATCCAAATCCACATTGGTGTGTGGGTCTGGGGCAATATTTGCCCCCATTTGCCAACTGGTATTACCATTTTGCTGATATTTTAAGCCAGCTCTTAGGCTTACCTTATTATTTAAGCCATAGGCAACATTGGTATAGGCGGTTTTGGCAGTACGATCATCAAACACCCCAACACGCCCCACGCCTGCTTGTACCAAAAGCTCATCTGTCGCCACCGAGCCATAGCGTTTAGCCAAAGATACCCGCTCTACACGCATTGGCACAGCCGATAATGGATTGTCAAATATCGCCACTTCAATCAGACTTTGGCGGTCTATGGCAGACATATCCAAATTCAAAAACTCATAACGACCATCTAGCAAGCTCTGCACACGAGCCACAACCCTGCCATTGATACGAAGCTCTGCCAAGCCACCTGCAACCCCTACGCCTTTGATATGCTGATAGTCATGGCTAGATGAATTGATCAGCGTGGTGGTTCTGCCGTCCGCATGGGTTGTCAAATGCCGTGCGATATTGGCATTACTATAAGCAAAATTTGCCCCTGTGATGGTGCCAAATGGCGTATCGGTACTACCAAATCTGACCGCCATATCATCATCTGATGTCAGCCAATAGGCATTGTCAAGCTGTGTCTTATTGCCATCGCTCTTACTGACTGCCACCCCCCAAGTGCCACCCAGTGCATAGCCAAAAGCGTCTAATTGATGATGACTATTATCCACCCCATGTGTGCGACCTGTAACCTGGCTATCAAAATTCAAACCCTGCAAACCTGCCACACTCGGCGTATGCGTGATGATAGGCTCAGCCTTTTGGGTTGGTTGTTGTTTGGGTAGGGTTGCCATGATCAAATGAATTTGTAAATCTGCCTGCGAATAGACCGCTGTAATCCCCAGTATTTTTAGCGTATCTAATGACACATAAGCCACACCGTCATGATAAACCAGTTGATCAAAACTTAAGGTTGCCTCCCCTAGCGGTGTCTGAAACTGCATGCCATCATCTTGGCTCTTGGTGCTGATATCAAGCGATGCCAAATCAGCCACACTGACATGATAACGCTCATCATGCCACAAAGCATCAATACCGCCTTTGTCCTCGTGATTGACTTTTAGCCCAACCAATTGTAGCTCGCCTGCCCACACAGGCAATGCCACAAGGCTTGTCATCGCCCCAATCATTGCCCCACGAAGTACCTTATCAATCATCGCTACGCCTCAATTTGTCATTTTATCATCAGTCAGTCGTCAGACGAATCGGCAACTGATATTGAGAGCCGATTTTGACCACCGTCAGTGCCTCTGTTTGCTCTACGATGGGCTTGTCTATTTTTTGGTTAATCATCAAAAAAGCATGATGTGTCTTTTTTGGGAAGTTTTCAGGCACACGAAACGACAGACGAATGGTCTGATGACCGCCACCCACAATCTCAAAAGACTGCGGAGCGACCACCGTCCAAGATTTGAGCGTGTCTGCACTACTGTCAATCGGCTCAAACTGCTCATCGGTATCCACCAAAGACAATTCAATGCGTTTTGGCTCATCGCTATAATTATAAAAAGTAACCGAAGTATCGGTTCTTTTGCCATGGGCTTGTAGATTGATGCTTGGTGGCGAGATGCCCAATTGGGCTGGGGGCATATCCAGCTGGCGTCCTTGTGCGTCTTTTTGTACCACCACCAGTTTTGCCCCTTGTGCGTCTTGCTCTAAGGTGGTCTGCAAGGTGGTGGCATGGCTTGTCATGCCCAATACAGCCGTCAGGCCAATCATCGCACGCATGGCGAGTGGGGCGTGTTTTGTGGTGGGATTTGTGGTAGGTTTTGTTGGGATCATACGACAGTTACTCAATCGGTTGGGTGGATATCACAGATGGCAAACCATGCCAAATAACAGCGTGTCAAATTTTAACAGATTTATCCAGTAATGTGCCATAAAAAGGTATTAAAAAAAGAGTATTAATAAAGGTTTAATACTCTTTTTTTTGGATTAACTGGTCAATGTCCAATTAAGTATCAGACATTATTTGGCTGACAATTTTAATGTAAAAGTTTGACCTTGAGATGCGTAAAGTCCTGATTTTTTTGCACCTGACAAATCAAGATCAAAGGTAATATCACCCTTGATGGGTACCCATTTAGAAGGCAGTTGAATTCTGTCAGCTCCTATCCCTGTATCAACACCTACGGCTTCAGTGGATTTAACCTTAGTATTTTCTACATTAATTACAGAGGTAGGATCAAGGTCATTCTTGTGTGCCTTATCGGTAGTCTCAACAATTAATTCTACACCATTTTCTGATATGCTACGCACAGCCCAAGCGTCTTGTAAAGTTACTTTAACTGTTTGAGCATCATGACCTTTAAATTGAGTTGCTGATAGCGCTTCATCATTGAGAGCTAAAACATTCGCAGTATTATTGTTGGTAGTCACCGAAACATTGGCTTCACCTGCATCAACTTGCTCAACGCCGTGACCTGATATTTGTGCTTCAACTTGGGGTTGAAAGTCAATACCTGCTTCGTCCCAATGATACAGCACCAGCACGCTTGGCATATTCACTTTAAAATCCACAGTACCTGACACTGTTTTTTGCTGAGCATTCGCCACAGACACGCTAGCACCCACCACCGCTAGGGCGGTTACTAATTTTGTTAACATATTCATGTTAAATCTCCATTGATAAAAAAATGGCAAAAAGCCAATAATACCACCAATCCATGATGCCAATCATTTTATACAACTTTACTGGCGATATCAGTTTTTCAGCGATACGGTTTAATTTTTGCTATTATACCCAAAAAACCAAAAAAAAAAAAACGGTTTTATGTAGTTTTTATCCACTTTTGCGTAATATTATATTCATCGTGTATGTTTTTGTAAAAAAACAACCAATCATTCTGGGCATTTGGGTAACTGTTGCTTGCTGTCATGTTTAATGCCCACCATAAAATGCTGACCACAAAAATCCACACCACCGCCAAAATCTTGTCAAATCATGCTAAAATAGCCCATCTTATACATCATTTTTTATCATCTAGTTTTATCATCTAAGCATACAAGGATTCTTATGACCACCATGACCACACTTGCTCAGTATCTAAACACACACACCACCCCACAGATTGCCAGCACCGTCATGACACTTGCCACAGCCAGCATCGCCATCAGCGATTTGCTTGACAAAGGGGCATTGGCTGGTATTCATGGCGAGGCAGGCGGTCAAAATGCGCAAGGCGAAAACCAAAAAAAGCTTGATGTCATCTCAAACGATTTGTTGCTAAACGCCCTAATCCAAAACCCTCATTGTGCAGGCGTCGCCTCAGAAGAGCTAGAAGACATCAGCCCTGCCAATGACAACGGCACTCTATTGGTTACTTTTGACCCACTGGACGGCTCGTCTAATATTGACATCAACATGACGGTTGGCACGATTTTTTCTATCTTGCCACACAACAACCAAGGGCAAGCTGTCAGCGAATCCGACTTTTTGCAAGCAGGTAAGCACCAAGTGGGTGCAGGCTATTTCATCTATGGCACATCTACCATGTTGGCACTCACCTTTGGGGCAGGCGTTGCCATGTTTAGCTTTGATCCTGTTTCTCAAGATTATATCTTAATCAACCAAAGCGTTACCATCAGCGAGCATACCGCAGAATATGCCATCAATGCATCAAATCGTCGCTATTGGCTTGCACCAATTCAGCAATACATACAAGAGCTGACCCAAGGCGATACAGGCGTACGCAACAAAGATTATAATATGCGTTGGGTGGCGGCGATGATTGCTGATGTGCATCGCATCTTGATTCGTGGCGGCATTTTTATGTACCCATTTGACACCAAAATCGCAGGCAAAGCAGGCAAACTTCGCTTGATGTACGAGGCCAATCCAATGAGCTTTATCATCGAGCAAGCAGGCGGTGCCAGTACAGACGGCGTACAAAGAATCATGGACATTGAGCCGACTGGCATTCATCAGCGTATTCCTGTGGTACTGGGTGCAAAACAAGAAGTTGAGTATGTCAAAGCACTGCACGCCAAGGCAGGGATTTTGGCCAACGGAGAAAAACAAGGCTTTAATGAATAAGCCAACTTTTGACATCACCGCTACGCCCAATCAAATGGTTGGTATCAGCCATTTGATTGGAGAACACCTGATGACACACCCAACCAAAAATAAAATGAATCCACGTGAAACATCATCAAAAAACTCCTAAACAAACACACCAAAAACCATGAATCTAATCACCTCCGCCCAAAACCCCATCATCAAGCACGCATCAGCCTTACTCACAAGCCATCGCCACCGCAAAAAAACTGGCCAGACAGTCATTGAGGGCGTACATTTATTAGATGCCTATTTAAAGCAAGGTCTGACGGTGGATAAAGTCATCATTGCTCAAAATTCCCTACACCACCCAGAAGTCATCAAGCTGTGCCAAAACATCTTGGACAAGGACATCATAACCACCACAAATGCCCTATATAAACAAATCCGTACACTAGGCGATGGCGTGGACATCATGGCCATCATTGACACACCCAGCCCCACACTGACAAAAATAGCAGATGATTGCCTGATTTTAGATGGTTTACAAGATACAGGTAATATCGGCACACTACTTCGTACCGCCTCTGCTGTTGGCATCACCACCATCATTACCACGCCACATACTGCTCATTTATGGTCTCCTAAGTGCTTGCGTGCTGGCATGGGGGCAAACTTTGCTTTAAGCATCTATGAACACATCACCGCTGACGAGATTTTACAAAAAGTACAAACACCGCTGTATGCCACCAGCTCACATACAAATAAGGTCATTTATCATCACGATCTGACCTCCCCCATCGCATGGGTACTAGGACATGAGGGGCAAGGCGTGTCTGATGTATTTTTACAAAACGCCACACCCATCGCACTGCCACAGCCCAACGGTCAAGAAAGTCTGAATGTCGGCGTGGCAGGAAGTGTCTGCTTTTATGAAATGCTACGCCAAAGATGCTTTGCATAAAGCGATTGCGATGACCATAAATGGGGTTAAGCAACTTTTTTTTTGATAAAACGCCATGCACAAAAGTCAGATTTTTTTATTCTTAGCAACACAAATCAGCCCAAAGCAAACACCCTCTTTATTTTTCATCATTTTACAAAAAAGCATAAAAAACGCACCTGATGTTGGTGCGTTTTTTTATTCAAAAGCCAATGAGGACTTTTTGTTGTAGCTTTTGCTTTTAGGAAAAATTTTATAGTTTTTCGGTCAATTCTGGCAGTGCAGTGAAAATATCCGCCTCCAAGAAGTAATCCGCCACTTGTGCAATTGGTGCCTCTGGGTCGGTGTTAATCGCTACGATGGTCTTAGAATCTTTCATACCTGCCAAATGCTGAATCGCACCTGAAATACCTGCGGCGATGTATAAATTTGGTGCAACAATTTTACCTGTCTGACCCACCTGCAAATCATTTGGCACAAAGCCTGCATCTACTGCGGCACGGCTTGCACCCACTGCGGCACCCAGCTTGTCTGCCAATGGCTCAATGTATTTGACAAAGTTTTCACCGCTGGCCAATGCACGACCGCCAGAGACGATGATGTTTGCCGATGTCAATTCTGGACGGTCAGACTCGGCAAGCTCTTCTTTGATGAATGTTGATTTACCTGCATCACCACCAGCAGACACATTTTCAATGCTCGCACTACCGCCAGTCGCTGTTGCCACATCAAAAGCTGTCGTACGCACGGTCAAAACAACCTTATCCTCAGCGGTCTGCACAGTAGCAATGGCATTACCTGCATAAATCGGACGCTCAAAAGTCTTGGCATCAATCACTGCTGTGATATCAGAAACCATGCTTACATCAAGCAATGCCGCCACTCGTGGCAAAAAGTTTTTTCCTGTGGTGGTGGCAGGGGCAATGATATGGCTATATTCGCCTGATAGCTTCACCACAAGCGGTGCGATATTTTCGGCAAGCTGATTGGTAAAGACGGCATCATCAGCAAGCAAAACCTTGTTCACACCTGCAACTTTGGCAACATCATCTGCCACACTCTGCACACCAGCACCTGCAACAAGCACATCTACGCTACCGCCAATTTGGGTAGCTGCAGTAATGGCAGACAAAGTGGCAGCTTTTAATTCGTGATTATCGTGTTCAGCATAAACTAATACAGTCATCATTCTATCCTTTTTTAATTAATTTTTAATGCAATGAATATTTTAAATCACCAAATCAGATGACTTTGGCCTCATTTTTTAGCTTGTCAATCAGCTCATCAACGCTTGCCACTTTCACGCCTGCACTGCGTTCTGCTGGTGCTTTTACTTTTAAAGTGGTCAGTTTTGATGACATATCCACGCCAAAGTCGGCAGGTTTTTTGACATCAAGAGGTTTTTTCTTGGCGGCCATGATGTTTGGCAGTTTTGGAAAACGAGGTTCGTTTAGGCGAAGGTCGGTAGTGATGATGGCAGGCAGTGCCAACTCAACAGTTTGCAAACCACCATCAATCTCACGAGTAACCTGCACTTTATCGCCATTAACCACAACCTCAGAGGCAAAAGTACCTTGCGATGCATTCATCAAAGCCGATAGCATTTGACCTGTTTGGTTATTATCGTCATCAATCGCCTGCTTGCCCAATAAGATCAATTGTGCACCCTCAGATTCTGCCACACCTTTTAAAATTTTGGCAACTTGGAGCGGATACGGTTTTTCATCGGTATCAACCAACACACCACGGTCAGCACCCAATGCCAAAGCCGAGCGGATTTGCTCTTGTGATTGAGTAGTGCCAACAGATACGGCGATGATTTCGCTGGCGATGCCTTTTTCTTTTAGGCGTACTGCCTCTTCAATAGCAATCTCACAAAATGGGTTTATGCTCATTTTTGCATTGGCAAGCTCTACGCCAGATTCGTCCGCCTTGACACGCACTTTGACATTGTGATCAACAACACGCTTGACAGCAACTAACACTTTCATAATAACTCCGTTTGTAAGTCGTTTTAAAAAAATAATCAATGAAAATATATCATATTTATATGCTTAATGCCATCTTGATTGTCTAAAATTTCCCAATTTTGGTCAAATAATTATCGTGAATGCGCAGTCATTTTTAGGTCATTACTTGATATCATACATCTAAAATACATTCAAATAAAACCATCGCCCTGATAATAAGCCCATCAATCATCAAAGAATTAAGGGTTTTATGGCACAGCTTGCTTTGTTACAAATTAAAAAACTAAAAACGAAAAGGCGAAAATACAAAAAAGCACTCAAAATTTGAGTGCTTTTAGCCAATCAAGCATTTAAATAAAATCAAAACATTTAGATGCTTGAAAAATAGCGACTAACCAAATAGTGCCAATTATAGCTTTTCGATTTCTTCAGCTTGTGGGCCTTTTTTGCCTTCACCCAAGATGAATGCTACTTTTTGACCTTCAGCTAGGGTTTTAAAGCCACTACCAGTGATGGCACTGTAATGAGCGAATACATCTTGACCGCCATTATCTTGGGCGATAAAACCAAAACCTTTAGATTCGTTGAACCACTTAACTGTGCCTTGAACTTTATTTGACATGGGAAAATTCCTGTATGATTGAAAAAAAAAATTGGCAAAATTACCAAACTAAATATTTATGTTGCCAAAAACTGCAAAAAAAGCCTTAATGTAAAAAGACGCTTAATTTTCAACCAATACAATAAACAGCGTTCAAAGATTGTTCAAACACGCCCTAAAACCCACTTGTCCGCAAGTTTCAAAGTCGTTTTAACACTCGCCAAATGGCGTCTTGCAAAACTTACTACGGTACATAAATACCATGACGCCAAGTATAGCAGATTTTTATATCAAATTGGAAATTATTTTAAATAAATGATTAATTATTTGTAACCAAACATACCAGCGACCTGCAAATATGGCACACTGAGTACAAAAATACACAACACTGCAAAGACAAGTGCAAAAGCTCGCCCAAAGTCTAAGTACTTATCTGGCATGACCAAATCCATCGGATCATCAATGTCGGTCAGCGAGATAAGCTTTGCACTATAAAACCAGCCTGCCACACAATACACCCCATAAACAGCCGCCACACTCATTTGAAGATGATCAAGTTGTAAAAAAAACATCGCAAGCCCTGATACCACAAGCCATGATGAGGTAATCAGGCTAATAATAGCAAAAGTTCCAGAATCAGGAAGCTTGCCTTTATTATGCAAAACCCAACTGGTCTCAACCCACACCAATATCGCCACCAAAAGACTTGCAACAACATAAGCTCGCTCAAAATCAATTTGACTCAATAAATTCATCATACTCTTAATCTATCACAATTTACGGCGACCTATTTTACATGAATTTAAAAAAAATGGCATGATTTATTACAGCAGTGATTTTTTACGCTTAGGCTTTGATATTCATTGCTTTGCCTCAAAAAAAAGCAACCACCCAAGCGAGTAATTGCTTTGAATTTAAATTTACCAACATACTGATAAAAATCAATTAATTAATTTTTCTCTTTATCAATAATCTTGCTATCGGTAATCCACGGCATCATCGCACGCAGTTTTGCCCCTGTTTTTTCAATCTGGTGCTCAGCAGTCAATCTACGCCGTGCGGTCATTGACGGATAGTTTAGCTGACCTTCACTAATAAACATCTTGGCGTATTCGCCCGATTGAATGCGTTTTAGGGCATTACGCATTGCTTCACGGGACTTGTCGTTAATGACTTCACAGCCAGTAACATACTCGCCGTATTCGGCATTGTTGCTGATTGAGTAATTCATATCGGCAATACCGCCTTGATACATCAAGTCCACGATGAGTTTGAGTTCGTGCAAGCACTCAAAATACGCCATTTCAGGGGCATAGCCTGCTTCTACCAGCGTCTCAAAGCCCATTTTGACAAGCTCCACCGCACCGCCACAAAGCACCGCTTGCTCGCCAAATAGGTCAGTTTCGGTTTCGTCTTTAAAGGTGGTTTCAATAATCCCAGAACGCCCACCGCCCACGCCTGATGCGTACGACAAGGCAACTTGTTTGGCTTGTCCTGATGCGTCTTGATAAATGGCGATTAAGTCAGGAATACCACCGCCTGCCACAAATTCTGAACGCACCGTATGCCCTGGGGCTTTGGGGGCAACCATAATCACATCAAGGTCGGCTCGTGGTACGATTTGGTTGTAATGAATGGCAAAACCGTGAGCAAAAGCAAGCGTTGCGCCGTCTTTGATATTTGGTTCAATCACATCTGTATACAACTGTTTTTGAAATTCATCTGGGGTCAAAATCATCACCACATCGGCATTTTTGACCGCTGTGGCGGTATCGGCGACTTTTAAGCCTGCGTTCTCTGCTTTTTTCCAAGAAGCAGAGCCTTCACGCAAGCCCACGGTAACATCCACACCGCTGTCTTTTAGGTTTAAAGCGTGGGCGTGCCCTTGACTGCCATAGCCGATGATGGCAACTTTTTTGCCTTGAATGACAGACAAATCACAATCTTTGTCATAAAAAATATTTAAGCTCATACGAGTTTCCTTAAAATAATGCCATAACATAAATGGCGTTGGGTTGAATTAAATTTCGCCATTGATTCTTTTTAGATAATTATTAACTTTCTTATCAAAAGAATAAATGATTTGATTATCAGCCAATTGATAAGCAATCAGTAAACAATCCATAAAATCCATTGAAGTTTCTTTAAAAACTATTAAAGATTTTATCGTAACTGAATTATTTTCGCTTTCAATAATTTTATTTTCAAACAATGTCAATAATTTATCAGCAATTTTTATTCTGTCAATCTTATAAACGCTTTGTAGTACATGAATGACTTCATAAATGACCGCATTCAGACAGATTGCTGTATGATTATCAATAATCTCTTTGGCTTTTTGGCTTAATGTTTCGTGGTCTTGTAATAAAAACCGCAAAACAATATTTGTGTCAATCAATACCATATTTTGCCTTAATCGCCATTTCTACCGCTTGCTCTTCTAAGGGAATTAACGCAGGATTGGCAAATTCGGCAAGTCCGCCTGCATAATCGGATTTTTTGGTTTTTAATCGCTCTGTTGTATTTAACCTAAAACTTTGCAAAAGCTCTTCAAATACCGCTTGGGGTTTTGTGTTGTTTTTTTGACAAAATGCCAACAACCAATACGCATCTTGCCCCGTAACTTTAAAATCTAGGCTTAAATTTTGTTCGGTTATCATCTTTTATCCTTTAAACTGGTTTTGCTCTATTACTAAAATCACACCGACAACACACGCTCGCCTCGTGCAATGCCAATCACGCCAGACCGCACTACTTCTAGGATTTTATCTTTGCCAATGACATCAATAAAGCCGTCTAATTTGGCGACATCGCCTGTAATCAAAATCGTGTACAAACTTGGGCTGACATCTACAATCTGTGCCCGAAAAATATCGGCATTGCGATAAATCTCTTCACGACTTGTGCCAGACGCTCGCACCTTGATAAGCATTAGTTCTCGCTCAATATGCACGCTATCACTTAGCGTTTGTACCTTGACAACTTCTATCAATTTGTGCAACTGCTTGGTAATTTGTTCCACTTTGTCAATATCGGCGTTGGTGGTCAAAGTCAGCCGAGAAAGCGTTGGGTCGTCTGTTGGGGCGACATTGAGCGTTTCAATGTTGTACCCACGCTGGCTAAACAAACCCACCACACGAGACAAAGCCCCTGATTCATTCTCCAATAAAACAGAAATTAAGTGCATTACGAACGCTCCCCTTTGCCAAGCCACATATCACGCATAGATTGCCCTGCAATTTGCATTGGATAAACATGCTCGTTTCTATCAATAATCACATCAATAAACACCAGCTTGTCTTTTTGAGCCAATGCCCACGCAAGCTGTTCATCTAATTTATCAAGCTGGCTAATTTGTATACCAATATGCCCATAACTTTCAGCAAGTTTGACAAAATCGGGCAGTGACTGCATATACGACTGCGAATGGCGACCTTCATAGAGCATATCTTGCCATTGCTTGACCATACCTAGCTGGGCGTTGTTTAGGTTTAAAATTTTGACAGGCAGATTGTACTGCAAACAAGTGGATAGCTCTTGGATATTCATCTGAATAGAGCCTTCGCCTGTAACACAAATTACATCACGGTTGGGGTTGGCAAGTTTTGCACCCATCGCATAGGGCAAACCAACACCCATCGTGCCAAGACCGCCAGAGTTTAGCCATTGGCGTGGCTCATCGTATTTATAATAAAGAGCAGCAAACATCTGATGCTGACCGACATCACTTGTAATAATCGCCTTGCCATTGGTCAATTTGTACAAAGTTTCAACCACACGCTGCGGCATGATGGCGTGAATGTCGGCATCCGTATCAGAGCCATAACGCAAGCCATGGCGATTACGCCATTCATTAATTTGCGTCCACCAATCATTCAAGGCCTGCTCATCTAGACGCCTATCTCCTGCTTTGATGATGCCCACCATTTCGCCCAATACAGACTTAACATCACCGACAATTGGAATGTGTGCCAAGATTGTTTTTGAGATACTCGTTGGGTCAATGTCAATATGAATGATGGTTGCATTTGGGCAGAATTTTTTGACATTATTGGTAACTCGGTCATCAAACCTTGCTCCCACCGCCAAAATCACATCAGCATGGTGCATGGTCATGTTGGCTTCATAAGTGCCGTGCATACCAAGCATACCAACAAACTGTGGTGCTGTGGCAGGATACGCCCCCAAACCCATCAAGGTATTGGTAACAGGGAGGTTTAATAAATCAGCAAGTTCACGAAGCTCGTTGGACGCATCGCCCTGAACCACGCCACCGCCTGAGTACAATACAGGACGCTTAGCAGACAATAACAAGTCTACCGCTTTTTTAATTTGACCAGCATGACCTTTTGATGTTGGCTGATAAGAACGCATACCAACCATCTTTGGCATAAAGTAATCAAACTTATCGGCAGGGTTGGTCATGTCTTTTGGGATATCCACCACAACAGGTCCAGGACGACCTGTACTGGCAATAAAAAAAGCTTTTTTGATGATTGTTGGGATATCAACAGGATTTCGAACTTGAAAACTGTGCTTGACCACAGGGCGGGACACGCCAATCATATCGCATTCTTGAAAAGCGTCATCACCAATCAAAGTGCTTGGCACTTGCCCTGCAAGCACCACCATTGGAATGGAATCCATAAAGGCGGTAGCAATGGCGGTTACAGTGTTGGTCGCACCTGGCCCTGATGTGGCAAGCACCACACCTGTTTTACCAGTAACACGACTATACGCATCTGCCATATGCCCTGCCGCTTGTTCGTGGCGAACTAGGATATGCTCAATTTTGTCTTGTTTAAATAAAGCATCATAGATATGCAAAACCGCCCCACCAGGGTAGCCAAAAATATAGTCTACGCCCTCATCAATGAGCGCTTGAACTAGAAGTTCTGCGCCTGACATGGCAACGGTTTCACCACATGCAAGCTTGGCTTGGTTTTCTTGAAAATTTTTGGCAGCATTTGCCGTTTGGGTAAGCGCCATCATACTAGGGGCTTGGGCGGTTTGTTTTGTCATTGCTAATCCTTGTTTCAATAGGTAATCAACAAACGCAATTTGCTAAAGACAAAACAAGGCGTGCAAGAAGCTACAAAGGTTTGGCAGAGTATCGTCTTGCAGACTGGTAAGTCTGAAGCAATGTTAAATAAAGCATCGATAAACGGTAATTCACCCGCTTTTCTTTAACAAACGCAGCTTCATGATAATGATAATAGCTACGCTGACTTTTATGAATAACCAAAAAAGCATTAAGTTGTAAATTGATTTGCAAGATAAGCTTCAAGATGTCGGCTTCTTTTCCAATTTAGACCAATTTAGAAAAGAAGAACAAATGACGAAAAAACATCTTATAACTCATCTTGATTCAAGTATATTATCGCAAAACCATCGCCTTGCCAAGCATATTTTTTATTGACCAATAATATTTTTGTAACATACATAAATTTTGCCATTTTTATTCTTATATACAAAATTTTTATGAGTTACCTGATGTTTTTGATATGATTCATGCTACAATAAACTCAATCGTGATATTAGCAAAGGTAAATACATGAACTCTCTTTTGCATTGCTCATTCATCTTCTTACTATTTAGTACTTTTCAAAACAGCATGGCCATACCCATATATCAAAGCATTGGCAAGCATGGAGAGCTGTTATATGGACAATTTCCACCACAAGGACAGCACACTGTTTTAAATTTTTATTCTCCCAAGTCATCAAATAAACCCGAACCAACCACAAGCGAAAAACAAAAACAGTGCCAGACCTTACGCAGTAATCTAAATGCCCTAAATACAGGCGATGCAGTATACGAGATTGATGCACAAGGCAACCAAAAACAACTCACCGCTGATGAAATCACCCTTCGCAAATCACAAACTCAAACCGCACTCAAAGAGCATTGCTGATTTTTGAAATTGAATTTTAAAGTCATTAAAAAAAAGACCGCTCAACACGGTCTTTTTTAACAATTCAGCCCAAGTTTCATTTTTCATTGGCCTAAAATAAAGCAACTTAATTTTAGTAATTAACTTTAGTAAAAACTATAAACTAAGCAGGAATGCGTAACACTTGACCCACATAAATCTTGTCTGGGTGCGAAAGCATGGGTTTATTGGCATCAAAGATTTTCATGTAGTCATTGGCGTTGCCGTACATTTCTTTGGCAATTTTAGATAAAGTATCGCCAGATTTTACGGTATAAAAACGAGATTCTGGCTCCTGAGTTGCCACCACAATATCATCTATCACCGTCTCAACATACTGAACATTACCAACTGCAAGTCGTGCTCGCTCACGGTCAGCTTGCGTCTGGGCGGTACCGCTTAGCGTTACAGTGTCGGTATCACTATTATAACTCACTTTTAGGCCATCAACCTGTACATTTTGTGCTTGAATACGAGCAAGCAACAAGTTGGCAATTTCCTGTGCGGTCGGTTCAGCTACTGATGCAGGCTCATTATTTACCGATACAGCGTCTTTTTTATTGCGATTAAAAATCTTATCGCCAATATCTTTTGCAAAACTAAAAATGCCCATCTTTCATCTCCTTTTGATATCCATGATTAGTAAGGGTGATTAAACATTACAACAATCAGACTGACAGACTGACAGACTGAATACTGAATAAAGCACCATCATCTATATCATATGATAGTATCATCATAAGCATAAAGATTTGTGCGTATTGATGACATTCATCTTACTTGAAAACCTGACAAAATATCGCTAAATTTTACTGTCAAATTGTTATGAATTG
Organism: Moraxella sp. Pampa; assembly: GCF_035181385.1. Taxonomy (NCBI): domain Bacteria; kingdom Pseudomonadati; phylum Pseudomonadota; class Gammaproteobacteria; order Moraxellales; family Moraxellaceae; genus Moraxella; species Moraxella sp. Pampa. The sequence continues at coordinate 100,939 of NZ_JAXCJK010000003.1, read as the reverse complement.
TAGTTATTATTGCTGTCTAGTATCAAAAAAAACCATCTAAAATATAGATGGTTTTTGGTGATTTTAATCAATTGATTAAAGTTTAGCAGCCACATAGTCAATTGCTTTTTGAACAGTGGTCAGTTCAGCAGAATCTTCATCAGGAATGGTGATGCCAAAGCTGCTTTCAAATGCCATGACAAGCTCAACTAGGTCTAGTGAGTCGGCACCTAGGTCGTCCATGAATGACGCATCATTTTTAATCTCGGCAACATTTAAACCAAGTTGTTCAGCTACCGCGTCTTTTACTTTTGCTTCGATATCGCTCATAGAAGTTTTCCTTTTTTTGAATAAATAGATAAATGCTAACATCGACACCATGTCGATTTCGGCGTTTTATCCGAACAATTTTTGCATATCATAAAACATTTTTGTTAATAGTGCAAGCTTTATGAATACATATGTTCACAATTTCAACAAATGATGAAATGGCAATAAAGTGATTGACCCATCAGCACTCTTCACTCCTTGTGTACCAACCCAACAATCACATATGCATACCGCCATTGACCGCCAACACCTCACCTGTGATATAGCTGGCATCGTCGCTGGCCAAAAACACCACAGCTGCCGCAATCTCTTCTGGCTGTGCCATACGCCCAAGCGGTACCGCATCTAGCATTGAGTTAATCAAACGCTCATCAAGCTCTTCGGTCATATCAGTTTCTACAAAACCAGGAGCAACACAGTTCACCGTTACACCACGAGAGCCAATCTCACGAGCCAAGGCACGAGTAAACCCTTCTACCCCCGCCTTAGATGCTGCATAGTTAGTCTGACCTGCATTGCCCATTTGACCAACCACCGATGTGATGTTAATGATACGACCAGAGCGTGCCTTCATCATACTGCGAATGGCGCGACGAGAGGTTCGGTAGATGGAAGTCAGATTGGCATCTATCACACCCGCCCAGTCTTCGTTTTTCATACGCATTAACAAACCATCTTTGGTAATGCCTGCATTATTTACAAGCACATTCACACCACCATAGACGCTATCAATCTCTTCAAACAGCTTATCAATCACTTCTTCATCGCACACATCAAGTACACGACCAATGCCATTAGATTCGCCCAAATATTCTTCAATAGCCTCCACACCCTTTTCACTGGTTGCTGTACCGATGACAAAATGCCCTTCATCTGCAAAACGCTGAGCAATCGCACGACCAATGCCACGAGATGCACCCGTTACCAGAACAATTTTTCTACTCATATCAGATTCTCCAATTTTTCAAGGCGTACCAATTTATCGGTCGGTAAGGTAACGATGGGTTCTGCTTGGCGTTTTGCCAGATTTGACAACACATTACCTGGTCCGCATTCAATCACAATATCAATGTGCTTATCGGCTAGTTTTTGCATGGTTTTTGCCCATTGCACAGGCATTGACAGCTGTTCAATCAACGCCATCTTGATGTCATCAATACTCTCATGCACTTGGGCATGACGGTTTTGGATTACAGGGATTTTTGCAGGACAAAAAGTCGTTTCATTCAGCAATCTTGCCAACTTATCCGTTGCACCATTCATCAAAGCACAATGTGATGGTACGGACACCTTGAGCGGTACAGCTTTTTTACCCAAATTTTCTACCGCAGACAGAACATGAGCCACACCAACTTCGGTGCCTGCAACCACCACCTGACCAGGACTATTAAAGTTTGCTGCATCAACAATCCCAACGCTTGCTGTTGTATCCTCGCACAAACTCAGCACTTGCTCATCTTCCAAACCAAGTACGGCCGCCATTTGTACATCAATGCCTGCCACAGCATCGGTCATGTATCTGCCACGCTCATGCACCAATTTTACCGCATCAGACAAACTCAGCACGCCACTGGCGACAAGAGCACTGTATTCCCCCAAGGAATGCCCTGCCAAACATACCAGTTTAATATTTTGAGCCACCAGTTTATCCAAAATGATACGCCAAATGGCTATGCTGGCTGCCACCAATGCAGGTTGAGTATATTGAGTTTGATGCAGACGGCTATCGTCTTGGGTAACCTCCCAAAGGTCAAAACCAAGAGCCGCACTCGCTTCGTCAAAAGTTTGTTTAACCACCGCAAAGCTTTCGGCCAGTTCGTTCATCATGCCAACCGCTTGTGAGCCTTGACCAGGAAAAACCACCGCCACTCGTTTTGTAGCATTATTTTCTGTCATAAACTACCCATTTTATATTTTTTAAACCGTGCTTTGATTTGCGTAAAAACGCACTTTTTTATTTTAGCACAAAAGTAAATGCTTGTTTACTAATTTTGAAGGCTGCTGGCGTTTTCAACCCATATTTTTTTAACCTGTATAAGGCAAAAAAATAAAGCCAAGTGCATTTGAACAATACAGCTTGACTTATATTTATAAGATGGTAAATAGCAATTAGCTTTCTTGGCTTACCTTGAAAAGCTGGCGACCACGATAAAAACCATCTTTGGTTGCATGGTGGCGAATGTGTTTTTCACCAGTAGTAGAGTCAATACTCAACGCATTCACAGTGATGCGATCGTGTGAACGACGCATGTCACGGCGTGAACGGCTTTTGCGGTTTTGTTGAACTGCCATGATAGCTCCTAAAATTCGATACATTTAAGGCAATTTAATAACTAAATCACCAAAACTATACTTAAATCATATTTAACTTAAAACTGTTTGTACACCTAAGATAAAACCACAAAACGCAGCCCAAAGCACAGCACCTTTTACTTTGGCATCTTTGGCAAACACAATGAATGTCGTATTATACAGAAAAATTTCATAATTTTCAAAGTGAAATCGCAAAAAAATCACAAAAACTTTTTAAATTTTGCATTTTTTTGATCATTTTAGTTCAAATCACTCTTTAAAGACGCCAATACCAAAAAAGGATTTTCCCTGCTTTCATCATCATTGCCATTTTTTGTCATTTCAATTGGCATATCACAATCATCATGATGCAACGATAATGGCAATATCAACAAAAGCTCATCTTCAAGCAAATCCTTAATAGGCAACATTTTACCCGCATTCAATTCACTAACCAAGATGTATTCTGCATCTTGAAGTTGTTCAATCAGCGTCTCATCAAACAAAACAGCCAGACGATATTCCCCTGTTACATCAACCGCCATCGGCTCAAGACAACGCTGACACGATACCATCAGCTGCCCCATCACATCAAAACCAAGCCACAAAATCCCATTGGTTTTTTTGAGTGCAACCTGCACCTTAATTATTTGATCACCACTTTCAATCTCAACCTGTTCGGACAAACGCTCAAAACTCGACACAGGCACCTCACCCGACCACGCAAAACCAATATCCGCCCATTTATCCAACATGATATTTTTTGGCATTGCACTCACTGGCACAGCGTCATCTTTTGGCATATGCTTACCAACACATTCAGCATGGTTGTTTGTCCGATTCATTCAAACTTTCCTTTATCAATATCATAAATCGTGGTATTATTTCATAAATTTTGATAATTTTCACGAAAATTTTTTTGAATATCTTGATTTGCAATTTGTAGGAACAATAAAATCATCAATCTTGCAAATTATGACCAATAAGCACAACCATGAATGCCATCAATTTCTACGATTTATCACCCCACCCAACAAAAAACAACTCTTCTGTTCGTGATGAGATTTTTGAATACTGGCATATTTTATTTAATGATCAAGACATTAAAAACGATATTGCTCAGCTGACACAAAGTTTTGATGAACAAGATTGGCAAAATTATCAACTCACTTGGCAAAACATTGACCAAAATAATGATCAGGAAATGACTGATTGGCTGATGGCACTTTTTAATCAGCTATTCAATCAACCAGACACTCATATCATGCCAACCATACTTGTGCGTGGCGGTACTGAGCCTGAGTACTTTCCTGCCGATAGTGATGAGCCCGCTCGCATTGAATTTGCACATGGATTTTTTGCCAGTTGTCTACACGAAATCAGCCATTGGTGTATTGCTGGCAAACACAGACGAACATTAAATGATTTTGGTTATTGGTACGAATCGGACGGACGAGATGCGAATAAACAAGCGATTTTTGAACAAGTAGAAATCAAACCACAAGCCATAGAATGTTTACTCAACCAAGCGTGTGGGCGATTTTTTTATGTTTCTCAGGATAATTTAAATGCTGATTTTGATACCAGTAAAAGCACTTTTGATAGCGATGTATATCACCAAGCTATCAAATACTTAAGCAATCCACACACCTTACCAAAAGATGCACGCCGATTGATTTGGGTATTTTTATACATTTGCCAAAATTTTCAAATAAAACATCAAGGGTAAACCATGCAAACCATGTACTTACACCCAAAAAATCCACAACCAAGACTATTAAAACAAATCGCCAACGCTCTAGAAAACGGAGAGATCATTGCTTACCCAACACAAACAGGCTACGCATTATTAACACACATTCACGCCAAAAACAGTCTTGATCACATCACACGCATTAAGCAAATTGCCGCCAAAGACCACCACACACTATTATGTTCAGGCATCAGTGATGCTGCCAATTATGCTCAAATTAATAATGAACAATTTCGCCACATCAAAAACCAAATACCATCTACCACTTGCTTCGTTTTAAACAGTACCAAACAAACTCCCAAGTATTTGCTGACAAAAGATAAAATCATTGGCATACAAATTACCGATTATCCGCCAGTTACCGCCCTACTTGATGCAGTTAATGCACCATTGATAATTCACGAGCTCAACCAAGAATCCATTGCCGTCAATACACCCGATGAGATAGAAGAGATGTTGGAAAAGCAGATTGATATATTGGTAAATACCGAGACGATTGATGTTCAACAACCACAAATCATCAATCTGATTTAAATTTAGGATTTAAAGCAAGCAACTCACAACGGTTCAGCTTTCATCACGACAAAAGTTATCACAATTGGTTGGTTTATTTATATATGACAGATTTAACCTGATTGTTTTAAGCTTAAGTACAATAAGCCTTATATCAATAAATTATCGGTAGATTTTTTACATTTTATCAGAATAACGCAACTCCACCTTTTTACTTTGAGAAAAAAATCAAAATACATTTTCATCAGTATTAGCAAATAAAAAACCCCAGCAAAAAACTGGGATTTTTTATTTGAATGGCAATCTTAATTATGGGCGATCAACCAATTCAACATATGCCATCGGTGCATTATCGCCATCGCGATAACCGCACTTAATGATGCGCAGATAACCACCTGGGCGAGCCTTATAACGAGGACCTAACTCGTTGAATAATTTACCAACGATTTCCTTGTTACGAGTACGGCTAAATGCCAAACGGCGATTAGCAACACTATCTTCTTTTGATAAAGTGATTAGAGGCTCAGCTACACGACGCAGCTCTTTTGCCTTAACCAAAGTAGTCTTAATAAGCTCATGTTCAAACAGAGAGTTAGTCATGTTCTGGAACATTGCCTTACGATGGCTGCTGGTGCGACCCAGCTTAACGCCACTATTACGATGTCGCATGGTCAGTATCCTTTAAATTAACGGCTGCGATAAGAAAATCTATCATCAACACGCAGATCACTTGGTGGCCAAGTTTCTAGACGCATACCAAGCTCTAAACCTTTAGATGCAAGCACATCTTTGATTTCTGTCAATGATTTCTTACCAAGATTTGGTGTTTTTAGTAGTTCAGTTTCTGAACGCTGTACCAAATCGCCAATATAATAAATGTTTTCAGCTTTTAAGCAGTTTGCTGAGCGAACCGTTAGTTCTAAATCATCCACTGGGCGTAATAGCACAGGGTCAATTTCTTCTTTCTCTTTAACAGGCTCAACCACTTCCTCAGCTTCCAAATCAACAAATATTGCGATTTGATGTTGCAAAATGGTTGCTGCTTTTCGAATTGCTTCTTCAGGATCGATTGTACCATTAGTTTCAAGCTCAATAATCAACTTATCAAGATCGGTACGCTGCTCAACACGGGCATTCTCAACATCGTAAGCCACTCGCAAAATTGGGCTGAAACTTGCATCAAGCTTCAAGTGACCAATCGCCTTCGAGTTAGGGTCTTCACGACGCTGGTTAGCAGGTTCATAACCACGACCTGTAACCACACGCAAACGCATTTTGAGATGGCCTCGCTCACTTAGTGTACCAAGTACCAAATCAGGATTGGCAATCTCAACATTGTGCGGCAATTCAAGATCTGCAGCTGTTACAATACCCGCACCTTGTTTATCCAAAGTCAAATATGCTTCATTTTGATCATGTAGTATGATTGCCAAACCTTTTAGGTTTAAAAGCAAATCAAGTACATCTTCTTGCAAACCTTCAAGTGTTGAATACTCATGATCCACACCTTCAATTTCCGCTTCAATGACTGCAGCACCCGACAATGAAGAAAGTAGAATTCGACGAAGGGCGTTGCCTAGCGTATGCCCAAAGCCCCTTTCTAACGGCTCGAGCGTGACCTTAGCAGTTGTTTCATTAACCACATCCACATGAATGGCACTAGGTGTTAGAAACTCAGTTGCATTTGTCATAGTGTCACCTCGATTTAGTTCGGATTATTTAGAATATAGCTCAACAATCAAGCTTTCGTTGATTTCAGCAGGTAGCTCACTGCGTTCTGGTGCAGTTTTAAAAGTACCTTGAAGTTTACTGTGATCAACTTCTAGCCATTCTGGAATACCACGCTGCGTCGCAAGCTCAATGGCATTTTTGATACGAAGCTGCTCTTTTGATTTTTCATGAATAGCAATCACATCACCATCTTGCACCTGGATTGAAGGAATATTCACACGAATAAACTCATCACGACCAGCTTTTTTAAGCAAAATTGCACGATGGCTAACCAATTGACGAGCTTCTGCGCGCGTCGCACCAAATCCCATGCGATAAACCACATTATCAAGACGACGCTCTAACATACCAAGTAGGTTTTCACCAGTTGCACCACGCATACGGGCAGCTTCTTTGTAATAGTTAGAGAACTGACGCTCTAACACACCATACATGCGTTTAACTTTTTGTTTTTCACGAAGCTGTGATGCATATTCAGAAGTTTTATTCTGACTATTGCCATGCTGACCAGGAGCACGAGTTGCTTTTTTTGTTTTCACATCATAAGGTTTTACACCTGATTTTAGTTGCAGGTCAGTACCTTCACGACGTGACAATTTTAATTTTGGACCAATATAACGGGCCATGTGTCTTTCTCCTTAAACGCGGCGCTTCTTAGGTGGGCGGCAACCGTTGTGTGGAATTGGGGTGACATCGCTGATGCTATTAATTTTATAACCCAATGCACCTAATGCACGAACCGCAGACTCACGACCTGGTCCTGGACCTTTAACCAAAACATCAACATTTTTAACGCCATAAGATTCCTGAGCTGCTTTGCCAGCAACTTCAGCAGCAACCTGTGCGGCGAAAGGTGTTGATTTGCGTGAACCACGGAAGCCTTGTCCACCTGAGGTGGCCCAAGCCAATGCATTACCCTGACGATCGGTAATGGTTACAATGGTGTTATTAAAAGACGCATGAATATGGGCGATACCTTCAGATACCGAGCGACGAGCCACTTTTTTGCGACTACGAGTGTCTTTTGCCATCTTTTAGCTTCCTAAATTAGTTACTTTTTAATTGCTTTGCGTGGACCTTTACGGGTACGCGCGTTAGTTTTTGTGCGCTGACCATTAACAGGTAAACCACGACGATGGCGAAGACCACGGTAGCAACCTAGATCGGTTAGACGCTTAATATTCATTGAAATTTCGCGACGAAGGTCACCTTCGGTAGCGTAATTTGCAACTTCTGCACGGACAGCATCTAGCTGTGTATCATCCAACTGGCCAATTTTGGTAGTTTCGTTGATACCAACCGCAGCAAGAATTTGCTTAGCGGTAGTACGACCGATACCAAAAATGTAAGTTAGTGAAATCACTGCGTGTTTGTTGTCCGGAATGTTTACACCGGCAATACGAGCCATTGATTTCTCTCCATTGTCACAAATGCTTTTGCATTTGCTAAGTTTACTCTACTGTTGAATAACAACAGCATGGCAAGTAGCGGATAATACATTATCCGCTACTATTTTGCAAGTGTTAATTTGTAAAAATTAACCTTGGCGTTGTTTGTGGCGTGGTTCTGAACTACAGATAACCAAAACCTTGCCTTTACGGCGAACAATTTTACAACTACCACAAATCTTTTTAACTGATGCTTGAACTTTCATGTCATGCTCCTACAAATACGCCTATCAGTTTGGCGATTTAATTAAAGTTTGGTCATAATACTGATGACTCATCAAATGTGCTTGAATCTGTGCGATAAAGTCCATCAAAACAACCACCATAATCAACAATGAAGTACCACCCAATGGAATGGCTTTGCCAAAAGATGATTGCACGACCATTGGCATCAAACATATGATTGCCATATACATCGCACCAATAAAGGTTAGGCGATTTAAAACAAAGTCTAAATAGCGTTTTGTTTGTTGTCCAGGCCGAATACCAGGTATATATGCTCCACTACGCTTTAGGTTTTCTGCTACTTCTTTAGGATTAAACATTAATGCCGTATAAAAATAGCAAAAAAAGATAACCATTGCACCAAATACCAACAGGTATAATGGCTCACCTGGGTGCAAGACCAAAGAAATATTCTGGATAATGCTCTGGAAAAGCGTTGGGTTTTCGGTAGCTGTCGTAAAATGCCCTAAGCTGGCAGGCAACATCAGCAATGAACTGGCAAAGATAGCAGGAATCACTCCAGCCATATTGATTTTTAATGGCAAATGTGATTGCTGTTGTGCATATACCTTACGACCTTCATATTGTTTTTGTGCATAATTCACAGGAACTCGACGCTGCGCTCTTTCAATAAAAACAATTGCTGCCGTTACCGCAATACCCAAAACAACAAATACCAACATGGTCAAAAGCTCTTTGCTACTACTACCACTAACAAGTATATCTGCAATCATTGTTGGTGCACTCGCCACAATACTAGCAAGAATCAACATTGAAATGCCATTACCTATGCCACGCTCGGTAATTTGTTCACCAAGCCACATCAAGAACATCGAACCTGCTACCAGTGAAGTAACCGCCGGAATGTAAAAACTCAAACCTGTTGATAAAGTTAAGTTTTGAGAAATTAGACCCGCGGACATACCTACCGCTTGCACAAAAGATAACGCCAGTGTACCTTGACGAGTGTACTTATTCAGTGTTCTACGCCCTGATTCACCTTCTTTTTTTAATGCTTCCAAAGAAGGAACAACCACAGACATCATTTGTACCACAATTGATGCAGAGATATAAGGCATGATACCAAGTGCCATGATTGACATTCGCTCTAATGAGCCGCCAGAAAACATATTAAACATACCTAAAAAGGTATTTTCCCCAGCTTTAAAAAACTCAGCCAAACGAATTGGATCCATGCCTGGTACAGGTATGTGCGAACCCAGACGGTAAACAATCAACGCACCAATTAAAAACAACATACGATTCCACAACTCATCATATTTACGAATAAATACAAATGGATTTAGTGGAATGCTAGACTTGGACGCTGATTGCTTTGACACGATATTACTCCTCGACACTACCGCCAGCAGCTTCAATAGCTATTTTTGCACCTTTGGTAACTTTAACGCCTTTAAAACTCAAAGCACGATTAATTTCACCAGATAAAATAATACGAGCACGCTTCATGTCGCCACGGATGATATTGGCCAATTTCAATGTTTCAATACTAACCACATCGCCTTCAATCTTATTGAGTTCAGAAAGGCGAACCTCAGCAGTCGTCAAGGCCATTTGGCTGGTAAAACCAAATTTTGGCAAACGGCGATAGATAGGCATTTGACCACCTTCAAAACCCGCTGGAATACTTGAACCAGAACGAGAGGTTTGACCCTTAACACCACGACCACCAGTCTTACCAAGACCAGAACCGATACCACGACCACGGCGTTGAGCAGTCTTTTTTGACCCCAATGCAGGTGCCAGCTCATTTAAACGAAGACCCATTACGCTTCCTCCACTTTAACCATGTAATTTACACGATTTACCATACCTCGAACCGAAGGGGTATCTTCAACTTCAACAGTATGACCAATGCGACGCAGCCCCAAACCTTTTAGGCAAGCTTTGTGGCTTGCTAAGCGATGGCTACTCGATTTTATTTGAGTAACTTTAATTGTTTTCATCGTAACTTACCTACTTCTTAACCCAAAATTTCTTCAACAGATTTGCCACGCTTAGCAGCAACTTGTTCTGGTGAAACCATATCACGAAGACCTTTGAAAGTAGCTTGTACCACATTGGCTGCATTGGTTGAACCATAGCATTTCGCCAATACATTCTGTACACCAGCAACTTCAAGAACAGCACGCATTGCACCGCCAGCAATAACACCAGTACCTTCTGATGCAGGTTGCATATAAACCTTTGATGCACCATGACGAGCATTAATTGGGTGTTGTAAAGTTGTGCCCGCAAGCTCAACAGTAATCATATTACGCTTAGCAGCTTCAAGAGCCTTTTGAATGGCAGCAGGTACTTCACGAGCCTTACCACGACCAAAGCCAACACGACCATTACCATCGCCAACTACTGTCAAAGCAGTGAAAGAAAAGATACGACCACCTTTAACAACTTTTGCTACACGGTCAACGGCAACTAATTTTTCTACCAAACCGTCAGTTTGTTCAATTTTTGCCATGATTAGAACTCCAATCCATTTTCACGAGCAGCGTCAGCCAAGGCTTTAACACGGCCATGATATTTAAAACCACTGCGATCAAAAGCAACTTTAGTAACACCAGCTGCTTTTGCACGCTCTGCAATTAATGCACCAACCGCTTTTGCCGCTTCAACATTGCCTGTCGCACCAGAACGAAGGGTTGAATCAAGCGTCGAAGCTTGAGCAACAACAACACCGCCAGTTGGTGAAATAATTTGCGCATAGATATGGCGTGGAGTGCGAGTTACAGTTAGGCGGTTTACACCTAAGTGACGAATATGTGCACGGGTTTTTTTAGCTCGACGAAGACGAGCTGATTTTTTATCGAACATTTTTGCTCACCTTACTTATTTTTTCTTAGCTTCTTTACGAAGAACCACTTCATCGCTATAACGAACACCCTTGCCTTTATAAGGCTCTGGCGGACGGAAACTACGAATTTTAGCCGCTGCTTGACCCAATTTCTGTTTATCGCTTGATTTTAGAACGATTTCAGTTTGGCTTGGGCTTTCAGCAGTCACACCTTCAGGTAGCGTGTATTCAATTGGATGAGAGAAGCCTAAGTTAAGGTTTACTTTATTACCTGCAACCTGAGCACGATAACCAACACCAATCAATTGCAAGCGACGCTCAAAGCCATTGCTTACGCCTTGAACCATATTATTTAATAATGCACGCACTGTACCAGTGTGCATCCACGCTTCTTTGGTGTCAGCGACAGGAGAAAGCGTAACAACGCCATCTTCTTGTTTTAGCTCGACCAAATCATGCAGGCGCAAAGACAAAGAACCATTCTTGCCCTTGACTTCAACCTGCTGACCGTTCAAAGTAACGCTAGTACCAGCTGGCAGCGTTACAGGGGCTTTAGCCACACGAGACATAGGATTTTTCCTTTAATGATAACAAAAACCATCGAGACGACGGCAACGAAATAACAGATTTTTTAAAAAACTTTAAAGAATGAGCAGTCTTTAACAATTCCCAAACTTAAAATAAGTTGTTTAAAAAAGCACTCTATTATAACAGATAAAATCCTTGGCGTAAACCAAGGATTTTATCTTTTTTAATGTAATTTTATCAGTGCTAATTATTAAGCAACCAATGCAATTACCTCTCCACCAATACCTGCAGCACGCGCTGCACGATCACTCATGATACCTTTACTGGTAGAAATGATAGCAATACCCAAGCCTTTTTGGACACTTGGCAGCTCATCTTTACCACGGTATTGACGAAGACCAGGGCGGCTGTATCGTTTTAAAGTGTCGATAACACCCTTACCTTGGTAGTATTTTAGTTCAATAGTTAGAACTTTTTTGCCATTTTCAATGTCATTCACTTCTGCATTTGCCAAATAACCTTCGGCAACCAGTAGATCAGCGATAGATTTACGCAGCTTGGAAGCAGGCATTGTTACAGATGGCTTGTTTCTTGATTGTGCGTTGCGGATGCGGGTTAGCATATCAGCAACAGGATCTTGCATACTCATTGCGATACTCCTTACCAGCTTGCTTTACGAACGCCAGGTACATCACCTTGCATTACACGCTCACGCAATTTATTGCGTGATAAACCAAATTTACGAAAATAACCATGCGGACGACCAGTTAGACCACAGCGGTTGCGTAGGCGCACTGGAGAAGAATTGCGTGGCAATGATTGCAGAGCTAGCATTGCATCTAAACGCTCTTCATCACTCGCATTAATGTCGCTGATTACTGCTTTTAATTTAGCACGCTTTTCGGCGTACTTAGCAACTGCTTTTTCGCGTTTTAATTCGCGATTAATCATGCTTTTTTTAGCCATAACGTTTACCTTATCTAAATGGGAAGCCGAATGCTTTTAACAATGCACGACCTTGCTCATCGTTAGTAGCAGTTGTGGTAATGGTAATATCCAAACCACGGATACGGTCGATTTTATCAAAGTCAACTTCTGGGAAAACGATTTGCTCTTTGATGCCCAATGAGTAGTTACCACGACCATCAAATGCTTTTGCTGAAAAACCACGGAAGTCACGGATACGCGGAATTGCAATGGCAATCAAACGATCAAGGAATTCGTACATTTGTTCTCCGCGAAGAGTAACTTTGCAACCAATTGGCCATTCCTCACGAATTTTAAAGCCAGCAACTGATTTTCGTGCTTTAGTCACAACTGGCTTTTGACCTGCGATTACAGTCATATCAGCCAGTGCACCTTCTAATAATTTTTTATCTTGTGCTGCACCACCAACACCCATATTCAGAGTGATTTTAGTGATTTTTGGCACCTGCATTACATTTTCCAAACCAAGCTCATCTTTGATTTTTTGCTTTAGCTGGTCATTGTATAAAGATTTTAATCTTGCCATTACTATACCCTTAGTCTCTTATGCAGTCGCCACTACTTCACCATTTGAACGATAGATGCGTTCTTTTTTGCCATCTTCGTTCAGTTGGTAAGCAATACGATCTGCCTTTTGGGTTGCTGCGTTGAATATCGCAACATTTGAAATATGTAAAAATGCTTCTTGCTTAACGATGCCACCTTCTTTGCCTAACGCTTGGTTAGGTTTTTGGTGTTTGGTCACAATGTTAATGCCTTCAACTTTTACACGGTCTGCTTTAACCGCCAAAATTGTGCCTTGCTTGCCTTTATCTTTGCCAGCAATCACAACCACGGTATCGCCTTTGCGTAACTTTGCCATAGGATGCCTCTAAAAAAGGTTACAGTACTTCTGGTGCTAGTGAAACAATTTTCATGAATTGCTCACCACGTAGTTCACGGGTAACAGGTCCAAAAATACGAGTTGCAATTGGAGCTTTGTTATTGTTTAAAATAACTGCCGCATTGTCATCAAAACGTAGTACAGAACCATCTGGACGACGCACGCCTTTTTTGGTGCGTACAACAACCGCATTCATCACGTCGCCTTTTTTAACACGACCACGAGGAATGGCTTCTTTAACCGTTACCTTGATAATATCACCAACTGATGCGTAACGACGATGCGAACCACCTAGTACCTTAATGCACTGTACACGGCGAGCACCACTGTTATCTGCAACTTCCAGCATTGTTTCAGTCTGAATCATCGCATTACTCCATAATAAATAAAGCAATAAAAGCCATTCGTTGTTAAATATATGCAGTATTTGCATATATTTAACAGATGAACACCTAAAAAGATGTACATTATACTAGCAAATGACTTCTAATGCAAATAACTTAAATTTTTACCGCTGTTTCAATCACATCTACCAAAGTCCAAGTCTTAGTCTTGGAGATAGGTCGAGTTTCTTTGATACGAACGATATCGCCTTCTTGACAAACATTGTTCTCGTCGTGAGCTTTTAGCTTGGTAGAACGGCGAACTTGTTTACCATACATTGGGTGGCGAATTTGGCGTTCAACTAGGACAGTGATAGACTTGTCCATTTTGTTGCTGACAACTTTACCAGTTACAACGCCAACTTCTTGAGTTTGGGTGTTCTCGCTCATGCGTCGCCTCTTTGTTTTTCGTTAATCAAAGTTAAAATTTTTGCAATCGTACGACGATTTGCTTTAACTTCGCAGGTATTGCCTAGCTGACCCGTAGCTTTTGCCATACGCAGACGGAATGCATCAAGCTGCTTTTCGTCAAGCAATTGAGCCAACTCTTCTACTGATTTTTCGCGCAATTCGTTGGTTTTCATTACATAACCGTCCGTTTAACAATAGTCGTTTTGAAAGGTAGCTTCGCCGATGCCAAAGTTAGGGCTTCACGAGCTAATTCTTCGCTAACACCTTGAATTTCATAAAGCATTTTGCCTGGCTTAATTTCAGCTACCCAGTACTCTACAGGACCTTTACCTTTACCCATACGAACTTCTAAAGGTTTTTCGGTGATTGGTTTATCTGGGAATACACGAATCCAAATTTTACCGCCACGCTTAATGCGACGAGTGATGGTACGACGAGCCGCTTCAATTTGACGAGCAGTCATACGACCACGACCGATAGATTTTAGACCAATTTCGCCAAATGCAACGGTGTTGCCACGCTGGGCAAGACCAGTATTACGGCCTTTGTGCATTTTGCGGAATTTGGTACGTTTTGGTTGCAACATAGCTTACCCCTTGTCTGAATTACGACGGTTGTTGGTACGGCCACGACGCTTAGGCGCACGAGCTTTCTCTTCAACCACTGGGTTATAAACACTGTTCATGCCGTCTAGGACTTCACCACGGAAAATCCAAACCTTGACACCGATAGTACCATAAGTGGTCTCTGCACGAACTTCTGCATAATCAATATCAGCACGAAGAGTATGTAGAGGTACACGACCTTCACGATACCATTCAGTACGAGCAATCTCTGCACCACCTAGACGACCAGATAACTCAACTTTAATACCCTGAGCACCTGAACGCATACTATTTTGTACAGCACGCTTCATCGCACGACGGAACATAACACGGCGTTCCAACTGACTGGCAATACCAACAGCTACCAGACGAGCATCTAAGTCAGGCTGAGTAATCTCCTGAATGTTCACTTGTGCTGGAACACCCATGATCTTGGTAAGTTCTTTTTGAAGAGCTTCAATATCAGCACCTTGCTTACCAATAATGACACCAGGACGAGCCGAATGGATGGTAATTTTAGCTGCACCAGTAGGACGCTCAATGCTGATGTTACTCACCATTGCTTCTTTTAACTTATTGCGTAAAAAATCACGCACTTTAAAGTCATTTAATAGATATTCTGAATATTGCTTTGGGCTTGCATACCAGTTTGCATTGTGCTTTTTGATAACGCCTAAGCGAATACCAATTGGATGAACTTTTTGACCCATGATTATGCTCCTACTTTAACAGTGATGTGACAGGTACGCTTGCTGATACGGTCAGCACGACCCTTAGCACGGGGCATAATACGCTTCAAAGTAATACCTTCATCAACATAGATGGTAGAAACACGCAAAGTATCGATGTCTAGACCATTATTATGTTCAGCGTTAGCAATTGCTGATTGTAGGCATTTCTTAACTAACTTAGCACCTTTTTTATTGCTAAAAGTCAAGATGTCCAAAGCGCGCTCAATTGGCTTACCACGAACTTCGTCCGCAACCAATCTTACTTTTTGTGCCGAAATTGCGGCACCACGTAATTTTGCAGTTACTTCCATGGCAGCACCTTATCTCTTAGATTTTTTATCAACGCCATGACCACGATATGAACGGGTCGGAGCGAATTCACCAAGTTTATGACCAACCATTTGCTCACTTACAATAACTGGCACATGAGTGCGGCCATTGTGAACTGAGATAGTTAGACCTACCATTTGTGGTAGAATCATCGAGCGACGAGACCAAGTCTTAATTGGTTTACGATTGTTTGTTTCAAGAGCGTTCTCAACCTTGGCAAACAAGTGCGCATCGATAAATGGACCTTTTTTCAATGAACGAGGCATTAAATTATTCCTTATTTCTTGGCACGACGGCGACGGATAATCATATTGTCAGTACGCTTATTAGAACGGGTTTTAAGACCCTTAGCTTTCTGACCCCAAGGACTGGTTGGGTGTTTACCAAAGTTGCGTCCTTCACCACCACCGTGTGGGTGATCAATCGGGTTCATCGCAGTACCACGAACAGTAGGACGAACACCACGCCAACGCGCTGCACCTGCTTTACCAAGCGATTTAAGGTTATTTTCAGTATTAGAAACTTCACCAATAACCGCACGGCAATTTGCATGAATACGGCGAGTTTCGCCAGAGCGCAAACGAACGATCACATAAGCACCATCTCTACCTAATAATTGAACTGCCGCACCAGCAGAGCGAGCAATTTGAGCACCCTTACCGATTTTTAGTTCAATATTATGAATAACAGTACCCACTGGGATATTTTTAAGTGGCAAACAGTTGCCTGGACGGATTGGAGAACCCTCACCAGACTGAACCTGATCGCCTACAGCCAATTTTTTAGGTGCAATGATGTAACGACGCTCACCATCTGCATATTTAAGCAGTGCAATATGTGCGGTACGGTTAGGATCGTACTCAATGCGTTCAACAGTTGCAACGATACCGTCTTTATTTCTCTTAAAGTCAATCAGACGATAGTGCTGCTTATGACCACCGCCAATATGACGAGTGGTGATACGGCCGTTGTTGTTACGGCCACCAGTTTTTGCTTTTGATTCAACAAGCGGTGCATAGGGACGACCTTTATAAAGGTGTGGATGCACTACTTTTTCAACAAAGCGGCGACCTGGTGATGTAGGTTTTGCTTTTACGATAGGCATGATATTAATCCTTATTCGTTAGCCGCTGTTTCACTAGTGACTTTTTCACCAGCACCGATTTGTACGTCTGAACCTGCTTTTAAGGTAACATACGCTTTTTTGACATCAGAACGTTTGCCAACGACACGACCAAAACGCTTGGTTTTGCCTTTGGTGTTCAAAGTATTTACTTTAACAACTTCAACACCTTCAAACATTAGTTCAACAGCTTGTTTGATGTCACGCTTGGTAGCATTGCTGTTAACTTTGAAAACTTGAACACCAAGACTATCGCCCAGACGCTGAGATTTTTCAGAGAATACTGGGGCCTTTAACACTTGATATAATCTTGCATTACTCATGCTAGTGTCTCCTCAAATTGTTTGGCAGCTTCAACTGTCATGATAACTTTGTCAAAAGAAACCAAGCTTACTGGATCAACTTCACGAGTACCCAAAACATTAACATGTGGAATGTTGCGAGCAGCTAAATACAAGTTCTCATCAACTTCGTGAGTAACAATCAACGCACGAGGTGCATTTAGTTCTGCCAATTTAGCAATCAAACCTTTGGTTTTTGGTGTATCAACAGTGATGTCATCGACCAATACCAAACGCTCTTGGCGTACTAATTCGGCTAAAATGCACTGCATCGCACCACGATACATTTTGCGGTTTACTTTTTGAGACCAGTCTTGTGGTTTTGCTGCAAATGCACGACCACCACCAACCCAAATTGGGCTACGGATAGAACCAGCACGAGCACGACCAGTACCCTTTTGACGCCACGGCTTTTTACCGCCGCCTGATACTTCGCCACGAGTTTTTTGTGCACGAGTACCTTGACGAGCGCCAGCTAGGTAAGCAGTTACTACTTGGTGTACCAAGGCTTCATTGAACTCACGACCAAAAGTAGTCTCTGATAGTTCAACCGCCGCACCTGTAACAGTTTTTAAATTCACATTAATCCCCTTTACTAGGCTTTAACTGACGGACGTACGATAACATCGCCACCATTAGCACCTGGAAGTGCACCCTTGATGACTAGTACACCTTTTTCAGCATCGATAGACATGATTTCAAGGCCTTGAACGGTAACACGCTTGTTACCCATTTGACCAGGCATCTTTTTGCCCTTAAATACTTTACCTGGTGTCTGGTTTTGACCAGTAGAACCAAGTACACGATGCGATACAGAGTTACCGTGAGTTGCGTCTTGAGTACGGAAGTTATGGCGTTTAACACCACCTTGAAAGCCTTTACCCTTAGATTGACCAGTAACATCAACTAACTGACCAACTTCAAATAAATCTAACAAAATGTCTGCGCCAACTTCACGACCTTCTAATTCGCTTTCGTCTGCACGGAATTCCCAAACACCACGACCAGCAGCAACGCCAGCTTTTGCGAAGTGTCCTTTTTGAGCAGCATTGACACGACTATCGCGACGCTCACCTGTGGTGATTTGAATTGCGTTATAGCCATCGGTGTCTACTGTTTTGATTTGCGAAATGCGGTTTGCGTCAACCTCAACTACTGTTACAGGGATAGATGCACCTGCTTCAGTAAAGATTCGGGTCATACCACGCTTAATACCGACTAAACCAATCGCCATTTTAGACCTCTTACTTTAATAATAGTTTAATATTAAACCAGTACCGTTCAATTAGCCTAAGGCGATTTGAACATCAACACCAGCCGCCAAATCTAGTTTCATCAGTGCGTCTACTGTTTTATCAGTAGGCTGAACGATGTCAATCATGCGTTTGTGAGTGCGAATTTCATACTGGTCACGAGCGTCTTTGTTGACGTGTGGTGATGTCAATACGTTGAACCGCTCAATACGAGTCGGCAAGGGAACAGGACCACAAACTTGTGCGCCTGTACGCTTTGCAGTATCGACAATCTCTTGTGCCGACTGGTCAATCAGACGATGGTCGAAAGATTTTAGTCGGATACGGATTCTCTGGTTAGCCATGCCAACAAGCTCCTAAATTAAGTGCTTTATAAAACTTCCGTCATCATAAAGATGATTTCAGCCATACCGTTTCATAAATCTTTTGCCAAGAGCATTGCTTTTGGCAAAAAAAATCCAATCCCTGCCCGTCATGCAAAAATATTCTGACAGCAGGGGTGTTGTTATAGTGCCAAAAACGATGCTTTGGCTGTGGCGTTGTCTTTTTTAAGTTCTCTATCACATTTGTAGAGAATAATTTTTATCAAATTCATTCTTTTCAATCACGACAGAGCGGATTAAAAAGCACAACGCTAAAATATAATGAACTCGTATTATACACTAATTTTGGATAAATACAAGAGTTTTTTGTGAAAGCTACATGTTATTACAGATGATTTGACAGACAATTTGATTGTTGTGAGCACCAACTTTTTATCATTTTGACACAACATATCAAAAACAAATATGCAAATCAGCTAGGCAATTAACAATAAACGATGTCGTGCTGTGTCAAATGATAGTCTGAATCTGCACGCAAATAGATGGTTTTGCCCATCAGTCGCTCAAGGTCGTGCACGGTCTGCTGTTCTTTGGTTTGCAAATACTCAACGACTAAAGGATTTGCCACAACACCAAACTCTGAATGTGTACCAATTTTGGCTAATAACTTGCGAATAATCTCAAAAGCCACCGTGTCAACACGCTTGATATATCCACTACCATCACAGACTTGGCAGGGCTCACATAACTGTTGCAACAAGCTGTCATGCGTACGATGGCGAGTCAGTGTTACCAGCCCAAGCTCATTCATGCCTGCTACATATACCTTAGCACGGTCAGTTTTGATGGCAGATTTTAACGCAGTAAGTACAGCATCTTGATGTTTTTTATCTTTCATATCAATAAAATCAATGACGATCATACCGCCCAAATTGCGTAAGCGAATCTGTCTAGCAATCTCATTCACCGCTTCTATATTGGTCTGATAAATTGATATTTGTTCGCAATGCTTACCAGTAAATGCACCTGTATTCACATCAATGGTTGCTAAGGCTTCTGTCTTATCAAATACAAGATACGCTCCTGATGGTAATTTTATCTGTCTTTTTAGTGCCTCTTGCAACTGAAACTCTATGCCATGAGCCTCAAAAAGCGGTGTTCTAGCTTGATAAAAATCTACCTTAATCGATGCGGTGTCATTGAGCATATTTTGGGTATATGCCAATACTGATTCGTAAAGCTTACCGTCATCGGTTACAATCCATTCTGTACGCTTACTCACCCATTCTCTTAAATTGCGTAACGCCAAAGGTAATTCTGCCTCTATGAGCATATGCTCAGCCCTGCTGAGTTTTGCTTGGCTGGATTTTTGGGTTATCTGTTGCCACCGACTCTTTAATTGAACTGTCTGCATTTGAAGAACCGCCAAATCAACAGCCTCGGCATTGGTACGGACAATGACACTGCCTGTCAAATCGTTATTTTCAACAAAGGCTTGCAGGGCATGACGCAGACGCTTTTTTTCATCTTGTGCCAACCGAGATGATACTTGTACTTGTTGTTCGTCATAAGGACGATACACAAGGTGCATTGAAGACAAGGCGATACCCGTTGTCAACCTAGCACCCTTAGTATGCGTTTCATCTTTGGTAACTTGTACAAGCAGACGCTCACCTTGATGAATGCATTGTGTGATTTTAGGCTGGTCGGTCTTGGCGTGCTTGACATGATGGATATCATCAATGTGCAAAAATCCCATTTGCGATTGACCAATATCCACAAAAGCCACCTGCATCTGCGATATAATACGAACCACTTTACCAAGATAGATGTTGCCCACCAGTCCTGCATCATCAGCTTGCTCACAAAAAATTTCTCGCACCACACCGTCTGCAACAAGTGCGGTGCGAACTTGTCCAAAAGTACGACTGATTAAAATCCCCTCTGCCATTTTAATTAACCAACCGACCACAAATACGCTCAATCAATTCTAGAGTCTGAGCAACTGGCAAACCTACCACATTAGTATAACTGCCATTCATTGTGCGTACCCATGCCATGGCACCACCTTGTATGGCATACGCTCCTGCTTTATCAATTGGTTCACCTGTATCCCAGTAGCGTTGCTTCATTTCATCGGTCAGCTCAACAAAACTTATTTGTGTGCGACAAACAATCCACTCTTGGCAAATAATTTCACCAGCATCCACCACACTGGCACACACGGCTGTCCAAACCTCATGCGTGCTGTCAGACAATTTATCCCACATGGCAAAAGCATCGCCACGATCTTTGGGCTTGGTCAGCACTTGTCCATCATCAAGCACGCCTATTGTATCAGCGGTAATGACTAAAGCCTTGTCATTTATCTCTTGGCACGCCTTTTTGGCCTTCGTTTTTACCATGCGTACAATATACGCTTGTGCACATTCGTTGTCTTGCCAAGTTTCATCAATGTTGGCCGCCATTGTTGTAAAATTCAGACCCACCCCATTTAAGAGCTGCTGCCTGCGTGGTGATGTTGATACCAAAATAATTCGCATGAATGTTTACCGATTTAATGGTTGAATTGATTGGTTGTTTAAGTTTTACTTAATCATATGGTCATAAGAATTTTATGCAATGACCTACCAAGCACGCTCTTTGAGTTGTCCATTAATCCAATACAAAGGATACCAAAATAATGGAAACACCAAAATACTCATCAAAAGCGAACCAAGCTGTGCCCAAACAAAACCATGCCCAAAGGACTCCAAAATCCCCAGTAAGAGTCGATAAGTAATCAGGGCAATGCTTGCACACAACCACGCATTTTTTAAGGTCAACTCTTTGATATAAATCAATAGCACTCGCAAGCCAAAGCTCATCAATACCGCACAAAACGCTTGATGACCCAAATGCGTATCTAATAACAAATCAGACACAAGCCCAATTAAAAACACAACCCAAACACGCATGATGGTCGGCCGATACATTAACCAAAATACCAGCACAAGCACCAAAAACATCGGACGAAAATTGGCAAGCATGAAAGAAAGTGGGTAGACATTCATCGCTGATGCCACAACAAAACTTGAAACGATGCCAAGTAGCAAAAACAACATTGAATTCATGCCAAGCCCTAAGAATGTTTTGGTTTTAAAATCAGCACATAACCACTGTTTATAATATTAGCCGCAGGCACAACCTTAATATCAGAAAAATCATCTGTGCGTGTCGTATCAATATTCACAATTCGCCCCACATGATAGCCTGCTGGTAATCGATCGCCAAGACCTGACGAAATCAACTCATCGCCCACCTGTACATCGGAAGTCTTAAATATGTAGTTTAAATTCAGACCATCAGGTCGACCACTGCCAGAAACCACAGCACGCTGACCTGTACGCGCTATGACCACAGCCACCGACTGCTGCTCATCTGTAATCAAGACAAGACGAGATGTGTTTGGGTAAGTGTTAATCACCTGTCCTAAAATGCCATTTTCATCAATCACCGTTTGCCCAATTTTTACGCCATCATTTGCACCTTTATTAAGAACGACGATTTGTTTTAGCGGGTTAGAATCCGTACCAATCACCTGAGCAAGCAGCAAATCGTGTTTGGCAGACTCTGTGGTGGACAAAATGCCTTTTAGCCGAGCATTTTGAGCAATGAGATAATCTTGTTGCTGCAATTGCACTTTGGCTTGCAACAATTCCGTTTGCAAGCGAATGTTTTCACGGCGTAACGATTCTTTGCTTTGAAAGGCACCATCTGTATAATGAGCAACAAAAGATGGCATGAGAGACATCTGATAAATCGGTTGCATGGAAGCATGGCTGGCACTACGCAACGATTGGAACCATTCTGGTTTTTGACTGTCAAGCAACATCAAAATCAGTGCAAGAACCAAAAAAGCAAATGTCGTGCGTACAAATAGCGGTTTTTGGGAAAAAATACTCAGCAACATAATTCTACCAACCCAGCTTATCAAATCAGACCAAAAGCATCATTTTCACTTTATAAAGCAAAAAGCGGTGAGTTCACACCGCTTAATCAGATTTTTATCCAATCAATGATTTTAATTAAATTACCTGTTTTTTATTTCTTATTTTTTTATTTAAAGCATCTTATAAACAATTCATTCAATAAAAATCATATCGTGCAATCACACATCATTACACAAAAATCATATTCAACGACTTGTCATGAATAAATTCCAATGCCTTACCACCCCCACGAGACACACAAGTCAACGGATCATCAGCCACCGTTACAGGTAGTCCAGTTTCTTTAGATAATAATTTATCAAGATTGCGAAGTAAAGCACCGCCACCTGTCAGCATGATGCCACTTTCAGCAATGTCTGATGAAAGCTCTGGCGGTGTCTGCTCAAGAGTCTCTTTAACACTTGATACAATCGCAGACAGTGGCTCAGCAAGTGCCGCTTGAATTTCTTTAGAATTGACCGTGAAGGTTTTTGGCACGCCTTCTGCCATACTACGCCCACGCACCTCAACCTCCAAATTTTCATTTTCATCAAAGATTGCTGTACCCACCTCCACCTTAATACGCTCAGCGGTTGTCTCGCCAATGAAACAGCCGTGCACTTTTTTGACATGATGAATGATTGCATCATCAAATTTATCACCACCTACGGTGATAGAGTCAGCGTACACACAGCCAGATAAGGCAATCACCGCAATCTCGGTGGTACCGCCACCGATGTCCACCACCATAGAGCCACTCGCTTCATGCACAGGCAAACCTGCCCCAATCGCAGCCGCCATCGGCTCTTCTAGGATATGCACACTGTTCGCTCCTGCCGAACGCACTGCCTCTTCAATGGCACGACGCTCAACCAAAGTTGATTTACAAGGCACACAAACCACGACATTTGGGTTTGCCAAAAAACGGCGCGCCTTAACCTTGGTGATAAAATGTTTGAGCATTTTTTGGGTAACTTCAAAATCAGCTATCACACCATCTTTTAATGGGCGAATTGCCATGATATTATCAGGGGTGCGACCAAGCATTTGTTTGGCATCAATACCTACCGCCGCAATAGTGGGGTTTTGAGTACGATTAGCACGCAAAGCAACGACTGTTGGCTCATCAAGCACTACCCCTTTACCAGGAGTATAAATCAGCGTGTTTGCCGTGCCAAGATCAATGGCAATATTGGTTGATAAAAATCCAAACAAATTCATGGCTAGCTTTTCCAAAAAAAATTAAGCAAAACAACAGACAAGACGCACACACTTTATCAAGAAGGTTTTAAGTGTTTTTGCGTCAGATAAAAATTAATTAACGGTGAATTATACCTTTTTACACCCAAAAAATCATGTGTATTTCCCAAAAAATTACTATTTTTTACAAGAAAGTTTAACAAATGATGCAAACAACTTCACTTTAACTTCACTTTTTGTTCATTTTGTCAAAAACTTTAAAAACAAAGTTATATTAGTGATTTTGTCAGCTTGCAAATTATGCTAAAATTAATAACATTTTAACCGCTTTTTCTTGATATTTTTACAAGAAACTTTGATTCACAAAAAAACTTTAAACAGGAAATCATCATGAGTGATACTTTATCAAGTAGCGATATTTTAAATACCGCCAAACTCTCTCGCCTTGCCATTGATGAAAAATTGGCGGACGATTACGCCCAAGACATCGGTAAAATCTTACAAATGATGGATATTTTATCCGATGTGAATACCGATGATGTCAAGCCCTTAAACAATGTCCACGATATGCACCAACGCTTGCGTGATGATGTGGTGGATTTAAACGGTTTAGCGGTCAATCGTGAATTAAACCAGACGGTTGCCCCAAAAGTGCAAGACGGACTGTATCTTGTGCCACAAGTGATTGATTGATAACTTTTTTGCCCTAAGCCAAATTTCGCCCTAAGCTAAAAAGCGTGATTGCTTAATTTGCCTTAATAAATTTTATTTCCCAAAACAAATTTAAAAATCAGAGAAAAAAATGACAGACCTACACACCCTATCCGTCCGTGAACTGATTGACGGCTTAAACACCAAACAATTTAGCTCGGTTGAATTGACCCAGCATTTTTTAGACCGTATCGCCAACCACGACAAAGCGGTCAATAGCTTTATCACGGTTACGCCAGAGTTGGCATTAGAACACGCCAAAACCGCTGACAAACTGCGTGCAGACGGCGACAACCGCCCCCTTTTGGGCGTGCCAATGGCACACAAAGACAACCTTTGCACCCAAGGCGTTTTGACCAGTGCTGGCTCAAAAATGCTTGCCAATTTTGTCTCGCCCTATGACGCCACGGTGGTGCAAAATGTCGCCAACGCTGGCTTTGTCTGTCTTGGCAAAACCAATATGGACGAGTTTGCCATGGGGTCGGACAACGAGTCTTCGTATTTTGGGGCGGTGCATAACCCTTGGGATACAAGCCGTGTGCCAGGAGGTTCGTCTGGCGGGTCGGCAGCGGCGGTGGCATCGGGCTTTGTGCCTGTGGCGACAGGCTCGGACACAGGCGGTTCTATTCGCCAGCCTGCTTCTTTTTGTGGTTTGACAGGCATTAAACCGACCTATGGGCGAGTGTCTCGCTTTGGTATGATTGCCTACGCATCAAGCCTTGACCAAGCAGGCAGTTTTGGCAAATCGGCATTGGACTGTGCGTATTTATTAGAAGCGATGGCAGGCTTTGACCCCAAAGACGCCACCAGTATCAACCGCCCCAAGGACAATTTGACCGCCGATTTGTTGGCAACGCCGTCAAGCGACAAACCCTTAGCAGGCAAAAAAATTGGCATTCCCCAAGAATATTTTGGCAAAGGGTTAAACGACAGCGTCAAACACGCTATCCAATCTGCCTTAAAAGTTTATGAAAATTTGGGGGCGACTTTGGTGGACATCAATTTGACCGACCCACAAATTACTTTGGCGACTTATTATTTGCTTGCCCCTGCCGAAGCCAGCTCCAATTTGTCTCGCTATGACGGCGTGCGGTTTGGCTATCGCTGTGAAAACCCCAAAGATTTGACCGACCTTTATACCCGTTCTCGCACCGAAGGTTTTGGCGTGGAAGTGCAGCGGCGTATCATTATGGGGACTTATGCCCTATCTGCGGGCTATTTTGATGCGTATTACATCAAAGCCCAAAAGGTTCGCCGTTTGATTGTCAATGACTTTTTAAAGGCCTTTGAAGCCTGCGACATCATCGCTACGCCCACCGCCCCAACGGTCGCCTACAAAATCGGCGAAAATCTGTCGCCTGCCGAGATTTATATGGGCGATGTGTACACCATTGGCGTGAATTTGGCAGGCTTGCCAAGTTTGTCGCACCCTGTGGGCTTTGTGGACGGTCTGCCTGTGGGTTTACAATTGATTGGCAAACATTGGGCGGAAAATACGCTTTTAAATACCGCCCACGCTTATCAAGGGGCGACTGATTTTCATACCCAAATGGCGGATTTGGGGTAAGTGTCTGAGCTAAATTTAGGAATAAATAATGCCAACACTAAGTTATACTTTATACGGTTTAAACTTTGAATGGGACGATGTCAAAGAAGCATTGGTACAAAAAGAACATCATTTACATTTTAAAGAAGTTTGTACGGTATTTTTTGATGAAAATGAGTTAACCTACGAAGATAAAAGGTTTGATTATCACGAACAGCGGTTTATTACCATCGGTTTAAGTGAAAAAGCAGAGCTTTTGGTCGTTGGTTGGACACAACGAGGCGATTTCATTCGGTTAATTACAGCCATTAAAGCGGAGAAAAATCATGAGCGATTATATCAAACAAGACGCTAGCTATTTTGATGGGTTTGATTTTGACAATACCAAGCCCATCAAACACCCCCTAATCGCCCAAGCACAAAGGTCATTAAAAGAGCAATCGCACTTGGCAAATTGTTTTGATAGCGATGTCCAACAAATCATCAAACAACACAATAGCCCACAAGACCGAGAACGGCTAAATGCGATGATTAGAGTATTGTTTGCGGTTTGATGATTGCTTACTTAATAAGCGATTTACAAATAAATAATGACCAAATAAACACCCAACAGGTAGTGTCAAATGCAACCAGCAATCATCCGCACCGAACAAAAATATGCCGATGGCGTGCAAAAACTGTATCTAAACCCAAGCGTATACAGCCAAACTTTGCACCTGCCTAGCCAATCCAATGACAATTGGAAAAAATGGCTTGGCAATATCCCTGATAATGTGCATTCTTTTGTGGCGATTATCAAGGACAATGACGGTGAAATGGTGGTTGGCAATATCGCTTTACGCATTGAAACCAACCCTAGGCGAAATCATATTGGCAATTTTGTCATTGCCGTGTCTGATGAACATCAAGGGCGTGGCGTTGGTAAGGCATTATTGGCACATATTATTGAATTGGCGGATAATTGGCTAAATCTAAAACGCCTAGAATTGACCGTTTATACCGACAATCAAAAAGCCATTAGCCTATACCAAAAGTTTGGTTTTGAAATTGAAGGTGAGCACACCGCTTTTGCATTTAGAAACGGTCAATTTGTCAATGCCTATACAATGGCAAGAATTAAAGATTAACCAGTATATTTGGAGCAACAATGCAAACGATTAGTTTTGAAGTAGATGATATGTATTACCAAAAATTGATACAAACCATTGGCAAAGACAATTTGGCAGAATTTTTTCAAAAAGTGTCTGAACCTTATTTTTTATTGCACCAAAAAGCCGATATTGCACCAATGCCAAAGAATCGTCCTTATCGTTTGGGAGCATTGCCAGATATCAAAATCCCTGATGATTTTGATGACCTTGAAATTATGGATTTTGATGTATGAGATATTTGCTAGATACGCATATTTTGTTATGGGCATTAAAAAACAGTCCAAAATTAAGCAAATCAGTCAAACTCATCGTCAGTGATTATCGCAATGAATTATGGTTTAGCCCTGCGAGCATTTGGGAAGTTGGCATTAAATTAAGCAATGAAAAAGTACAAGATGATGATTTGGTAGAACCTTTTTTACTTTATCAAACACTCTTGCAAGAAGATTTTAAAGAATTAAAAATCAACAGCAGACACGCCATTGCCGTGCGAAATATGCAAAAAATCCACAAAGACCCATTTGATAGAATTTTAATCGCCCAAGCCAAAATTGAAAACTTAATTTTAATGACAGTTGATGATAAAATTAGACAATACGATGTACCCATTTTAATGGTTTAATGCAGTTAATTAACCCTTAATCAAATCAAATCGTGATAGGAAAACTTTTATGAACACACCCAATCTTTTAATTGACGGCTATGAAGTGGTTATCGGCATTGAGATTCATTGCCAATTAAATACCCAAAGCAAAATCTTTTCTAATGCCCCCACCGCTTTTGGGGCAAGTCCCAACACCCAAGCCAATATTGTGGATTTGGGTTTTCCAGGGGCGTTGCCTGTATTAAATGAAGCGGTGATTGAAAAGGCGGTAATGTTTGGTTTGGGAGTCAATGCCCAAATTGGACAATACAACAGTTTTGACCGCAAAAACTATTTTTATCCAGATTTGCCCAAAGGCTATCAAACCACGCAAATGACCAATCCAATTGTGGGCAAAGGGCATATTGATATTTTGGTCAATGCAGGGCAAAAAAATGAATACACCAAACGCATTGGCATTACTCGTGCCCATTTAGAAGAAGACGCTGGCAAATCGGTACACGATGCCGTCCCCCATATGACAGGCGTGGATTTAAACCGTGCTGGCACGCCACTTATTGAAATCGTTTCAGAAGCGGATATGCGGTCGGCAGACGAAGCGGTCGCTTATGTCAAAACCATACACGAACTGGTTACTTGGCTTGGCATATCCGATGCGATTATGGCAGAAGGCTCTTTTCGTGCCGACATCAATGTCTCGGTGCATAAACCCAATACGCCCTTTGGCACTCGCTGTGAATTAAAAAATTTAAACTCATTTCGCTTTATTGAGCGAGCGATTAAATCAGAAGTAGAACGGCAAATTGATATATTAGAAGACGGTGGCAAAATCATTCAAGCCACACGCCTTTATGATCCTGAGCGTGATGAAACTCGGGCAATGCGTGAAAAAGAAGAAGCCAACGATTATCGCTATTTTCCCTGCCCTGATTTATTGCCTGTCATTATATCCGATGATAGTTTACAGGCAATTAAAGATAAAATGCCACAATTACCCAGCCAAAGAAAACAACAATTTATCGATGAATTTGGTTTGTCTAATTATGACGCCAATGTATTAAATGGTAGCCGAGAATTGTCCGATTATTTTTTGCAAGTGGTGGATATTGTCGGTACACAAAACGCCAAACTTACCGCCAATATCATCATGGGCGATTTAATGGGGGCCTTAAATAAAAATGAGTTGACCATTAACAACTCGCCTATCAATGCCAAACGATTGTCAGGGCTAATTATGCGTATTAGCGATAATACGATTAACACCAAAATTGGTAAACAAGTATTTAATCATTTGTGGGAGTCTGACAAAACCGCCGATGAGATTATTGATGAGCAAGGGCTAAAACAAACCACCGACACAGGGGCAATTGAAGCGATTATCAAAGAAGTTTTGGCAAATAATCAAGCAATGGTAGATGAATACAAAGGTGGAAAAGAAAAAGCCTTTAATGGACTGGTCGGACAAGTGATGAAAGCCAGTCGTGGTAAAGCCAATCCTGCTCAGGTGAATGAATTGTTGAAGAAGTTGATTGGTTAAAATTTTAACAATAAATGCCTTATTCAATAATAAGGCATTTATTTTCACACAAATTTTGGATAAAAAAATGGCAAAGAAAGAAAAATCTACCGACTTTTGGGTATATGATTTATTAAAACACGCACAAATTGCAGAAAATTTTTCGGCACAAGGTAGTCCTATTATAGAAATAGACAATGCTTTAAAAACCGCCTCAAAAGCAAAAACAGGCAAAGTCGGTATGCCTGAATTTGTCGGTGTGGTAAAAGATTTTTTGATTGTCATTGAAGACAAAAAAGATGTCGCTTTGCATCAAAAATACAACACACAAAAGATTGTTTGCCAAGAAATAGATAGTATCAAAAATTATGCAATAAATGGTGCGGTGCATTATGGCATTCATTTAAGCCAAAACACTTCTTATAAAAAGATTATTGCCATTGGTGTATCTGGCGATGAAAAACGCCATCACATCACACCCGTTTTTATCAATGAGCGTGGTGAATATAAAGAATTAAACGATATTGAAACTTTCATTTCTTTTAATGAAGACAATATTGATGATTACTACATCAAGGAAATTTTAAAAGAACAAACGCCACAAGAAAAAACAACCGCTGAAATTCTTAAAAATGCCAAAGATTTACACGAAGATTTGCGTAATTATGGTAGCATTCAAGACAAAGACAAGC
Organism: Moraxella sp. Pampa; assembly: GCF_035181385.1. NCBI lineage: Bacteria > Pseudomonadati > Pseudomonadota > Gammaproteobacteria > Moraxellales > Moraxellaceae > Moraxella > Moraxella sp. Pampa. Next base: position 70,564 of record NZ_JAXCJK010000003.1, on the reverse strand, counting down.
CCTTACTTGTCTCTGGTATTTTATTAGCCTTACGAGAAATGGAATACAAAAATTTTGCCATTGATGATTTGATTGGTGACAATATTACCACCGATGGCGAAAAAATCTATACCGCCATTGAAAATCATCTAAAAAGAGTAAAAGTATCGCCAGAAGTTAAAAAAGATAAATTACTCAATCAGTTTGCAGTCATTAAAGACACCAAAATCATCAATGAAATTAACGAAAATTTAAATAAAACACCCTTAAAACATTATACCGAATTTTTATACAAACACATTTATCAAAACATCAAATACACTCAATCTGCTGAAGATTACTTGGGGCGTTTTTATGGCGAATTTATGTCGTATTCTGGCGGTGATGGGCAAACGCTTGGCATTGTTTTGACCCCAAAACATATTACCGAAATTTTTTGTGAACTTGTTGATTTGTCGCCTGATGATTATATTCTTGACCCGTGTTGTGGTACGGCTGGATTTTTGATTGCAGGTATGCACCATATGCTCCAAAAAGCCACAAGCGATAAACAGAAAAATAACATTCGCAAAAATCAACTGCACGGCATTGAATTACAGCCTTATATGTTTACAATTGCTACCACTAATATGATTTTGCGTGGCGATGGCAAAAGTAATTTAGACCAAGAAGATTTTTTAAAACAAAATCCTCACCAATTACAATTAAAAGGTTGTAATATTGGCATGATGAATCCGCCTTATTCACAAGGCTCAAAGCAAAATCCCAATCTTTATGAAATCTCTTTTACCGAACATTTATTAAACAGCTTAACAACTGATGGTAAAGCGGTTGTCATTGTTCCACAATCGTCAATGACAGGCAAAACAAAAGAAGAACAAGCGATTAAAGCCAATATTCTAAAACGTCATACTTTAGAAGGCGTAATTACTTTAAATAAAAATACTTTTTATGGTGTTGGCACAAATCCTTGTATCGCCATATTTACCGCAGGCGTAGCACACGACAAAAACAAACTTGTGAAGTTTATTAATTTTGAAGACGATGGCTTTGAAGTACAAAAACACAAAGGTCTAATAGAAACTGAATCCGCCAAAGACAAAAAAGAGCATTTACTCACTGTATGGCGTAATGAAATTACTGCTCCGACCAAGTTTTGTGTAGAGACAACCATTGAAGCTGATGATGAATGGTTGCATTCTTTTTATTATTTTAATGATGAAATTCCTAGCGAAGCCGATTTTGAAAAAACGGTCGCCGATTATTTAACTTTTGAAGTCAATATGATTACGCACGGGCGTGGTTATTTATTTGGTATTGGGGAAAATAATGATGAATAAGTTAAAATTGACGGATAGAGAGTGGGGAGAGTTTTTTATCGGAGATATTTTTTCTATTAAAATTGGAAAAAGTATTGATGGAAATAAAGTTGATAGAGTAAACGGTCAATTTGCTTACATTACACGAAAAGAAAATACTAACGGTCTTGATGGATTTATAGATTATGACATCTCATACTTAAATAAAGATTTTCCTGTGATAACCATTGGCAACGAAACAGCCGAGCCGTTTGTGCAAGAATTTCCTTTTTTCACAGGAACAAAGGTGAATATTTTAAAACCAAAAGAACAGCTAAATAGATATGTTTTATTTTTTATCTGTTCTAGTCTAAAAATGCACAAGACAAAATATTCTTATTCTTTTACAATAAATTCAACAAGATTAAAAAAGCAAAATATTCTACTTCCAATAAATAATCAAGGAAATCCTGATTGGCAATTTATGGAAGATTATATTAAACAGATTGAGCAAAAACAAAAAACTGATTTGATAAACTACTATTCCAATAAATTATTAGAAATTATAAGCGATACAAATTATCAAGATGTTCAATGGGATATATTTAAAATTAGTGATTTTTTTAACTTTATGCGTGGCAATCAAAACAATATGGCAAAATGCGAAAAAGGCGATATTCCACTAATTTCTGCTCGTAAAGTAGATAATGGTTATAAAGATTTTATAGCAGATAATGGCAAAAGACTATTTCCTGCACATATTATTACTTTAAACAATGATGGCGATGGTGGTGTTGGGCTTGCTTATTATCAATCCACACAAACAGCACTTGATACGCATGTTACCGCTCTATTACCAAAAATAAATTTAACAAAAAGTGCAATGTTATATATTTGTCTAATGATTTCCATTCAGAGAGACAAATTTAGTCACGGATATTCTATTAACAATGAAAGATTATCGGCACAAAAAATTATGCTACCCATAGATAACAATAGTAATCCAAATTGGCAGTTTATGGAAGATTTTATCAAAAATATTGAAAAAGACAAAATAGAGACTTTACTTTCTTATTTAAATCAATACAATATCTTAGCCGAGCCGAGCCGAGCCGAGCCGAGCCGAGCCGAGCCGAGCCGAGCCGAGCCGAGCCGAAATATTATGGGCGACATTTAAATTAAGTCAAGTGTTTTTTATTAAATCTGGCGTGCGTTTGACCAAATCCGAGATGACAGATGGCGATATACCATTTGTTGGGGCAACTGAATTTAATAATGGCATTACTGAATTTGTGAGCAATACCAACGCCAGTCTTGATAAAAATATTTTGGGCGTGAATTATAATGGCAGTGTGGTAGAAAATTTTTATCACCCTTATGAGTGTATCTTTTCTGATGATGTTAAAAGATTGGCATTAAAAAGTAAAAATTATGCCAATAAATGGGTATATTTATTTTTAAAAACGATTATCTTGCAACAAAAAGAAAAATACCAATATGGTTATAAATTCAACACTCAACGAATGGGCAAGCAAACCATTATGCTACCGATTGATAAAAATGGCGAGCCAAATTGGGAATATATGGAAAATATTATGAAGAAAATTGAAATAAAACAAATTTTGCAAATCATTGATTATCATACACAAAAGATAAATCATTAGATGATATAAATTAAGTTAGAACCCCACAACCTTAATCATCACCTAAACCCCAATAAAAAACACGCCCGATCATGAGCGTGTTTTTTGTCCAATCAATGACGAATCAAGAATTCATCATCAGATACTCAAAAGCGGACAAACCTGCTTTTGAACCTTCGCCCATCGCAATATTAATCTGCTTAAATGGCACGGTGGTTACATCACCACAGGCAAAAATTCCCGCTTTATTGGTGCGACACTTGGCATCAATTTCAATTTCGCCTTGTGGTGTAATATTCACCAAACCTTTCACCACTTCTGAGCTTGGTACCAGACCAATTTGCACAAAAATCGCATTTAATGGCAAAGTCTTACTCTCACCACTTTTTCGATCTTGGTAGATAAGACCATCTACCTTGCCACCATTTGCAGTAATTTCCATCGTGGCTGCGTTTTTGATGATGGTGATGTTATCACGAGCCGCAGCTTTATCAATCAACACTTGGTCGGCACGCAGTTTATCACCGAATTCTAGCACCGTTACATGTTGCACAATCCCTGCTAAGTCCAGTGCCGCCTCTACCCCAGAGTTGCCACCACCGACAACCGCCACAGGCTTACCCTTAAAGAACGGACCATCACAATGTGGGCAATATGCCACACCATTACCAATGTTCTCATCTTCGCCTTTAACGCCAAGTTTACGCCATTTTGCCCCTGTCGCTACGATAATCGTACGAGAAATCCAGTTTTCTCCTGTATTCAGTGTGATTTGATAACCACCCTTAATCTCTTCAACAGCAGACACACTGACATGCTCTTTGACAGTAATGTCGTATTCTTTAATGTGCATAGCAAGGTTGCCTGCAAGCTGATTGCCGTTGGTGAGTGGCACGGAAATCAAGTTTTCAATATCTTGGGTGTCCTTGACCTGACCGCCAATGCGATCGGCGACCAATGCCACTTTAAGGCCTTTACGGGCTGTATAAATTGCTGCCGCACTACCTGCAGGGCCACCACCGATCACCGTAACATCTTGGGTTTGTAGTTGCTCAATCTCAGCAGGGGCGAACAGATCAGCATATTCAGACTGTAGTTTATCAATAATGCGTGCAGTATCCACCTTACCATTTAAAAATGGCTTGCCGTCCAAAAATACCGCAGGCACGCCTTGGATATTATTAGCTGCCACAAGCTCGGGGAACACACCACCATCAATCATTTCATTTTCTATACCATCATTCAAAATGGCAAACTGATTAAGTGCTTGCACAACATCAGGGCAATTATGACAGGATAACGAAACAAAGGTTTGAAATTTCAGTGGCTTTTGGATACGCTTAACCAGATTTTGAACACCCTCATCTAGTTTCATGGTATGGCCGCCAGCATGTAAAATCGCAAGCAGCAACGAAGTAAATTCATGGCCGCCTGGAATACCACTAAATACAATACCTGTATCACAGTTTTTGGCGGTAATCTTAAAAGTCATGGGCGAAAGATCAGTATCTACGACTGTCTTATCAAAGCCAATTTTATCTGAAGTACTGGCAATTTTTTCAAGAAAATCAATAAGTTCTGCTCGTTTGGTGTGTTCACCCTGACCAATGATGATTTGGATTGGGTGAGTCATATTGGTGGCATAGTTTTTAACAGCGTCTAAAAGTGACTGATCTAGCATGATTATTACCTTTTTTTAAAACAATATTTGGGATAATTTCATTATATAAGCACCGATGTAAAATGAAAATTTAAGAATTTTAAACACTAAGATTATTAAAGCTCAACCATTATTAGTGCTGGTCATATCCAATCAACCAAATACACACCGAAGAGTTTTGATAAAATCGTTACTTTATCACTTGCCAATATGCGGTATTCTTGATAAGATAAGAATGTGGCCACCACTGTGGTATCTTCCAACCAACCAAGGAGAACAGTCATGTTTCCAGAATACCGAGAACTTATCACTAAACTAAAAACAGAAAACGATCTACACTTTGTAAAATTATTTGATGAGCATAACGAACTTGACGAAGAAATTACCAAACTTGAAAACGACCCAGTTGCTCATGCCAGTCGTGCCGAAGAAATTGAAGGCCTAAAACGCAAAAAACTTGGCCTAAAAGACGAGCTGTTTCACTATCTACAAAGCAAAGCATGAATTCATGAACTTACTCAAAAACCCAAGCCTTAGCACTTGGGTTTTTTGTTTTATATGTTTAGTATAAAACAAAAAATCACCCCAAATAGGGTGATTTTTTATCAAACTTAAATCAAATTCAGATATTAGATTTTACCAACCAAATCAAGGCTTGGTTTTAAAGTTTCTTGACCCGCTTCCCATGCCGCTGGGCAAACTTCACCGTCATTGTCTCGTACATATTGAGCGGCTTTGACTTTACGAATCATGTCTTTGGCAGAGCGACCAATGCCCAAATCATGAATTTCAGCAACCTTAATCAGACCTTCTGGGTCTACCAAGAAAGTACCACGAAGGGCTGCGTGCTGACCGTCAATCATGACATTAAAGCCACGAGTAATCGCCCCTGTACCGTCGCCTAGCATTGGGTATTTAACTTTACCAATCGCAGGTGATGCGTCATGCCATGCTTTATGCACAAAATGCGTATCAGTAGAAACAGCGTACACTTCCACACCTAGAGCTTTTAGCTCTTCGTAATGGTCTGCCATGTCTTCTAACTCGGTTGGGCAAACGAAGGTAAAATCATGTGGATAAAACATAAAAATCGCCCATTTGCCTTTAACATCAGCGGTAGAAATGGTTTTAAATTCACCATTAACAAAGGCTTCAGTAGTAAATTCTGGGATATGCTGATTGATGATAGCTGTCATAATATTACCTATTATATATAAATTATCAATTGAAAAACTTATTACTACAAGGTTGTTGCAAAAAAATGGTAGCTGTCTACCATTTACTTCTATCATAACAAAAAAGTTACACTTCTACATTTAAAACTTTTAATTATTTTGTTTTGTTTTATAAAACTTAGGTGTAAAATAGTCATGATATTTTGTAATTTTCAACTTTTCAAATTTAATTAAAATTTAATCAAGTAGGTTTTTATGATTACGCTTCGCCAATTAGAATTTTCCCTTGCGGTTGCTAAACACAAGCATTTTAAGCGTGCTGCCGAAGAATGCAACATCTCGCAGTCTGCTCTAAGCTTGGGCATTGCTGAGCTTGAAAAACAACTTGATGCACAAATTTTTGAACGCAACAATAAACAGGTATTAATCACTCCCATCGGTGAAGAGATTTTGGATAGAGCTCAGCGTGTATTTAGTGAAATCAATGATTTAATAACACGCGCACATAATCATCAGACACCCCTTGCCTATCCGATGACCATTGGCATCATTCCAACGGTTGCCCCATATCTTTTACCCAAGGTATTGCCAGCACTCAAAGAACAATATCCAAATTTTGAATTGTCCGTTACCGAAAAACAGACCGAGCGACTCATTGATCAGGTTCGTTACGGACACATAGACACTGCTGTCATCGCCCTGCCTTATCACATTGAAGGCCTGCACACTTTTGAGTTTTGGTCGGAAGATTTTTTTGCAATTTTCCCAAAAGATGGTAGTAATACCAACCTCAAACACATCACAAGCAGTGAGCTTTCCAAAAGTAATTTACTTTTACTTGGCGAGGGGCATTGCTTGACTGAGCAGGTACTGTCGGTATGTCAAATGAATAAAAATGAGATAAAATCAGGCTTTTCTGACGCCAGTCTTAACACCATCATTCAAATGGCACTTGCTGGCATGGGAACGACACTTGTTCCAAAAATGGCACTTGACCAGCTTGTTGGCACACATGACATCACCGCTGTACCGCTTGCCGAAAGCGGCCCGCATCGCAGGCTTGCCTTTATTACTCGCCTAAACTATGCACGCGTAGACGATGTGCAATTACTTAGCGAGATTTTTGGTAATGCACTGGCCAATGACAGCAAGACAGCCGCCCAAAAAGATTACTGTGCTGTTGGCACATTTTAAAAAAATACTTTTTTAAAACTTATTTTGAGTTTAAGCACGCCCTTTTAATAAGCCATGCCATCTTTGATAATCTGGCATGGCTTTTTTGACTTCTGACCAAAAATCAGCACCATGATTGGCATGAATCAGGTGACACAATTCATGCATAAACACATATTCTGTGCATTCATAAGGATAAGCCGCCAAATATACCGACAGCCATATTCGCCTGTCGCCCAAATGACAAGTTCCCCAACGAGTTTTCATCTTACGCAAACGGACAGTGTGGGCAGATTGACCAACAATCGGTTGCCATTTACTTTGTAACATGGGAATTTTTGCAGATAAATGCTGTCTATAAATATTTAAAACTTCAGTGTCATCATCGGGCAAATCATGGGGTTCGCCCCATAAGGTCAACAGCCGTCTTTGTGGCTGAGCATGAACTTGGCACAAGCGTTCATTCGCTTGCTTTGCCCACGACAGGCGTGCGTAAATAGCCAAAATAATGACTTCTTCACTTGCAAAAGTTGGTACACTGACATGACATTCACCCAACTTCATGCAAAAATTGATATTTTTTACACATTTTTTGGTGATGCTTAAACGAATGCCCGCTTTGGCAAAAGCTTGGTAAAGCCCTGATAGATTCATGATTGGACTGGCAAAATTTAAAAAGCAATTATACCAAAAATTATTGAGTTCATTTATGAATAAAAATTTATGAACAAAAAGGCCAGAATATTCCAGCTCATTTTGTTTATTTTATTTCTTATTTTTTGCACAAAACCAATGGCTAAAACCGAAAAGACGGTCATCGGTTCACATTTTTGGTGCAATGATGGTCAGCTCAACACGGCGGTTTGGCTCATATCTTGAACCAAATTTTGTGGTCTCGCCATGACCTATGATGCTAATGCGTGCATTGCTTACGCCTTGTGATGATAAATATGTAGCGACAGCAGCAGCACGGTCTTGGGACAAGATTTTGTTGGCGTATTCATCTCCTTCCACCGAAGCATAGCCATTGACCAGAACATGGGTCTGGTGATATTCATTGAGAGTATCAGCCACCTGATTTAAGACATGATAAGAACTTGGCTTGATGTTGTATTGACCAACATTAAAAGTAATCGCCTCTGGAATGGCAAGATTGATATTGTTAGTTTTAGGATCAAGAGCGACCTTGATGCCCGTGCCAGCGGTTTGCTGTTTTAGCTTAGCCTCTTGATTGCTCATGTATGTAGCCACACCCATACCCAACACCGCACCGATGGCGGCGTCACGCCCAGTCTGCTCCCCTCCTGTAGCCTGAGAGATGGCCACACCCGCTAACGCCCCTGCCAATGCACCCAAACCCACTCTACTGGCCGAATCATTTGTCTGTATGCCACCAGTGCTGGTACACCCAGTGATCACCATGCCAGATGTCAATGCAATTATCGCCAACGATTTCATCTTATTCATACACACTCCTAAAATTCTTAAAATTTATATCAACTTGAATTTTCATTCAATGGGTCGAACTTGATTATTATGAACCAAAAATAAGTTTTCGTCTGTTGTCAGTGTGTATCCCATATGTACTGTCTTGCTCATACCAAATTATTAAATATTTATTCAATACTAAAAATTAAATCAATCGCAGGTAAAGTTTTGACAAAAATTTACCAATTTTTTATATGAAAATTTGGTAAAATAAAAAAACCAGTTTGTACTTGTATACTAATTTTGCACATTTTACTATTTATTTGCTTATTATTTGCCACACCCGTATGGCCAAGCAATCCAAACCCATCTTAACAACGCAAACAAATCTTAAGCACAAAACCAGCCAATCAGGACATAACCACGATGAAAACACCAAGAAAAACCCTACCTTTTTTTCAAAAATTACACGATAAGTCGCCTGCCATTGCCCAAAAAGTTTCCTTTGCTGTCGGTGCAGGTAGCATTGCAGCAAATAGCTTTGGCTTGTCTGTACCGCTTTATGTCGCAGGGCTTGCCAAGATTTTTGGCAAATCCAAGATGGCTGACGACGCCATCATCAGCATGGCAGATTACTGGATTCGCTCCAATAATTTTATGATTGATAAGGTTTTACCCACCAAAGACTGGCGGATCAATATGCCCGATGATCTAAAACCAGATGGTAAATATTTGCTCATCTGCAATCATCAGTCTTGGGTGGATACAAGTGTGATTCAATATGTCAGTGAAGGAATTTTACCAATCACACGCTTTTTTACCAAACATGAGCTGATATACATTCCTGTTGTGGGACAAACCTTTTATTTTTTGGATTTTCCAATGATGAAACGCCACAGCAAGGAACAAATCCAAAAAAATCCAGAGCTTGCCAACCGAGACATTGAAGAAGCACGACGAGCTTGCCAGTTACTTGCCAACAAACCCTTTGTACTGCTTAATTATCTAGAAGGAACACGCCTAACCCCCACCAAGCACGCCAAGCAAAACTCACCTTATAAGCACCTGCTAAAACCAAAGGCAGGTGGACTGGCACTGGCCATCAACAGTCTTGGCGACAAAATTGACGGCATTCTTGACATGACGCTTGTCTATCCCAATGGAGCACCCCAATACAGCGACCTTTGGCAAGGCAGACTGACACAACTGGGCGTGGACATTCGCCATTTAAAGATGACAGATGATTTGTTTGATGCACTAAAAAATGGTGAATATACTCATGACAGCAAGGTGCAAAACCAGTTTTTTGCCTGGCTAGATGAGGTGTGGCAAGCCAAAGATGCACGCATTGACAAGATGCTCAATGATTTTAATCAGCAGGCTTAGCATTCTTTGATTCGATAAGCTTCATTATTTGCATAGCATTGATTCATACAATCGAGATCATTTGCACATTAAAAAGTCATTTTGGTGATATTCATGCGACAAACACCCAAGTTAGAAAGTCTTAACACCACTCAATTTAAAACAACACCTAATAATGTCATACCCTTATTTGGCAACAAGCATGAGGATAAGCCAAACCGCCTAAAAATCACTTATGATATCATCATGTTAGGACTGCTTGTGGTGGATTTAATGCTGATTTTTACAGATGGCATTCTTATGAGCACGCTAAGCGAATATATTGCCAGATGGCTTAATGTTGGTGGTGTACTGATGATTTATAAAACACAATATCATGAAATCATCACGGCAATTGGTGGTATTTTTACAGCCTTTTGGGTGGCAGAGCTGGCTTTGCGTTGGGTGTTTGCGATTGCCAATCACCATTATCATCGTTGGTTCTTTTTTCCATTTGTACATTGGTACGAGTCCTTGGCGTGTTTTCCTGCCTTGCGTGCATTAAGGTTGCTGCGTGCTGGCATAATCATCAGACGCCTGCATAAAGTCGGCATTAACATTGTCCCAAATCGATGGATTGACTCAGGTAAATTTTATTATAATATGCTGATAGAAGGACTTTCTGACCGTGTCATCTTGACGGCAATCAATAATTTTCGTGAACAAATCAAACGCTTAAAAATGCATGACGCACTCATTGAAAATGCCATCAACAACAATCGTGATGCCATAGAGCGTGCCATCTTAGAGCTGTTACGCAATGAACTAAGCCCAAAATTGCAAGCTGCCTTTAATGATGAAATCAACAAACAACTACCAAATGATATTGGTCTTGCAGTAGAGCGAGCACTCATTGATACACCAGAGTTGCACAAATATTTAAAACTTATCCCTGTGGCAGGCTCGCTGATTGAAAATCAAATCACAAATATCGGTAAAAGCATCGGTAAAAATGTTACTACATCGGTTGGTACGCACTTATTTGACGAGCAGACAATAGACGCATTGATGGTTCAAATCGCCCACGGCATCGCCAATATTGATATTAACCAACCCATCTTAAAAGATTTGGTAGCACAAGTTTTAGAGGACGCATTATTTTCTTTTGAACAGCAAATAAAGATTGAACAGCACAAGCATAACGAGCAACTCAAAATGGCCATATCAGAGCACTAACACCCAAATATCAAGAAAATACCAAATCTTTAAGCAATCAGTTGCTTTAAGTGTTTTTTCATTGCCAAAAAAGTGCTACAATTTAGTTGTTTGATTTTTGTTATTTATGGTTAATGATTATGAGTAAGGCCTTTCAATTATTCGGCAAAATGCTAACTTTTAGTCGAATCAAAATTACCACCGACAATCTTGGCGACATTCAGACAGAATTAACCAACCTAATCAACACCAAAAAATCACTGAGCAATGTCCCTATAATCATTGATAGCGATGTAGATTTGGTACTCAGCGAGCTTGTGGACTTACTTTGGTCACTTGGTGTTCAGCCAATTGGTGTGGTTGATGGCATATTAAGCAAGCAAGCCAAAACGCTACGCTTAGCAATCCTCCCCACTGATGGCAAACGCATTGAACGCCTAGAAGCAAAAGCAGAACCCAAAAAAGAAATGCTTACCGAGCAATCTCAACCATCGCAAGATACACCAAGCATCACATCTGTTGCACATACACAAATGGTACGCTCAGGACAAAGCATTCACCATTTTGGTGGTGATTTGACCATTATAGGTGGTGTCAATCAGGGTGCAGAAGCCATTACAGATAATAGTTTGCACATCTATGGACACGGATTAGGTCGGCTGGTGGCTGGGGCAACAGGGGATAAAGACGCACGCATTTTTTGCCAAAAATTCAACCCAACCTTAGTATCAGTGGCTGGCACATATTGCCTAAGTGAAGACATTCCAGTTGAGATGATTGATCAATCTGTACAAATCAGCTATGACGAAAATAAAGGTTTGATTTTCACCCTGCTTGATGGCTAAAGCCTCGCAAGCAGCTTGTTAAGGTCATGCACCCAAACAAGCCAAAAAAATAGGTTAAATTAAACATATTTGGCTTTTAATGTTGAAAGCTTAATAAAACAGACAATACAGACAATCTAACCATAAATGACCATGACATTACCGCTGATCAGTCCTTATAAACAATTATAGATTTTTTGATATCAAAAACTGTAATTAGTGATACAATAAGCTCATAAAATCATAAACTTAAACGATTTTTAGCAAAATCAGCAGTCATTATGCTCATAAAAATTCACATTTTAAGTGTTTAAGGAGTGCCATTGTGGCCAAAATCATTGTAGTAACCTCAGGTAAGGGTGGTGTTGGCAAAACCACCACCAGTGCATCATTTGGTGCAGGTCTGGCCAAGCGTGGATATAAGACAGTCATCATCGATTTTGATGTGGGTTTGCGCAACCTTGATCTCATCATGGGCTGTGAAAACCGCATTGTGTATGACTTTGTTGATGTCATCAGCGGTAATGCCAAGCTAAGTCAAGCACTGGTTAAAGACAAACAGCTTGAAAACCTATACATCTTGCCAGCATCACAAACTCGTGATAAAGATGCACTCACTGACGAAGGTGTGACAGCCGTCATCAAAGAGCTGTCAGAAGATTTAGGGTTTGAATACATCATTTGTGACAGTCCAGCAGGTATTGAGCGTGGTGCACAGCTTGCCATGTATCATGCCGATGAGGCACTCATTGTTACCAATCCAGAAGTATCAAGCGTGCGTGATTCCGACCGTATTATCGGCATTTTACAATCTTGCACTAAACGGGTTAAAGAAGGTGGCAGTGTCAAAGAGCATCTCATTATCACACGCTACAATCCAGAGCGAGTTGCACAAGGCGAGATGATGGACATTGATACTGTTGCTAATGAAATCTTACGCATACCACTCATCGGAGTCATTCCAGAGAGCCACGCTGTGCTAGAAGCCTCAAACCATGGTCAGCCTGTAATCCACTACCCAGAATCTGCAGCAGGTCAATGCTATGAAGACATTGTAGCGAGATTCTTAGGTGAAGAGCGACCACTTCGCCATTTAGAGGCAAAAAAGAAAGGCTTCTTTGCAAAAATATTTGGGGGCTAAGATGAAAAAAGGATTCTGGGCATCATTATTTAGCAATAACGACACGCCGAGCAGTGCCGACATTGCCAAAGACCGCTTAAAGGTTATTGTGGCAAGCTCCAACCGACTAAATACACGCCTGACCACTGACCGAATCGAACAGATGAAACGAGAGATTTTGCAGGTAGTCAATAAATATGTTAATGGTGTACAGCTCAACGATGTCAATATCAATCATCATCACGAAGATAATATTGATATGTTAGAAATGAGCATCAGCCTGCCCGATCGCAAATGATGATCTAAAAATAAAAAACAGCCATCAAATGACGGCTGTTTTTTATTCCAATCAGCATTAAGATTAGAATTTTAGGTGTGCACCCACATTGAACATAGAAGCATCAGAGCTTAGATAGTTATAGCCAGCTTCTAGACCAAAATTTGGTGTTACATCATAACCTACTGCCACACCACCAGCAACACCAAACTTGCCAGATTTGTACGAAGAATCTACATTCGTACCCTTGTTTTTTACCTCAGTTTTTGCTAAGCCCAATCTACCTTTGGCATAAGCTGGGGTATTGTTAAGATGATAGTTATAAGTGCCATAGGCACCAAAAGTTTTGACATCATACTTATAATTATTGGCATCTTTGCTATAAGTCGTTGCATCAGAACCCAGATATTCAACTTCTGCACCAATATTTTGATCAAACTTATAGCCACCATATACGCCATATGCTGTTGCTTTGGTAGGTACATCTTTTACATTCACCTGACCAACTTTTACGCCCACATAAGGCTGACCTGCTGCCATTGAACCATAGGTAATATCAGCATTGGCACTCATGGCCAGTAGTGATGAAGCACCCAATGCCAAAATTGTTTTGTTTAAAGTTTTCATGTATTTTCTCCTAAAATGCGGTTAAGCACCGCTTGCTTTTTAAAACTTACCTTTTTTTCAATGTGTCTTTTCAATTCAATATGTCTTTTAAAGATATATTTAGACCAACTGAACCAACCAAGAACAAAACTTTAGATTGCTCTTATGCTTAGGTAAGTTATTGAGGTCATGATAACAAAATACTTCTTAAAAATTGTGCGTATTTGTGGAGAAAAATGTAAAGTTTTGCAAAAATTGCTACTCATTCATCGCATTAATTGGATTTTGCAATTTTTCGTTAGTAATTGCTTTTTTGCTTTTGATTTTTGCAAAAATGACATAGAAATATTTGAAAAACAGCAAATCATGCTACAATAAAAAAATTTTAGACATTTTGTGTTTTATATGATGAACCAAACCAATCATTATATGCAATCCATCACGAAGGAAAGTCATGCAATCACAAATTCAATTTTCACAAAAATCGTTAATCATCTTTGATCTAGATGGCACTTTAATAGACAGTGTACCTGACTTGGCAATTGCAGTTGATGCAACATTGTTGACGCTTGGAGCAGGTCCAGCTGGCGTGGACAATGTACGCACTTGGGTGGGCAATGGCTCATTAAAACTGATTGAGCGTGCACTTAATTGGGCAAATTTACCAAATGAAAAACTTCATGAAGCACATGAACTGTTCTTAACCAAGTATGCCGACTGCCACGACCAAACAATCGAATATAAGGGTGTAACCGACGGGTTGCATCGTTTGGCAAATCATGGATTCATGCTTGCTATTTGCACCAATAAACCCGTACAGTTTTTGCCAAAAATTCTTAGCAACATGGGCTGGACACATCAATTTGCCTGCATATTAGGCGGTGATAGTTTAGAAGCAAAAAAGCCAAACCCAATGCCACTGCTACACATTTGCCAAGCATTAAACATAGACAGACATCATACTGTCATGGTAGGCGACTCTAAAAACGACATCTTAGCAGGGCAAAACGCAGGCATGACCACCTTAGCGTTGACTTACGGTTATAATTATGGCGAATCAATAGCCACCAGCCATCCTGATGCGACATTTGATGACTTTGGAGCATTGGTAGATTTTATGATCAAAAACTTTTAGATGTGCAAAATCAATCTATTTTGCCACCCATTTTTCTAGGTAGGTCTGGTTCATTGAGTCATTAATTTAGCCAAGATAATTTAGCCACGATAGCTCAGTGCCTCTGCCACATGAGCCATGCCAATCTCATTCACGCCTGCCAAATCAGCAATGGTACGAGCCACCTTTAAAATGCGGTGATAGCTACGAGCAGAAAGATTCAGTCGTGCTTGGGCGGTTTTGATGAGATTCTGTTCACTATCGCCCAATTTGATGAGTTGATCAATCTCGCTTGGGGTGAGTTCACTATTGGCTTTACCCTGACGGCTCAGGGCAATTTGGCGAGCCTTTGCCACACGAAGACGCACACCAGCAGAAGATTCGCCCTGCGGAGCATTTTGCAGGTCATCAAGTGGTAAGGCTGGCACATGAATATGCAAGTCAATACGATCAAGCAGTGGTCCTGAGATTTTATCTTGATAACGGCGAACCTGATCCGCCTTGCAATGGCAACGGTTTGTACCATCGCCATGATAACCACACGGACACGGATTCATGGCAGCAATGAGTTGAAAATCAGCAGGAAAAGCAACCTGACCACTGGCTCTACTGACGATAATTTCTTTGGATTCAATGGGCTGTCTTAATACTTCCAAAACCTTTTTGTCAAATTCTGGCAATTCATCTAAGAAAATCACGCCTTTGTGAGCCAGCGAAATTTCACCTGGTTTGGGGCGAGAACCACCACCAACAAGTGCCACACCAGATACTGTATGATGAACCTGACGAAATGGCCTCACCCCATAATCACATGACACACCTGCCACTGAATAAATGCTTGCCACCTCCAATGCTTCATTATCAGTTAATGGAGGTAAAACACCTGGCAAACGGCTTGCCATCAAGGTTTTGCCTGAACCTGGCGGACCCTTAAAAAGTAGCGAATGCCCTCCTGCTGCTGCAATTTCCAATGCCCTGCGTGCATGGTGCTGACCTTTAACATCAGACAAATCAAGCTGATAAGTTGCCTCAACATGATGATTGTCAAGTGTGGTTGGTGCAATTAGGTCGGCTTGATTTTGACTGATGCCACCGATCACATCAAGGTGGCGACATAATGCTTGTAGGCTATCTACCCCAAGCACAGTAACCCCAGAAACCCTTGCTGCCTCTTGGGCATTCGCCTTGGGCACAACAAGCGTGCGTTTTTCGCTGGTATTTTTAATCGCAAGGGCAACAGACAGTGCTCCAGAGATAGGACGAAGCTCTCCATTTAAAGCAAGCTCACCCACAAACTCAAATTTATCAAGCACGCATTCATCAATTTGTCCACTCGCCGCCAAAATTCCTATGGCTATCGGCAAATCAAGGCGTGAACCGTCTTTTGGCAAATCAGCAGGAGCAAGATTAATGGTCAGTCTACGACTGGGAAAATCAAAGTCGCTGTTGATGAGTGCTGAACGCACACGGTCCTTACTCTCACGCACCGCAGCCTCCGCCAATCCCACAATCGTCAAAGCTGGCATACCCTGAGAAAGGTGCACCTCAACAGTAACAGACGGTGCGTGTAAACCAACGACTGAACGAGTTAAAACCTGAGCAAATGACATGGTAGCCTCTTATGATATCTTGAGCATCAATAATGATTTGTGGTGTAGGTGGCGATTGACAACAATCTATGTCATTGCCTTTTGATAATAAGGCGATAACTCCACCAAATCCACCGCATACTGCACGCCTGTGTTGTCTAAACCAACAATATCTTGCAAAACCTTTAAGATGGTAGCCACCAAGGCATGCTTAGTAGCTTCATCTCTTCCTGCCATAATGGCAAGATGCCCTACAACAAAATTTTCGCCATCACCCACAAATCCAATCAAACTACAATCAGTCCGATGAATGCGACTTTTAATGTCTTTAGACACTTCAAAGCGCCCTGTATCAAATAAGGCTTGATTGATGGCAGACAATAACGCCATGTCATCAACTTGCACGCCTTGGCTAAGTTCTAAGGTTAAATGTGGCATCACCTCTTCCTCATTCTTATTATTCTTAAAATATCATGACGGTTTGACGCATATCAACACACGAATACTATCAGGGATAAGTGATAGATTAGCAAGTGCCTCCATGCCCTGTGCCAGCATGCTTTCAAGCTCAATAATCTCACCATCTCGCACATTTGGATTGATGGATTGTAGGCGTTTTAAACGGCTGATTTCTTTATTAAGATGATCACCAAACTGCACCATCGCCTCTTGACTGATGTCCTTAAGCTGATTTTGAGCAATTTGTTTTGCCTCATTCGCCCGAGCTTCAATGACAGACGCACGAGCCTTTACCACCTGTCTGGCTTTGGATTTATCAAGGCGTTCAATCAATGGCAGAAGTTTTTCACTGGTGGCAACTTTAGTCAAATCATCGCCTCTTTCAGTCAAAAGCACTCTAAGTATTTGCTGGGGCAGATAAGCGGACAAATTAAAATATCTGGGGGCAATCGCCTCAATACGAAAATGGCTTTCTAGTAAAATCATGCCCTGTGGCATGGCAGCAGATTTGAGCAAAGCAACTTGTGTATTGCCAAATGTGCCAGAAATTACCATTTCAAGAATACTAGTAACAAGCGGGTGCTCATAAGTCATATAATCCATGTCCTCACGAGATAACGCCTGACTGCGACTAAAAGTCAAAGTCATGCCATCTTCGCCAAAAGGCAGAGACTCGATGCCATCAATGTCCGCTTCTTGTGCGTCAATCGGATGAACAACCCAAGAATGATCACGCTGAATGCTATAATCAATATTCACCGCCTCAAAATAGCGGTCCAAAAATATTGGCAATAGCTTGTCATTATCCAAATCCGTCATCGCCTGTGCAATGCGACTAGCGACATTTGGACGGCAAGAATTGTATTCTAACAATCTGTCCCGCCCTGCTTGCAGATTCTCTTCCAACTCAGCACGCAAGATTGAACCTTGTGCAATCAGATGCGCCAAAGCTTCACGATTTTCATCGGTATTTTCACCCTCCAACAGCGGTTTTAGTTCGGCGATAAAATGTTCTTGCACCGATTGTGCGGTTGGGCTGATTTGATTAAAAATATTTAACGCCCCATCATACCAATTATACAGGCGTTCTTGTGCTGTTCCTACGACAAAAGGCACATGCAGATTAATCTTAGCAATTTGCCCAATACGATCAAGTCGGCCAATTCGTTGCTCTAGCGTATCAGGATTGGCAGGCAAATCAAACAACACCAAGTCTTGGACAAATTGGAAATTGCGACCCTCTGAACCAATCTCACTACACAATAAAATCTGTGCCCCATTCACATCAGCAAAATACGCCGCTGCCTGATCTCGTTCTAAAAGATTCATCTGCTCTGTAAAAATTGCCGTACGGATACCAGCGTGCAAGCGTAGCACCGCCTCCAAGCTCTCAACAGTTGCTCCACTTCTGGCAATGAGTAGTACTTTTTTATGCTTAAGTGGTTCTTTTAGCAGGTTGATTAACCAATTGACTCTTGGGTCAGTTTCAAGCCATGCACCATCTGGATGGTTTTCCTCACCCCACAGTTGTTCACGCAGTTTGCCATGCGTATAGTGTATGCCTTGCCAAGCAGACGGCAATGGCAACGGATATGGAATACTCATACGCCCATAAAAGCCATTAACACTATCACGAGTATTGCGAAACAACACACGCCCTGTGCCATGACGGTCAAGCAACTCATTAATCACATGCATTCGAAGCTTATCATCATCGTTGATGCCTGCCACCTGCTCTACACCAAACCCAAGCAAGCCTGCAACTGCCTTGATTTGCTTGTCGGATAAAGATTTTCCTTCAATCAACAAGGTTGCCACCATCGCCACATCAACAAAAGCCTCTTGAGATGCGATAAAATCATCCAAATCATCAAAACGATGTGGATCAAGTAATCTTAGACGAGCAAAATGACTCTCCACACCAAGTTGCTCAGGCGTTGCCGTCAGCAACAACACGCCTGCTGTATGAGCAGCAAAGTCAGCCACTAGGTCATATTTATCATTACCACCTTGCACCTCGTCCCATTGCAAATGATGAGCTTCGTCCACCACAAGCAAATCAAAGCCAGCAGCAAACGCCTGCTCATACAAGTCATGATGATCAAGCAAAAGGTCAATACCTGCAATAATAAACTGCTCGGTAGCAAAGACATTTTGGTCAGGGTTGTGTTCTTTTATTGATGCTGTACGCACCAAATCAAAAATTGAAAAGTTTAAATTAAATCGGCGTTTTAACTCAATCATCCACTGATATTGCAGGCTATCAGGCACCAGTATTAACACACGATTTGCCTTACCTGCAATGATTTGCTGATGAATGATAAGACCTGCCTCAATGGTCTTACCAAGACCCACCTCATCTGCCAACAGTACTCTTGGTGCTAGGCGTTTACCCACCTCGTGAGCGATGTATAGCTGATGACGAATGATGTCCACTCTTGCACCAATCAGCCCACGCAAAGGGTGGCGGGACAGCATGACTTGCAACCTTAAGGCATCTTGACGCAGGTCATACCATTCGCCATTTTCAATGCGTCCAGCCAGCAGTCTTTCAAGTGGCTTTGCCAGTGTGATATTGGCCGCCAAGCGAGTCTCCATGAGAGACTTACCACAAGTCAGATGATAACGCATGACCCCTGAGACTTCCTCAAATCGTGCCACCGTGTACTGATTGCCATCTTGATCACTGATGGTATCACCTGCACAAAAAACCACACGAGACAACAAAGCAGATGCTTTGGCATAAATGCGTGTCTCCTCAGACTGGGGAAAAAGCACCGACACACAACGATCATCAACATCAATGACCACTCCGAGTCCAAGATTACTCTCAGAATCCGACAAATAACGCTGACCAATGGCAAACTGACTCATAAAACACTCTTTGCTAATGTATATAAATACCGTATAAAATTGAATTTATTTACTGTTAAAACTTTCTATTCTACTAAAAAAACACGAATTTATCATCAGTTTTTGTATTCACTCTTGCATGACTGGTGATTTTCATGACTTTCAAGGTATGTCAAATAAGGAAAGTCAGACAAAAATGACCGCTTATATTGTAAAAACTGTTGTAAAAATTTTACCCAAATGTGATATAGTTGACCAAATTTTTACCTTATCAATCTGGATAACCTAATGAAAGCTGTATTTTTAGATGCCAATACTTTTTCTGCCAAAACTGATCTTTCTTTGCCAGATTGCATCACAGATTATATCAAATACGACAGTACGCCAAATGACACAGATATCATCATAACACGCTGTCTAGATGCTGACATCGTCATTACCAATAAAGTTGAGCTAACTGCCGATGCCATCGCACACTTGCCCAAACTCAAATTGATCCATGTAACAGCCACGGGCATTAATAACATTGACATTCAGGCGTGTCAGACACATGGCGTAATATGGAAAAATGTTGCAGGCTATTCAACCGTAAGCGTACCAGAACATACTTTTATGCTTATTTTAAACATCATGCGTGCAGGGATTTTTTATCATCACAAAGCAACCGATGGCACTTGGCAAAGTGATGGTAGATTTTGCCTAATTGATGAGCCAATTTTTGACTTATCAGGCAAAACCTTAGGTATTATTGGTGCTGGCAACATCGGTCAAAGCGTAGGGCGTATTGCCACCGCCTTTGGTATGCAGGTGCTGTACGCCGAACATCAAGGCAAAACCCCACGAAATGACCGCTACACCGACTTTGATACAGTATTGGCAACATCGGACATCATCAGCCTGCACTGCCCACTCACTCAAGACACCACCCATCTTATCAACGATAAAACCATCAGCAAAATGACAAAACGCCCCATCATCATCAATGTTGCCCGTGGTGGCGTGGTAGATGGCATGGCAGTCGTAAACGCCATAAACAATGGACAACTTTTAGGCTATGGTTCCGATGTTTTTGAACAAGAACCTTTTGCAAATAACGATCCACTATTAACTTTAAAAGACCATCCACGAGTATCATTTACCCCACATAATGCATGGGGCAGTCTGCACGCCCAAGCACGCCTTTGGGAAATTTTATGCTCGCAGATAAATGACTTTGTTAATAACCAAAACAAAAACCATTAAGACTGCCAAGGCCAATGACCATTAACTCTTAACAATCATTTTAATCAATGATTGATCAATTGATTGATCAATATTGGAACAATCGTTACATCAAAACAAACTCAAAAACTGTGTTATACTACCATACTATAAAGTCTGCACAATTTTTTATTTGATATGCCCATGACAACACCCATGATACAGCTGAATCAAATCAGCAAAGTATTTCACACACAAAAAGACGGTAAATCTATCAAATTTACCGCCGTACAGCCAACCGATTTGACAGTCGGTCAAGGCGAGATTTTTGGCATTATTGGCTCATCTGGGGCAGGAAAATCCACACTCATACGCTGTGTCAATCTGCTAGAAACCCCCACCACAGGCACCGTTACGGTTGATGGCATTGAATTAACCGCCCTATCACACAACGACCTTATTAAAGCACGCCGTAGCATCGGTATGATTTTTCAGCATTTTAACCTACTACACTCTCGTACAGTGTTTGATAATATCTCCTTACCGCTTGAATTATCTGGCACGCCAAAAGCACAAATCAAACAACGGGTAAGCGAACTGACCAAGCTGGTTGGGCTAGATGATAAACACGATGTTTATCCTGCCAATCTCTCAGGCGGACAAAAACAACGGGTTGCCATCGCTCGCTCCTTGGCGTCCAACCCCAAAGTGCTGTTATGCGATGAAGCAACCAGTGCGCTTGACCCTGCCACCACACAGTCCATTCTTAGCCTACTAAAACAAATTAACAAAACACTTGGCATCACCATTTTGCTCATCACGCACGAGATGGATGTGGTTAAAAATATCTGTGATAAAGTGGCGGTTATTGATAAAGGCGAGTTGGTTGAACAAGGAAAAGTCAGTGATATTTTTGCCAATCCCCAAACCGACATCGCACGCACTTTTATCAACTCAACCTTTGACATTGGTTTGCCCGATGAATTTGTCGCAAAGCTATATCACACTGCCACAAATGACAAATCCTACCCAATCGTAAAATATGAATTTACAGGCAATTCGGTAGATTTGCCATTATTTTCACAGGCAAGCAAGCAATTTGGTGTAGAATTTAGCATTTTAACATCGCAAATGGATTATGTGGGCGGTGTAAAATTTGGCTTTACCATTGCCGAGGTAATTGGCGACTCAAACACCATCGCACAAGCCAACCAATACTTAGAAAGACATGGGGTAAACTTGGAGATATTGGGTTATGTGGGATAAACTTTATACCGACTTTATGACCGAGTTGCACCCAAAAATGTGGCAAATGGTCGCTCAATCAACCTACGAAACCATCTACATGGGGCTAGCAGCAACAGCGATTGCGGTTCTTTTTGGCGTGCCGTTTGGTTTTGTGGCATTTTTAACTGGTAAGGGGCGTATTTTAGAAAGCACATCACTTTTTAAAATCTTAGACGCAATCATCAATATTGGTCGTTCCATACCATTTATCATTCTACTCATCATTTTAATGCCCATCACTCGCTTGCTTGTTGGTACAACACTTGGTACAACAGCGGCCGTTGTACCGCTCAGTGTTGCTGCCATTCCATTCGTTGCCCGCCTAACTGCCAATGCTTTGGCAGAGATTCCCATTGGCTTGACTGAAGCGGCACAATCAATGGGTGCGACCAATTGGCAAGTCATTAGCAAATACTATCTGCCCGAAAGTCTGCCAATGATTATTAACGCCATCACACTAACTTTGGTTACTTTAATAGGCTATTCTGCGATGGCAGGTGTGGTTGGTGGTGGTGGATTGGGCAATCTTGCCATCAGCTATGGTGAACACCGTGGCATGGTATATGTCAAATGGATTGCTACCATCATCATTGTCGCAATTGTCATGATTTGCCAAAAAGCTGGCGATGTCATCGCCAAACGCAGCGATCACCGCTAGGCACATATTGCCATCATTTTTATATTCAAATTTGGCATATCAAAATTGCAAAAACTTTTATATGTACATATTGAACTGCACTGGTCTTTATGGTTTAATATGCAAAAGTGTTACTAGTGTGCAACATTTGTATCTATTGGTTAATTTATGACTACATTTATGAATACATAAGTTAGCTAAATCCATTTTTAAGTTAATAAAAGAGTAGCTCTATGAAACTAAATAAATTTTTTGGCCTTTGCGTACTGGCATCTGGCATCGCCCTAGCTGGTTGTGGTGGTGATAAGAAAGCTGAACAAGTGGCCGCCCCTGCTGACACTGATAAAATTGCCCAAACCATCAAAGTTGGCGTGATGAGCGGTCCTGAACACGCAGTAGCAGAAGTCGCTGCAAAAGTCGCCAAAGAAAAATACGGACTGACCGTAGAATATGTTGAGTTCAATGACTATGCTTTACCAAACGAAGCGGTATCCAAAGGTGACTTAGATGCCAACGCCATGCAACATAAGCCATATTTAGACGAAGACAGTGCTAAAAAAGGCTTGAGCAACTTAGTCATCGTGGGTAATACCTTTGTATATCCATTGGCTGGTTATTCTAAAAAAATCAAAAGCCTTGAAGAGCTAAAAGACGGTGCCACCATCGCCGTCCCTAACGACCCATCAAACCTAGCTCGTGCCTTAATTTTGCTTGAAAACCAAGGTCTTATCAAACTAAAAGATAATAAGAACCTGCTATCAACCTCAATTGACATTGTTGAAAATCCAAAAAATCTTATCATCAAAGAAGTGGACACTTCAGTAGCGGCGCGTGCACTTGATGATGTAGATTTGGCAGTTGTGAACAATAACTACGCAGGTCAAGCAGGCTTAACCGCACAAGATGGCGTATTTGTAGAGTCCAAAGAATCACCATATGTGAACATCATTGTGGCTCGTAGCGACAATAAAGACTCACAAGCCATTCAAAACTTCGTCAAAGCTTACCAAACTGACGAAGTAGAAGCTGAAGCAAAAAAACAGTTTAAAGATGGCGTGGTTAAAGGCTGGTAATTAGGTCTTTATCATTCAAAAAAGCCCCTTAAAAACCTCAGGGGCTTTTTAATATATCAGTATTTTTTTGTCATACTGTTAAAAAAGCCATCGCTTATTTATATGATGGCTTTATTATTGTATGAACTCTTAATTTTAAATAAGGAAATCTTTTGCGATGAAATTTAAGCTTCCCCGGCCCATCATGGCGGCGGTTGTTTTGTTGGCTTTTTTAACAACAACCGTGGCACAAGCAGGTTTGCTTGATGGCATACGCAATATCAGCGAACTAGCAAATAGCATTGGAAATACAGCCAATTCTGTGCTTTACAGCAAACAAGCCACCGAACAACTTGTCAACGATGTAGGCATTAATATACAATCTAAAACCAAGTCAACACAAGCCACGCTCACAGAAGGTTCTTTGTTGATGAGTAAGTTATCGACGCTGACTTTGTACAAAAATGCCAATCAGGACAAACCGATTGCCAAACTCACACAAACAGACGCTTTGGTGTATCTTGGTCAAGAACAACAAGGTTTTTTGTATGTAGCAACAGACAAAGGCGAAGGCTGGGTTAGATCAGCCTTGGTGTCTCCACATTATTAAATTTGCTGACTTTTACTCTAACTATGATCGAAACATCATTCATTTTTTGAGTAAAAAGCCAACAATCACAAAGGAAAAACTTGCCATTTTTAGCATACAACAAAAAAGCCAGTTCATCTCAAACTGGCTTTTTAATCAGTCTTAAATCTCAACTACTCACTATAAAGCGGTCGCTCCCCCGGTGTCTCACGATTGATGTGCAAAAAGGCACGGTGGCGTTCGTATTTGTCTAGCACATCATTGATGATTTGTGCTTGGTTGTAGCCTGACAAATCGTTGCCTTGCAAGCCGTCAAACAACAAAGTCTCCAAGCGATAATAATCGTTTTGGGCATCAGGCACAATCGGACGGATTGGCACAGGATACGCCACAGGGCAAATGCCATACACAAAATTATGCTCATTTTGGTAGACAACAGACAGTTCAATTTGGTATAGCTTGTTGTCCAGCTCGTTTAATTTAATGTCGGTGGTCAAGCCTTTTTTGGCAAACTCATCGGCAACCCTTTGCAATGCAGGCAAGCACACACTATCTAGACTTTGCTTGGTGGTTGTGTGATTGGGGTAGGCGGTAACACGGTCAAGACGCTCTTGCCAGTTGTCAATATCCACATTGCCTGCCACAGGGGCGGCGTGCAGTTTGGTGGACGCTTCACGAAAATCTTCTAATCTAAGCGATTTATACAGCCCTGTCATCACAAAAAAGATGACAAAACTAAATGGCAAGCCCATAATAATGGTGGCTTTTTGTAGGGCGGTGATGCCGTCTGTCATCAGCATAGCCACCGTCAGTCCTGCAATGGCAAGCGACCAAAAAATGCGGTTCCAAATGGGCGGATTGTTGTTGCTGTCGCTGGTTTTACAGCTAAAATTACCCAAAACCAACGCCCCAGAGTCTGCCGATGTGACATAAAACAAAAAGCCTGACACAAACGCCAATACCGCTGTAAATTCAAACCACGGATAAAACGACAACAGCTCAAAAAATCCCACTTCTGGGCGTGCCGTTACTTTTTGGGCAAAAGCCAAATTGCCATTGATAACTTGGTCTAGGGCAGAATTACCCATAATGGATAGCCACGCCAGCGTAAACATAAATGGAATAGACAATACGCCTACCACAAATTGGCGAATGGTGCGACCTTTGGAGATTTGTGCCAAAAACAGCCCCACAAATGGCGACCACGCAATCCACCACGCCCAAAAAAACAGCGTCCAATCTTGCACCCATTGTTTGACTTCGGTGGATTGTTCATAAGCAAAAGTATTGAGTGTTAAATTGGGAAATTGTGCCAAATAATCGCCCACATTTTGCACCATCGCATTTAACAAAAACTCGGTATTACCCAAAAACAGCACAAACAGCATAAGCCCAATGGCAAAATAAATGTTTAATTCTGATAAGATTTTAATGCCTTTGGCAACGCCTGTGGTTACTGAAATAATGGTCAAAATCACCGCCAGTACAATCAAAATCAGTTGCCACATTAGGCTTTCTGGTACGCCCAAAATAATATGCAAGCCATAATTTAATTGCACCACACCGATACCGCAGGTGGTGGCAATACCAAAAATCGCCCCCAAAATCGCCGCCACATCTACCGCATCGCCTGTTTTGCCGTAGATTTTTTTGCCGATAATCGGATAAAGTGCCGAGCGAATGGACAATGGCAAATTGTAGCGATATGAAAAATAGCCCAAAGCAATGCCAATCAAGGCATACATAGACCAGCCTGTCATACCGTAGTGAAAAATCGTCCACATCAAGGCTTCTTTGGCAGCCGCCGCCGTTTGTGGCTCGCTGATGGGCGGTGCCATATATTGCATAATCGGTTCTGCCACCGAAAAGAACATCAAATCAATGCCAATGCCTGCGGCAAACAGCATTGCCGACCAAGTAAGCAAGCTAAACTCTGGCACAGCGTGCTTGGGCCCAAGCTTGACATCGCCATAACGAGAGCAGGCAATAAATAGCACAAAAATAATGCACAAACTGGCGGTAAAAAAGTAATACCAACCAAAAGTATGGCTCACCCAGCCCAGTACGCTATCCAAAATGGCTGACGCACTTTGGTTAAACAACATCGTATATAGGCTAAAAAACACAATGATTGCTGCCGACACAAAAAACACGCCTTTGTTTAATTCGCTGGTCGGCTGTTTGTCTTTGCTCATAAAAAATCCATTATTGTTGTGAAAAGTTGTTGTTAAAAATGGTACACTGACCATAAAATGTAATGCAAAATCACTCAATCATAACAAAATTGATAATTTAAATCAATGATTTGCGAATTTTGACAATTTTTGGTATGATTGCTTGGCTTTGTTTTTATTGATGTTTTTTGATAAAGACTTGTTTATTTGAGAATGAATTTTATTTATTTATGAGTTTTTTTGATAATTAGCAATGTTGATGTGATAAAGTTGATGTGATAAATAAGCCATTGATTTGGCGTAGATTTATTTTGTTTCGCTTTTGTTTATTTGATTGAGTTTTTGATTTTAGCGTAATTTTGGAGATTTTATGTCAAACACCAGACAGTTGTACATTCACGGCGAGTATGTCAATGCCACCAGTGGTCAAACCTTTGAGACGGTCAATCCTGCCACAGGCGAAGTGTTGGCGGTGGTGCAAAGTGCCAGTCAAACCGACATTGACAAGGCAGTCAAAAGTGCCAAGGCAGGTCAAAAAATCTGGGCAGGTATGACAGCCAGTGAGCGTAGTCGTATTTTGTTAAAAGCGGTGGCGATTTTGCGTGAGCGTAATGATGAGCTTGCACGCCTTGAAACGGCGGACACAGGCAAGGCGTATGCTGAGACGCAGGCGGTGGATATTGTTACAGGGGCTGATGTGCTTGAATATTATGCAGGGCTTGCCACAGCGGTAGAAGGCGTGCAAGTGCCACTCCGTGAGACCAGCTTTTTTTATACACGCCGTGAACCTTTGGGGGTGGTAGCAGGCATTGGGGCGTGGAATTATCCCATTCAAATCGCCCTTTGGAAATCTGCTCCTGCCTTAGCAGCAGGCAATGCAATGATTTTTAAACCCAGCGAAGTGACCCCTTTAACGGCTTTAAAACTTGCTGAAATTTACACAGAAGCGGGCGTGCCAAATGGCGTGTTTAATGTGGTGCAAGGCGGTGGCGATGTCGGTGGCTGGCTAACCGAACACCCTGACATTGCCAAAGTATCGTTTACAGGCAGTGTGCCAACAGGCAAAAAGGTAATGGCATCGGCAGGCAACTCGTCTTTAAAAGAAGTAACAATGGAGCTTGGGGGTAAATCGCCACTGATTATTTGTGATGACGCTGATGTGAATTTGGCAGCCGACATTGCGATGATGGCAAATTTTTATAGTACAGGACAGGTGTGTACCAACGGCACACGAGTGTTTGTGCCAAACACCTTAAAAGATAAATTTGAGCAAGCGATTATCCACCGTTTGCAGTTTGTTAAATTGGGCGACCCCACCGACCCTGCCACCAATATGGGGCCTTTGGCAAGTTTTGGTCATATGGATAAAGTGCTTGATTATATTGAACAAGGCAAACAAGCAGGGGCGACATTGTTGGCAGGGGGCGAACGCTTTACCGAGACGGTAAATGGCTTTGACTGCGGTCAAGGGGCGTATGTTATGCCGACTGTATTCACCAATTGCACAGACGATATGAGCATTGTGCGTGATGAGATTTTTGGGCCTGTGATGAGTATTTTGGCTTATGATAGCCTTGATGAAGCCATACAGCGTGCCAACGATACCGATTATGGCTTGGCGGCAGGCGTGGTTAGCAAAGACATTGCCAAAGCACACAGCGTCATTCACAAATTACAAGCTGGCATTTGCTGGATTAACACTTGGGGTGAGTCGGACGCCAAAATGCCTGTGGGCGGTTATAAGCAGTCTGGCGTAGGGCGTGAAAACGGTATCAGCACTTTGACGCATTACACCCAAATCAAATCGGTGCAGGTGGAAATGGGGCAGTTTGTCTCTGTGTTTAGCGAATAAAAAACCGATAATTTTTATACATTTTAAAAGGATAAACTATGACCCAAACTTATGACTATATCATCATCGGTGCAGGTTCGGCAGGCAATGTGTTGGCAACTCGTTTGACCGAAGACGCTGATGTCAGCGTGCTGTTATTAGAAGCTGGTGGCCCTGATTACCGCTTGGATTTTCGTACGCAAATGCCTGCTGCACTTGCCTATCCGTTACAAGGCAAACGTTACAATTGGGCGTATCTGACCGACCCTGAGCCTTATATGAACAATCGGCGTATGGAGTGCGGTCGTGGCAAGGGTTTGGGCGGTTCGTCCTTGATTAACGGTATGTGCTACGTTCGTGGCAATGCAATGGATTTGGATAATTGGGCAACATTAGGTGGCTTGACTGATTGGAGCTATGCTGATTGTTTGCCTTATTACAAAAAGTCTGAGACCCGTGATGTGGGCGAAAACGACTATCACGGCGGTTCTGGGCCTGTGAGCGTAACCACTTCACAGCGTGGACAAAAAATCGGCAACAACGAGCTGTTTAATCCTATGGTGGAAGCTGGCGTGCAGGCTGGCTATCCACGCACCGATGATTTAAATGGCTATCAGCAAGAAGGCTTTGGACCTATGGATAGAACTGTTACCCCAAATGGTAGGCGTTCGTCCACCGCAAGGGGCTACTTGGATATGGCAAAACACCGCCCCAATTTGACCATCAAAACCCACGCCGTTACCGATAAAGTTTTATTTTCTGGCAAAAAAGCCATTGGCGTGCAATATTTGCAAGGCAATGACAAAAATCCGATTGTGGTTCACGCCAACCGTGAAGTCATCGTCTCGGCAGGGGCGATTGCGTCGCCACAGATTTTACAGCGTTCTGGGGTGGGTGCTAAGTCATTACTTGATGAATTTAATATCCCTGTGGTGTGCGATTTGGCAGGCGTGGGCGAAAACTTACAAGACCATTTGGAGATGTATTTACAATACGAATGCAAAAAACCTGTGTCGCTGTATCCTGCTCTAAAATGGTACAATCAGCCGATGATTGGCGCCGAGTGGCTATTTATGGGGACAGGCATTGGCGCAAGCAATCAATTTGAAGCAGGTGGGTTTATTAGAAGCCGTCCTGAATTTGAATGGCCTAACATTCAATACCACTTTTTGCCTGTGGCGATTAACTACAATGGCTCTAATGCCGTAGAAGAACACGGCTTTCAGGCACACGTGGGTTCTATGCGGTCGCCGTCTCGTGGACGCATTCGTATCAAATCTTTAAATCCGCACGACCACCCAAGCATTTTGTTCAACTATATGTCGCACGAGCAAGACTGGCAAGAGTTTAGAGACGGTATTCGTATCACACGAGAAATTATGCACCAGCCAGCACTTAATCCTTATCGTGGGCGAGAGATTAGCCCAAGTGCCAGTGCCAAAACCGATGCCGAGCTTGATGAATTTGTGCGTAATCACGCCGAAACCGCTTATCACCCGTCGTGTAGCTGTAAAATGGGCGAAGACGATATGGCGGTGGTGGACAGCCAAGGGCGTGTACACGGTGTAGAAGGCTTGCGAGTGGTTGATGCGTCTATTATGCCACTCATTATTACAGGCAATCTTAATGCCACCACGATTATGATTGGCGAAAAAATCGCTGATAGCATTCGTGGCAAAAAACTGCCAAAGTCTGATGTGCCATATTATAAAGCCGACCCCAATGTCGTGCGTGGTACGCCTGTGCTTGCTTTTGATGAGAGTATGCTTGGGTAAATGATATTTAAAGAATGCACAATCACACCCAAATAAGTGTGCTGAGATTGCTTTTTTAGGTTGGCTATCTAGACCAAATGACCTTACTGGTCAACTGGTCACATATTTTTAAAATGAGCAACAACACTTTGGTTGCTCATTTTTTTATTTTTTTAACCATATCAATTTTGATTAGAAATTGGCACAGCAGGCGTGAATTGTTCACCACTCACATCTGTACCACGCTGAGCATGATCTTGCTTTAATGACTTAGCAACCTCTGGTGGCATATAGTTTTCATCATGCTTGGCAAGGACCTCAGACGCCACAAATACGCCATCTTTTAATTCGCCAGTCGCCACCACACCAGAGTTCTCAGCAAACAAGTCGGGCAGTACGCCTCGATAGCTGACAGGTACAACCTCTTTGTAATCAGTGATTTGAAACTGCACCTTCAATTGATCATCAGGGTCACGCTTGACCGAACCTGCCACCACCATGCCACCTGCACGGATACGCTTTGCTTCTGGGGCCTTGCCCTGCGTGATGGCCGTAGGGTCAAAATAATAGTCAGTCTGCTGACGAATGGCGTATAAAATCAAACCCACAGCAATCACAGCCCCAATAAGCATGGCAATGACCCACATCAGTTTTTTTTGTCTGGCGTTATTCATATTAGCACTCAGTGATTTTTCATTTCAATTGGCGTGATACACCTATTTGGCCAGCTCTTTACGCTGTTTATTGGTTAGGCGGTCAGATTTTTGCTTATTACTTTTTTGATGTTGCAACCTAGCAATTGTTGATTTGCGTTCGCTCGCAGCATACATAATAAGCGCAAACAGTGCAACAAAAGTAATGGCATAACACACCCACACAAACACACCGTGCCCTTGCATGTCAATAAATTCACCAAAAGTCGGAAAATACGGAGTCATCGCTTGCTACCTTTTTTGTTGATGGTTCGCTGGCTAATCAAGTAACTTTTGTACCCACAGTTTGTTGTGATCACGAGCTAAAATTAAAGAATTGGTACGATAAATAGCAATTGCTGCCACCAAGAAATACATTCCTAAAAGCATGATGAGCAAAGGCACCCACATACTTGCAGACATTTTTGGGGCGTTAGTTACGGTGAAAGTCGCCCCCTGATGCAGCGTATTCCACCATTCTACCGAATATTTGATGATGGGCAAATTGACCGCACCTACAATGGATAAAATCGCTGCAGCCTTACCACGGTTTTGGCTATGCTCAAAGGCAGAAAATAATGCCATTACGCCCACATACAAAAACGCCAAAATCAGCATACTTGTTAGGCGTGCGTCCCAAACCCAATAAGTCCCCCAAGTTGGCTTGGCCCAGATTGAGCCTGTCAAAAGACTAAGTACACAAAAAATAAAGCCGATTGGTGCAATCGCTTGGGCGACAATATTGGCGGTTTTAATCTTCCATACCAAAAAAATCACACCCAGCACAGCCAACGCAAGGTAAACACTCATTGCAAGACTTGCCGCTGGCACATGAATGAAAATAATGCGATAGCTGTTGCCTTGCAAATAGTCAGGTGGTGCAAAACCCAAGCCCCAAACCGTACCAATTGTCAGTAGAATTGTTGCGATGGTCGCAAGCCACCTTACCCACGGTGAAAAGATGTGAAAAAATCGCTCCGTGCCAACTGTCGTCAAAAAAACTTGCCAAAGACGGTTAAAAAAACCTGCTTGCTTAGTTGAGTTGGGGATTTTATCAGGCATGGTAATTACCGCATTACGGATGAAAAAAGTTGATTATCATAAAGCTGTTACGATAAATTATAGCACGACTTCATCATTTGGGGAATATACACCAAAAAACAATCCAGTTTTTGGTACAAATTTTGGTGCAAAAAATCTTGTAAAATCACTCATCTAACCACATAATAATCTTTATTAATTCTTTTATTTCATTTTTTCAAATAAGGAAAGTCATGTCAATCTTTCAAAAAACTCGCAAATCACCAAAAACCGTTTCGTTAGCACTGCTTGGCATGGGCATACTTGGTCTGACTGCTTGTTCACCTGCTCCACAAACTCAGACCAACAGTGAACAAGCCTTAGCAGATGCCGAGCGTCAACTTGCCGAAGCACAGGCACGCCTTGCTGCCGCCCAAGCCAAGGCTCAGGCTGACGCCACCAATGAAGCAGCCGCACAATTAGAAGCACAGACAAATGATGGCGAACAACCAAATGAGCAAGTAACAAGTGATGCCGACCAAGCCAGTGATGGTATGGGTGTGGCTGGCACACTGCTGGCTGGGGCAGCAGCTGGTGCAGCGGCAGGTTATCTTGCCAATAAAGCCAGTAATGGTCGAGTGGCAGACGCATCTAAAACCGCTCAAACACCAACCACCACACAACAGCCGACCACCAATCATAATTCCGCCCAAGCCGTACAAAGTGGGCAAGCGGCAGGACAACGCCAAAGTGCCGCTCAAAGCACAAAAAATTATCAAAGCAATCAAACTCAAAATACTCAAAAAAGCACAAAACGCAAAGGGTTTGGTGGCATAGGCAAACGCTCAGGTGGTGGTCGTTCATGAAACGCATTGCTGTTTCATCACACCAAAACTGGCAAAACAGCTTAGCACGCACAGGCTTTGACTATCAAGCCATCGACCCATCTTATTGGCACAAAAACTGGCAAGATGGTGTTTGCTATGTCTTTGATGAGTCTCAGATTGATGAGCTAAAACGCACAACCGAAGAGCTACATCAAATGTATTTTACTGCTGCATGTCATGTCATTAAGACGGGTGATTACACACGCCTTGGTATTGACAATGTGGCAGCCGATCTGATTGAGCAGAGTTTTCACCCTGACACGCCCACACTCTACGGTCGCTTTGATTTATGCTATGATGGCATCAGTCCGCCCAAACTCTACGAATACAATGCCGATACGCCTACACTAATTCTAGAAAGCGGTTTGGCTCAATGGCATTGGCTTAATTCACAAAGCAGTCTAAATCATGCCAAGCAATTTAATCGCATTCACGAGTGCTTGCTGGTAGAATTCAAAGCCCTAAAAACCAACAGTCCAATGTATTTTGCTGCAATGGCTGATGAGACCGAAGATTTTATCGCCACACGCTACTTGCAGGATACCGCCAGACAAGCAGGGCTCAACACCTGCTTTATTGATGTTGGCGATATTGGCCATGACCAAACATCTGGCAATTTTGTTGATCTGTACAACACGACCATTCGCACGCTGTTTAAATTGTATCCTTGGGAATGGCTATTACAAGAAGAATTTGGTCAATACATTTCTAATGCCAATACAGTTTTTATTGAGCCTGCTTATAAATTGCTTTATGAAAACAAAGCCCTACTCGCCATACTTTGGGAACTTTTTCCCAACCACCCCAACCTTTTACCTGCCCATCTTGAACCAAACAAGCTAAAGGGCGATTTTATCCAAAAACCTTTTTTCTCTCGGCAAGGAGCCAATATCACCTTGCACACAGAATGTGATTTGACACAGGCGGAAAATCCCCATAATACAAAAGGTTTTGTATATCAACAAGCTAAGCAACCACCCACCTTTACCAAGCAAAATGCACAAATCGTCCATACCATCATCGGCAGTTGGATCATCGGACATGGTGCGGCAGGTATTGGCATTCGTGAAAGTCGTACCGCCATCACAGATGATGACAGTGTGTTTGTGCCACACATTTTTCACTAATCAGATTGCAACCCATCATCGTTCTAACATGATTGCCAAAGCCAAATACATCAAACA
Source organism: Moraxella sp. Pampa (assembly GCF_035181385.1). Classification (NCBI taxonomy): domain Bacteria; kingdom Pseudomonadati; phylum Pseudomonadota; class Gammaproteobacteria; order Moraxellales; family Moraxellaceae; genus Moraxella; species Moraxella sp. Pampa. The sequence goes on along the minus strand of NZ_JAXCJK010000003.1, from coordinate 36,500 downwards.
TGTTTAGATATTCATTGGTTTTATAAAATAAAAACAGCCCAAGATTGGACTGCTTAAAGTCAGGTCAGACCTGCCATTAAAAAGGAATATCGTCATCGGCGACCACAGATGGTGCTGGCGATTTGACAGATGGTGGCGTGTCTGATTTTTGTGTCGTGGCTGGTGGCATACCAAAGGCATTGTTCTGCACATTGCTTTGAGTATCTTGCGTGGCAGACGACATAGAATTTTGATTCTGCTGATTAACAAACCCATTTTGGAACTGTGCATTCGGATTGCTTTGATTGCCATAGCCTTGATTGCTATTAAATCCGCCTTGATTACCAAAACCACCTTGGTTGTAGTCATTGCCATAATTATTGTTAAAATTACGGTTTTGGTTATTACCCCATTGTTGGTTATTTTGATTTTGATAGCCGCCATTACCACCAAAGCCACCATTGTTATTTTCACTATTAGAGCTAAGCATACGCATTTCTGACGCACGAATCTCGGTTGAGTAGCGTTCTATCCCTTGCTGGTCGGTGTACTTGCGAGTTTGCAAACTGCCTTCAACATAGACCATGCTACCCTTGCGTAGGTACTGGGCAGCAATCTCACCCAATCGGTTAAATAGGCTGATGCGATGCCATTCTGTTTGCTCACGACGCTCGCCTGTATTTTTATCTGTCCATCGTTCGCTTGTGGCCACAGAAATATTTGTTACTCCGCCACCATTTTGAAAAGAACGCACCTCTGGATCATTGCCCAAACGACCAACAATAATTACTTTATTAACACTACTCATAAAATTCTCAACACTTTAATTAATTTTTAAACAAAATACAGACCGCTCTTGTTATTCAACTAAGTCTGCACGCCTACTTTAACGAAAAATGATAAAAAATGCCAGTATTTTTTTATCAGATTTGTACAAAATAATGCCCAATTATCCAGATAATCTTTTGGATTTATGATGCAAGCATGGGACGCAAGAACCTGCCTGTGTGTGATTTTTCATCTTGTGCTACTTGTTCTGGCGTACCAACAGCGACAATCTGCCCACCGCCATCACCACCTTCATAACCTAAATCCACAATGTGATCAGCAGTTTTAATGACATCAAGATTATGCTCAATAACGATGACAGTATTGCCCTTGTCTCTTAACGCATGCAAAATGTCAAGCAGTTTGGCAATGTCCTCAAAATGTAGCCCTGTGGTAGGCTCATCTAGAATATACAGGGTTTGTCCTGTATCTCGCTTGGCAAGCTCTTTGGCAAGTTTGACCCGCTGTGCCTCGCCCCCTGATAAGGTTGTGGCAGACTGACCCAGCGTAATGTACCCCAGCCCCACTTGCATGAGCGCTTCTAATTTACGATGTATGGCAGGAATTGCCTCAAAAAAAACAAGTGCGTCCTCTACCGTCATGTCCAGCACATCGCTGATGGATTTGCCCTTATAGTGGACTTCTAGAGTCTCACGATTATAGCGTTTGCCATGGCAAACATCGCACGGAACATACATATCAGGCAAAAAATGCATTTCCACCTTAATCATGCCATCGCCTTGGCACGCCTCACAGCGTCCGCCCTTGACATTAAAAGAAAATCGCCCTGCTTTATAGCCTCTTGCTCTTGCCTCTGGCGTTTGGGTGAATAGGTCTCTTATCAGCGTAAACACGCCTGTATAAGTGGCAGGATTGCTTCTGGGTGTACGCCCAATAGGACTTTGGTCAATATCTACCATCTTGTCTAGATGTTCTAGGCCTGTAATTTTGTCATACGCTTCAGGCACAAGTGTGGTGGCATTGTTTAGTTGTGTGGCAGATAATGGCATCAGTGTGCGATTGATGAGCGTGCTTTTACCAGAGCCTGAAACGCCTGTAATGCAGGTCATCACACCAATTGGGATTTCAAGATTGACATTTTTTAAATTATTGCCTCTAGCACCATCTAGACGGATAAATAACGGCTCTGCAACTACTTTTTTGCCTTTTTTGATCTCAGCCACCTTGGCAGTATGGCGAACTTTGGGGATTTCAATGCGTTTTTTACCTGATAAATATTGCCCTGTTAATGACTGTTCGTTTTTAGCAATTTCATCTGCCGTGCCTGTTGCCATTACTCGACCACCATGCACGCCTGCTCCCACACCAATATCAATGATATAATCAGCAGAGCGAATGGCATCTTCATCATGCTCCACAACTATCACAGTATTGCCCAAATCTCGCAAATGAATCAATGTGGATAATAAACGATCATTATCTCTTTGATGCAGACCAATAGATGGTTCATCTAGCACATACATGACCCCCATAAGACCTGCCCCAATCTGACTGGCAAGCCTGATACGCTGTGCCTCACCCCCTGATAAGGTCTCAGCAGAACGAGCAAGAGTTAAGTATTCTAGACCAACTTTGGTCAAAAACCCCAAGCGTTCACGAATTTCTTTAAAAATCTTATCCGCCACTTCGCCCTTATGACCACCAATGTGTAAGTTTTCGTAATATTGCCATGCCTGCCCAATTGGCAGATGAATGATATCACCCACGCCACGACCATCTACCTTAACATTGCGAGCGATGTCATTTAATCGCACACCATCACACACATTACAAGTGGTGTCAGATAAATACTGGGCAAGCTCATCTCGTACAATGTTACTGGTTGTACTGTGATAACGGCGTTCTAGATAAGGCAAAATCCCTTCAAATGGCACAGACTTGGTTGTCTTACGCCCTCGCTCATCAGTAAAATTAAAGGTAAGTTTATCTTTGCCAGAACCGTTTAAAATGATGTTTTGGGCTTTTTTGGGTAAATCCTGCCAAGGGCTATCCATATCAATGCCAAAATGCTGACAAACTGTGGTCAAAAGCCCAAAATAATAAGCATGCCTTTTATCCCAGCCGTGTATCGCCCCTTGATTGATGGATTTGGCAGGCTCGGTAACAATGCGGTCGGCACTAAAATACTGGCGTTTTCCCAGACCATCACAAGATGGACACGCACCAGCAGGATTATTAAAACTAAATAGGCGTGGTTCTAGCTCACTGACCGCCCTATCACAGGCAGGACAAGAGTGCTTGGCAGACAGTACTGTCTCACTATTATTTTCCATGTCATTTAAAATGGCGATATCCCCGCCCAATCGCAAGGCAGTCTCCAAACTTTCGGCAACACGATTACCCAAATCATCTCGCACTTTAAATCTATCAACCACCACCTCAATGGTGTGTTTATGCGTCTTTGCCAAAGTAGGCAACTCGTCCATATCATGCACCGCACCATCAATACGCACCTTAGTAAAACCTTGTGCTTTTAGGTTTTCAAGTAAGGCGATATGCTCTCCTTTGCGTTCACGCACCACAGGAGCCAGTAGCATCAGCTTTGTACCCTCTGGTTTTGCCAAAATATCATCTACCATTTCACTGACTGTCTGTGCCACCATGGGTAGGTCATGTTCTGGGCAATAAGGAGTACCGACACGAGCAAACAAAAGTCTTAAATAATCATAAACTTCGGTAATCGTACCAACAGTGGAGCGTGGGTTGTGATTGGTAGATTTTTGCTCAATGGCAATGGCAGGCGACAAACCCTCAATGCTGTCCACCTCAGGCTTATCCATCTGCGATAAAAATTGACGAGCATAAGCCGACAAGCTCTCTACATAGCGTCTTTGCCCCTCAGCATAGAGCGTATCAAAAGCAAGAGAAGACTTGCCAGAGCCTGATAAGCCCGTGATAACCACAAGTTTGTCACGAGGAATATCGACATTGATGTCTTTTAGATTGTGGGTTCTTGCCCCTTTAATGCTGATGTATTCGTGTGCCATAAGTTGCCTTTTGTTAATCTCTGTGTTTTTTTATATCATACAATCAATCATATATAATAAATCGTAATGGGGCAAATGATGTGCTTTTAAAAGATGAGCATTCATGCCCAATAAAACAAGTCGCTTGCATTTTACAAATGCCTTAAAAACCTTTTGGGTACAATCACAATCATCGCCATGATGATAATTATTGTAGCATAATTTTCCCAACTTGGCTTTCACACAACCATAGAAAACACCCCAAAAAATTAGTGTTATCTTTTGGGGTGTAGGTTATAGAATAGAAATTTTAGATCAATGCAATCACATGAATGGTAATTTGGTAAATACTTGCAGGACAATTGCGTTAACAATATCAACAAAAAACGCCCCCACCATTGGTACAATCAAAAAGGCCTTATGCGATGGCATATAACGATCAGTAATCGCCTGCATATTGGCGATGGCGGTAGGTGTTGCCCCCAGCCCAAAGCCACAATGACCTGCTGCCAACACCGCTGCATCATAATCACGACCCATCACAGTAAAAGTAACAAACATCGCATACAGCACCATCACCACCGTTTGTATGAGCAAAATGATAAAAATCGGCAATCCTAACTCTGCAAGTTCCCACAGTTTTAGTGATAATAGTGCCATCGCCAAAAATAGCGACAAAGCAGCGTTACCAAACACATCAATAGCACGGTCAAACATATCAAAGTCAAACATCGTGGTCAATACATTTCGAATGACCACACCGCCAAACAACGCCCACACAAAAGTTGGTAGCTCAAACCAAGTGCCTTTGGCAACACCTGTTACAATGTCAGCAAATGCCAAACACGCCGCAAACAATGCCAAAGTTTCAATCGCAGAAGTTGCTGTGATAAGGCGAGTGCTGTCAGAATGCTCAAAAACCTCATCATTGGCGTCCTCTTGGTTGGCCAAATCATCATCTGACCGATTGCCTGATAAGCTCACTTTGGTGCTTGGTATTTCAGTCTTAACGCCCAGACGATTGATGAGCTTTTGTGCTACAGGGCCACCAATCACACCGCCTGCCACCAAGCCATAAGTTGCACAGGCAATGCCAAGCGTGGTTGCTGCTGCCACCCCATAGGTTTGTTCCAGCGTAGCACCCCACGCACCTGCTGTGCCATGACCACCAGTCAATGCAATAGAACCTGCCACCAACCCAAGCATTGGATCAACATCAAGCAAGATTGCCGAGCCCACACCCACTGCATTTTGCACAATGATGAATGCCGAAACCAAAACAGACAATAACAATAATGGCGTACCACCTGCTCTTAGACGACTAAAATCAGCCGAAAGACCAATGGAGGCAAAAAACATCAACATACAGGCGGTTTGTAATTCTTTTTGAAAGACAAAAGAGTAGCCAAAAAAGGCGTGCAATGAATAAATAACGGCTGCCGCCACCAGACCGCCTGCCACAGGCTCAGGAATGTTAAAATCTTCTAAAAACTTAATTTTTTTAACCAATAGCTTGCCAAGTAGCAAGACCAGCGTGGCTAAAATCAATGTATAATAGCCATTTAACACAATTTCCATCACAACCCCACAATCAAAACAAAATTAAAAGTAGTGCAAAAAAACAACAATCGCCAGCAAGATGTCGTTCATTCAATGCCCATATCAATGCTTAAAATCTAAGTATTTTTTGGTGGCGGATATTGTAGCAAGTTTACACTTTTATTGCAAAATACATACCAGAGTCAATCCATTCGCCCTACAAAAAAAAAGAACACCCTAAGATGTTCTTTTTTTTTAGACTAACACAAAGATTAACGCAAAAATGCTCGAGCATTGCGAAATAGACGCATCCAAGCACCATCATTTGCCCACTCATCAGGCTTCCATGAATGGTTGACTGCACGCAAAGTACGCTCTGGGTGTGGCATCATCAAGGTAACACGGCCATCTGTACTACATACACCTGTAATGCCTTGTGGTGAGCCATTTGGGTTGAGCGGATAGTGCTCGGTTGGATAACCTTGGCTATCTACATAACGAAGGGCAATTTGACCGTGGCGAGCCAGCTCATTCATTGACTCATCGCTCATCTGTGCATAACCTTCACCATGAGCCACGGCAATCGGTAAAATACTGTCTTGCATACCTTTTAATAACACAGATTTGGTGCGTTCTACTCGCACATTGACCGTACGAGCCTCAAAGCGTGCTGATTTATTAGCGATAAATCGTGGGAAGTGCTCTGCACCCATCATCAGCTCTTTTAGCTGACTCATCATCTGACAGCCATTGCACACACCGAGTGCAAAAGTTTCTGGTCGGTGGAAAAATCTGGCAAACTGCATACGCAATTCGTCATGAAACAAGACTGAATTTGCCCAACCAGAGCCAGCACCCAGCACATCACCATAACTAAAACCACCGCAGGCCACCAAGCCCTCAAAATCCCTAAGGTTAATGCGTCCACTCATCAAATCACTCATGTGTACATCAACAGCATCAAAGCCTGCACGCACAAATCCTGCCGCCATCTCCAAATGACCGTTCACCCCCTGCTCACGCAAAATCGCCACTTTGGGTTGGGTGGTGCGACTGTTCACATATGGTGCTTCCACCGCCAAATCCAACTCAAAATTTGCCTTAGCAATCAAGCCGTGATGTTTTTCATCAGCGATTAGGGCAAATTCTTGATTAACGCATTCTGGATTATCACGCATGGAGGCAATGGCATGGCTGACTTTTGTCCATTCTTGTTGTAGCTCACTACGAGAGAATGATAAGTTTTGGCTTGGCGTGATGATGGTCAGCATGTCTTGATTGGCACCGCCTGCTGGGGTAGCAAAAGTCTGACCCACCACGCTCAGCATACCCTCTACACGATGTGCTTTGGCAAGCTCATTGATGGCCACTTCATGCTCTGGCAATACTTGAATGACCGCACCCAGCTCTTCTGCAAACAACTGACCCAATAGATTATCATCACCAAGTTTTAAAATAAGTTTGAGACGACTGGCAAACTGCATCTCTGCCACTGTTGCTACCATACCACCATCACTGATGTCATGATATGCACAAATCAGCCCCGCTTCATTTGCTGCTTGAATAAAGGCAAAGAAATTGGCAAGATCAGCTGGTTGTTCCACATCAGGACATTCATCACCAAGCTGGCTGAGTGTCTGGGCAAAAATAGACGCACCCAAACGCAGTCTGCCACAGGACAAATCCAGACGATACAATTTGGCATCTGTATTGACAAGCTCTGGCGTGATGGTCTTAGCGACCTCTTGCACAGGGGCAAATGCCGTAATGATCAAGCTCATTGGCGAGCTGACCGATTTGTCCATGCCATCATCTTGCCAGTTTGCTTTCATGGATAAGCTGTCTTTGCCCACAGGAATGGTAATGCCAAGTGCAGGACAAAGCTCCTCGCCAATAGCATGAACTGCATCAAACAAGGCCGCATCTTCTTTTTCGTCGCCACAAGCTGCCATCCAGTTTGCCGAAAGTGTAACATCAGACACTTTGGCAATATAAGCTGATGCAATATTTGTCAGAGCCTCACCTACCGCCAAGCGTGCCGAAGCCTTAGGATTGATGAGTGCCACAGGGGCACGCTCCCCCATCGCCATCGCCTCACCAGTCTTGGCAAGCAGACCTGTCATTGTTACCGCACAATCTGCCACAGGCACTTGATAACGACCAACATATTGATCTTGAGTTACCATGCCAGTAATTGAACGGTCGCCAATACTGATTAGAAATGATTTGCTCGCCACTGTTGGATGACGCAACACATCTTTGATGCTCTCACGCAAATCCACGCCTGCAACATTCAATGGACGCAAGTGATTATCGGTGCGGTCAAACCCCCGCTTCATCTTTGGAGTGCCACCAAGCAATACCTGCATTGGCATATCCACAGGCTGTTCTGGCAACAAACCATCATCAACCTTTAATTCACGCACCAAAGTTGCTGTACCCAATACGGCGTATGGACAACGCTCTCTGGCACAAATTTCATCAAAGAGCTTTTCACTCTTTGGCGAGATGGCAAGCACATAACGCTCTTGTGCCTCATTTGACCAAATTGCCATCGGAGACATACCTTTTTCTAGCGATGGTACTTTACGCAGATTTAGATGTGCACCCAGCTCGTGATCATCTACCAATTCTGGCATGGCATTTGACAGTCCGCCTGCACCCACATCGTGAATTGAGATGATGGGGTTGTTATCATTACCTTCTTGTGCCATTGCCCAGCAAGCATCAATGACTTCTTGGCAGCGACGCTCCATCTCAGCATTGTCTCGTTGCACCGATGCAAAGTCCAACCCCTCATCAAGCTCGCCACTATCCACAGAGCTTGCTGCACCACCACCTAAACCAATCTGCATGGCAGGACCACCAAGAACGATGAGCAAATCCCCCTCGCTGATGGCATTTTTTTGTACCAAGCTACGCTTGATATTGCCATAACCACCTGCAATCATGATTGGCTTATGATAGCCACGCATTTGACTGCCATCTTGTTCGGCCGATGTATCAAGCTGAAAGGTGCGAAAATAGCCATTCAAATTTGGGCGGCCAAATTCATTGGCAAATGCCGCACTTCCCAATGGCCCATCAATCATAATGTCTAAGGCAGATGCCATACGCTCAGGTTTTCCGTATTGCTTGGCAGAGACTTTACCTGAATGCTCCCACTTTTCTGGCATATTTGGCAAGTGTAGGTGTGATACAGAAAAACCTGCCAAGCCTGCTTTTGGCTTGCCACCACGACCTGTTGCACCCTCATCACGAATCTCGCCCCCAGCACCAGTTGCTGCACCTGCAAATGGAGCAATCGCCGTTGGATGGTTGTGCGTCTCAACTTTCATCAAAATGTCAATCTGCTCATCATGAAAATCGTACTGTGCCTGTCCTGCATCATTTTTGGTAGGATAAAAACGCACCGCCTTAAAACCAGCCATAACCGCAGCATTATCTTTATAGGCAGACAAGATGCCTTCTGAGTTTGTCTCATGAGTATTTTTAATCATTTTAAACAGTGATTTTGGCTGTACTTCACCATCAATGGTCCACTCAGCATTAAAAATCTTATGACGACAATGCTCTGAATTAGCTTGGGCAAACATCATCAGCTCAACATCAGTTGGGTTGCGTCCTAGCTTGGTAAAATTTTCTACCAGATAGTCAATATCATCTACCGACAACGCAAAACCAAACTCATCATTAGCTCGCACCAAAGCATCACGACCTTGTCCCATGATGTCCACTTGTTCAAGGTGCGCTGGTTCACCATCAATGAACAATGCTGCCACATCGTCCAAATCATACACAAGGCTTTGGGTCATGCGGTCGTGTAAAATCGCCTCTGCCATTGCTGAGAGTTTGGCGGGTAAATTTTCACCTGTTAATGTGAATATCACCACTCGCTCTAGACGATTTATTTGAATGCCGCAGTTATTAAAAATATCGGTCGCCTTTGATGCCCATGGGCTGATGGTACCAAAACGAGGTGCAACGATGACCTGAACCTGACCGTCTTGGGCGGTTTTTAGGGCAACTTTTTCACCTTGATTGAGTAGATTTAGAGCCTGTTGATAGTCCTTAGTTGCGATGACATCATCAAAAACATAAACCTGTTGGCTGTCTAGCGCATCAATGTTTAGCCCAGCTTTTTGTTCAAGCTGAGTTGCCAATTTTTTGGCTTGAAAGTCCGTTAAAAAACGATGGCCTGCAATGGTACTAATCATGAAGGATACCCTTGTCAAAATTAAAAATAAATACTTGGTATTATAACAGATATCAGCTTTTTTTAATGGCTAATCGCACGAATTTTTAGAGAAAATCTCAACCACCGCACAAGTTGCTTCTAATTACATTTTCCAATACATTTTGCTTTCATCGAGCATTCTTGTTTCTTGGGCAAAATAGGCAGTCAGGTCTATCGCATCAAGTGCATCGAGTGCATCAATCACTGCACGATAACTTGGACGCATGGCAACAAACTGACTGGCGTTTACAGCAACCACATCTGCCAAACATTTTTTTTCAAAAGTCTCTGCCGCCTGACGCAATCGTGGTACGCCTGTATAGCGAGATGCACCCACCATGCGATGGGTCAAATCCGCCAACGCCTTTCTATTTCTATCTGCCCATGCTCGTTCGAGTGCTTGCTTTTCAGTTTCAGCATTATCAATAAACATCGTGAGTAGCTTTTCTGCCAAATCCACCTTGTTGGCTGCACGATTTAACGCATCTTGCCAATCAACATCAGCCAACTCATCAGCAGGCACCACCGTAACATCATGGCTTTTTGTATCACTACGGTCTTTTTCATCACTCCCTTTACCATCAGCCATCATGGCAAGTTCATTTAAATCTGCCATGTCATCACGCTCATCACGATTTAGCCAGCGTTCTAGCGTCTGAACCAATTGCATATGGCCGATTGGCTTGCCTATGTAGTCGTTTAGCCCCACAGCGACCAAGCGGTCTTTTTCATCGGATAAGCCGTGTGCGGTCAAGGCAATGATTGGTGTGGGTTTTTTGGCATGGTTCTGCTCAATCTTGCGAATCTGAATACTCGCTTCAAGCCCTGACATTCTGGGCATTTGAATGTCCATAAAAACCAAATCAATCGCTGCACTCATGCCTGTTACCATTTTTGTCATGATTTCAATAGCATCAAAGCCACTGCTTGCCGTAATGACTTCCACACCAAGCTCGCCAAGCAAAGCCTCTAGCACCAATAAATTCGGCTGATGATCATCTACCGCCAAGACTCTCACGCCTGAAAATCTTTGCTGTCTTATGGACTTGGTGGCGACCTGATTAGACAAAAGCTCGTACAGCTGGCGTTTGTCCATCGGCTCATACAATGCATTGGCATGATAACGCTCCAATAATGCACCATCCATACCAACCTGATAGCCATATGCCGCCAGTCGCCCCTGATAACGCAAGCGAATTTGGCGTAAAATCGCCCCAATATCGTCCTGTGCTGCATCTTGTCCAAAATTATCAACAATCACCCAATCAAAGTCATGATTACCGTCCAGCTGTTCTAGCAAATCCGCCAAACCTATCGCTTCGGTAATACTTGCTTTGGTGTCAGCCAGACTTGCTTTTAGTACTTGCATGGCAGGTGCATGATTAATCCACACCAAAATATTGGTATGAATGGCAAGTACCGAATTCGCCACCTCATCGATTGAGGCGTACTCTGTTTCCATTGGCATTTCAAACCAAAAAGTCGCTCCGCTTGGTGCAATATTTTCACTGTTATTATCAAAAAAGCCAATATCACCACCCATCATCATGGTTAATTGTTTAGAGATGACCAGTCCCAAACCTGTGCCACCATAGCGACGCGTTACTGACAAATCACCTTGGCTAAAACTTTTGAACAGCTGGTGTTTATCAGCATCACTAATGCCCTTTCCTGTATCCTCCACAGCAATATGCAGACAGTTTTCCTTAGTCTCTGATAAGCTCACTCGTACCACCACACCACCTGTATCGGTAAATTTAATGGCATTGCCCACAAGATTGGTCAAAATCTGTTTAATTCTTAGACTGTCACCCACCACTTTGGTGGGTACATCATGATAAAATAACACCGCCAAGCGTAGATGCTTTTCAAGCCCAGCAGGCGACAACATATCCACCACATCATAAATTGTGGCATACAAATCAAACTCATGACGGTCAAGAATGAGCTTGCCTGCTTCTATTTTTGAAAAATCAAGCACATCATTGACCAAAGCCAGCAGGTGTGCTGATGATTTTTTGATGGTTTGCACATACAAATTTTGCTCGCTGGTCAGACCTTGTTTGCGTGCCAGCAAATTAATAAAACCATCAATGCTATTTAAGGGTGTCCGAAGCTCATGGCTAATGTTTGCCAAAAAAGCTGATTTGGCCTGATTGGCTAAAACAGCAGCATCTCTTGCATTACGGATTGAGATGTTTTGCATTTCCATCTCATCAAAGGCTTGCTGCAAGTCTCTTTCTGTCTCATCGGCGTGGTTTTTAAGCTCAGCAAAGCTATTTTCTAGTCGTTTTAATGCTTGCAAAAAATCTCGTTGTAACAACAAAAACTCACCATTGGTACGAACTGGCACAGGGCTGGACAGATTGTCAGCGTCTAAACGCTGTAAATACAGACGCATTTCATAAATCGGAGCAATCCAACGCTTTGAATAGCTGTTTAAAATCAATAACAATAGCAAAACAGTAATCAGACCTGTGATGGATAACGCCAGCCACACATGATAATAAGTGATGGATAACGGTTCATCATCCATCTCAACAAATAGCCAAAAACGCTTACCGCCAGATATCACAGGCTTGGCATACGCTGTACCAAAATTGGTTTTAAGGCGTAGCTGATGCTCGGCATTGACATTAAAATCCACCCAAGGCATGCCCACTTGCACGCCCAATTCTTGTAATATTTCGCCTTTATCATTCATCACAGCGATGCGTTGCACTCGTTGTTTTCGCATTTGTTGAATGCCTTCAAGCACGCCACTGAGCGTACCTAAACCTTGACGATTTTGACCATCAACCGACAGCACTTTATCGGCAATCATCGCATCAATTTCAAGCGACTCATTCTCTGTGCCAAGCCAAGCCAGACTAGATTCAACCGCACTTTCATAACGCAAAAGCACCGCCTGTGCTAATACATCTTGCTCGGATAAGACCGCACGACGCACCTCGCTAAACACCAAATAGCCACCAACCATCGCCAGCACCACGATCGGCAAAAACACCAACAAAATCAGCTGTCCGTACGCACTTTTTAAACCAAATCGTAATTTATTCATTAAAAATCATCACGCTTAAAATGCCCAATTTAGTTTAGCACAATTTCTGGGTGGTTTTTGAGCGATTTTTAAAAAAAGAGTGTGTTATAATTGGTATAATTTCTTGTTAAGATACGAAAAAATTCTATGACAAATCCGATTACCCACACCACAACCCTTACTACCACAACCCTTGCTGATTGTGTTGGCAAAACACCACTTGTCAAGCTCTCACGATTAGCTAATGACACAAACGCAACTTTACTTGCCAAACTAGAAGGCAATAACCCAGCAGGCTCTGTCAAGGACCGCCCCGCCTTTAATATGATTGACAAGGCTGAACAACGAGGACAAATTAAAGCAGGCGACACACTGATTGAGGCAACTTCTGGCAATACGGGCATTGCTTTGGCGATGGTTGCTGCCATGAAAGGCTATAAGATGACCTTGATCATGCCAAAAAACTCTACCCAAGAGCGTAAAGACGCCATGACAGCTTATGGAGCGACCTTAATTGAAGTTGAACAAGGCATGGAAGAGGCACGAGACTTAGCCCTACAAATGCAAGCAGATGGATTGGGCGTGGTGCTTGACCAGTTTAATAATGATGACAACAAAGAGGCTCACTATTTGACCACTGGTCCTGAAATTTGGGAGCAAACACAAGGTAGGATCACACACTTTGTCAGTAGCATGGGAACGACTGGTACGATCATGGGCGTTGGTAGATTCTTAAAAGAAAAAAACCCTGCCATACAAGTCATTGGACTTCAACCTGATGAAAATTCAAGCATTCCAGGCATTCGTAGGTGGCCTACTGAGTATCTACCAGGGATTTTTGAGCCGTCCTTGGTTGATTTAACCATGGATATCAACCAAAAAAATGCAGAGACATATATGCGAAGGCTTGCCAAAGAAGAAGGGATATTTTGTGGGGTATCGTCAGGCGGTGCTGCGTGGGCAGCCCACCAAATCGCCAAAGAAAATCCAAATGCCGTCATTGCCTTTATTGTCTGCGACCGTGGCGACCGCTATTTGTCCACAGGGCTGTTTGGCATGGCTGATGAATGATTGATGGTGTGTTTACAGCATAAGATACACCCATAAAACCAAACCAAGCTTAATGCCAATGACCAAATCAAAAGGAATAATATGAACCAAACCAACCCTGTTTTAGTTTTTGACATTGAGACCATCGCCGATGTCTCCACAGGCAGACGGCTGTATCCAGAGTTAAAGGCATTATCCGATAATGACGCTTTGACCGCACTCACGGCCTTGCGTTATGCAGAGGTGGGCAATGAGTTCATGCAGTTGCCTTTGCATAAAATTGCCTGCTTGTCATTTTTGTGGATTGAGCATGGTCAGCTTACTCTTAAATCCTTATCGCTTAATGAGATGAGTGAAGCACAGATTTTAACGACCTTTTTCCGTGCTTTTGCCAAAAAACCAACCTTGGTTAGTTGGAATGGATCAGGTTTTGATATTCCTGTCTTATTATATCGTGCTTTGCACCATAAAATCAGTGCTCCCACTCTTTTTAACTCTGCCTACAAGCCTGATTATCTGTATCGCTATGGCGAAATGCACATTGATTTGATGGACAAAATGTCACTACATAATAATTATAATAAGCAAAAACTTGATACCATTGCCGCCTTATGTGGTTTTGCTGGCAAGGGTGATACAGACGGTTCGCAAGTCGTGCCCATGGTACAAGCTGGCGAATGGACAAGGCTGACCACCTACTGTGAATCCGATGTGCTCAATACTTGGCTGATTTATCTAAGGTGGCTGATTTTAACAGGAAAAACCGACATTGAGAGCGTTGAGATGCTCAGTCAGCACACCAAAAATTTTGTAGCAAATCTGACCAACGAAGATGGAAGCGTTCGCCATCAGCAATTTTTGGCGTCTTGGCAAGATTAAATTAGGCAAGTTTTTATCTTAAAAAGTACAAGCGTTTAAAAGTATGGGCGTATTGTCCGCTATTTTTTTAGTGTTGTTTTATGGCAAATTTCTTACAAAATTTAACTTTAATTACAAACTTTACGCAATCATTTATTAAGGTCAAACAAGCCACCCCAATTTTAACACATTATCAATGATGATCTTGACAGCAATGATGGTCAAAATCCAAGGCAACGCCCTTTTCAACCAAACCATCGGCAAACGATGACGCAAACAAGTCCCCACCCATGAACCAATGATGGCACTGACAATCATCATCAAAACCACCTGCCAATAATCAAAAAACACAAATCCCATCAGTACATACATGATGACTTTTATAAGATGTACAAACGACACCATGAGTGAAGCGGTGGACACCACAACATGATTATCGCCATACTTTTTCATGAGCAATGGCATGTGCATGGGACCAGGTGCACCAACAAACAATCCAATACCCGTTTGCAAAAAACCAATCACATAAAAATTTTCAAAACCTTTTAAAAGTTCATTGAACTTGCTTGACCACTGTGTCAATAATATATAAAGACCAATGAACAGCGGAATCAAATCCAAATGCACAAAATACACCGCCACGCCAAAAACTACCGCCCCCAAAATCGTGCCAATGATATAGGATCTAAGATAAGTTTTATCAATATATTGTCGCCCAAACCATGCACGACTGATATTGCTGGCAAGCTGAGTTGCACCATGCACAGGGATGATGGCCACTGCTGGCAAAAACATCGGCATCAAACCCACCAAAATCATACCACCACCAAGACCTGTAATCGCAGTCATTGTTGATGTGAAAAAGTTAATAGGTATCATGAATATGTGTTCTGGCATAAAATACCCCCATTTTGACTTAACAAACTTACCACAGTTCATGACTTGGTTCATGACCTGACAATACAAGTATTCTAACACCAAAAGCTCTACTAATCTTGCTTGATTTTTTAGCCCCAATGACAAATCAAGCAAAAAGCAAATGATTTTAAACAATTTTGCAATTTATCATTGCAAATGCTTTTTTCTTTCTGTTATGATATTGAAAGTTTCAAAATGTATCTGACAAATGTAGCTAACATTTGTGTGTACATACGATGGAGCTAATATGGATATTGCCCAGCAAACCAAACAGGTAATGGATTTTGTTTGTTGGGTTTTTTCGTCTTTATTTTATAAAGACTTGGCAAAAATAAATAGGTCATAGACAAAAATATGAATAATACAGCATTAAAATGTGGCATGATTGCCTTATCAGTATCGCTACTTGCAGCATGCGGCGGCGACAAAAAAGCAGAAAGCACAGACACGGTCCAAGCACCAAAACGCCCAGAATGTATCGCCCCTGCCAAACCAGGTGGTGGTTTTGATTTGACCTGTAAACTGGCACAATCAGGCCTGCAAGATTTAAAACTCATTGACAAGCCAATGCGTGTTACCTATATGCCAGGTGGTGTAGGAGCGGTTGCTTATAATAAAATTGTTGCCAATGACCGTAAAAATGGCGATGCCATTGTGGCATTTTCCACAGGTTCTATCCTAAATCTTGCTCAAGGCAAATTTGGCCAATTCACCGAAAAAGATGTTAAATGGCTGGCAGCTGTTGGCACAGACTATGGCATGGTTGCTGTGAATGCTGATTCTCCTTACCAAAATCTTAATGATCTGGTAGAGGCACTGAAAAAAGATCCAAAATCTGTTACCTTTGGTGCAGGCGGTAGTGTTGGTGGGCAAGATTGGATGCAGACTGCTTTGTTGGCAAAATCTGCTGGAATCGATCCAAACAACATGGGCTATGTCGCTATGGAAGGTGGCGGTGAAGCAGTAACCGCTGTTTTGGGTAATCATATTCAGGTGGTATCAGCAGGCTTGGCAGAGGTCATGCCTCATGTTAAAGCAGGCAAGCTACGCGTCTTGGCAGTCTTTGCTTCAGACCGCCTAGAAGGTGAGGGCCTAAAAGACATTCCAACCGCCAAAGAACAAGGCTATGACATTCAATGGCCTGTCATTCGTGGCTACTACATGGCACCTGAAGCCTCTGACTCTTCTTATCAATGGTGGAAGGCTCAGTTTGATAGCATGTTGCAAGATCCTAAGTTTGCCGAGTTGCGTACACAAAGAGAGTTGCTACCGTTTGCTATGACTGGCGATGAACTGACCCAGTATGTCTATAAAAACACCGAAGAGCTCCGTAAGCTTTCAAAAGAGTTCCACTTGGTTGATACACCAGCCAAATAACGCCAAAACAGATCAATTATTAGTATATCTAAAAACCAATCTTAACCAGATTGGTTTTTATAAGGAATCTTTATGGCAAATCGTATTTTTTCTGGTTTGATGGCATTGGTAGCATTGGTGCTTTTATATATGGCTTGGGGCTATCACGCACCGATTGCTTATGACCCCATTGGACCACGCCCTTACCCTGTCTTGTTATTAGCTTTGTTAATCATCTTAACACTCACCATCACATTACAACCAAGCAAATTGAGTGAACCAAGTGGGCTAGGACTGACACGACCCATCATCAAAAATCTGGTTTTATGCACCATTGTATTAACATTATACGCTACCTTATTCGAAATATTAGGTTATATCATCACAACCACCTTGATGGCTTGGGTTGTTGGTATTTTGTTTGGTGGCCACTGGATAAAAGCCTTAGTTGCATCAGCCATCATGGCAATTGCAACCTACTTTTTATTCAATGGTCCACTTGAAGTCAGTTTGCCTGCAGGCATACTTGAGCCGATATTAGGATAAAGGAGTTAATATGGATACATTCAATTTTCTAATGCACGGCTTTGAGATTGCAACCACACCTCAAAACCTACTCATCGCTTTATTTGGCGCATTCATTGGTACCATCGTAGGTATGTTGCCTGGATTGGGACCTATTAATGGTGTGGCGATTTTGTTGCCGATTGCCTACGCATTAGGACTACCCCCTGAGAGTGCGTTGATACTGCTGGCAGCGGTTTATTTAGGCTGCGAATATGGCGGGAGAATCTCCGCCATCTTAATCAATGTACCAGGAGATGCCGCCGCCATCATGTCCACACTTGACGGCTACCCCCTTGCCAAGCAAGGCAAAGCAGGCATTGCCTTATCGTTATCAGCTCTCAGCTCTTTTATCGGCTCCACGCTTGCCATCATTGGTGTGGTGTTATTTGCTCCCATCTTGGCAAACTGGGCAATTTCTTTTGGTCCTGCTGAATATTTTGCCTTGATGGTTTTTGCCATCACTTGTTTAAGTGGCTTGGTGGGCGATGCTCCACTCAAAACAGGCATTGCTGCTTTGATTGGCTTGACATTAGCAACCGTCGGCGTTGATGCGGTAACAGGCGTCTATCGCTTTACTTTTGATTCAGTCAATCTGGCAGATGGCATACAATTTACCACGATTGTGATTGGTTTTTTTAGTGTCAGTGAAATACTCATCATGCTAGAAAACACCAGTGCTGGACAAAAGGCCTTAGAACAAGGCAAACGCAGCATGGTCAATGTCAAAGAGTTCATGTTCAGCTTAGGCTCCATCATCAGAAGTGGTCTTACAGGTTTTGTTGTTGGCATTTTGCCAGGGGCAGGAGCAACCATAGCCAGTGCAATGACTTATTCTAATGAACGCAAAATTGCGGGCAACACGGGCAAATTTGGCGATGGTGATTTGCGTGGTATCGCTGCTCCAGAAGCTGCTAACAACGCATCGGCTTGTGGCTCATTCATTCCCATGCTGACACTTGGCGTGCCTGGCTCTGGAACAACTGCCGTAATGATGGGTGCATTAACCCTTTATAACATCACACCAGGCCCACAGCTTTTTGCTGAACAGCCCGATATTGTTTGGGGATTGATCGCCTCTTTATTCATCGGCAACATCATTTTGCTGGCAATGAACCTTCCCTTGGTGAAGTTTTTTGCTAAATTATTAGACATTCCAAACTATATTTTGATTCCTGCCATCGCAGCCGTCAGTTTTGTCGGAGTGTATTCGATTCACAGCACCATCTTTGATTTAGTGCTTATGATTGGATTGGGTGTATTTGGCTATTTCTTACGCAAATTACACTTTCCTTTATCAGCATTGATTTTAGGCTATGTTTTAGGCGAACTGATGGAATCAAATTTACGCCGTGCCCTATCCATCTCTCAAGGAGAGATAGGCATATTATGGCAAAGCCCGATTTCTATGACGCTTTGGGTGCTAGCAGCCCTTATGGTTGCTCTGCCCATCTATCGTGCCATAACAGGGAAAAAAGTAAAAAGTATTGCCTAGACGCTATCATCTTAGCAATGATTCAACAAGCCACTTCATACCTTTGAGGTGGCTTGTTTATTTATGTCATTTTTAGCAAAATCTTTTTGTGCTATAATTCACCTCAATACAAATTTTGATTCAATTGATTCCAACAAGGCATATGCAACCCAAACACCACTCAAAATCTTATCCAAAAAGACCAAGCAACACGCCAGAGGCGGCCGTTTGTTTTCACATCACAGCACTCACGCATGATGGCCGAGGCATTGCCAGTTATGACGAATCACACCAGCCAGACAAGCGTGGAAAAAAAGTATTCATCGACTTTGCTTTGCCAAATGAAATCGTACAGTCTGTCATCACCAACACCAAAAAGTCTTTTGATGAAGGCAAAGCGGTTGCCATCATCAAGGCAAGCAATGACAGACAAACACCGATTTGTCAGCATTTTGGCGTATGCGGTGGTTGTAGCTTACAGCATTTAGATGCAGATAAACAAATCTCTCACAAGCAATCTGTCCTTGCTAATCACTTACGCCATCATGCCAATACCCAGCCTGACAACTGGCTACAACCACTGATAGGAGAGCGTGTCGCCTATCGCACAAAAGCTCGGCTTGGTGTACGATATTTACCAAAAAATGACACACTGATTGTCGGATTTCGTGAACGCACAAGTAACTTTCTGACCAATATTAACGACTGCCCCATTTTAGACATTCGCATCAATCAGCATTTGGCAAGTTTAAAGCACACGCTCAAAGAGCTGGCTGGCAAAGGTAGCATTACGCACCTAGAATTTACCACAGGCGATGCAACATCACAAGTTGCGATGATTCTTCGCCATGTCAAGCCACTGAACAAAAAAGACAAAGCCATCTTGGTTGCCTTTTGTCAAAGCGTCGGCTGGCAACTGTACTTACAACCAAATGATATTAATAGTGTGCATCGTATTGATGGCAAAGATTTGCCAAATTCTCAGACCGTGCCACCCATAGGCGGTCTATTTTATGAATTGCCATCATTGAACCTGACATTAGAATGCTCGCCACTTGATTTTACACAGGTTAATTTGTCTGTCAATCGCCAAATGATTTTACTCGCCTGCAAACTGCTTAACTTAAAGCAAGGCGAAAAGGTGTTGGATTTATTTTGTGGATTAGGAAATTTTAGCCTACCAATGGCTCTTTATGTGGGAAAAACAGGAAAGGTTATTGGTGTAGAAGGTAGCACAAAGATGGTAGAGCGTGCCAGCATGAACGCCAAGGCCAATGGCATTTGCCACGCCACATTCTACACCCAAGATTTAACCCAAGATTTCTCAGAACAACCATGGGTACAAGATGTTGATGCCATACTGATTGATCCACCACGAGCAGGAGCGATTGATGTTGTAAAATATTTAGGCAAGTTCAATGCAAAACGCATTGTTTATGTCTCTTGTGATCCTGCCACTCTCGCCCGAGACACCGCATTGATTGTCACGCAAGGTTACCGATTGACACACGCAGGTGTCATGGATATGTTTTGTCATACCAGTCATGTAGAAAGCATTGCACGGTTTGAGAAAACTTAAGTTTTATCCATAAAAAAATACGCCCACATCAAGGCGTACTTTTTTTGGATAAACAAAATATCAATTCACATTGCCAAAACGACGCTTCTCTTTTTTTGCTTGTCGCTTGGCAAAAAAAACTTCTTCAACTGGCTTTGACTTTTTAAAATACGGCTTGTCATTACCACCAAACGATTTTTCACTGCGTTTATGTTCGCCAAAGCGTTCATTTTGTGCACCAAAACGCTCTTTTTTCTGCTCGGTGCGACGCTCTGGGCGGTCAAAATCACGCTGACGGTCAAAACGAGGCTTGTCATCACGACCAAAAGAACGCTCTGAACGCTCGCCATCACGATGGCCACGCTCTGGGCGGTCCTGACGGTCTTGGCGATAATAGCCACGCCCACTGTTATCAAAACGACGCTCTGGGCGGTCAAAGTTGCGTTCTTTGTGTTCAAATCTTGGCTCTTTGCGTTCTGGTCGCTCAGCACTTCTGTCAGCACGACTTTCACGGTCGAAACTACGCTCAGAACGGTCATTGCGACGACCAAAGCCACGCTCAGTGCGATGGCCATCTCGACCGCCACGACGACGCTCACGCCCATCTCTACCACCTTTTGCTCGACGCTCTTCTTGCTCAAATGATGCACGCTTTGGCTCAAGCCCTTCCACCACCGATTCATTCATGGTGCGTTTTAGATAGCGGTTAATGTTACGCAGCTGTCCACGGTCATCAAAGCTACACAAGTTCATCGCCACACCAGTACGCCCAGCACGCCCACAGCGTCCGATACGATGCACATAGTCCTCAACTTGGCGTGGCAAATCATAATTGACCACATGACTGATGGCAGAAATGTCAATGCCACGAGCTGCCACATCAGTCGCAATCAAAAAATCACACTTGCCAGATTTAACATCACTGATGATACGGTTGCGTTTACCTTGTGGCAAATCACCGTGCAAATAGCGAGCTTTTAGTCCTGCATCAACCAAAGTATCTGTCAGCTGTTCAGTACTACGCTTGGTGGCCGTAAAAATCACCGCCTGATTAATCTCTTTATCATTAAGCAGTTCAAGTAAAATTTTATTCTTATGATGAAAATCATCACAAAAATACACACTCTCCTCAATATGAGCAGATTCCACCTTAATGGCAACTTTTTCAGGATTGGTCGTAAAACTCTCAGCAATTTTGCCCACTGCACCGTCCCATGTAGCAGATGACATCACTGTTTGGCGAGATTCAGGAGCGTTCTCTAAAATGGTTTTGATGTCATCAGCAAAACCCATATCAAGCATGCGGTCAGCCTCATCAAGCACAAGCATATCCAGCTTGGACAAATCCACACGCCCTTCATTCATATGATCAATCAGACGACCTGGCGTGGCGATGACGATTTGCACACCTTTGCGAAGTGCACGAATCTGGCCGCTATACGGAGCTCCGCCGACCAAAGGAATGCTATACAAACCACGCAAACCGTCTCCATAGCGACGCACGCTCTCATGTACCTGCTGAGCAAGCTCACGAGTTGGCGTTAAAATCAAAGCATAAATATGCTTATCAAGACGCTCTACACGGCTTAATTTATCCAAAATTGGCAGTACGAATGCAGCGGTTTTACCGGAGCCTGTCTGGGCAGACAATAGCAAATCACGGCCATTTAAGGCGTGCGGAATTGCACCTGCCTGAATGGGCGTGGGGTTGGAATAACCACTTTTGGTCAAAGCCTTTAAAATCGGCTTGCTAAGAGAGAGTTGCTCAAAAGTCAGCAAATCATCTTCACTGTGCGACTTTTGCATATTTTCTTGAGGGTTGTCTTGGGCATTAGACGCACCAAGAATTGCGTCTTGAACGCCTGCATCGAAAGATTGAGTCATTATTTACCTTTATATTTTAAAACCACGAGATGAGAAAGACACAAGCCACCAAAAAACTGGCAAGTTTAAGGCTGAATGCCTTGGCATTTTGTCGGGGTAGAATTGGGCGTTTCGCCTATCAAAATCATCGCGGTAGGAAAGGAATTTGCCACACGGCACGGATAAAGGTGTTTTTCTGACGGATTTGCAACCAAAAACGCCCAAACACAAGCATACAACTCAAATCAAACAATGCGATGTCATCTTTTTAAAATTACAACCTTGCGTATCAAGGTTGTAGCCGAAGATTATAACACAACAATACAGATTTTAGAAGTGATTTTTAAGCAAAATAAATTGTGAAAAATCTGTGCATTTTTTTGGATTTTGCTTTGAAAAAGTGGTCAGAAAATGCCATAATACCCATCGGAAATTTAAAATTCCAATCAAAACCAGCCCAAAAAAGGACATGCTGTGGTACAAATTCGTGAAGCCCTACCACTGTTAAACGGCGAAAATACAGACACCGATAGTGCAACTTTGGCAGCATGCCTAGTGGCTCAAAAGTTACACCCCGATTTTAAAGCTCAGCTTGCCCACCCAAAATTACAAACCGCACTGGATCATTCTGACGAAACACAAACTCCATCTACCATCAGTGAGTCTGACATTGATGTTAAAACATGGCTATCAGCCGTAGCAGCACGCATCGGCAAACAAGAGTTGCCCCTACTTCAACAAGCTTGTGATTTTGTAAGAACCCAATCCAACAAGCCTCACGCCAGCCGTTCTGGTGCATACGCCACAGGGATTGGCATGGCGGACATTTTGGCGTATTTATTTCAAGACGAAAACGCACTTGTTGCTGCCATGCTATATCGCACCGCACGCCGAGAATTGGTCAGCATTGAGACCATCGGTCAGCATTTTGGACAAGACATTGCTCATCTGATTGAAGACACACTGGCAATGGGGCGACTTTCTGAGAGTATTGAAGAAAATAAGCGACTTGAAGATTACTTTGAGAGTGAGCAAAGAGATCAGCTATCAAGTATTTATAGTATGCTCATTAGCACCACCAACGATGTGCGTGCTGTACTGATTAAACTTGCCGAGCGTACTTTCGCCATGCGTGAGCTGTCATTCGCCCCACCAGACCGCCAAAAACGCGTCGCTCGTGAAGTGATGACCATTTACGCACCGTTAGCCCACCGTCTAAGCATCGCCCAATTAAAATGGGAGTTAGAAGACCTTGCTTTTCGCTACCTTGCCCCCGAAGAATACAAAAAAATCGCCAATCTACTGTCTGAAAAACGCAGCGAACGAGAAAGTTATATCAAGACCGTCCAAGAAGAACTCAGCCAAGCACTTTTTAAGTCAGGGATTAAAGCGGAAGTTTCTGGGCGAGTCAAGCACATCTACTCCATCTGGCGAAAGATGAAAAAAAAGAATTTATCATTTGACCAACTTTACGATATTCGGGCTTTACGAGTGTTGGTTGATACCAATGCTGAATGTTACCATACGCTTGGTGTTATACATGGATTGTGGCGACACATTCCAGAGCAATTTGATGACTACATCACCAACCCAAAACCCAACGGCTATAAAAGTCTACACACCGCTGTCATTGCCAACCATCGTACGCTAGAAGTACAGATTCGTACGATGGATATGCACTTTGAGGCCGAGCTTGGCAAGGCAGCTCATGTCAATTATAAAGAAGGTCTAAAAGCCAAAAAAAACGATTACCTGACTCAAAAAATCAGCTCACTTCGCCAGCTACTTAGCAATGATAAAATTGAAAGCGGTACCGACACCGAAGAAGAGCTAGATCTGGACAATTCTGAGCATATCTATGTGTTTAGTCGTGATGGCGACATTACTGAACTGCCAAAAGGTGCTACCGTCTTAGATTTTGCTTATTATGTGCATACCGAAGTGGGCAACCGAGCCCAAGGTGCTCGTGTCAATGGTCGCTATGTGCCATTGACGCATCAACCCAAGACAGGCGACCAAGTTGAAATCATTACCAAGTCTAGCCGTGAGCCAAATCGTGATTGGTTGGTGGCATCACTTGGCTACATTCATACCGCTCGTGCCAAGTCAAAACTCCGCTTGTGGTTCAACCGCCAAGACCGAGACAAAAACATAGAGATGGGTCGTGCCATGCTTTTGCGTGAGCTTGACCGCCTATCCATCAACCCAAGTCAAGTCAAGCTGACCGATTATCTGGCAGAGTTTAATGCCAAAAGCGAAGACGATTTATACATTTCACTTGTCATGGGAGATATTGGCACAGTGCAGTTGATGGGCAAAATCATCAGCCGTCTGAGTCTTGGCACGCCACTGATTGATGAAGACAGCATCAGTATCAAAATGCCAGCTCGCCCCAATAAATATCGCATTGAAATTGAAGGGTTAGATAATGTTGCCATCCACTTGGCAGCGTGTTGTGCTCCTGTACATGGAGAACCAATCGCAGGTTTT
The DNA here is from genome assembly GCF_035181385.1 of Moraxella sp. Pampa. Taxonomy (NCBI): domain Bacteria; kingdom Pseudomonadati; phylum Pseudomonadota; class Gammaproteobacteria; order Moraxellales; family Moraxellaceae; genus Moraxella; species Moraxella sp. Pampa. The sequence continues at coordinate 11,759 of NZ_JAXCJK010000003.1, read as the reverse complement.
GTTACCTTATCCAATGGCGTAAGCATCCACCAATCTGCTTGTCCTGAATATCTACGACTCATCAAAAAAGAGCCAAAACGCCAAGTCAAAGCCAGTTGGCAAGAGAGCTTTGGACGATATCAACCTGTAACAATCATTGTAGAGGCTCATAATCAGCGTGGAATTTTGCGAGATTTGGTAAACATCATTGACAAAGAAAAAGTCAACATTCATCGTGCCGAAACCATCTCATCAGATGAATTGGTCAGCCATATGAAATTTTATGTTGAAGTCGCAGGGCTCGCCCATTTATCACGCCTGCTTGCCAAGATTGAACAGCAGCCCAATGTCTTACACGCCAGACGCAGCATCAGTTAAGTAGCATCAATTAATAAGTTTAGATATGCCAGAATTACCAGAAGTTGAAACCACCAAAAAAAGTCTAGAACCGCTACTAAATCAGGTCATCACCGCTGTTCATGTCTATCAGCCAAAGCTACGCTACATGATGCCACACGATTTAGATAGCCTTATTGGCTTTCGTCTTGATGAACTTGAACGCCGTGCCAAGTATCTGCTCTTGCATTTTCACCATGATACGGATAATAGCCATAAGGTGCTACTTATTCATTTAGGAATGTCAGGCAGCCTACAACAACACTTGATTAACAACAAACCCTCCCCCAGAAAGCACGACCACCTCATCATCAGTTTTGGTGATGTCGCTCTACATTATCACGACCCTCGCCGTTTTGGCATCATACTTTGGGCGGACAATGACACGCATCTTGATAATCAAGACAGCATGCGTGAGAAATTTTTAAACCACCTAGGGCCTGAGCCTCTGGAGGACACTTTTAATACTGATTACCTCTATCAATATATCCACAGGCTTGATGACATTAACAGCTCCAATACCAAGCTTGGCAAAGCCATCACAAAACCCATCAAAACGCTCATCATGGATCAGGCGGTGGTAGTTGGTGTGGGCAATATTTACGCTACCGAAAGTCTGTTTTTAGCAGGCATTCACCCAGCCAAGCCTGCCAATCAAATCAATAAAGATCAGCTGAATGATTTGGTTGTTCATATCAAGACCATCTTGGCAAAAGCCATCAAAAAAGGTGGCTCCACCTTAAAAGATTTTACCGTAGGTAGTGGCAAAACAGGCTATTTTCAGCAGACCTTGCTCGCCTACAGTCATCATGGCAAACCCTGCACTGCTTGTGGTACAATTTTAGAAAATCAAAAAATTGGCGGACGAGCAAGCGTCTATTGCCCAGTTTGTCAGCCTCTATAAGCATGGTATAAAAAAACACCTTGCATAAAACAAGGTGTTTTTTAACAGTCAGTCTTTTTTGCGACCAAAACGCTTACGCTCATTTTCTGTCAAATAACGCTTGCGAATACGGATTGACTTTGGTGTTACCTCCACCAACTCATCATCTTCAATAAATTCCAAAGCCTGTTCTAGGGTGTAATCTAATGCAGGCGTTAAGATGATTGCATCATCTGAGCCAGACGCACGAATGTTGGTCAGTTGTTTGGCCTTGGTTGGGTTAACAACCATATCGTCAGAGCGAGAATTAATACCAACAATCATGCCTTCATAAACTTCAAGCTGCGGCTTGGCAAAAAGACGACCACGCTCTTGCAAGCTAAACAGTGCATAGCCCAAACAAGTACCTGTCACCATTGATACCAACACGCCATTTTGGCGTTTTGCCACCGCACCTTCTTTGGCAGGACCATAGTGCGAAAAACTTGATGTCATGATGCCTGTCCCAGATGTCATGGTCAAAAATGCTGAACGAAAACCAATCAAACCACGAGACGGCACAGTCGCCTCAATACGAATACGACCCTTGCCATCAACCTCCATATTGGTCAATTCGCCTTTTCGCTCACCCATCTCTTGCATGACCGAACCTTGGTGTTGCTCCTCAACATCGAAAGTCACATTTTCATAAGGCTCGCACATCACGCCATCAATCTCTTTCATGATGACCTGTGGACGAGATACACCAAGCTCAAAGCCTTCACGACGCATATTTTCAATCAATACCGATAAATGCAACTCACCACGACCAGAAACCTTAAACTTTTCTGGGCTGTCGGTGTCTTCTACACGCAATGCCACATTGTGAATCAATTCACGATCAAGGCGTTCACGAATATTTCGAGAAGTAACAAATTTACCTTCTTTGCCCGCAAATGGACTGTCATTTACCTGAAAAGTCATTGACACCGTAGGCTCATCAACTGATAATGCAGGCAACGCCTCAACATTAGAGGGTTCACATATGGTGTCTGAAATATTTAAGCCATCAAGACCAGTAATACACACAATATCGCCAGCTTGGGCAAAATCCACATCAACACGCTCAAGACCGTGATAACCCATGATTTTTAAGATACGACCATTGCGTTTATTACCATCTTTATCAATCACAGTAACAGGAGTGTTTGTTTTCACCGAGCCACGCTGAATACGCCCCACACCAATCACACCCACAAAGCTGTTATAGTCCAAACTTGAAATTTGCATTTGGAACGGCCCATCAACATCAACCTTTGGCGACTCAACAATATCCACAATTGTCTCAAACAATGGCGTCATGTCATCTGCTAAGTTGTCTGGCTCAAGACCTGCAATACCATTAATACCTGATGCATAGACAATTGGAAAATCAAGCTGTTCATCAGTTGCCCCCAAACTGTCAAACAAATCGAATACCTGATCGATAACCCAGTCAGCACGAGCGGCAGGCTTATCAATTTTATTGATGATGACAATTGGTTTTAATCCGCGTGCGAATGCCTTTTGAGTAACAAATCGTGTCTGCGGCATTGGGCCTTCTTGGCTATCCACCAAAAGCAAAACACAGTCCACCATGCTCATCACACGCTCAACCTCACCTCCAAAGTCAGCATGGCCAGGAGTATCTACAATATTGATGCGGTATTCAGTACCTGTGCGTGAGTCTGTCCAACGGATTGCGGTATTCTTTGCCAAGATGGTGATGCCACGCTCACTTTCTAGGGCGTTAGAATCCATCACCCGTTCAATCTCGCCAGAGCGTTCGCCCAATGCACCAGATTGTTGTAGTAACTTGTCAACCAAGGTAGTTTTACCATGGTCAACATGTGCAATGATGGCGATATTGCGTAAATTCTTAATGTTGTCTGCCATAAATACTCGTTTTTAAATAGGGTTGCTGATTGCAAAAATGGTAGGAAAGCCAACCTTCATGATGGTTATATTACTTGCTAAGTCATATAACCTAAGTGATAAAACTGAAAGAAAGCGAATATTGCGATAAATGGCGAAAAAACACATCAATTAAACCGCTCATCACAATAAAATAAGCCGTCAATTATACCATGCTTTTTTGTTTAGTGAAAGATTGATCAAAAAATAAAAAGAACCGTCATAAGTAACGGCTCTTTTTTGATACTACCAATCAAAAGATTGATTAACGAATTACCATATCTTTGGTTTGTTCAACAGTAGTCGTTTTGTTACCAGTAGTTTTTACAACCACACGACGGTTCAATACACGACCTGCTTCGGTATCATTAGAATTAGGCTCGATTGGTTGGCTAAAGCCATAACCAACAGCACTTAGGCGGCTTGGTGCTACACCAAATTGGGTTACCAACATTGATTTAACAGCATTCGCACGAGCTTCTGATAGGCGTTGGTTATATTTAGCACTTGAACGGTTGCTGTCTTTAGATGCATGACCTTCAACAACAGCTGTTGCATTTGGGAATTCACGCATTGCTAGAGCAACTTTTGCTACTTCATCACGATACTGCGCTTTGATTTCAGATTTATCACGATCAAAGAATACGCGTGGAGCGATATTAAGCGGTTTATTTACATTAACTTTTTGTGGGCAACCACGAGCGTCAACAACCAAATTCATTTGTGAGCCAGGCGCACCTACGCAAGCATCTAGATGATCCAAAACACCGTCAGCATCAACATCAACACGGACATCTTCTTTAGTATCTTCCAAAGGCACAGGGGCAGCTGGTTTTGCAACAACAGGGGCAGGCTGAACAACTGGGATAACTACAGGAGCTGGTGCCAAGCGACCGCCTAGGGTTACTTCAAGGCCAGCTGTTGCCAAACCTTGCCAGAATTTGTTATCAAAATTGTGAACGCCACGAACTTCGCCACGAAGAGCCAATGCATCATTAATCAGATAGCGAGCACCTAGACCAATATTACCAATAGTATCCTTGGCTTCAGGAATTTTTTTGCTTTTATCTTTTGGATCTTCAACTTTGGTTTTTTGTTGACCAGCACCAACCAATACATATGGTTTTAGCTTAGTATTTGGGTTGTAGCTGCTACCAACGATAAGGTTACCACTGATGGTTTGTTGTTCTACATCATAGGCTCTTGCATCATTTGGTGATACTTTTCCATCAGTGTTAGAAACACCATACTCTACTTGAATTTGAGAAGATGGAGTTAGCTCAACGCCCAATGCAGCACCAACCCATAGATTGTTGTCAAGTGCAACACCACCTTGAGTCTTATCAGCATTAATAGGGAAAGCCAAACGCTGTTTTTCTTGAGCTTTGTCATTGTATTGATAGCCCAGTAGTAGTGGGCTAACAGTTACACCAGCAGATGCAGCGGTCGCAACAGTAGCAAGTACTGCAAGAGCAATTTTATTTAGTTTCATAACTTCCTCCAAAGGAATGGTTAGTTTCATCAATCATGTAACACAACATTACTGTGCCATATTCTACCACTAAGTTGCTCAATATGCCAACAAAATTTAGTGCCAAAATCCCTAATTTTTTGGTAGATATGCTTAGCTTAACGACATTTTTAAGAAAAAACAACTTTTTTTTAGTTGTTCATACACAATGTTACATAAATATGCCAATTATTTACAAACAGATTGGTTTATTTAACTATAAATAAGATTAAAATCATCAACGCTCATTTCATGATCACATCATTTTTTTAAGAATGCCCCACCGCCCGCACAAAGGCTGATTTCATTTCTCTGACTGCTTGGTCAAGACCCACGAATACCGCATCAGCAATGAGTGCATGACCAATATTAAGCTCGTGGATACCATCAATCTGAGCAATGCGTGCTACATTATCACGAGTCAGGCCATGCCCTGCGTTGATGAGCATTTTATCAGTTTTGCTTTTGGCGTATTTAACAGCTTTTTTAATGCGTGCCAATTCACTTTCAAAGGCATTTTTATCATCAGCCAAATCTGCATGTGCATATGCTCCTGTGTGCAATTCAATCGCATCAACATTAAGTGCTATTGCCATATCAATCTGATGCAAATCTGGGTCAATGAATAACGATACCAATATCCCAGCCGACTGTAATTTTTTCACAAAATCTAGCAAATTGGGCAAATTAACCACATCAAGCCCGCCCTCGGTAGTAACCTCTTCGCGTTTTTCTGGAACCAGACACACCCAAGCGGGTTTGACATCTAAGGCAATGGCAAGCATTTCGTCTGTAACCGCCATTTCAAGATTCATGCGAGTTTTAAGTAAAGATTTCATTGCATAAACATCAGCGTCTTTGATATGACGACGATCTTCTCTTAAATGCAAAGTAATGCCATCTGCCCCCACCTGTTCACAGATAAGTGCCGCCTGGATTGGGCATGGATAATTCACACCACGAGCATTTCTTATTGTTGCAACATGGTCAATGTTTACTCCTAATAGCGGTGAATTCGCCATAAATATTCCTTATATATTAATTGATCAATCAATAGGTTGTGAATTTTGATACATCAGACTCTGTTGCCACAGTTTACGACTGTGCAAAGGCTTATAGTCCAATAGATAATCCATCACATCTCGTTGTAATTGGCCGAATTCATCTAATTTTTCATGATAAATCAGCACATCAGCATCTGCTTGCCCCATGCGTAATAAATCTGCACCCAAATACGCCAAGCGACCAACTCTTTTACCATCATGCTTGGCTTGATGAATAAGCGTTGATGATACAAGTACAAAACCAAGCTCAGGCACAAAACGATAATACGCATCAGGCTTTATCGGCACGCCCAAACCATCACGATGACAATCTATCGCCACACCCAGTTCATCAAATAATGCACGCTCAAAGCGTCTGAGTGAAGCCTTCATCTCATCATTATCTATGCACACCTTCTTACCAAGTGTACGCAGACTTTGCACCTCATTGTGGTATACCTGCCAAAGCATTGGGCAAGCGTTTTCAATGGCAAGCAATCGAAGCAACACCTCGTTCATATAAAGCAGTGCGTATTGTACACGCCCCACCACAGACAGCATGGCAAAATCTGCTGAGGGCTGAATTTGAGCAAAAGTCTTTAAGGCACTCTTGCCTGTCACAAACAGTTCAAGTGGCACAAAAGATGGTATGCTGCGCACACCCACACCTTGCATCAAGCCATATTCAAGGCTAAATAACTGATAAATCGCGCGTTTTTCCTGATAAGGTTTGGCGTGCAGGACATAACCCATCAATTTTTCATTTCTCATTATAGTTTTAGCATCTCTTAAATGAAAAACTCATCATCAATAAGCCATCTGCCATCGACCCTAATGGTGATGGCAGTACACACTTGTGGCTGTTTTATGTTTGATGGTTTTCTTGACCGTCCATATTTTTGCGTCAGTACCCCAAGCTGGTCAAGGCTCGCTCATCATCTGACCAGCCCTTTTTAACCTTCACCCAAAGCGTGAGCATGATTTTACGATCAAATAATTTTTCCATATCTTGTCGTGCTTCAATACCAACCTGTTTAATACGACTGCCCCTATCGCCAATAACAATGGTTTTTTGACCTGCACGCTCTACAAAAATGGTCGCATCAATAAAAGTTACCGCCTTACGCCATTTGCCTGTTTCTGGGTCTTTGTGGGCAGGCTCATCTTTAAAAGTATCAATCTGCACAGTTAGATCATATGGCACTTCATCACCTGATTGACGCATGATTTTTTCACGAATGATTTCACTTGCTAAAAAACGCTCAGAACGATCGGTAATCTGTTCTGAATCAAAAATCGGTGGGCGCACAGGTAAAAATCGACCGATGACTTCTTTTAGTCTATCCAAATTATGCCCACGCAGTGCAGAAACAGGCACAATGTCAGCAAAATCAAAACTTTCACTAAAACTTTCAATCACAGGCAACATTTGCGATTTTTCTTTGATCGTGTCAGACTTATTAATCACCAGCAACACAGGCAAGCTCGTTGCTGACAGCTTTTCTAATGTCAGCAGGTCATCTTCTCGCCATTGCAGGCCATCAACCACAAATAGCACCAAATCTACATCGGACAAAGCAGACACTGCCGCTTTATTCATGCGTTCATTGATTGCTTTAACCTCTTTGGCGTGAATACCAGGGGTATCAACAAATACAATTTGCATCTGCTCATCGGTCAAAATGCCATGAATTCGGTGGCGTGTGGTCTGTGGCTTACGGCTGGTGATAGAGAGTTTTTGACCAAGCAAATGATTCATCAGGGTGGATTTGCCAACATTAGGTCTACCAATAATTGCCACAAAGCCAGATTTAAAATCATCAGCAATGGTCGGTGTTTGATGATCAAAAAATGATGCAATCAAATCATGATTAGTTACGATTGAGTTGTTATCAGTCATATTTTTCCTTATTATTAAATTTCAATCTATAAAAGCAACTGGCATATCATTGTTTTATATCAAGTCTATTAAAGCACGAAACCGCCTGTTTTAAAAGGCGGATTTTGTTAACGCTCATAAATGATGGTAGATCTAAGAAGAATTTTTGGCTTTATTGAGCTGGTTAATCATCAACTCGGCACATTTTTGTTCTGCGATTCTGCGAGATTCACCCATTTGTGTAATCGGGTTGATGCCATCTAATTGCACATGACAAGATACAACAAAGGTCTGGCTAGGAGCGTTGCCAATAATTTCATCAAGCTCATAGGTTGGCAGTGCCATGCGATTGCCTTGCAACCACTCTTGGAGGCGAGATTTGGCATCTTTGAGTATTTTTTCTTCACCAACTTCCAAAATCAGCGATTCATACCAAGTTGTTGTCATTTCTTTGATTAAATTGATATCACCACCGCTATCTAGATACACCGCCGCTACAATCGCCTCTACCACATCCGCTAAAATGGACGCACGATGACGACCGCCACCTTTGCGTTCTCCCACTCCCAAAATCAAATGCCGAGACAATTCAAGCCGTTCAGCAATCTGCACCAAAGTCTCTTGGCGTACCAAAGTCGCACGCATTCGGGTCAGTTTGCCTTCGTCATGATGTGGAAAATGCAAAAACAACGCCTCAGCAATCACCATGCCAAGCAGTGCATCGCCAAGAAACTCCAAACGCTCATAACTCACTTTTGGATTATAAGACCGATGTGTTAAAGCTCTTCTTAGATGATCGGTATTCTTGAATACATAACCGAGCTTTTGACACAAGATGGGCAACCCTTGCTCAAAATTAGCAAAATGCGGCTGCCTATCTAGTATGCTACATTTATACGCCTTATCATTTGGTTTGGTTAAGTCGGTCATTTACTACCCATTATTATCCATCAAATAAAACCCAGCCATCAGTCAATCGCACCCATTCTATCAAAACTTGGCAATTTTAGACCCGCATCTTTATGCATCCAAATATAAGTCGCCTTCCCTGACAAATTCGCTTCTGGCACAAAGCCCCAATAACGGGAATCCTGACTACTATCACGGTTATCGCCCATGACAAAATACTGCCCCTCTGGCACACGGATTGTCCATTCACGGCCTTCAGATGCAATAAGCTCTGGAGAGTTTTGCTGTAAAAATGTACCACCTAATGAAGCATTGATATCACCAAGATAGCGAACCAGATACTGATGATTGCCCAATTTTTCTTGATAATAGTGGGCATATTGCTCTTCTTCGTGCCCAAATCTAATACGCTCTTCATCAGTAAATGTATGATTATTGATTCTAGCAGGCAATAACTTAGCAATAAATTGCTCATTCATTTGATGCGTTGTTTTTTCTGTAGCAACCACCTCTCCATTAATGCTCAATACACCATTTTTGTAAGAAACGGTATCGTTTGGCAGCCCAATAACCCGTTTAATATAATAAATATTTGGCTGAGCTGGATAACGAAATACTGCCACATCGCCATGCTTAGGCGTGCCTGTATCTAAAATCTTAGTGTGGATGAGTGGCAGACGCAGCCCATAAGATGCCTTATTTACTATAATAAAATCTCCTGTATGCAGGCTTGGCACCATTGAGCTTGATGGAATACTAAACGGCTCAATAATAAAAGAACGGACAACAACGATCGCCAGTAAGATCGGCAAAAATTCATACGCCCAACGAACCAATGCGTTCTCACCAACCACCTCTTGGTCAGCCTTGATGAGTAACGCATCTCGTTTGGCAATTTGATAAGACTGGTGAGCTTTGATGACATCCTGAGAGGCATTTTCATTCGGCATAAAATCATCAGCATCAGTCACAATGCCTTGCTGATTTAAGACATCTTGCAAAGTTTTTTTGCTCAATGCAAGCTGATTTTGAACAAATTTAGCTCGATCATCGATAGCCTTAGCTGCACCATGCTGTTTTAACATAAACTTGTCCACAAGCCACACCAACAAAAAAACCAGCGTAACAGGCACAAGTATCAAATTAATGTCAAAATCCACAAAATCACCCCTTTTACTTTAAATGCTTTTAGCATTCAACACAATAATAAACCAAATTAACTATCAACTTTCAACACCGCCAAGAATGCCTCTTGCGGAATTTCTACCGAACCAACTTGCTTCATACGCTTTTTACCTGCTTTTTGTTTTTCAAGCAGTTTTTTCTTACGGCTGACATCACCGCCATAACACTTAGCCAAAACATCCTTACGCATCGCTTTGACAGTTGAACGGGCAATGATTTGTGAGCCAATCGCTGCCTGAATCGCCACATCAAACATTTGGCGAGGAATCAACTCTTTCATCTTTTCAACAAGTTGATTGCCACGGCGACGCGCGTGCTCTTGATGGCAAATCATCGCCAAAGCATCTACTTTCTCACCATTAATCAATACATCTACACGAGATAGTTTATCTGCCTGATAACGCTCAAAACCGTAATCAAGAGAGGCAAAACCACGGCTGGCAGATTTTAATTTATCAAAAAAATCCATGACCACTTCGCCCATCGGAATATCAAAGACAACTTGCACTTGGCGTGCCATAAATTTCATATCCACCTGAACACCACGACGCTCAATAGCAAGTGTCATCACATTACCCAAATACTCTTGTGGCACCAAAATATGACAACGAGCAATTGGTTCACGAAATTCTTGAATTATCCCAACATCAGGCAATCGAGATGGATTATCAACATAAACGATTTCACCACTTTTCTTCATTACTTCATAAATAACTGATGGTGCGGTGGTGATCAAATCAAGACCGTATTCTCTTTCCAATCGCTCTTGAATGATTTCCATGTGTAGCATTCCTAAAAAACCACAACGAAAACCAAAGCCAAGTGCATCAGAAGTATCAGGCTCAAAGAACAATGCTGCATCATTAATTTGTAGTTTTTGCAAAGCCTCACGAAATTTTTCAAAATCACTTGAGTCAATTGGAAACATTCCTGCATAAACCTGAGGCGTTATCTTTTGAAAACCAGGAATATTTTTCACCTCTGGAGTTTTTGCCAGTGTAATGGTATCACCTACAGGTGCACCCTGAATGTCTTTAATGCCCGCAATAATAAATCCAACTTCTCCAGCTTGCAAGATACCCGTTTCAAGACGCTTTGGTGTAAACACGCCAATACTTGCTACCTGATGACTCTCACCTGTTGACTTGACAAAAATTTTATCACCAGTACGCACCTCGCCTTCGCGCACACGGACAAGGGAGACCACCCCAAGATAATTATCAAACCAAGAATCAATAATCAAAGCTTGTAGTGGTGCATCTCTATCACCTATTGGTGCAGGTATTTTTTCTACCAAGGTTTGCAACAATTCATCTATACCCAGGCCTGTCTTTGCTGATACTCGTGGTGCCTCAACTGCCTCAATACCAATAATATCCTCAATCTCTTCAATAACTCGTTCAGGCTCAACTTGTGGCAAATCAATTTTATTTAAAACAGGCAAAACCTCCAGTCCTTGCTCAACAGCTGTATAGCAGTTGGCCACTGATTGTGCTTCCACACCCTGTGCCGCATCCACGACAAGCAACGCTCCTTCACACGCCGCCAAACTACGAGATACCTCATAACTAAAATCCACATGGCCAGGCGTATCAATAAAATTAAGCTGGTACTTTTGTCCGTTAGGATGATGATAACACAAGGTCACTGATTGTGCTTTAATAGTGATACCACGCTCTCTCTCAATATCCATGCTATCAAGCACCTGAGCCTGCATTTCACGGTCAGAGAGTCCACCACACACCTGAATAAAGCGATCGGCAAGGGTTGATTTTCCATGGTCAATATGAGCAATAATCGAAAAATTACGAATGTGAGAAAGGTCTGTCATGATATAAAAAAATCTAAGAATGGTAATGGAATATTGTAGCAGCTTTTTAATAAAAAAGCACAGTCATTTCAAAAAGATCAACCCCACCCCCAAAAACCCCCTCCAACAACCGTTGAAGGGGGCTAAATAAGGTGCTGACGATGACCTACTCTCACATGGGCGAACCACACTACCATCGGCGCTAAGACGTTTCACTTCTGAGTTCGGGAAGG
>NZ_JAXCJK010000002.1:0-375635 GCF_035181385.1 Moraxella sp. Pampa | reverse complement strand
TTCAGTTTAATCTTTATAACTAATTAACCCATTGAGTGGGTCAGTCTTGGCTCATTTATTACTAGCAAATTTGCTCATCGTGTAAATGAATTAACTTTGAGTATTTTTGCTTGATAAATGATAATTTTTGTATTATCTTGTATTAGCAAAAATCCACACAAGTTGTTCTTTAGTTTTGATTTTAAATAGTTTGTGATACATCGTCTGTATCATCAATCAAGGCCAACCATTTTATCACATAAAATTATTATGTCAAGCGTTTTTTTAAAGTTTTTTTATTTTAACTGGTTATTTTTTTAATTTTTAAAAGTAATTAAATTAAAATATTAAAATTAATAACTAATAGTTAAATAGGTTTAAAAAAACTGGGTTGGTTTTGTATCATTCAAACTTTGGTTTGTTATTGATGTCTTATCATCAACCATCGTCTGAATGAGTGCGTATTATACAGGGAAATTGTTTAAGATCAAGCGGTATTTTTGATGAGGCTTAATAAAGTTCTTAAGTGTATGATTTTGTTATTATTTTTTCATTAAGAGTTTCCAAGTTTTTTAAGTAAAAAACCAAAAACTGTGCAATTACACAGCCTTTGGTTTTGTTTTTGCAAGGATTAAAAAGGTTTAGCCCTTTAGTTTATTAACCTTGATGACCTTGCAATGCTTATAAGCAATTACCGAATCTGGGTCTTGAACTAAGATGTCCGACTTGTGGTAATTACCCAGCGTGATGGCACTAGAACCAATCATCCAGCTGTTCTCATCACCGAATAAAGTACTAGCAATGTTTGAATGCGTTAAATTAATTGGTAAAAAGCGGACTTTACCACCTAAGTATGATTCAGCAAAAGTTGGTAGTTTTTGCTCATTAAAGCCAAAATTAACTTTTACCTTACCACCTATTTTGCATTGATAAGTAACTTCACGAATTTTGGTGGCTGTCTCATCTGCTGTGCGTGCGTCCATCAAATCACTTGCACTTGCCACACCAGACAACGCCACACCCATAATAAATACTGGGGCAATCTTTTTTAAAATCTTCATTGCATACACTCCCTATTTCTATTTTCTATAAGTTTGAGACTATTAGGAAATCCACAGCTAAGATTAATTATAAATTGTTTGTTTTTATATCTCCATCATATAATAGTAAAGATTTGTTGATGATTTATTACAAATAATTAAAGACTTAGCATTTTTACACAGACTTTGCGCAAATAGTTACAATTTATCAAAAAATTTGCTATGCTTGATGGTCTTTAAATTTTTATAATCCAAATTGAGCAATCTATGAATTTAGATGATTTTACCCAAAATTTAGAATCTTGGCAAAGTCTAGAAATGCAGTTGGAGACGCAGCCTTATTTTATTGGCATGATGAGTGGCACAAGCCTAGATGCACTTGATGCGGTATTGTGCCGATTTGATGACAAACGCCCGATTGTCATTGATAGCCATAGCATTAGCTTTCCCAATGATTTAAAATCCGCCCTACTCGCCCTTACCACACCCAATGGCGTGAATGACTACATTAAAACAAACAATCTTAGCTTTGAAAGCGAACTTGATGTTTTTGGTTGGGCAAGTGTATTTTATGGGGAACTTGCTGCCCAAGTTGTACTTGAAATGCTCAATAAATCAAATATTGACAACAACAGTGTATGTGCGATTGGCTGTCATGGGCAGACAGTGCGTCATCGCCCACATTGGCAGTTTAGCCTACAGCTACTTGATCCTAATGTCCTGACTGAGCGTACAGGCATTGCTGTGGTCAGTGATTTTCGTCGTCGTGATATGGCTGTGGGTGGTCAAGGTGCACCATTAGCACCTGCATTTCATGAAGCAATATTTAACAACCTAAATCACGCAGACACCAAAAATACGGCCGTGCTTAACCTAGGGGGCATTGCTAATATCACACTGCTGTCTGATGGTGTGCGTGAAGTCATTGGCTTTGATACTGGTTGCGCCAACCTTTTGCTTGACGGCTGGATACAGCGACACATGGGCATGGAATTTGATAAAAATGGTGAATGGGCAAAATCTGGACAAATCATTGCACCGCTGCTCAATCAACTGCTAAAACACTCATTTTTTACAAAACCTTACCCAAAAAGCACAGGTAGAGAAGAGTTTAATTTGACTTGGCTTGATGAAGAATTGGCAAAATTCAATATCAGTCAATCAAATTACGACAATGCCGATGTACAAGCCACATTGACAGATTTGACCGCCATCAGCGTTGCCGATGCACTATTGCAAATCGCCCCATCTGGCGAACTATATGTTTGTGGAGGTGGTGCGTTAAATAACCACCTGATGGCACGCTTAGCACATCACCTGCCCAGCTGGCAAATAAAATCCAGTGGTGCACTTGGCATACCGCCCATGCTTGTTGAAAGCCTTGCTTTTGCTTGGCTGGCTCAGCAAACCATGCTATCACAAGTAGGCAACCTGCCAAGTGTAACAGGGGCAAGTAAGCCTGTCGTATTGGGCCAGGTATGCTTTCCTTAGCTGTTTTTGAACTTAAATAAAGTCTCAAATGACACAAAAAAGCCGATATGATAGCAAATAAAAAACCGCAAAGATTAAATTGCGGTTTTTTTTAAGATAAATTAACAAAATTAACAATAGCGATATCTTTATCTTTAATTATCTCAATCTTAGATTCACCTAAGATTGGCAATTACCAAGAAGAAAAAGGATACGAAATCAATCATTCAGGGCTACAGTTAACATCAACTGATGCACCACTGTGAACATTTTTGTAGGTAAATGTTGCCATATCATTACCTTTTTCATGCCATTCGCCACCACGATTACCAAAAATGCCAGTATCTGCACGATACAAAGTACCAGAGCCTGCTCGTGCAATATTCATCAAGGTGGTTTTGCCGTCAATTGTCATTTGAGCTTGGCTATCGTTCAAATAAGTCAGCTTTGGTGCAATACCATTTTCACAAATAAATTGTTTAGATGACACCGTATAGCCATTTGTATGCTTGACGGTTGACGCATGATTGCTATGACCCATATTATTTTGAGCTGGTGAAGCACAACCTACTAAAGCAATGGCAGTAAGGGCAGCTGTTAAAAATAAGACTTTCATTGTTCGCTCCTTTGGTGTTATATAGTGGTATGAGAAATTTAATTTAATATCTAGATACAACCTAGGCCATCGTAGATATTTTTGTTTGGCTTTTTCATGTTACGCGAATAAATATACCTCAAAACAACACTCTCCATCAAGTCATCAATTGTATCAATTGTGTGTTTTTATTCATACCTATTGTTTATTTGTTTATTTGTTTATTGTTGCGATGCCTTTCATCAATTTATTATTTTTTATTATTTTTACCAACCCTGCTTTTCATTAAACCTACATAATCAACCCCATACAACATCAACTGAGCAAATGATTTCATTAGTTTTAATAAAATACAACTGTACACTTTTCATTTACCAACAGTCATGTTAATATAATGCCAAATAAAATTGTAACAAAAAATGACCTATCCATTCCATTATCTATATTGTTTCTAAGCTGGTGGCAATCATGACCCAACAAACTCAACGCTCAGCACGCTCAAATTGCACACGCATCGTCATTACAGGCATGGGGGCAATCACTCCTGTGGGCAATGATCTGGATACTATTTGGCAAAATCTAATAAATGGTATTAGTGGCATTAGTAGAATCGATGAGTTTGGCAATGATGTTGATATTAATGAATTTCGCTCACAAATTGCAGGGCTGATTAAAGATTTTGATGCCAAAAACTACTTAAATCCAAAAGAAGTACGCCGCTATGATGAATTTGTGCATTATGCTCAAGTTGTTGCCGCACAAGCATTATATCAGGCAGGATTGATTGCTGACATCAAGGGCGACTACCTACCCATCAATGTCGATGGTGAGAAATTTGGCGTAGTGATGGGTTCTGGCATTGGTGGCATTGGTACAATTGAAAGCAGTCGAGACATTATTAAAGCACAAGGGGCAAAAAAGGTCTCTCCGTTTATCATACCGGGAGCAATTGTCAACATGCCAGCAGGCTTGATTGCCATCAGACACGGCCTCAAAGGTGCAAACCTTGCTACCTCAACAGCTTGCACCACATCGACACATGCCATTGGTTTGGGTGCACGCCTCATTGCCTATGGCGACCTAGATGCGGTTTTGGTTGGTGGTAGTGAAAAAGCCTCAACACCGCTTGGCATGGCTGGCTTTGGTGCAATGCACGCTCTATCTACTCGCAATGATGAACCAACCAAGGCAAGTCGTCCTTTTGACAAGGATCGTGATGGCTTTGTATTGGGTGATGGTGCTGGTGCGTTAGTGCTAGAATCTCTTGATCATGCTCAAGCTCGTGGAGCAACAATTCTAGCAGAGCTGGTTGGTTTTGGCATGAGCGACGACGCAAGTCATATTACCGCCCCATCAGAAGATGGCAACGGTGCAAAACGCGCCATGCAAAACGCTCTAAACGATGCAGGAATATCTGCAGATAAAGTTGGGTATATCAATGCACACGGCACCAGCACGCCAGCCGGCGATGTTGCCGAAAGCCGTGCGATTGCCACATTATTTGGTGATGATATCTTGGTCAGCTCAACCAAGTCTATGACGGGACATCTGCTCGGTGCAGCTGGTGCGGTCGAGGCGATCATCACCGTATTGGCATTGCAAAATCAAATCCTACCACCAACGATCAACCTGCAAAACCCAGATGAACGCTGCACCCTTGACTACATTGCCCACACCGCTCGTAAGGTAGAAAACCTTAACTATGCCATTAGTAATAGCTTTGGTTTTGGTGGCACAAATGGCAGCTTAGTCTTTACTCGTTGGCAAGATTAACAAAGATAGAGCTTGGGGCAAGATGGATTTTACTGGGTTAAAATCCACAATATCACAAGCCAAGTTTTGTATCACACCAAAATCAAGCACGCCAAATATGCGTGCTTGAATACATCAATTAAATATCATGTGTTTTTGTTTCACATGGAACACTATATTTGCCAATTAATAAAATTACTCAAAAGACGCAGGCCTGCACGATGGCTTTTTTCTGGGTGAAACTGCGTGGCAAAAATATTGTCTTTAATGATGCTTGCACAAAATTCCTGCCCATAGCTACTAACTGCTGTGATAAGCCCCTGATTTTTTACATCAGCAACATCAGGCTTGCAGTAATAACTGTGTGTAAAATAAAAATACTCATCATTACAGCCTTGCCACAGTGCATGATTGGAATCAGTGTGCACAACATTCCAGCCAACATGAGGGATTTTAATGCCTTGACCGTTTTGCATCCAGGTTTTATCGAAGCGTTGTGCACTACCTGCAACCAACCCCAAACAAGGTACCTTGCCTCCTTCGGTTGAATAATCAAACAATGCTTGCATACCCACGCAAATTGCCATCACAGGCTTAGTTCGTACCACTTCCTGAACGGTCATGTCAACACCGCACAATCGCATATGATGCATGGCATCACCAATCGCTCCTACACCTGGCAACATGACTTTATCGGCAGACCTAATATCTTTTGGGTCGTTCGTGATGACCACGCTGGCCCCTGCAACCGTCAGGGCATTTGCCACCGAAAATAAATTGCCCACACCATAGTCTAAAAGTGCAACTTTAGTCATATCCAATTCCTCACAGCATTTCTTTGGTTGAGGGTAGCTTACCGCCTGCACGCTCATCCATCTCGCATGCCATACGCAATGCTCGTGCCAACGCCTTAAAAACACTTTCTATTTGATGATGACTGTTTTTACCTTTTAGATTATCAATATGAAGCGTAATACCCGCATTATTTACCAAACCATAAAAAAACTCGCTGAATAAATCTACATCCAACCTGCCCACATAAGCACGAGTAAACGGTACATTCATGTGCAGACTAGGACGACCCGAAATATCCACCACCACACGACTCAAACTCTCATCAAGGGGTGCATAAAAATGCCCATAACGGCGAATGCCTTTTTTGTCTCCCAAGGCGATTTTTAAAGCCTGACCAATGGCAATGCCTGTATCTTCCATACTGTGATGATCATCAATGTGCGTATCGCCCACACATTTAACATCAAGGTCAAACAGCCCATGCCGTGTGATCTGTTCAAGCATATGATCCAAAAATGGTATGCCTGTGTCAATATTACCCACGCCAGCACCATCAATGTTGAGATAAACACTGATTTGTGTCTCAGTGGTGTTGCGAGCAATGTGAGCGGTGCGTGCTGCAGTCATAACTAACCCTTAATAATCTTGATTGGTGATTGGCCGAACAAATTAAAATCCCATTTTACACAAAATTAGGTAATTTTTGGGAGAATTATTAAGAGTTTTTAGAAACTATTACCAGTTTTTAGATAAATTTTGCCAATGACCATGCTTTGAATTATAATAATGCCAATATTATCCAAAACCTTGAGAATTTTATGGCACTTTTACCAATTTTAAATTATCCTGACCCACGCTTGCGTACGGTTGCCAAAGAAGTTGAGCAGATTAACGATGACATCAAGAACTTAATTCAAGACATGTTTGAGACCATGTATGATGCTCGTGGCATTGGTCTGGCAGCGACGCAAGTGGATAGGCATGTACAAGTGGTTGTCATGGATCTGGCAAAAGAAGGCGAAAAACCACAGCCTAAAGTTTACATCAACCCAAAAGTCACACCACTGACCGAAGAACTCACCCCTTATCAAGAGGGTTGTCTTTCAATTCCAGAGGTCTACGATACCGTTGAACGCCCTGCTCGCGTGCGTATCGAAGCAATGGACGAACACGGCCAAGCATTTAGCACAGAGGCTGATGGACTGCTTGCTGTATGTATCCAACACGAGCTAGACCACCTAAAAGGCATTGTCTTTGTAGACCATCTGTCATCACTCAAACAAAGCCGAGCCAGAGACAAGGTCAAAAAAGTACTCAAAACTCGTGAAAGAGCCAATTAAGCTGAACCAAAACACCCCAGACGATATGTCTTGAGGTGTTTTTTATTAATATTAATCACCATTAAAAATCAGGCACACTACCACCACCTAGTCCATACGACCCAAATTCGCCAATGACAGCATCATCTACCATTTTTTTGGCAATGCGTAAACAAAAATCCACGCCAGTCGTTTGGCTTTTAAGCATGACAAAGGGGTAGTTAATAATAGGGTCTGACGTGTAATCACCCAATCTCGCCACTGCCTCATTATAGCTAAGTGCATGTTTCTTAGCATATCGCCTTGCTAGATTTTCTTTAGATGAATCAGGGTGATAGCGGTAAAAAATAGCATGGCGATGGCAAACAGGTACAGCTTGAATAGATTTTAAATGCAAATAATCACTCAATCGTTCCAGCCACTTTACCAAATTTAACTCAGACAATTCCTGCTCTGTTTGGGCAAACACTCGTAATTTTAAGCCGAGCGTTCCCCTTTTTTTGTTAAAATGGTATTGTGGAAAACCAACCCCAATCTGCGGATTTTTGTTGTCCACCAAAGCAATATGGATTTGTGCATACACCCTACTCCACAAAAAATAGGGCGTGATTTCTTCATCGGCAATCAGCGTGATTTCTTGATAATATTTCATCACCATCTACTCTTTACCGCTTTCACCAAATACACCGCCACGAATCAGCACCGCCATTACATAATGCTGTTGCCCGACATCTGGTTTTTCGCCCTTTAGCACCCATTTATCAAACAAACTGTAAAAATCTTGCTTGTTTTTTGGCTGTCTAAACGCCATACCCAAAGTTGTTACTGCACCGTAAGGCTCTACTGCAATGATGGTTTTTTGATTATTTGCGTTTAATAGATTGTCGTCTTGTCTGATTGTATACCAATCATCAATCGTGCGAATGGCATTGCTGATTTTTTGCGAATGCAGTCCTGCGTGGTTTTTGCTGGTATCGCCCACACGATAAAGTACCTTGCTTTTTTTACTGCCTGTGTCCAAAACCAGCTCTTGCGATGGATAGACCTCTTGTCCAAAACCGACCACCGCACGGGCCTGTACTGACAAAATCACAAACCGCTCACCCACCAAACCTTCTTCAATCCAGCCTGCCAAAGTCGCCAGATTTTTATCTTCAAAATCAAAAGAGTGCAGGCTAAACGCCTTGGCATCATCAAAAATTAAAGCACTGTCTTCATCGTTATTCAAAACCACTTTAATCTGAATTTTTTGTGCGCCCACACGGTTGCGCCACAACCAGCGGGCATTGACCATATTGACCGCATAGCGTTTGGCAAGCTCGCCAAGCCCTTGATTTTCTTTGTAGTCGGCGATAATCTTTGCCAACGCTTTGGCATAATCTTGGTCGTTGCACACAGACGGTTTGCCTGTAAATGGCAATACTTTACAAGTGAATTTGGCAACCAATGTGTCGTTTTGTTCATCAAGGCTGGCTGAGTCTACTTTTTGCAAATTGGCTTTTTGGATTTCTGCATCCAATTTGGCAGGGTCATTGGCAACCGCATTTTTTAAGCGATTGCTGATTGTGCCACGCACCGATTTTTCTTGGACGCTAATGATGGTGCGATTTGGATTTTTTTCCGCGCTGTTTTCTTGCCAAAAAAAGCCGTCCGAGATGTCCAAGACACGCTCAAATGCCAATACAGATGCGGTTTTTAACTCATTTTTTGCCATAACTTTCTCCAATTAAGATTTAGCATAACTTAAGATTTTTGTGCAACAACATACAAATTTTGTTCAGGCTTGTAAACTTGATACCAAAATGCCTGCTCCAAATCGTCAATGCGGTGTGGAAAACACCACTCACCCAGCGAATAAATACTCTCTACATATTGGCTTTGGTACTCAAGATTGCGACTGCTTGCCATTTGCCCTGCTTCAAACACAGGAGAAATGCCTTGATAACCCACAGGCATCGGCACAAGCCAGCCACGCCCTTGTTTGACGCTGGTGGTTTGCCATTTTTGACCTATATCGTCTGGGTGGTGGTGTAGCACGGCCGTTTCAATCAATGCATCCAAGGCAGTGGCATTGGGATTGGTCTGCTTTAGTTGCTCAGTGATTTCAATGAGATGGCGATGTGCGTCCATAAGCACAAAGGCAGGCAATAATTGTTTGGTAAAATTATTGAGTTCTTCAGCTTCAATAAATTGCACAGGGTTAAATTTGTCTATTTCAATAACACTGCCACCTGCAAGGCGTTGCTGTTGTAATAAAGTTAGGGCATTGTTTTTTAAGCTGTCCTTTTCTTCTTCGCTCAAAAAACCATCCGTATAAACACCCATCATCAAAGAAACTGTCAAATGGCATTTGCCTTCTTCAATAATTGGCGCGGTTTTGCCTGTTTTTAAAATCGGATTGCGACTTTGAACAAACGAAAATTCTTTATACGCATTTTCACGGTAGGCTCGCACCGTGCAATCAAGACACGCAATCAACACACCATCCAAACGAATGTGGTTCAATTCATCTATTTGGGCAATTTTTCGGCTTAATGCGTGCGTTGCGCCCGTAAAACCTGTAATCGCAGGAAAACCATAAGTTAAAGGGCTGGATATGGTGTTGGCATTTAAAATTTTAATATTTTTAAAAAGCAAATAACCCACGCACTCCAAATCATCATAAATAAAACTCATCAAAATACTCCATTGCCCAATCGCACACTCTTTTTGATTTCATCTTTAAATTCGTCTCGCCATTCGTATTGCTCAGGTTCGCCAAATTCGTGGGCGATTTTATCAAATTCCAATTTTAATAATCGTTGCAACCACTCGGCAAAGGCAATCTCTATTTCTTCTCGCCAATCGCCCAATTCACGGCTTTGTTTAAACTCTTCTTCATCTTGCAATTCACCACGATTGGGGTCTAGCCAATATTTTTGCGCCACTTTTAAATTTGGATAGTCCTTTGACCACCCTGCTGGGCGGGTGTTTTGAATGCCTATGGCAATCTCAAAAACCTTGTATATTATTTCGTCTAAAGTGGCTTTTCTGGCATCACGGATTTTGACATTATTGGTGGTATTTTTAATGATTTCAAATAAGCTTTGCAACTGAAATCTTGCGTGATAATCAAGGGCTTTTAAATCAAAAATGCTTTTGGTATTCTTGGGAATGGATATACTACCTGAACTTCTAAAAATCGGTGGCAATGATGGCAAAAGGTAGTTTTTTCCGCTTTGTTTACTCATCAGTTGGCTCACCCCTTGCGGATTGCTACCGCCAATATTCACCACCGCCAAATCGTGCAAACTTGGATACGCTTGCTGTAATGCATTTGCCTTACCTCGATTTTTGCGAGCTTGCACATTTTGCTCTGAAAAACGCATTTCTTGAATGGTCTTGTAAACATAATGGGCAACCGATATTGGATACAAAGGCACAAGACAAACATAATCCTCATTGCATTTCGCCCATAAAATTTGTTTATTACGCTCATCAGTTCTAGGCTGGTCAATTTGACTTAACACCAATTGATAAAAAATTGTCTGAATGCGGTCAGATTCTTTTTCATCAGAGTGAAAAACACCCTTTAAGGCTGAATGTTTTTGAGCAATCATCTGCCCAACTGTTACATCGCCCACTACAATATAATTTAAAAAAGCCGCCAATGGCAGGGCTGCTGCATTTCCACTAGCATCAACCACTGCTTGATCTAGATTATGATGACCAGCAAATTCAATTTGATGCTTGACATCAAAAATCAAATTATCGCCTTTGGAGCTAGAATGAATGCCTTTAGAAATATGCGTACCAAAACTTAATTGCTTGGACATCCAATCCGCCATATAAGTCAAACGAATATCTTTTTGGTATTTTTCTTGTTCGGTTTTTAAAACTGCCTGTAACTGAGCTACTTTTTCCACATCGTTATCAGCAATGGCTTTATCAAGCTGTTTTTGCTCTTTTTCGGTTTTTTTGTTATATTGGGCGGTCAAAAAATTCAAAATTGCCTGTTCGATTGTTTGTCTGTCAATCTGCATAGACACACTTGTCTCCTAGTCGTCTTGATAACACTTATTACACTACATCAAAAATCATTCGTCAAACTATTTTTTTGATATTTTTGCTATTAAAAAAATGGCAAAGCCTTACTAAAAACAGCGGTGCCAGTGCCACTAAGCGCGATTTAATCGCACACCATATAGAGGGCTTAAAATCAAGCAGTTTGGTACCTTTAGTCCTAAAGAAGCTAAACCGCTTTTTATTTCAATCTTTACGCCAAAATCCAAACCGTTCATCAAAATAAAAAACGGCATTTTCAGCCAACGACACCCCCAAAAACCGCTTAATTCGCTCGCTTTTTGACAACTCTGGGAAAGCTTGGGCAAGCTGCCTAAGCTCATCTGCCACACTTTGTGCCAGCCAAACCGAGACATTGTCGTTTTGGGTATCAAGGCGTTTGGGTGTTA
The DNA here is from genome assembly GCF_035181385.1 of Moraxella sp. Pampa. Lineage (NCBI taxonomy): Bacteria > Pseudomonadati > Pseudomonadota > Gammaproteobacteria > Moraxellales > Moraxellaceae > Moraxella > Moraxella sp. Pampa. Next base: position 364,234 of record NZ_JAXCJK010000002.1, on the reverse strand, counting down.
TTTCGCTGGCATTTTTGCAATTTAAGCCATGTTCATCCACCTGTGCCTTGTGTTTAAAATGAGTACCCTCATCATCGCTTGGCACAACGATAAAATCGCTGTTTGCCCGTCCTGCCCGAAATGGCGTTAAAAGACTCAAATGCAGATGATGGCGATTGGCGGTTTCTTCATTATCAAAATAACTGTTAACGACATTTGGCTTGTTGTTATTCATCAAATCTTCCATAACCGCCTGTTCTAAATCGGCTAAATTCTCTTTGATATTTAAAGTCGGATTTTTGCTAATGCGACATTTAGCATCTAATTGAGTTAAAATATTTTTATCAATCAGTTCTGTGGTATTTTTGGTATTTAACACATATTTATCATCATCTTTGTCGTTTTCAAAGCCAGGGCGGGTAAAAACGATATTTTCATTTTTTAAAGCACGAATATTGTGCGACCAAATGCCAACATTGGGTGTATCAGCAAATAAATGCGGACGGTGGCGTTTGACTCGCCCAGCCAGCTGAATAATTGACCGCATAGAGCTTGGTTCAACCATCGCCCAATCATAATCGTGGTCTCGTCCCACTTCTGCCACAGGCGTGGCAAGCACAATGAATAAATGATTGTTTTTATTGGGATTTTTATGGATAAAATCAGCAATATCGGCTTGTTTTGCCCACTCTTTATCGCTGATATTTTTACGGCTAAGCACGGCATCAAGGCGAGTTTCAAGGCGATTTCGTAAAGCCAAAATTTGCTGAGAATGGTAACAACACAAATAAATTTGCGTGTCATTTAAATGTGCCGATTTTAAACGATAAAACGCCTCGGCAATTTGCATTAGAGGCTGAATATTTGCCATTCGTATCAAGCCTATGCTTATTTTTTTATCATCCAAAATAATGTGATTTTTTGAATGCAAATTTATGGCATTACCTAATAATTGCTCAGCAATTGTAGAATAAAATTCTTGGGGTTTTTCGCCATTAAATTTTGCTTGAATTGGTAAAATTTTTGCCATTTTTCTAATGGGTTCTTTTTTCAAAAAAGACAGGCGTTTTTGAATAAAATTGGCGTGGTGATGATTAAATATTTCAACAGTTTTGCATTGTGTGGCATTACAGTCATTTTCGTCAAACCACGCACAAACGACAGATGGGTTTGGCTTGTTAAATTGGGCATTATAGATTTTGCGACCCGCCAAATAGGCATTAAAAAGACCTTGCACCAAATCGGGTGGTAGCGTAGCAGATGATAATAAAACCCTAGAACCAAAAACTCCCGCTAAATGCACCAATCGAGACAAAGCAGGCAAATCACTTTGATCAAAATCATCAGGCTCATCCAAAATTAAATCTGAGCCAAATAAACGCAGCAGCGGAACAATGTATCTTCCGCCACGACTGCCTTCGCAAGCTTGCATTAAATGGTCGATTGTGCAAGTTACTACAGGGCAGATGAGTAGGTTTTGGGCATTTTTGGCGTCTAGCACCGTGCCAAGTTTTAAATCCGCCACAATATCGGCAAAATCGTCACTATCTACCAGACCATCAAGCAAAGTTTGGTCAGATTCACTACCGCTCAGCGCATTGTTTTCAAACAACTGTTTTTGTGCCAAGCCACCCACCAAAATCGCAAGTTGGCTATCGCTTAGTTCCAAGTTTTTGCGAAAACTTTGCCCTGTTTGCAAAGTCAAAACCCTTAAACCCAATGCAATCGTCAAACGAGTGCCTTTTTCCCCTGCCAATGCATACATAATGCGAGCATTGCCAATGGTTTTGCCCCTGCCAGTTGATGCCATATTTACACCAAAAAAGCCGTTTATATGGCTATCTTCGCTGTGCGTGCTTGCCAGTTTAAAGGCTTTGTTTTGCCACAAAAACAGTTCACCTGCGGTATTTTTGGCAAGCGGTTCGTGCTTATCAAGTCTGGGCAGATTTTCGTGCAAAATTGGTAAACTACGGCAAAATTTAGCGGTCATATCCGCCACACCCAGCAAATGTTCGTCCAAAGATTGATTGGTATTGCCTGTTTTATCGGTATTGGCGATGAGTGTGTTTTGCCAATTTAAACTGCCCAAAACACGCTGTGGGCTATCTATTTTTAATGACGAATAATTGTGGTCTCCCACCATCAAAGCAAGCCTTGATAATTGCACCAAAAATGGGTTGGCAATCGGCCGACCCAATTGGGAGAGCTTATTTAAAGTTGGGTCGTTAAGTGCTTTTTTGGCGTAGCGTTTAAGCTGTTTTTGCCAAAGAGGACTGCCCCAAACAATATCATTAAAAGCAAAAAATTGATGAATATTGACATCACAATTGGGATTTTTTACCCAATATTCCATTGGTTTAAATAAACTTTTGTAATAAGTGTTTAAATCTACTTTCAAATAGCGATTATCACTTTGTAAGTACTTTTTCTTATCTTTAAAATAATAGTCAGTCAAAGCAGGTAGGCGATGATGGGTAACAATCAGCCACGCAATCCAATTTGCAATCGGTGGCAATTGATGTAATTGGGTTTTTTCTATATTTTGTACTAAGTCATCAATATTTAATTTGGTTTTAGCAAGATAATCTTCAACGGTCAAAAACCTTTCAAAAATCTCATTATCGGTTTGGCAATTTTGGACAAGCCACAAAAATAATTTTAAAGACAGCCATTCGTGGCGATAAGGGTCAGAAGTTTTAGCAGATTTTTTTAATTTATCTTGAAAGCCCACGCTTGATTTTCCCAAATCGTGCATTAAGGCAGAAATTACCGACACAATAGAAATGGCATTTAAAAATTGCCAATCATTCTCCCAGTCAAAGTGCAAAATACTGCGTTTGGTTTTATTAACAGGCACAAACCCACTTTCGTTAAATTCATTTTTATTGCCCACTACCCACACCAGCTCGGTGCGGTTTCGGGTTTTGATTTTATGGCAAGCCACAGCGGTATTTTTGCTGGCACTTTGGCGTAATAATTTTCGCACCATTATCAAGCCATCTTCGGTAATACTGGTTTGCCACACATTGTCGCCGATACGATTGGCATAAGCGTCCAAAACTCTTCTGGTTTTTATCAGCGATTTTTTCTGACATTGGCAAATGAAAATGACATTCATCTAAAAGTCCTTTTTTAGCGCCATTTCTTTAACCACTTCAAACATAAAATCAAGCGCTTGATAATCGGTAAAATAATTCAAAACTTCTTGGCGAAACTCTTGCTCGGTCGTGTTTTCTTTTGCACAGATAAACGATAAAGGCAACACAATCGCATCTTTGACCAAATCGGCAATATCAAACACCAAAGCCCCACGCCGTGTTTTGCCGTGCATAACCGCAAATCCGTGCGAAATCCCCAACACCCAAGCGGTGGTCGCCCCCAAACCATACGCCAAATAATTGCCGTGGTTTAAAAATACATTGGCTTTATCGGTGCTGCCAAAATCACGAACAAAGCCTGCATTGGCTGTGTTTTTGGCGGCAATTTTATACAACTGCTTGGTCATTCGCCCTTCTAAAGCTAATAAATCAGCATTGCTATTTTGATTGGGAATTTGGGATTGATAATTGGCGATAATGTCATTGATATTTTCGTGAAAACAATAGGTTTTAAACTCTTTGTCTTTTGTGTAGATTTTTAATATAAATTCGGTGCGTTTTAATTGTAATTTTTTGGCGATTTTTAAGCGTTTTTCATCATCAAACCACCAAGAAAGCCAGCCTTGTATGTATTCGGTAGGTCGATATTCAGATTGTGGCGACAGCCATTGTACTTCACAGCCACTAAACAAAGGCGTGCCACCACCGCCACAAAAACCCACCAATACCCCTGCCTGTGCAAGCATTCTCATTGCCGCTTGGGTGATTGAAGTGCCTGTGCCCAATAAAATGCAAGTGGTATTGGCAATTGGAATATTATAATAAAGATTTTCTTTTTTGCTTTCGGTGAGATACAAAACACGCCCGTCTTTTTGCATTACTCGACAGTGTTCTAAATAAAAAAGGTTAGCGCGTTTGGAGTGCAAAATGGCTTTTAAATCAGAGGATTGGAGCATCATCATGATAAACTCATCACATTTACAAAACTGATACACCATCATTAAAGCACCCTTTTGCACGACAGTCAAGCAATTTGCCTTTCCAATAAGATTAAGATATGATAGAAATAAGGCAAAAAAGCAAATTTCTACCCTTTATTTTTTTTATTATTTAAAAACTTAATAAAATCAATAAGTTGCACTTATCAGAAAAAATATTGGTTTTTTTGGCAATAATCATCGCCAGAGCTTGATTTTTCTGATAATGCTTTGTAGAATATCTACCTTCACACCGCACAGGTGGCTTAGAAATTGGTAGCAATTAAAAAGCGGTAAATCTCATCCCTTCACACCGCACAGGTGGCTTAGAAATCCTGATTTGGCGTGGAAAACGATGGATAACACCTTCACACCGCACAGGTGGCTTAGAAAATGTCCATCATGATTTGAGCGTATCAACACCACCTTCACACCGCACAGGTGGCTTAGAAAAGCACCCAGCACAATGTAAAAAAAGTGCAGTTCCTTCACACCGCACAGGTGGCTTAGAAATATAACGGCAACATTGAGCTTGGTAATATTGACCTTCACACCGCACAGGTGGCTTAGAAAAATAAAATGCCCACGGCTTTTGCCAATTTTGACCTTCACACCGCACAGGTGGCTTAGAAAAAGAAGCTGAAGAGTAAGCCAGACAAAAATTACCTTCACACCGCACAGGTGGCTTAGAAATTTAATCCTGCTCGCCATAGATACTTTATGGCCCTTCACACCGCACAGGTGGCTTAGAAAAAAAGAGGGGGTGTGTTGGTTATCTATTCCTTCACACCGCATAGGTGATTGGTTGATAGACTCACCCTACTCCATTTTTCCCAAAAATCCGCCAGATTGCCTTGACCACAAATGGGCGTACACACCATTGTTGGCAATGAGTTCATCATGGCTACCAATCTCAATGATTCGTCCTTGATCCATGACCACCAACTTATCAAGGCTAGCAATGGTTGATAAACGATGCGCAATGGCGATGACGGTCTTGCCTGCCATCATATCATCAAGGCTTTGTGTGATGGCGTGTTCCACCTCGCTATCAAGAGCAGAAGTTGCTTCATCAAGCAGCAAAATTGGTGCATTTTTTAGTATCACACGAGCAATCGCAATTCGCTGACGCTGACCGCCAGAGAGTTTTACACCACGCTCACCCACTTGCGTATCAAGACCTTTATTGCCATACTTGTCTTGCAAATTACAAATAAAATCCCAAGCATGGGCAGCCTTAGCAGCCAAGATAATCTCATCATCGGTTGCATCAGGTTTGCCATAGGCGATGTTCTCACGCACAGTTCGGTGTAAAAGGGCCGTATCTTGAGTTACCATACCAATGTTCTCACGCAAAGAATTTTGAGTAACCCCACTGATATCCTGACCATCAATAAGAATTTCACCATCTTGTACATCATAAAAACGCAACAGTAGATTGACCAGCGTGGATTTGCCCGCACCACTCTTACCAACCAAACCCACTTTCTCGCCTGCTTTGATGTTCAGATTAAACTGATTTAACAGCTGAATTGAGCTGTCTAACTTACCATAATTAAACGATACATCGCGAAAAACAATATTACCACGATTAACAACCAAATCTTTTGCATCTTTCTTGTCCATGATGGTATGTGGCGTGGTCAGCGTATCCATACCATCTTGCACCGTGCCGATGTGCTCAAATAAGCTTGCCATCTCCCACATGATCCACTGAATCATACCTTTTAATCTTAGAGCAATACCAGAGGCGATGGCAATCGCCCCCACCGTAACCTCCCCAATCATCCATAGATACACACCAATTGTTGTACTGCCAATAATCATCAGCAAAGAAATGGTCTCAGTAGTTGTACCAAGTAGCGACACCCAACGCATCTGCGCATGAACAGTGGTCATAAACTCTTGCATGGCAGATTTGGCATAGCCCAACTCACGCTGGGAATGACTAAATAATTTGACCGCACTGATGTTGGCATAAGCGTCTGTAACTCGCCCTGTCATCAAAGCACGAGCATCTGCTTGATCGCTGGCGGTGCGTCTTAAGCGTGGCAAAAAAAACTTCATCACAACAACAACGACAACAAGCCATAAGGCAAAAGGCACAAACAACCAAAAATCCAAACCTAATAAAATCACACCGCTGGTAATTAAATAAGCAGATACAAACGATGCCATTTCCGCCATTGTCATGATGGTATCACGCACAGCAAGTGCTGTCTGCATGACTTTGGCAGAGACTCGCCCAGAAAACTCATCATGATAAAACTGCATGGACTGTCCGAGCATGTGCTTATGAAACCACCACCTTAGACGCATGGGCATCACACCTTGGAGCACTTGAAAACGCACCAAATTATCAAAAAATTCACCAATGATTGATAATAAGCACAAACCCAAAATCATCATGATAGTTTGTCCTTTTTCCTGCCAAAGTGTGCTTGGAGCATAGATGGTCAGCCAGTCCACCACATCACCCACCCACGCAAAAAGTAGCGAACCAAATACGCCCAACAACACCGACAACAACACACGAATAAAAATCCACACCCTTGCCCCCTCGGTGCACACCCAAAGAAAGGACAGAAGCTTAGCTCGAGTCATTACAGGCATAGGACCTTCTGGATAAGGATCAATTTTGCGTTCAAAATAAGAAAATAAGGACATATTTCTTCACAGGTTGTTATAAAAATTTAGATTATTATAACAGATTTTTAGGTATCTTTTTTGACCAAGTTTGACAAAACTTGGTTGGTGTTGGACGAAATTTATTCAAAACAAAACCACAGCTAAGCTCATCACCCCATCAATATATTTACAAAAACACCAAGAAAATAACGAAACACTGCACCCAGTACCGCACCGCCAATCAACAATAAATTCACGCCAGCCTCTTTTTCATCTCTACCAAGCAGCTTGTTTTCATGATTGGCATCATATACAATACCGCAAGGCTAAGTCGCAGAATTTTTACAAGTACGCAAAAGGTACACAATAAAAAAACAAGGAAATACCTCATGAAAACAATCATCCTAGGTGGTGGTGTGATAGGCGTAACAACCGCTTATTACCTTGCTAAATTAGGTGTGGAAGTTACCGTCATTGACCGTCAAGCAGATGTTGGCGAAGAGACGAGTTTTGCCAATGCAGGACAAATCTCCCCTGGTTATTCCACCCCTTGGGCAGCACCTGGTATTCCTACCAAAGCAGCCAAATGGCTATTTCAAAAGCACGCCCCTTTTGCCATCAGTCCAGATGGCACAGCTTGGCAAGGAATCTGGGCAAGCAAAATGTTTGCCAACTGCAATGCTCACGATTACGCCATCAACAAAGAACGCATGATGCGAGTTGCCGAATACAGTCGTGATTGCCTGCAACAACTTCGAAGCGATACAAACATCAACTATGAGCATCGCACAAAAGGCACGCTACAATTATTTCGCAAGCAAGCTCAGCTGGATGTTGTTGGTCGTGATATTGAAGTATTAAAAGAATGTGGCGTAGATTATGAGCTTATCAGTCGTGATGAATTGGATAAAGTTGAACCCGCCCTGATACATGCCAAAGATAAGCTGGTGGGTGGTCTGCGTCTACCTAACGACGAAACTGGCGACTGCAACCTATTTACCAAGAATTTGGCAAAGCTGGCCACAGACTTGGGCGTAAACTTTGTTTTTAACAAAACCATAGACAACATCCATCACAATGGCAATCAGATTGTTGGTGTGATGATTGATGGCGAGATGATGATTGCCGATCATTATGTACTTGCTCTTGGTAGTTATTCTCGCAATCTTGCCAAACAACTGGGGCTAGATTTGCCAATTTATCCTGTCAAAGGTTATTCTTTAACCGTACCGATTCTTGATGAGAAAAACGCCCCCGTCTCAACCGTGCTGGACGAAACCTACAAAGTCGCCATCACACGCTTTGATAATCGCATCAGAATAGGTGGTATGGCTGAGCTTTCTGGATTTAATCTCACTCTAAATCCCAAACGCCGTGCTACCTTAGAGATGGTAACAAACGATTTGTTCACAGGTGGCGATTTGCCAAATGCCAAATTTTGGACGGGACTACGCCCAATGACACCAGATGGCACACCCATCATTGGTGGCACTAGGTTTGGCAACTTATTTATTAATACAGGACATGGCACACTTGGCTGGACAATGGCGTGTGGCTCTGGAAAACTGATTGCCGACATCATCACCCGACAAACGCCCGATATCAGCCTCGATGGACTGTCTTTGGCTCGTTATCACTAAATTTTGCAAACCTTTAAGGAAAATCTATGACCAACATCACCAAACTTGACAGCAACGCCACTTTAAGCGAAATCGCTATTCATCATGGCGTAGTTTATCTGGCAGGGCAAGTACCTGACGATGATAGCCTAGACATCAAAGGGCAATCTCGTGAAGTTTTTGCCAATATTGATAAGGCTCTTGCCAAAGCAGGTACAAACAAATCCAAAATCTTATCAGCACAAGTATTCATCAGTGATTTGGCAAACTTTGATGGCTTTAATGAAGAGTGGAATGAATGGGTCAAAGACACCACCCCACCTGCTCGTGCCACCATACAAGCTAAACTGGTTAACCCCAACTGGCTTGTTGAAATCATGGTGATTGCAGCGGTTTAGTTGCTTAATTTAATAAAAATCCCAAATCTCAATGATTTGGGATTTTTATTAGCTTGGTATAATAAGCAGGTACGATTAACTTTTCTGATAAAGATTTCGCACCACCCCACCGATCATCTTGATGCCACAAATGAGCGTTTCATCATTTTGAGCAATACTAAGGCGAATACACTCCTTGGCATGCGGATAATTAGCGACATCAATACCCAAGAAAAAATATTCACTTGGAATGATGAGCGTGCCTTTTGCTTTTAGTATTTCATACAGCTTGGTTGTAGAAATTGGCAAATTTTCAAACCACACCCACAGAAAAATCGCCCCTTCAGGTTTGTGAATTTTTACTGGCAAATCAGCAAACTGCTCCTTTAACAATGCAATGGCAAAATTCGCTTGCTGAACATAAAATGGGCGGATATACGCTCTGGCAAGCTTAACGATTGTATCATCAGCAAAAATCGGCGTGGCAATTGTTGCCCCAAAACGCACAGGAGACAAATTAACAATCGCATTCATTGCACTCACCGCCTGCACCACCTCAGGATTTGCTACAATAATGCCCGTTCTCACTCCTGGCAGACCAATTTTTGATAAGCTAAAACACAAAATCGTTTGAGTATCCCAGCTTAAATTCGTATCAGTATGAATGATGTTTGGAAATGGTTCGCCGTAGGCATTGTCAACGATTAAAGGAATGTCGTGCTTTTTAGCCAAATCTTTAAGGCGTGCCATTTCATCATCGGTCAATACATTGCCTGTCGGGTTGGTTGGACGAGAACAACAAATTGCCCCAATCTCACCACAAGCCAACTCTGGCAGACTTTCTAGTTTTTCAAAATCCACACGATACTTAAAAAACCCTGTTTGTCCATCATGCACCACCTCCTCAATGATTGGTGGCACCGACAAAAAATGCGTACCATCCACATGAGCATCTGCATAGCCCACATATTCAGACGCCATAGGCAGTAAGATAGATTTTTCCCCATCAGTAAACTGCCCAGAAAATAGATTAAATAAACAAAAAAATCCATTTTGCGAACCATTGGTTAATGCAATATTATCCGCTGTCAAACACCAACTATAATGGCGATTAAAAAAATCAACCAGCGTATCAATAAACTTAGCATCTCCCTGCGGTGTCGAATAATTGGCCATGCTGTCAATCGCATCACCCGAAGCAACAATATCCATCAAAGTCTTTTGATAAACCCTGTTTACCTCATCAATGACGGCAGGATTACCACCACCCAGCATATTAATAGGCTTATCGCTTGATAAAGCCCTACCCAAATCGTCCATCAACTGCAAAATACCACTGTTTTTGGTAAATTTTTCGCCAAATTTGGAAAATCTCACAAATCACCCACACCCTATTCTTATCGCTTCTGTCAAATGTTAAATCACCAAGACAGTCTTTAACTCATCACTTTTTAATGACATCAAAACCACCAACCCACCAGCATCAATGACTTTAAACCAAGTAACAACCAAACCAAATTCATGGTCATTGATAACTGTTTCACATGAAACAATATAAAATTGATTTGATTTTTTAAGAGTAGCTCAAAAGTCCATCAAAAAAAAATATCAAATGCTTTTTAGTATATCTTTTGGGTCATTTGAGCAACAGCCATCTTTGCATACATTATAGCAAATTTTTATAAATACATTGGTAAGTTTTTCAAAGACACAAATATAGCTGTGCAAATACAGTATTGACAAAAAGGTTGGTTCTGCTATCATAGCTTTTCCATCATATTATATGGTAATAACTTTCATTTACACATTGATATTAACAACTTTTTATTTCATCGATTATCAAACAGGGTTAAAACATGAATATTAAACAGAGCATTATCACAACATTGATGACCACAAGCCTACTCTTTGGCTCAACTACTGTCATGGCAAAAACACCAAGTCATGACTCATTGCTCACATTAACAAAGGTTACCAACACAGAGCAAATTGTCCAAGAGACGATGAAATCTGGTTTTGTTAATGCATTTGTACATACTAGCATGAACTCTATGGTCAATTACCTACCAGAAGAAAAGCGTTCACAAGTTGAGACCCTTCTTTATGATCTGAGCGAAAAAATTTGGCAAGATGTCAATCTTGGTATTTTATCTGAGCAGATCATCAATACCTACATTAACATTGCCAAAGAACACTATACACAACAAGAAGTGAATGCAATGATTGAGTTTTATCAAACACCAGTTGGTCAAAGCATCATCACCAAAGAGGCTTTGGTAACAAAGGCACTGACTAAGTCCGCTATGTCGCTTGCTGATAACAACAAATTTATACAGGCGATAGATAAATCCGTTGCAAAACATTTGCCAGTATTTGAAAAACAAGTACAAGAATTATTAAAATAATTAACAAAAAGCCATTTAATTTAAATTAAATGGCTTTTTAAAACACGCCCACTACTCACAGTATTGACAACAACCCAACCACGATTTTTGCTCATCTGGATAATATTATTATCCTCACTCAAATATTGAATGTAATCAGCCGACAAACCGTCAAAATTCATCAACAGATTTGATAATCCCAGCCCTTACCATCTATTGGCGACAATCCAACATACAAACCATAATCCACCTTGCCATGTATGATAAGTATGAATTTTCAACATAATACAAAAAATATTAAAAAAAATTGTAAGGTTTTGCGTTTGATTTACGACTATTGTAATAGAACATTCTGTTTTTTTAAATATTAACAAAATGTCCTATTTTTACTTTTGGCATGACTACCAAAAAATCATACCAAAACTTGATAAAACATACAATCGGAGTTTATACCATGAAAAAATTAGCAAAAACCGCCTTAGTTGGCTCATTGGTTGTAGCAGGCGTTAGCCCATTTGCATTAAATGCGATGGCACAAGGCTACCAAAACAAAACCACACAATGCGACAAAGCTGACAAGGCTTGTGTCAGCAAAAGTAAGGCGAGCAAAAAAGCAGAAGCCAAGTGCGGTGAAGGCAAATGTGGCGGTACAGCCAAAGCCAGCAAAAAGGCAGATGCCAAATGTGGCGAAGGTAAATGCGGTGGCACAGCCAAAGCACCTACCACCAAAAAAGCCGAAGCCAAGTGCGGTGAAGGCAAATGTGGCGAAGGTAAGTGTGGCGGAGCTAAATAAGCCGACTTAACTTAACATTATTTACTTAGCGTTATTAATCAATCAAATAAGCATATGCTTGTTTGATTGATTCTAAGTGTTTTTTAATGCCATTTATCGTTGAGACCGATATGAGTAATTGTTTAAAAGGTGCAGGCTTAGGCTTTCGCCGTGAGCTTTGCCAAGATATGCAAACACACGATTTATCAGCGATTGATTTTTTTGAAGTGTCGCCTGAAAATTGGCTTAATTCGGCAGGGCAAATGGGTGGGCAGTATCACAAACTACTCAAATCCTATACCGAGCGATTTGCTTTTATTTGCCACGGTTTGTCTTTGTCAATCGGCAGTAGTGCCAAATTGGATATTGATTTATTAAAAAATACCAAAAAATTTATGCAAGAACACGGTATGCAGTTATATACTGAGCATTTGGCGTGGACATCTGATGACAAGGGACATTTGTATGATTTATTGCCTATTCCTTGTACCAACGATGCGGTCAAATGGACTGCCAATCGCATAAAACAAGCCCAAGATATTATGGGTATGCAAATTGGTTTTGAAAACGCCAGTTATTATTACACGCCACCAGACAGTGATATGTCCGACAGCGAGTTTATCAGTGCTGTGGTCAAAGAAGCCGATTGCTTATTGCATTTGGATATCAATAATATTTATGTCAATAGCCAAAATTTTGGCTTTGACCCCATTGCCTATTTACACCAGTTGCCACTAGAAAAAGTATGTTATATGCACATTGCAGGGCATTATGTGGCAGAAGATGGTTTTATTATAGACACGCACGGCAATAATGTCATAGAACCTGTTTGGCAGTTATTGGACGAAGCCTATCGTGAGATTTATCATCGTACAGGCAAAAAAGCCACCGACATTCCCACCTGTTTGGAGCGAGATTTTAATTTTCCTGCCCTAGATGAATTATTGACAGAGATTGATATGATTCACCATGCTCAAAAAAATGCGTGTCAATCTTTAAATCCAAACAAACAGCAGTTATCTGCCTGATTTTAAAATGATAAAAAGCAATGACAATAACTTTATTTGAAAAAAATCGCACAGTTAATAGTCATAAACCGCCTTATTCTTTGCAAAAATTTCAATTGCAATTTGGTGATTATTTGCGTTCTCAATCTGCTAGCGATACTATTCCCCACAAGGTTGGCAAAATTTACCAAGACTTGATTTTTAACAATATGTCTGGTTTTTTAAATCAATGCTTTCCCGTTTGTCGGGCGATATTGGACGATAACTTCAAACCTTTATCGTTGTATTTTTTTCAATGTTATCCAACACATTCGCCATATTTTAGTGAAATTCCAATGCAATTTGTGGATTTTTTATCAAAACTAAACGATGACAACGATAGTGATTGGCATAATGCAATAACACTTCAAAAAAGTGATATTGATTTTGTGCCTGATTATTTGCCCGAGCTTGCCCATTATGAATGGCTAGAACTGTATGTAGACACCCTGCCAGATACAACGCCAAAGGTCATTATTAACAGCAACAATTCGTACGCTTTAAATCATAGTGTACAAAATCATCACTATCATTATCCTGTACATACCATTAGCGTGGATAATAGCGATATTGAACCGTCTGATGCTTTTTTGGTGGTCTTAAAAGACAATAATGACAAAATAGAATTTATCCAAATTAATGCCTTGACCCATTTACTCATTGATTTTATGCAAAATAGTGAACAAACATATTCATCTAATGAACAACTAATGCGTGATTTTGGTCAATCTATTGATTATGATAATATTGACGAACTTTTGGCGTATACCGATGATTTATTTGCGTTATTAGTTAGCCAATCTGTGTTAATTCAAATGACATAAATTAGCCCAATTAGTGTTTTATAAAAAAAGAGTTTTTATGCAAAAAATTATCCATACTTATGATAGATTTATCCACAAATTAAAATCGCTTGATTTTACCTTACTGCTTGCTTTGCGTATTTATTTAGCGCCAATTTTTATTATTGCAGGACTCAATAAATTAAACAGCTTTAATGCAACCAGTGAATGGCTTGGCAATAGCGACTGGGGGCTTGGACTGCCTTTTGCACCTTTGATGACAGCATTGGTGATTTTTGCTGAACTTGTTGGTGGATTTGCTTTGCTATTTGGGGTTTTTACACGCTTTTTTAGCATTATACTAATCATTACAATGGCAGTGGCAGGCTGGACCGTGCATTTAAAAAATGGTTGGTTTGCCATTGCATCTAGTGAAGCTGGCACAAGCACTGCCTTATTTTGGTCAAAATTGGGTTTTGGCAGTGCCAATGATAGTCTAAATAACGCCCAAGAAGTTGCATTAAGATTGGAAAAGGCTCGTGAGATTTTGCAAGAACACGGTAATTACGAGTGGCTTACCGATATGGGAAATTTTGTAATTTTAAATAATGGCGTGGAATTTGCGGTAACTTATTTGATTATGCTATTGCCTTTATTGTTTTATGGAGCAGGTAACTATGTGAGTATTGATTATTTTTTAAAAAAGCATTTTTTAAAGTAAATACAAATAAAAGGCATAAAAATGAATGATGATAATGAAACATTTATTCGGCTATTAAAAGATAGCAAAACACACAGTATGCATCATTCATTGAATGACGATTATTTGTTATACCTTTACAAAGAACTGCTAAAATTTGCAAAAAATCAACTGAATGATACAAATATTGCCGAAGACATCGTGCAAGAAGCATTAACCACTGCATTGCGGTACCAAACAGACTTTCAGGGTAAATCCGCACTCAAGACTTGGGTTTTTGCCATTTTAAAAAACAAAATCATTGACTACTTGCGCCAAAAAAATCGCTATGTTCCATTAACCGATTTAACAAATGACGACAATAATGACAGTGATGAGCTTGTCATCAATACTTTGTTTACCCAAGACGGTTCGTGGCACAAAAGCACTCGCCCTACAGCGTTTGATGAAAGAGCATATAATCCTGAGATTCAAGCTCAAAATGACGGTTTTTGGCAGGTTTTGGAAGTGTGTTTAAACAACCTGCCTGCCGAACACGCCAAAATATTTTTGATGAAAGAATACTTGGAGCTAGACACCGAAGAAATCTGTGAAAGTTGTCAAATAAGCAAACAAAATTTTTATGTCATTATGTGCCGGGCCAGATTACGATTACAAGTATGCTTACAAATCAAATGGTTTGATGATGAAAATCTCTAACTAACAATAAAGAAGGAAAAACAAATGTTTGAACCTCAAAACTTACCCCAAGATAAGCATTGCTACCGTATTATTCATTTGATTAGCCATTGGCGAGATGATAACATTAGTACTTTACAAAAAGGGCAAGTATATAGCCACTTATGTCTTTGTAAAAATTGTCGTAACTTTAAACACAATATTCAAGCACTCAATCAAATGATGACTCAATTTAAAACACAAGATGATTGATAACCAACCATTTTTCCAATGTTAATTTGTGAAAGGATACGACAATGTCAAAACGACTGCTTTATAATACGCTAAGTTTTAGCAGTGCCTTATGTGCAACTTTATTGCTTTTATCAAGTTGCCAAAAAATGAACGCCAAGTCTTATGACTTAAACGAACAAACGCACCAAAAGTCCAGCCAAGATATGCTACCCAGTCAAACGCTGGCGACATTGCAATCACTGCCAAACGCCAATATCTATCAAACAAACAAAAGCGTGATTGACCCAAACCGCCCAACAATCGTAAAATTTTGGGCAAGCTGGTGTCCTTCGTGCCTTGCCACTTTACAAGAAAGTGATGACTGGGCAAAAAAATATCCCAATATGAATGTCATTAGCGTAGCAAGCCCCAATCAGCTAGGCGAAAAAGACGAGCAAGCATTTCACAAATGGTATAATGTGGTCGCCAAAGAATACCCCAATTTAGCAGTACTGACCGACAAAAATGGCACGCTAATTAACCAATTTGGCATTCAGGTGTATCCAACCTTTGCCATTTTGGACAAAAAAGGTAATTTGGTTTATCTTCACAAAGGCAATCTATCCGATGCCCAAATATCGGCACTATCAGACAATGCAGACAATGATTTTGCAGGGCTTAAAAACTTGCAAGCACAAAACCACTCTATGTCAAACAAAAACCCAAAAAAAACCGACAATATCTATTATCAAGCAGACGGCAAAACACCGATTAACACACGGACAATTTATCTGGCAGGTGGCTGTTTTTGGGGACTTGAAGCCTATATGGAGCGAGTAGAAGGCGTGGTTGATGCTGTATCTGGCTATGCCAACGGCAAAACAGCAAGCCCAAGCTACGAAGATGTCATCAAAGGCTCAGGACACGCCGAAACCGTAAAAGTAACTTACGATACCGACAAAACCAATCTTGCTACCATTTTGGCGTATTATAATAAAGTAATAGACCCAACCAGTCTTAATAAACAAGGCAATGACAGGGGTATACAATACCGCACAGGCATTTATTACACCGACCCAAGCGATAAAGCCATTATTGATGATAATCTTAGCAAACTATCTCGCCAATTTAACCAAAAAATCGTGGTAGAAAATCAGCCA
Source organism: Moraxella sp. Pampa (assembly GCF_035181385.1). Taxonomy (NCBI): domain Bacteria; kingdom Pseudomonadati; phylum Pseudomonadota; class Gammaproteobacteria; order Moraxellales; family Moraxellaceae; genus Moraxella; species Moraxella sp. Pampa. The sequence continues at coordinate 347,821 of NZ_JAXCJK010000002.1, read as the reverse complement.
CTACGCCATTTTTATGAAGCAGAAAGCTATCATCAAGACTATTTAACCAAAAATCCAAATGGCTATTGTCATATTGATGTCAGCCTTGCCAATCAAAAAATACCTGTTATTCAGCCCAAAAGCCTTTTGCCAAAAGCCGATACATTAAGCCAAGCACTAGACCCTACCCGTTATCAGCAATATGATAAAAATCTACAAGATAGACTAAGCAAAGCTCAATTTAACATCACTCAAAACGGTGCAACAGAACGAGCATTTAGTCATCACTATGACCATTTATTTGACAAGGGGCTGTATGTAGATGTGGTAAGTGGCGAGCCGTTATTTTTATCCACTGATAAATACAATTCAGGCTGTGGTTGGCCGTCATTTACCAAACCAATTAGTAAAGAAGTTATCACAACATTGCCTGACACCAGTTTTAATATGGTGCGTACCGAAGTGCGTTCTCGTGTAGCAGATTCGCATTTGGGGCATATGTTTAATGACGGTCCAAAAGACAAAGGCGGATTGCGTTATTGCATCAATGGCGATGCCTTGCAATTTATCCCACTAAGCGATATGCAAAATGCAGGTTATGGGGCATTAGTGGATTTGATACAGTAATTCTATTATCTTGTGGCAACAAACCCATCGTTATACCGATGGGTTTGTTTTTTACCAATCAAACTTTACGATGCCAAGACCCTTTCTTTTCTCCTGCATCGCTTTTGTCATTCATCTAAAACAAAAGCAACCTAGAAAATGTTACCGCCACAATCGGTTGCAGGCACGACCAATAGATGGCCTTGCCCGATAATTTGGTCAAGCGATGTGGGGCGAACTCGTTCGGCTAGGGGGCGTGTATGTGCCATTTTGGGGTCTTAAACCAGTAATATTGGGCGATTAAATTTACAAAAAATAAAACAATCAAAAATAAAGGCATTGCATAAACAATATTATCCAAATATCTTATTAAAGTAAAGATAAAAATATATTGGATAGCTAGGTTAATTGTTTTTAAATGCGTGAGTTTTTTATTTAAATCAAAACAGCAATGACAATTTTTGCAAACAAATGTATCCAATCTTTGATGTAGTCTTTGCGACCCACAATGTGGACAACAAGCGGTAAATTTATCAAATTGCTCGGCTAGTTTTTCTAATGCAAACGATATTTTAAAGTCGTTTTGGATAAGTGTATAAGTATCTATGCCTTTGATAATTAGCTTATTTTTGAGTTTATCGGCAGGATAGTTTTGTAATTTTTTTTCGGTATAATAAATACCAACACCGATAATAATAAGTGCAATTATAATTAAACTTATCCCAAAAGTTTGGCTTACATTAATCTTGTCAAGATTATCAAAAATTGTGATGATTGCTACAAAAAACCCACATATAATACCACAAGCCAAATATAATTTATACTGACTTTTTATAAAATAACCAATAAACTGCCAAAAGCTCAATCGCTCTAATGATTTTAAAAATGGGTTAATCAGTAGGCTATTTTGACAATAACCACAAAATACTACCGATTGATGCGTTATAATATTATCAAGTGCTTGATTGCAATGTGGGCAAGTATTGGATTGGTTGTTTGATTTTTTACACATTACAGTATTTAAAAAGGTTTGTTGTGCATTTTTTCAATCAATTATCTTATAAATAAAAACTGACCCCAAAGAGCCAGTTTTATCAATTACTCCCACTCAATCGTCGCAGGCGGTTTGCTAGACACATCATAGACCACACGAGAGACATCAGTGATTTCATTCATAATGCGTGTTGAGATTTTATCCACCAAATCATAAGGCAAATGGGCAAAACGCGCGGTCATAAAATCCACCGTCTCCACTGCTCTGAGGGCAATCACCCACGCATAACGGCGACCGTCGCCGACCACGCCCACCGATTTAATCGGCTGAAACACCGCAAAGGCTTGGGCGGTTTTGTCGTACCAGCCAGACGCACGAAGCTCTTGCATAAAAATATCGTCCGCCACTCGCAAAATATCGGCATACTCTTTTTTGACTTCGCCCAAAATCCGCACGCCAAGCCCTGGGCCGGGAAAAGGGTGGCGATAAATCATTTCGGCAGGCAACCCAAGTGCCACGCCAATTTTTCGCACTTCGTCTTTAAACAAATCACGCAAAGGCTCAACCAATTCAAACGCCAAATCATCAGGCAATCCGCCGACATTGTGGTGCGATTTGATGGTGTGTGCCTTGCCGTTTTTGCTTTTGGCGGATTCAATCACATCAGGGTAAATTGTCCCTTGTGCCAAAAATTTAATGCCGTTTAATTTGCGTGCTTCATCGCTAAACACTTCAATAAATTCTCGTCCGATGATTTTGCGTTTGGCTTCTGGGTCGGTTACGCCTTTTAGTGCGTCCAAAAAGCGGTTTTCGGCATCGGCACGAATCACTTTGATACCCATATTATCGGCAAACATTTGCATCACTTGGTCGCCTTCGTTTAGGCGAAGTAACCCATTGTCCACAAACACGCAGGTCAATTTATCGCCAATGGCACGGTGCAAAAGCGCAGCCACCACCGAGCTGTCCACACCGCCAGACAAGCCCAAAAGCACTTCATTATCGCCGATTTGTGCTTGTAATTGTTTGATACGCATCTCAATGATGCTGTCTGAGTTCCACGCCTTGCCACAGCCACAAATGCTGTGGACAAAGTTTTGTAGCATTTGCGTGCCTTTTTGCGAATGGGTAACTTCTGGGTGAAATTGCACGCCGTACAACTGGCGATTTTCGTCCGATGCGGACGCAAACGGACAGCTTGGCGTGCTTGATGTGGCGACAAATCCGTCTGCCAATTTGGCAACTTTATCGCCGTGGCTCATCCACACTTGCGATTGGTTGTGGGCATCTGCCGTATCGGCTAGCAATTTGTCTTGGGCGACAATGTCAATTTTGGCATAGCCAAATTCTTTGATGTCGCCTGCTTGCACCACCCCGCCAAGCTGTGCCGTCATCGCCTGAAAGCCGTAGCAAATGCCCAAAACAGGCACGCCAAGGTCAAACACCGCTTGGGGGATTTTGGGGCTACCGTCCATATACACGCTTTCGGGCCCGCCTGATAAAATCACGCCTTTTGCCCCAAAGTTTTGGATAAAATTATCGGCAACATCAAAAGGGTGCAACTCACTGTACACGCCAATTTCACGCACACGGCGAGCGATAAGCTGGCTGTATTGTGAGCCAAAGTCTAGGATTAAAATGCGGTCGGCGGTGATATTTTTGGTCATTTGGATTGCCTTTATTGGGGAAAAATTGCTTGATATTTTAACATTTTTTGATGGATTTGGCGACCAAGATTTTTCGTGAGAATTTTATCAAACTGTGCTAGGATAATTTTTTAAATGTAAACGGAAAGATTGGTGTGATTTTATTTCATAGAAGTCCAACAGAATTGATTAAAGACAGCTACATTGGTTATGGATTTTCAAAAATAAATTTTTCAGAATATCAAGATGTTGACGATTTATTAAAATGTTTAGGGCTGTAGTAGATAAGCCCTAAACCCCACACCATTTTCTGGGTATTCTAAGCCGATTATAGGCAAGCCATAGTTAAAACGAAACTCGCATTCTTTGATAAAAAGATAAAAGTTTTTTCTTCTCCATGCCATTGTATTTTATCACTTTTATGGTATATCATATTTTGTACTCTACCATACCCCTTTGTTTAAACACTTTTGTCTTTTAAGGATTTTTATGTCTCGTATTGTAATGGGTCTTTGTATAACCCTTGTTTTAGGATTGACCGCTTGCACCAGTATGCCCAATACCCCCACCAACCCACCTGCCACCGTGGCAAAGGTTGATTTGCCACGCTATATGGGTTCTTGGCAAGAAGTGGCAAGATTGCCCATGTTTTTTCAAAGAAACTGCACTAAAGACAGCAGGGCAAATTACACCTTGACCAAAGATGGCGAACAAACCGTGGTGCAGGTGGTCAATAGCTGCCTTAACAAAGATGGCAAGCGTATCCAAGCACACGCCATCGCAAAACCTGTGGGCGATGCCAAACTTAAGGTAAATTTTGCCCCCAAGTTTGTCAGAGCATTGGGTATTGGCAATGCCGATTATTGGGTGCTGGCACTTGATGACGATTACCGCTATGCGATGGTTGGTACGCCTGACAAGCGTTATTTGTGGCTTTTGGCTCGTGAGCAAATGCCTACGGATATCCAAAACCGCTACATTGCACTTGCCAAATCACAAGGCTATCCCACCCAAGATTTGGTTTTTGATGAATAAAATCCTAAAAAAATCCTACAAAAGTTACCCTAATTTCTGCAGGATTTTTACACCCTTCTAAATACTATACAAACCCAAATAATTACTTAGGCCCTAGACTAGAAAAATCAAAAAATCTTACTTAATAATACAAAAGCATTTGATAATCTTTTTTGAGCTTATAAGTGCTTAACTTAGTGTTATACCTCATGTTTCTGGTCTAGCATGGGGTAGACTACTGGTGCAGAGTCATTTTTTTAATCAAAAAACAAAAAATGCGACTGGAATGATCAGCAGCCGCATTTTGATAGGGGTAATAAGCCTGATGAATTAGATATCTACATCAGCATTCAATGCATTTTCCTCAATAAAAATACGGCGTGGCTCAACCTCATCACCCATCAGGCAATTAAACAGGTGGTCCGCTGCGATGGCGTCTTCAATGGTGATTTTAAGCATTCGACGATTCTCTGGGTCCATCGTGGTCTCCCAAAGCTGATCGGCATTCATCTCACCCAAACCCTTGTAACGCTGTATGCTCATACCACGCCGTGCATCCGCCATCATATACCCCCACAAATAATGAAAGTCTTTGATTGCCAAATCCTTCTCGCCACGACGCAAAAATGCATCAACCCCCAGTACCGTATTCCATTCACCAGATAACCTATATAACCTTGCATACTCAGCAGAATTTAAAAATCCCGCATCAAGTGTATAATATTGAGGCAAACGATGAACAAATATCGTTACTCGAGGTAACCATTGCTGCTTTTGAGCATCATCAGAACTCACAGCTTCAATCAACGCCACTTGTGGCGATAAATTACCAGCAATCTCACTCAATTTAACTTGCAGCTTATCCGCCCATGCTTGAACGCTAGATTTATCTTTAAAATCAGCATCAAACTTCGGTATCAAGGTTAAGGCATCAAGCAATTGTGGTGGATATTTATTTTGCAATCGGCTTTTAACAACCTGTGATTGGTTATAATTATTGAGCAATTTTTCAAGTGCCATGCCAGTAATTGCAGGTGCATCTTTACTTAAAAACAGCTGGTTTTCATCAATTGTTGATGACAGCAAATAAGATTTTAACGCCTCATCATCTTTTAAATAAAGCTCATGCTTGCCTTTTTTGACTTTATATAATGGCGGTTGAGCGATATAAATATGCCCACGCTCAATCAGTTCTGGCATTTGGCGAAAAAAGAAAGTCAAAAGCAATGTGCGAATATGAGAGCCATCTACATCCGCATCGGTCATAATGATGATTTTGTGATAGCGAAGTTTATCAACATTATATTCATCAGCACCAATACCAGTGCCAAGTGCCGTGATGAGCGTTCCAACCTCAGCAGATGAGAGCATCTTGTCAAATCTGGCACGCTCTACATTTAAAATCTTGCCTTTTAATGGTAAAATCGCCTGCATTTTACGGTTACGACCCTGCTTGGCACTACCACCTGCCGAATCACCCTCAACAATATACAGTTCGGACAAAGCAGGATCTTTTTCTTGACAATCAGCCAGCTTACCTGGCAAACCTGCAATATCCAGCGAAGTCTTACGGCGAGTCATTTCACGAGCCTTGCGAGCCGCCTCTCTAGCACGAGCTGCATCAATAATTTTACCAGAAATGGCTTTGGCAGCCGCTGGATTTTCCAGTAGATACTCACTTAGGCGTTCGTGCATGGTCGTTTCAACAGCAGACTTTACCTCACTAGACACCAGTTTATCTTTAGTCTGAGAACTGAATTTTGGGTCAGGAACTTTGACAGAGACAATCGCCACCAAACCTTCTCGTGCATCATCACCTGTTACCTGAACCTTTTCTTTTTTGCCAATGTTTTCACTTTCCATGTAGTGATTTAGACAGCGAGTGAGTGCCGAACGAAACCCCGATAAATGCGTACCCCCATCTTTTTGCGGTATATTATTGGTAAAGCACAGCACTTTTTCTGTGTAGCTATCCGACCATTGTAGAGCCACCTCCACACCAATACCCTCTACTCCTTGTGCGGTAAAATGAAAAATATCGTTCAGGGTCTGCTTACCCTCATTGATGAAAGTAACAAATTCAGATAGCCCTCCTTTATGCTCAAAAACCTGAACTCTATCATCTCGCTCATCAGTCAGTACAATACGCACACCAGAATTTAAAAAAGATAGTTCACGCAGACGCTTGGCAAGAATATCGTAATCAAAAATTGTGCCACTAAAAATCTCATCACTTGGATAGAATCTAACCTGCGTACCAGTCCGATCAGTCGGCTCAACTTGCCTTAACTCAAAGTCAGGCACGCCATCAGTATAATTTTGAGTATACGAATATCCATCACGCCAAATATTTAAAATCAATCTTTTGGACAAAGCATTAACCACCGATACACCAACGCCATGCAGGCCGCCAGAGACTTTATAGGAGTTGTCATCAAACTTACCGCCAGCGTGCAGAACCGTCATAATAACTTGTGCTGCAGACACCCCTTCTTCTGGGTGAATATCCACAGGAATGCCACGGCCGTTGTCCATGACCGACACCGATTCATCCTCATGAATCACGATATTAATCTCATCACAATGCCCAGCCAAAGCCTCATCAATGGCATTGTCCACCACCTCAAACACCATATGATGCAGACCTGTGCCATCATCGGTATCGCCAATGTACATGCCCGGACGGACACGCACTGCCTCAAGCCCCCTTAAAACTCGGATGTTTTTTGAGCTGTATTCATTATTTTGAGGGTTGTGAGATTCGCTGTGTTGCGTTTGCTCAGTCATGAAAAATCCTTAGATATTGCACTTATTTGACACCTTAATAAGCACAATCAAATATCAAAAATAAGTATTATTATAGCATTTTTTTCAAAAAAAAGCATGGATAAACACCGCCCAAACCCCAATAAAATAATACACTTTCAACCCTTAACACCCGCTTTTTTCAAAAATCTCACCCTGCTCCACATGGAACACTTTCAACTCATTTATATGTCGATTATTTTTCATCATTTTTTGACAGATTTTATCAGCTGTACTGTCTTGCAGACTGGTAATAAAAAGCTGACAAGGTAAAGATAATACTGTATCAAAAAACACCTCCATCGCCTCATCATCAAGCTCAGCATCAATATCGTCAATCAAAACGACAGGTTTAACATTTTTTAGATACCGACAAATCATTTGCAACTGAGACAGCTTTAAAGCAATAATCAACAGTTTTTTTTCGCCACGAGATAGTACATTTACTGCCTGCTCTCGCAATTTCACACCATCTTTATTCACCTGCTTTAAACCCACCATCACATCTGCACGGTGAGCACCTACACGGGTATAGCCAAGCTCCTTATCCTGTTCAAGCCGATTTTTCAAGGTCTCAAACAAACCCGTCTTTACATCAAAACCTGCCTGATAAGTCAAATACAGTTCGTCTTGATAGCTTGGTAACAATCGCCCTATCATTTGATTAAAAAAACTTTGCCATTCATCAAATACCTTTTGTCTACATTCATGTAAAGCAGCGGCATGTACCGATAAAGCACAATCCCAAGCATTCAGCTCACTTAGGGATAAAAAAGGCGATTTTAATAAAGAATTACGCTGTTTTAATAATCTTTGATAAGACAGCCATTCTGGGTAAAATTGATGTTCCACATGAAACACTAGCCAGTCTAACATCTGCCTGCGATTGGCACTACCCTCTTCTAAGACCATCATACCAGTCGGATCAATCAGTAATGTTGGTAGTAAAAATGATAAAGTACTTTGACTATTTACAGTATTTTGATTTACCTTTAATAGTGTTGTAGCAAAGTTTGATGAGTCAAGTTGCTTTTGGATGGCGATGGTCTGCAAATGGTCAATGCTCGCCCAGACGGTGCAAGATTTGGCGTGGTGCTGAATGTAGCGTTTGGGTTCATGATGGCGAAAACTTTTTCCCCGAGAAAGTAAAAACACCGCTTCTAATAGCGATGTTTTTCCACTGCCATTCTTCCCAATAATCAAATTGCAATCTGCTAATAACAAAGATGCTTGGGATAGATTTCGCAAGGTATGTATGCGTAACTCGTTAATCATACTTGATACAATCGCAATACAATTACCTACACACGCATCGGCATGACGACATATTGATGATTCATCTCATCACCCACTTGATAAATCAGTGCAGGCTTAACAGACTCGGTCATTTCAATACGCACATCACCATTAAGCACTCTTAAAACCGCACGCAAATAAGCCTCATTAAACGACACCTCCAATGGCTCACCCTCGTAGCTGACCGCCAAATTTTCCTCAGCGGCATCTTGTTCTCGGTTATTAACACTGACTCTGACGGTATCGGCTTGTGCAAAGTTAAACAGTACGCCTGGCGCATCCTTATTCACCAAAATCGATAAGCGACGCAAAACTTCACCCATCTCTTCTTCATTAAACACCACCGATTTATCATAATTTGACGGCAACACACGACGATAATCAGGGAACTTGCCCTCAATCAATCTTGCCACAACCCCCACTTGCATTCCACAATATTCACTATCATCACTAAATACAAGCGACACTTGCATAAATTCATCATCAAAACTAAGCGATACTTGCTCATCATTGCTGGTTTTGGCAATCTCACCAAGCAGCCGTTCAAGCTCACCAACCGCCTTGCCAGGCATAATGATTCGTCGCTCATCGTAGTTTGCATCTAGTACTCGATGTGCTACCGCCAAACGATGACCGTCAGTTGCTACGGCAGTTAATTTATCCCCATCAATCTCAAACAACATACCTGTCAAATAATGACGCACATCTTGGGTTGCCATAGCAAATCGAGTATGACTGATTAAATCATGCAATATATCACGAGAAATCTGTAACGACACAGTAATACCTGGCTCACCAATACTAGGAAAGTCCTGAGCTGGCAAAGTTTTTAAGGTATATTTTGCCCTGCCATCTGTTACCAAGCAACGCGTTTGATTGGCATCAAGCGTTATGACAGCATCTGATAAAGTCTTACAAATGACAAATAATTTTTCAGCAGGTAAAGTAGTCTGACCTGCTTCAACGCACGCACCCTCAGGTATGCTAACAGTGGCGGTCAACTCAACCTCCAAATCAGACGCCACAAGCGTTAGTAAGTCCTCTGTCAAAACAAACTTAATATTTGCCAAAATTGGTCCAATACGATGGTGCTTATCAGCGGCCTTAGCAACCAAACTGATGGCATTGATCAAAACATCACGACTGATGGTTAATTTCATTATTATCTTCCTATTACACTTTATTACCGCTTATGGTACCCACTTTTTGATGTAAACACAAGTTCTGTTTAATGCTTACATCCATCACTCAAATTCCAAAGTTGCTTTTAGTGCCTGATAGGCTTTCTCTACCTTAGCATCACCGACTCGCAATTCCTCAATCGCTTTACAGGCATGCATGACTGTTGTATGGTCTCGACCACCAAAAAACTGCCCAATTTCAGGGAAGCTATCTTGGGTTAGCTCACGAATGAGCGACATCGCCATCTGACGGGGTCGCACAATATTGCGAGCCCGCTTTTTACCCATCAAATCTTTGGTGGATACACCATAGTATTGTGCCACCAAATCACGAATATTATCAGCATTAACCGCTCGTGCACGAGCCTCAACATGGTCTTTAATGGCGTGACGCACCAATGTCAGCGTCACAGGCTCTTGTAACATGGTATGATTGGCATGAACTTGGTTGAGCGCCCCTTCTAGGCGTCGCACATCTGGTGCGACATTCTGCGCAATAAATAAAGCACATTCTTTGGGCAGTACCATATTAAGCATGCTCGCCTTTTTTTCCAAGATTTGCACACGCATGTCAATATCTGGTGGCTCAATAAGCAAATTTAACCCACCTGAAAAACGAGATTTAAAACGCTCATCAAAATTATTTAATTGGGTTGGTTGCCTGTCAGATGCCAGAATAATACGATGCTGTTTATTTTTACTAAATTCACTAAAAATCGTCAAAAGCAGCTCTGAAAATTTTGGTGCAGATTTTGCGTTAATCAGATGAATATCATCAATAATCAGCAAGTCCACCTTGCAAATCCTCTTAACCAGCTGATCAACTTTATTATCACGAAAAGCATCTTTAGTGATGCGAAAAAAGTGATCTTTGGTCAAACAGCAAAATCTCAAACCAGACTTTTGATAGCGGTGCGCCACCGCATGCATCAAATGCGTCTTCCCCAAGCCTGACGAGCCATACAAAAATACAAGTGGGTACAAACTCTCACCTGCTTTCTTGGCCAAATCATAACAAGCATTATAAGCAAAAGCATTTGATTTACCTTTGACAAATACATCAAAGGTGTAAGCCTCTTCAATCTGCTCACTCTCTTCAATTTGGGTGCTAACTTTACTTTTTTTGGTTGGCTTTTCGCTTTTTGGGGCACTCTCTGTCACTTGAGCCACTTCCAAACGCACAGCATGCACACCCTCTGGTGCATGCTTTTGCACCAGACGCTCAATCAAATCAATATACTCTTCATTAACACGATTGATAAAATACTGGTTAATCGCTGACAATACCAGCACATCGCCATCCATGCTTGGTTTTAGCGGTGATAGCCAACGCAAAAAGTCAGCCTCTGACACCTCAAAAGACAGCTCTTGTAGGCATCGCTGCCAAAAATCAAGCGAAAAAGTGGTTCTGTCAGGCGACACCACCCTTTCATCAAATAATGACATACCCATCAATCCTTCACGACAAACTGATTAAAAAAAATAATAAAAAAGTTAAAAAACACCACATTAAATCCAGACAAATGATAAAGCAATTACCACACTAATCTGCCACACCCTCAATAAAAAATAGGGCGTAAGCACGCCTTCATCTAAAGACAGGTGAATATTAGCATAGATTTTAAAGTTTTTAAAGAAAAATTTTCTGTGGATAACTTTATGGTAAAAACTGTGGATAAGTTTTTATTGTGGATTAATCACAGTATTTAAACATTAATTTAACATACTTTTCCACAATATAAGTATATAATATTTAGTATAATTTTTTAGTTATCCACAAAAATTATACTCTATTATTACTACCAACAATAAATTTATAATATAATAGATAAAAAACACCAAACCTGTGGATAACTTTTTTTATTTTGATTAAATTAAGTAGTATTTTTACATATCCTCCTATGATTCTGGTAGAAAAAGTAGTTGCTAGAATAACTTTGTGAAATAAACACAATGCTTTTTAAATCAGATTTAGAAATTTAAAAAAATGAATTGATTATAGTATCACAATAATAATTCAAACCCTCATCTTGACATGGTGAAAAAACCTTGATAGAATAGTACCGTCTTTTCGCTAATTTTAGCGAGCGACCTAATTAGAAAGTCTTAAGTGTGATTGTTAGTTAAATGCTAATCATCGAACTGTGACATACAAAAAAAGTCTTCACTTATTCCAGCTTCTGCAGAGCTTAGTGATGCCTACCAACCTTAAGGTGTATTATGAAACGTACTTTTCAACCAAGCGTATTAAAGCGTAAGCGTACCCACGGTTTCCGTGCTCGTATGGCCACTAAAAAAGGCCGTCAAGTCCTAGCACGCCGTCGCGCCAAAGGCCGTCATCGTCTAACTGTATAAACGATGAAATAAAAAAGCACCACTTGCTGGTGCTTTTTTATTACCTATTTTACACATATTTATATCTTTTGGTAGGGTCATCATGAGTCATCCGTCATTTTGTTTTAATAAGATGCAGCGATTGTTAAAGCCTGCTGAATTCAAGACCGTTTTTGATACGGCGGTCAAAAAAATCCACTCCGAACATTGTTTAATTTTTGTTCGGGTAAACGACAAAGATGTGCCACGATTGGGGCTTGCCATCACCAAAAAAAAGCTCAAGCATGCTGTTGTGCGTAACCGATTAAAACGCATTACCAAAGAGGTGTTTCGACTCAATCAGCATGAGTTAGCTAATGTGGATTTGGTGCTTATTGTTAAGAAAAGCTACACAAAAGATTGCGATATTTTTAATGAGATTGTTAAAATTTTTGAAGTGGCAAAATTAAAATATCCAAGACTAAAAATAGATTAGATTTGTAAATTGGTATTTGTGTATGATTAAACGATGCTTGCTTGGGTTGGTTTACTTTTATCAAAAATTCATCAGTCCGAGTATGTCGGCTCGCTGTCGTTATTATCCAACTTGCTCAGAATATGGCCGTCAGGCTTTGGTTTGGCATGATACAAAAAAAGGAGCGTTTTTGGTTCTTAAGCGTGTGCTGAGCTGCCATCCATGGGGAGGTTCTGGTGTGGATTTTGTGCCTGTACCAATGTATTTGTATCGCTACGATGTGTTTTTTGCACCAAGTCGTAATGTTGGTTTTGGTGTATTTGTTGATGAATTTGGTTATGTTTCTCGTCTAAATTGGCTGATGAGAAGGTAAAGCTGGACTGGGTTTGCTGGCTATTTTTAAATATTTTCTAGGATTTTATATAAAAGTTTAGTAGAATAAACGATTTTCTCATAAGTTTATTGACGAATTTTGATAATGCACGCTTAATGTGTACCTCAAATGCTTTGTTAGGAATCATGCCATGCAAAAAATTCTTCGGATTTTAATCATTGTTGCCATACTCATCACAACTTATCTGCTTGTGTTGGCTTGGCGTGATGATGCGGCTAACACCCCAAAAGTTGCATCCGCAACCACTCAGGCTGCAACTATAGATTTGCCAAATGCTAATGCAGGTGATGTGCCAACCACAACCAATGCCTCATCGGACCCAGCTACGACAGCATTAGATGGTCAGTTGATTAGCGTCTCAACCGATCGCTACGACATTCGTATCAACCCTGTAGGTGGTGATATTGTACATGCTGCTTTAAAACAGTATGATGCTACACTAAATGGCAATGAACCTTTTGTATTGCTTGAATCAAGTGCTCGAACTTATGTGGCCCAATCGGGTTTGATTGGGCAAGATGGTATTGATACGTCTGCAGGTCGTGCCACTTACACCAGTCCACAAATGCATTATGAGATGGGTGAAAACGGCACGCTAGAAGTGCCTTTGGTTTATCAAAAAGATGGTGTTACCATTACCAAAACCTATGCCTTTAAAGCGGGTGGTTATCCAATTGATTTAAGCTACAATATTAATAATGCATCAGCATCAGCTTGGCAGGGCCAGATGTACGCTCAGTTGAAACGCGATGATAGTGCCGACCCTGGCGTTGAAGATAAGGGTATGATGGGCATGGCGACCTATTTGGGTGGTGCTTGGGGCACGCCTGATGATCCGTACAACAAGCTAAAATTTGGTAATTTTAACGATGGCGAGTTAAGTGTTGCCAGTCGTGATGGCTGGGTGGGTATTGTGCAACACTATTTTGTCTCTGCGTGGACGCCAGGTGATTTTGATGCACAGTTTTATAGTCGCAACAATGGCAATGATCATTTTATCGGCTTTAATAGCCCTGTGATTAATGTTGATGCGGGTAAGCAAATTACGATGAATGCCACGCTTTACGCTGGACCAAAAGTGCAAAAAGAACTTGCATCTGTGGCAGTAGGCCTTGAAAAGACTGTGGATTACGGCTTTCTTTGGCCCATCTCCAAAACTTTATTTGCGGTATTAGAGGTGCTTTATAAGCTCTTTGGTAACTGGGGTTGGGCAATTATTGGCCTGACTATTTTGGTGAAGATCGCTTTGTTTTGGCTGTCCAACAAAAGTTATACTTCAATGGCAAAAATGCGTGCCATTGCTCCAAAGTTGCAAGCCCTAAAAGATAAGCATGGCGATGACCGCATGGCGATGAGTCAGGAGATGATGCAATTGTACCGTGATGAGAAGGTTAATCCGATGGCAGGATGCTTACCAATTCTTATCCAGATGCCGATTTTTTTAGGTCTGTATTGGTGCTTGGTTGAATCTGTGGAATTGCGTCACGCCCCTTGGATTTTGTGGATTAAGGACTTGTCGGCGATGGATCCTTGGTTGATTTTACCAATCTTGATGACGGCAACAATGTTTATCCAGCAGCTCTTAAACCCTCAGCCTGCTGATCCAATGCAAGCTAAGATGATGAAAATTATGCCATTGGTGTTTGCGGCATTCATGCTATTTTTCCCTGCTGGTCTGGTGCTATACTGGACGGTGAATAACTTATTTAGTATGATCCATCAGCACTGGGTGAATAAACGTGTTGAAAAACTAACCCGAGTACAAGTTTAATCTGATTGATTTGGCAAAAAGATCCTGCTGATATGGTGGGATTTTTTTTTGCACCAAGATCGCCTATTTTATAAAAAAAATGTTACAATAAAAAGTTAATTGGTAAAAAAAAGGGTTTGTTATGACGCAGGTTGTCGTACAGCAGCCAACCATCGCCGCTATTGCCACACCCATTGGGCAAGGTGGTGTGGGTGTCATTCGTTTATCGGGTAAGAATGCCTATAAAATCGGTTGTCAAATTAGCCAAAAAAATACACTGATACCACGCCATGCTCATTTTGCTAAATTTTTAGGTGAAAGTGGTGTGATTGATGAAGGGGTGGTGATTTATTTTAAGGCTCCGCACTCATTTACAGGTGAGGATGTGGTTGAGATTCAGGGGCATGGTGGTGTAGTTTTGCAAAATATGCTCTTGTCTCGCTGTTTTGAGCTTGGGGCAAGGCAGGCGACAGCAGGTGAGTTTTCCATGCGTGCCTTTGAAAATGGTAAAATTGATCTTGTGCAGGCTGAAGCGATTGCTGATGCGATTAGCGCCACATCAATGGCTCAGGCAACAAGTGCCATTCGTTCGTTGTCTGGTAATTTTTCTAATAAAATCAACGGGTTATTGGAAAAATTAACTAATATTCGCCTTTATGTTGAGGCGAGTATTGATTTTCCAGATGAAGGGGATGTGGATTTTTTGTCCGATGGGGTAATTGAGAGTAAGATCAATGAGATTTTGGGGCAATTGGACGACATTCTAGCTACCGCTGAGCAAGGTCAGTTGCTTAGAGATGGCGTGCATGTGGTGTTGGCAGGTAGGCCAAACGCTGGCAAGTCTAGCCTACTAAACCGCTTGGCAGGTGTGGAACGAGCCATCGTTACCGATGTGGCAGGGACAACTCGTGATATTTTAGAGGAGCGTATCAATCTTGGTGGATTGGTGATACACTTGACGGACACCGCAGGATTAAGACAGACTGATGATAAAGTTGAGCAACTTGGTATTCATCGTGCAAAAGATGCAATCCATCGTGCTGATGTGCTACTTGTGGTGCATGATGTTGCAACAAAGGTTGATCTTAAGGTGTTTGTTGAAGAATTGCTGGGTTCTGATGAAACTGATCGAACTGATGAGATTTTGCAAAAACTGCTTGTTGTTATCAATAAAGTTGATTTACTCAATGATGTTCCACATGAAACTTTTTATATAAAAGATCAGTTAATTGTACCTACTTATGTTTCATGTGAAACAGGTTGGGGTATTGATGAATTAATTGATAGATTAAAAGATAAGGTGGGGTTTCACCCCCCAGAAAACGGATTGATTGCCCGCACTCGTCATATTGATGCTTTAAAGCGTGCTAAGAAACATACGCTAGACGCAAAGGAACAATTGACTGTATTTTTTGCCGGTGAATTAGTGGCAGAGAGTCTTAGATTATCCCAACAGGCATTGGGCGAGATAACAGGGCGAGTGACGGCAGATGAGTTGCTTGGTAAAATCTTTTCAAGTTTTTGTATCGGTAAATAAAGGATAAAAATGTATTGCCCTTATTGTAATGCAGTTGACACCAAGGTAATAGACTCTCGATTGGCGGCGGAGGGTGCGCAGGTACGCCGTCGCCGCCAATGTACTGAATGCGGTGAGCGTTTTACGACTTTTGAGGTGGTTGAGGTGGTTATGCCACGCATTATTAAGTCTAATGGACGCATCGAGCCATACGACCATAGTAAATTGCGTCGTTCAATCTCGCTACCTTTGCAAAAACGCCCCATCACTATTGATGAAATAGATGCAACCATCAGTCGCATTGAGCAAAAGCTTCGTAATATGGGTGAAAGAGAGGTGTCAAGTAAAACTTTGGGTGAGGTGGTGATGTCAGAACTGAGGTTGTTGGATGATGTTGCTTATGTGCGTTTTGCTAGTATCTATCGAGATTTTCAGGATATTGCAGCCTTTCAGGCGGAGCTTGCAAACATTCATGCTGATTTGCAGGTTAAAGGATGAATGGCGGTATGTCGTTTGTTGATGTTGATAAAGATTATACATCTGAAGATGTATATTACATGACACTCGCCATCAATGAGGCTAAAAAAGGTAGTTTTACTACAAAACCGAACCCTGCGGTTGGTTGTGTTATTGTTAAGAATGGCTTAATAATTGGTCGAGGTTTTCACCCAAAATCAGGCTTGCCTCATGCTGAGATTTATGCCTTGCAAGATGCACAAAACCAGGGTTTTGATACACAGGGTGCAACCGCCTATGTAACACTTGAACCTTGTAGCCATACAGGCAAAACCCCGCCTTGTGCTGATGCGCTCATTAAATCTGGCATCTTGCGTGTAGTGATTGCCTGTCTTGATGTTAACCCACTTGTGTCAGGAAATGGCGTAAAAAAGCTTATGGATGCTGGTGTTGTGGTTACTGTTGGGGTGTGTGAAAAAGAAGCTTATGAATTGAATGTGGGATTCTTGACTGCTATGCAAATGGATAGGCCGTATGTACGCCTAAAAATGGCAATGAGTCTAGATGGCCGCATTGCGATGCAAAGCGGTGAATCCAAATGGATTACGGGTAATGAAGCACGAGAAGATGTGCAAAAATTGCGTGCTAAGAGTGGGGCGATCATCACGGGCTCTGGGACAATCATCGCTGATGACCCTGCGTTGAATGTGCGTTCTTTGTGTTTGGGTGTTGATTTAAGCGAAATTATTCAGCCAAAAATTGTGATTGTAGATAGGCGAAACCTGTTGAGTGATGACAGTTACTATCAGGTTTTCCAATGTCATGACACACTGCTTTGGCGTGGTGATTTACCTGAATTACTTACTTACTTAAAGTCTGTGCAGTGTTATGATGTACTGGTGGAATCTGGTGGTCGGTTGGCAGCGGCTTTTATTGAGCAAGACTTGGTTGATGAATTGGTTGTTTATCAGGCACCCTGTATTTTGGGTGCTAAAGCATATCCTGCATTTGATTTGGTATTGAGCAAACTGTCTGAACAAAAACGCTTTAAAATGGTCAGTCACGAGCGGATTGGTGGTGATTTGAAATTGGTATTTAAGAGGATTTGATTGGTATTGATGGTGTGAAATTTTGTTGTGGATAACTTATGTTGTTTTATTTTTTATTTAAAGATATTTTGTATTTAATGTATTGATTTTACTTGATTTTTTATAAATATAATGAAGCTGATTTGATGGTGTTTGCTACTTTCTTTGATTGTGGATATTTTTCTATTAAGCTGGTATTGCATGATTTTTTTAAGAGTAGTGGGTGTATGTATGAGTATATTTAACCAAAGAAAAAGAATCAGCAAAAACTAACCGAGTGGCTGATATTAGATTTAGCTTGGGTGTGAGTAGGTATTTAAAAGAGATGGGTTATGTTTACAGGTATTATTGAGGCGACAGGTGTGCTGACAGCGATTACTCCCATGGGTGGTGATGTGCGATTAAGCATCTGTGCGTCAAATCTTGATTTGAGCGATGTAAAATTGGGTGATTCGATTGCATCTAATGGCATCTGTCTTACTGTGGTGGCGGTTGATGGTGATGATTATACTGTTGATGTTTCACGAGAAACATTGCTTGTTACTGCATTAAATACATGGAAGGTGGGTGATACTTTAAATCTTGAAAAGGCCATGTTGCCAACTACTCGTTTTGGTGGGCATATTGTGGCAGGACATGTTGATGGCGTAGGTAAAATCGCCAAAATTGCCAAAGATGCACGTTCGGTGTATGTTGAGATTGTTATTCCTGCTGAGCTGATGAAGTATACTGCTGACAAGGGTTCGATTACGGTTGATGGCGTCAGCTTGACAACCAATCACATCAGACCATCAGAAAATACGGTCTGTCTAAATATCATTCCGCATACGGCCAAGATGACAAATATTGTGCGTCATTGGGTGGTTGGCCGTTCTGTGAATATTGAAGTGGATTTGGTGGCACGATATTTGGAGCGGTTGATTGGTGTAAAAAATGACAAGTTGCAAAGTCAGATTACCGAGGCGCTACTAATAAAGAGTGGTTTTTGTTAACTAAAACCAATAAATAAAAATATTGAAATGTAGCTTGAATGTTGATGTCAATAATATTTGTGTTGATTAAAAACTGATAAAACAAAATGGATGGAATGAGAATGGTGGCTGATAAAAAATTGCGTGTGATTTTTGCTGGTACGCCAGAGTTTGCCAGAGTTTCTTTGCAAGCATTGATAGATAACCAAGAGGTGCTCAATCTAGATATTGTTGCTGTCTATACTCAGCCGGACCGCAGGGCGGGGCGTGGCCAGAAAATGACCGCAAGCCCTGTTAAAGAATTGGCCTTATCATATAATATTCCTGTGGAGCAACCTGTAAGTTTTGGCTTAAAGCATGAGTTGGGGCGGGTTTCGCGTGAAATACTGGCAAATTATCAGCCAGATGTGATGATCGTGGCGGCTTATGGCTTAATTTTACCACTTGGGGTATTAAATATCCCAACCTTTGGTTGCTTAAATATTCATGCATCACTACTGCCTAGATGGCGTGGCGCCGCCCCCATTCATCGGGCCATTTTATCGGGTGATGACAAAACAGGTATCACCATCATGCAAATGGCATTGGGGTTGGATACCGGTGATATGCTGTATAAGGTGGAGTGTGATATTGCTGATACCGAAGCCACGCATGGTTTGCATGATAAGTTGGCTCAGCTTGGTGCTTTGGCAATCACTACGGTGCTTAAAGATTTGGAGGGCTATCAGGCACAAAAAATTGCACAAGATGACACTCAAGCCAGCTATGCTGAGAAAGTTACTACCGATGAAGGGCAAATCAACTGGCTAAAACCTGCTTTTGAAATCAGTCGCCAGATTCGTGCTTTAAATGCCTACACCTTTTTAAATGGCGAACGCATTAAGATGATAGAATGCCTACCCATTAAGGTTGCTCAGACAACTTTTGAGCCAGCGGGAAAAATTATCAGTGTGGGGCGCAAGGCGATTTTGATTGCTTGCGGTCAGGACAGCAATGGCCAAAGTCACTTGATTAATATCACCAAAATGCAATGGGCGGGAGGTAAACCTTTGACTGCTGAGCAAATTGCAGTAGGGGATAAGCTTCAAGATGGTGAGATGTTCGATGGCTTCATTGGAGCAAAAAATGCAAATTAATCAAAAGCTATCCGTCCGAGCAAATGTTATTTTGACACTTGAAAAAATCAATAATGGCAGCTCGTTATCGGCATTGCTTGATGGATTGCTAAATGGTGTTAAGGATAATGAAAAAGGTTTTGCGCATGAGTTGCTGTTAGGTACGCTACGGGGGTGGTATGCTTTAAATCGTATCGGTGAGAGCTTGATTAAAGTGCCGCCGAGCGATGTTGGCATTATTTGTGCATTAAATATGGGTTTGTATGAACTGTTGTATATGAATACACCCAGCTATGCTGTCATCAATGAAACTTTAAATGCGTTGAAAGCGATTGGAAAAAATTATGGTGCAGGCCTGATTAATGCCATATTGCGTAAAGTTGCTGATGATAAAGGTAGGTTTTTTAAAAAAGTCAATAAAAATCATAGTTTGCCCAATTGGTTGGCTAAGCAATTTAAAAAAGATTGGGTGGAGTATTATGATGATTTGGGGTGGAGTCTACGCAATAACGCCCCGATATTTTTAAGGGTTAATCCAAAATTTACCACGATTGATGATTATGTCGATTTGCTAAAACAAGCCAAAATTGCCTTTGAGGTGGTGTCGCTTGGTATTGCTGATGCAAAGACGATTAAGTTGATTGGTGGTGTAAAAATTCACAACCTGCCTCATTTTGCTGATGGTTGGGTGAGTGTGCAAGATCGTCATGCGCAGATTTGCGGACATATTTTATCAAAGCTGGATTTGCCTAAGTCGGTTAAAATACTTGATGCTTGCACAGCACCTGGGGGTAAGTTGGCACAGGTCTTGGAGTTATCTGAAAGCGGCGTGTTTCATGTGGAACACGCTTTGGCATTTGATGATGACGAGCATCGTTTAAAACGAGTGCATGAGAATTTGGCGCGTTTAGGTTTGTCTGATTTGGCCAGTGTTGTTTGTGCTGATGGCCGAGACTATCGGGCGGATGAGTCTTTTGATGTCATCATACTTGATGCACCATGTACAGCAACAGGAGTGATTCGCAGACACCCTGATATTACCTTGCTTCGCACCGAAGATGATGTGATGCAGACAGTTGGCTTGCAGGCGGATATTTTGTCAAATATGTGGAAAAATTTGACGGTTGGTGGTTATTTGCTGTATATCACTTGCTCATTATTGAAGGTGGAAAATGAGGGGCAGATATTGAGATTTTTAGCAAAAAACAACGATGCCAAAGTGGTGGCATTTGGTTTGAATCTGCCCAATCAAATTAGGCAGGCGGTTGGTTATCAGTGTTTGCCATTAAGCTGTGATGATGGAGATGGCTTTTACTATGCGTTGATGCAAAAGGTGTGAATGCCAAAGCTGATAAGTCAGTCTGTGAATAAAATTTCGTTTTGCTGTGAAGTTATGCTAAAATTCGGCTCGTTGATTTTTTTTAAATTTTGGGAAAGCCATGAAATATGTCAGTACTCGTGGGCAGACCGCCCCCATGTTGTTTAGTGATGTTTTACTAATGGGTCTTGCACCTGATGGCGGCTTAATGCTGCCTAAGTCTTATCCTGTAATTGATAGACAGACTTTAGATGATTGGCGTGCGTTGTCATATGCAGAATTGGCATTTGAAATCATGTCTTTATTTGTTACTGACATTCCAAAAGATGATTTAAGAGGCCTTATTAACAAGACTTATACAAAAGCAACTTTTAATAGCGATGACATTACACCTGTTACTTGTTTGTATGATGACATGATGTTGCTTGAGCTGTCAAATGGGCCAACACTTGCTTTTAAAGATATGGCAATGCAGTTTTTGGGTAATGCTTTTGAGTATGTACTAAAACAAAAAGGTGAGCGTTTGACCATTATTGGTGCGACATCGGGCGATACGGGCTCTGCAGCAGAATATGCTTTGCGTGGCAAGGATAATATCGAGGTGTTCATGATGTCGCCACATGGCAAAATGAGTGCTTTTCAGCGTGCACAAATGTACAGTTTGAATGATGATAATATTCACAATCTTGCCATTAAAGGTATGTTTGATGATTGTCAGGATATTGTTAAGTCGCTCCAAGAAGACGCCCAATTTAAAGAAAAATATAGTCTTGGTACAGTCAATTCTATCAACTGGGGTCGCATTCTTGCCCAAATTGTTTATTATTTTAAGGGCTATTTTGGTGCAACGACAAGTAATGATGAGCGAGTCAGTTTTTGTGTACCGTCTGGTAATTTTGGCAATATTTGTGCAGCTCATATCGCGCGTGAGATGGGCTTGCCAATAGACCGCCTGATTGTCGCAACCAACGAAAATGATGTTTTGAATGAATTTTTTAATACGGGTAATTATGCACCACGCAAGGCGAGCGAGACCTATGTGACATCCAGTCCATCAATGGATATTTCCAAGGCGTCGAATTTTGAGCGATTCATCTATCTGTTGCTTGATAAAGATACTGATAAAGTGAGTGTACTGTTTAATGATGTTAGGGCTGGCAAAGGCTTTGATATTAAAGATAGGCTTGCTGATATTCAAGGTAGATTTGGCTTTGTGGCAGGTAAATCTACGCATGGCGATCGCCTAAATACCATCAAAAAGGTCTATGCTGACACGGGTCGCTTAATTGATCCTCATACTGCTGATGGTGTGAAGGTGGCTCTTGATGTAAAAAAAATGGGCGAGAAAATTGTTGTCGCTGAGACTGCATTGCCGATTAAGTTTGAAGAAACAATGGTTGAGGCGTTGGGTGCGATTGATTTGCCACGACCTGAGCATACCGTAGGGCTTGAAGAAAAAGAGCAGTTTGTTACTGTGCTGGACAATAAAGCAGAGCTGGTGGTTGAGCAAATCAAAAAATTTGTTACTGCGCGATGATTAAGCATAATAAGACAGCTGGTTGTGCGGTGATTTGGCTGTTTTAACCGATTGTGAAGAATTTAAACTCATGTCATATCAACAACTTAGCACCCACTCTGCTGTACTTGCTTTGTGGTACATTGTCAATACTTCGTTATCATCTTACTATAAGCTGATTGATGCTTTTGGTGATGCGTACTCAGCACTATCAATGACGGTTGGTGATTGGCGTGCATTATCCCTTCACTCTGCTCATATAAAGCGTTTTGAGGATGCTGATGATGTGCTTGCTTTTGTGTCGCGAGTGCTTGATGAGGTATCTTATGGAGCGTATAGGGTGTTGTTTGTGGGTGATGATGACTACCCAGTTCAATTAATCAATATCTATGATCCACCACCTGTATTGTTTTATCGAGGTTGTGTTGAGAGACTTAAGGATAAGCAGATTGCGATGGTGGGTAGTCGCAACCCTACCGAGATGGCTAGGAAGATTACCTTTGATATGGCGCAGTACTTGGTGCAGTCAGGATTTAGCGTTACTAGTGGTCTGGCACAGGGTGTGGATAGGGCGGCACATCTAGGGGCGTTAGAGCAGTTGGTATGTTTTGGACGCACCATTGGGGTGATGGGGACGGGCATTGATGTATGCTATCCAAAAAATCACAATGCCTTATTCGCTCAAATTATCCAAGAAGGCGGTGTTTTAATTACTGAGCTTTTGCCAGGTACACCAGCCAGCAAGCATACTTTTCCGCGTCGTAATCGTTTGGTGGCGGGTTTGTCGCTTGCGACAGTGGTTACCGAGGCTGCCTTACAAAGTGGTTCTCTCATTACAGCACGCCTAGCAGCTGAGCAGGGCAAGCAGGTATTTGCTGTACCAAGTACGATTCATAATAAGAATGCTGAAGGTTGTCACCATTTGATTCGTGAGGGGGCGACCTTGATATATCACCCCAATCAAATCATAGAAGAGCTTGGTAATGATGCTGTGTATAGTGCCCTACCAAAGACTTTCTCTCGTGGTGTTTCTGCATTTGTTGATGATGAGATGAATGACCTTATGCCAAAAACATCGCAACTCCTCCATACGCATGCTCAAAAGCCTGCGCCGATGGTACCAGAGCATTTACAGGATCTGTGGGTGTGCTTAAGTAATAATCCTAAGGACTTAGATGCTCTTGTGACGGAAATGGCAGTGGATACAGGTATGTTGCTTGCAAGACTGATGGAGTTAGAGTTGTTGGGTTTGGTGCAACAGGTTGGGGGTCGCTATGGCAGAGCCAAAGATTTTTAAAAAAGACGATATTGACAGGGCGGCCAACTTTATTAAAGCTGGCGGCATACTAGCATACCCCAGTGAAAGCGTATGGGGGCTTGGCTGTGATGCGTTTAACGATGTGGCAATTGAGCGAATTTTTCAATTAAAATCTCGTCCGTCACACAAGGGTTTGATTGTGCTGACTGATGGTGTGGATAAATTAATGCCGTTGTTTTATCATTTACCAAAAGGCGTACAAGCTGATTTATTGCAAAAAATTCACGCCTTGAATGATGCTTTTGATGTCAAAACAGCCATGCGGGCACAAACTTGGCTTGTCCCAATGGCAAAATCCTTACAATTACCTAAGATTTTGACAAATGGTTGTGATACTTTGGCAGTGCGTGTAACACGGCATTTGCCCCTGGTGCAGATTTGTCAAGCGATCACTGATGATAGCAATCCTTATGGTTTTTTGGTATCAACCAGTTGTAACCTAAGTGGCAAACCGTCTGCGTTGAATCTAGAACAGGCAATGGATTATTTTGGTGAGCAGGTGGCTTATTTGGATGCACCGACCTTAGGCTTTATTCAGCCAAGTCAGATTGTTGATGTGGTAACAGGTACCATACTACGCTGATTCACCCCCCCCTCTTTTTTAGAAGTAAATCTCCTTGTAAATCGCATGGCTTGGCTATGTTTGTGAGCTGAATTTGGCAAATATTTGTATTGATTTTGTCCTAAAAATAGCCAGATTCTCTAAAACATAACCAAACCGTTAACTTGTGTGCTTAGAGCGTATGGTGATTTATTTCGGAGCACTGATGGATTCAACGATATTTAAGTCGAAACCTGAAATGTTAAACTTGGCAGGGCTTGAAAGTAGCTGCATATCTCGCACGCCCAAAAGTTTTAGGATTTGTGCACCCACGCCAATGGTACGATAGGGTTCACTTTCTTCATGAATGCTGTTGTTTTGTTGGCATTTATCCAAAGCGTTGCTGATGTCTAGGGTTTTGCCTTCGTCAATCCATAAAAATACGCCTTGTTCACTATTTGCAATGGCTTGTAGTGCTAAGTGCATATCCCAACCGTCTTTGACATTGGCACCAAAGAGGTCTTTTAGGGGGTTTAGGCTGTGCACTCTTACGGTGCTTATGCCATGTTTAAGGTCTCCTTTGACCAAGGCGATGTGTGTTTGGCTTGTGCCATATTCTCTAAAACGATGCAATTTGAATGTGCCAAACTTGGTGTTTATCGTGCCACTATCAATCAATTCAACGGTTTGCTCATTGGTCATGCGATAATGAATGAGGTCGGCGATGGTGCCGATTTTTAGCCCATGTTCTTTGGCAAAAATTTCTAGATCATCACGGCGAGCCATTTCACCATTGGGTTTAATGATTTCACAAATCACTGCCGATGGTTCAAGACCTGCCAAGCGTGCCAAGTCGCAACCTGCTTCGGTATGCCCAGCACGGTGTAGAACCCCGCCTTTTTTGGCGATGATAGGAAAGATGTGCCCTGGACTGACGATGTCAGCTGGCTTGGCGTATGGTGCGATGGCACGCTGTACGGTCAAGGCTCTGTCGGCAGCTGAAATACCTGTGGTAACACCCTCGGCAGCCTCAATGGATACGGTGAAATTGGTGCTAAATTTTGCACCATTTTTACCACTCATTAGCCCAAGATTGAGCTGTTCTGCTCGCTCCTCAGTGATGGTTAGGCACACCAAACCCCTTGCGTGTGTAATCATAAAGTTGATGGCCTCAGGCGTGATGTGGCTGGACGCAATGACGATGTCGCCTTCATTTTCTCGGTCTTCATCATCCATTAAGATGACCATTTTACCTGCTTTGATGTCCTCAATGATTTCGGTAGCGGTGTTTAGTGCCATGATTTTCTGCCTAGTTGAGTGGTTGGAGTTGCCAAAAGATATGGGGGTAGTTTGGTAATTATAAAGGGTTTTGGGTGAATTTTGGGAAAAATTATGAGAGGTTGGTTTTGGTGTGTCTTTTAAAGCATTCATCAAATCATGGGATTTTATTTCGTTTTTAATGGGCGTTATAGGTGTTAGTCGCCCAAGTGGAAAAATTGACTATTTTAACTGCTTGGGTCGGTTTGCTCTTGGTTGTCAAAGCCATATTTGTGATAGGGGGTAATATGGCGTTTGATGATGGTTTGATGACTTTTTTACGAAAGTTTTTTGTCGGTGAACATATAAGGGCGGGTGGCGAACCAAGCAATCACCATATTAATGAGCATGAGTATAAGTAGGGCGGTGAGTGGTTTATGCCAGTCTTGATGAGTTTCAAACAACTTACCAAGCATGACAGGGCCAAAAAATGCGATTGAATAGCCGACCGCTTGCACCATACCAGAGACATCTCGTGCGGTATCGCTATCATAAGTCCGTAATGAAAACATCATCAATGATAGTGTAAAGATGGATGCAGCTCCCAGCCCCATCAAAAGCGACCATAGGTGTAGATGGTCTGGAAGATAAATCAGCCCTGCTACGCCAACGGTATTTAAGGTTGCTGCCACCATCGCTAAGATGCGTACTGACATACCGTGCTTGATCAGCCATGTTAGGCTGATGATGGTAATCGGGGCGGCAATTTGAAAAGTTAGAGGAAGTTCGGTGGCGCGTTCTAATGCCAGTCCTTTGGCAACTCCAATCATTGGTAAAAATGCTGCCATGCCATAAAATAACATTGACTGAATGCCCATGAATGCCGCAAGCAACCAAGCGTTAATATTTTTCCAAGCATTAAACTGTCCATAGGTGGGGGGTGTAATGGTTGCATCTTGTTTATGGTGTTTGCTGATGATGATCCAGATACCGACTGTCAGTATGCCAAATATTGCCCACAGCCCCATACTAAATCGCCAGCCAATCGTTTGTGCCAATGGTAATACACTCCATGCTATCACGCCTGCAAATATTGACATACAAAGGCTGAGTAGTCCTGTCATTAAGGCAATGTGATTGGGAGCGTATTTTTTGATGATTGGCGCCCCTAGTGTATTAACAAAACCAATGGCCAAAGCCATGAGTGCTGTACCAAAAAAGAATAGCCAAGAATCACCCAGTATACGCACCACCAGACTGACACTGATTAAACCAACCATGATAATGAGTGTGTGCTCAAGCCCGATTCGTTTTGCAATATAAGGTGATATCAGCGAGCCCAAGGCAAATGCGGGCATGGGCAGAGCACCAAGCCAGCCAATCATATTATCCGTCAAGCCTAGCGTCTGCTTTAAAATAGGTGCGAGTGAACCAAGCATGACAATAGGTGCTCTTAAATTGATGGCAAGCAAGATCAAAGCGATGGCAAGCAAGGTGATGGAGATGGGTTTGGCCGATTGATGTTCCATGTGAAACAATCCTTTGTTAAAATGGCGATGCTAACTGCCTATAACCGCCTATGAGTGTGGGCTAATTTTGTGATTTTAACCAGTGAATGAATGCAAAACTTGCCTGTTCTTTTTGATTATCTGCAAATTCATAAAAGCGTTTACCAATCAAATGATCAGGCAGATATTGCTGTGGGTGATAATGATGGGGGTAATCATGCGGATAAATATAATTTGCACCATAACCTTGTGCTTGCATGAGCTTGGTAACGCCATTTCGTAAATGAAGCGGTACGGGGGAGTTGTCATTTTTAACAAAGGCAAGTGCGTCATTGATGGCGTGGTAGGTGCTGTTGGATTTGGCGGAAGTTGTCAAATATACAGTGGCTTGGGCAAGAATGATGCGTGCCTCTGGCATACCAATTGATTGCACTGAGCGTAGGGCGGTGTCGGCAATCAGTATGGCATTGGGGTTGGCAAGCCCAATGTCTTCACTGGCCAAAATCACAAGACGACGAGCGATGAATGCAGGGTCTTCGCCAGCGGTCAGCATTCGGGCCAGCCAGTAAATGGCTGCATCAGCGTCCGAACCACGCACTGATTTGATGAATGCACTGATGATATCATAGTGCATATCACCTGCTTTGTCATAGTGTGCTAGGACGGTCTGGGCAATATTTTCAATGAGCTCATCGTCAATGGTGAGTGTGTTACCATCGGTATTTTGGCAGGCAATTTCTAATAAATTTAGGGCTTTGCGAGCATCGCCACTTGCCAAGTAAGCGATTTTGCCAAGTTCACCTTGCACTTGTATGCCTTGTAAGAACTTATCTTTTGCTAAGGCATTTTTCAGGATTTGCACCAGTTCATCTGTGGTCAAAGGATTGAGTCGGTAGACTTGACAGCGGGATAATAGGGCGTTATTAATACTAAATGATGGATTTTCGGTGGTTGCACCAATCAGTGTGATTTTGCCAGACTCTACCGCCCCTAACAACGCATCTTGCTGAGCCTTATTAAAACGATGGATTTCATCAATGAATATTACAGGTGGGCCAAAATCCAGTCCATTTTTACTGCCATTGCCACCATCTATCAATTCTCGTAATTCTTTGACGGTTAGGTCAAGAGCGGACAGTAGATGAAACTCACGGCCGACCGCATGAGCCAGCAGGCGTGCCAGCGTTGTTTTGCCGATACCAGCTTCACCATGCAGAATTAGGCTTGGTAGATGGCCGTTTGTTATCATACGACCAAGTGGGGCGCTCCCACCCAATAGATGTGTTTGCCCAACGACATCAGCAAGTGATTGTGGGCGAACTCGTTCGGCAAGCGGGGTGGTCAAGGTAGTCATTATAGGATTTTAAACCAATGGTAGTTAAGATGAATGATGTTGATATTAATATCGATATGACCAGTCATTGTTTATTATTCTGACAAATCACATTTTTACACCAGCCCAAATAGATATGCTCGGCAATTTTGCCTTGTTGTTCAATATTATAATCCCAAAAATCTTTATGCTCATCAAAGACATAGTGATATGGGTTGTATTTTTTAAAAGTTAAATAATAAAGGGCTTGCAAAATCGCACCATGCCATAGCACATTGATGCCGTGCTGATATTGCATGACATGAGTCATCTCATGAATAAAGATCTGCTGATATGCCCTGCCGTGTGCTGAATAGTCGTCTCGGTAATGCCTATCGCCAACAAAAATAAAACCATTGGGTGCGATGAAGATATTCTCAGGCTGCCATGGGGCATAAGGGCAGTTGATGATTTTTACTGTTCCATAATCAATCAAATTGCCAAATATACTATTAGCTAAGTCAATCTCACCAGTGGTCAAAGCACGAACAATAGGCTTGTTTTTGTGGTATTTTTTGATAAACCATGGTAGACGAAATGGATTCATGCTTGGTGCCATTATTCTTTTATTGCCATTGTTACCGTATAAGTTTTGCCTTGTTTTAGCTTGTCTGAGTTACCAAAAACTTCGGTGAATGAACGCTTCATGAAGTCTCTAAGTCCATTGATGGTAACCACATAAAAGCGACCACCCATTTCCATGCGTTCATAGGCATCTAGTAGGTACAAATAGTGCTGTTCTTTGCTTGCCTTGGCGGGTAGATTGCTCATCACAAGGCTAAATTGTCGCTCTTTTGGCACATGTGCAAAGCCATTTGATAGCATGACTTCGGTGTTGGCAAGACCATTTTTTTGGCAGTTTAGCTTGGCGTATTCTACTGCCACAAAGTCTTTGTCAATCAATAGGTGTTGCCCATCTTGACATTCACGAGCCGCCGTCATGCCCAGTACGCCATAGCCACAGCCTAAGTCAATAGAATTATCATTGTGCCGAAAGTCAATGTAGTCAAGTAGCATCAGACTACCATCGTCAAGCTTTTCTGGGCTAAAAATCCCCCAAGTGGTACGAAAATCAAAGGGTTTGCCAAGCACTTCTTGGCAAAAATTGATGTCGGCTCGCCAAAATTTGGCTTTGTGTTGTAGGTCTGCTAGGGTGGTGGTCATATTCTTGCTCTTTTAAATCTTCTAAAAAGTTCTATGATACAACAAGTCCATCAATCTGACAATTTTTCTAAAATAATCGCTGGTTTTTGTCGCTTGGCAGGCTTTTGATGCTAAGATGATGCTAATGATGGAGTGGTAGACTTGGCTACCTTGCTTGGCTTTGCTTACTCATTTGTGGATTTATCCGATCAGCCCCTAGGGTGGTGTTCGCCATGCAACGCTTGAAGTCTGGCGGTGGCAACATGGGTGTAAATCTGCGTGGTGGATAGATCGCTGTGTCCTAGAAGTAGCTGTACGCTACGCAAATCTGCCCCATGATTGACCAAATGTGTGGCAAATGCGTGCCGCAGAGTATGTGGAGATATGTCAGTTTTGATGTCAGCAAGTTTGGCATATTTTTTTATCATGTGCCAAAAGTTATGCCGTGTCATGTAGCCACCTTGTTCGGTCAAAAAAACTGCCTGACAGTCAGTTTTTCCTGCCAATAGCTCACCTCTGCTGTAGGTTAGATAGTTTTCTATGGCATTTTTGGCATATTCTCCCATGGGGATTAGGCGAGTTTTATTGCCTTTGCCTGTAATTTGTAGCCAGCCAGCATTCATATTAACTTGTTCTAGTGATAGATTGACAAGCTCGCTCACTCGCAAACCACAGGCATACATGATCTCAAGCATGGCCTTATCACGCAGACCTAAAAGACTGCCATCTGGTGTTTCTAGCAATTGGGTAACGGCGTCTTCAGACAGTACTTTTGGTAAGGGTTTTTGGACTTTTGGGTTTTTGATGTCTTCGCAAGGATTGTCTTTGCGTACTTCATTGCCGATTTGCCATAAGAAAAATTGGCGTAGGCTGGCAAGCATTCTGGCAATGGTGCGTGGGTTTTTACCTGTGGCTTGGGTAGATTGTAGGCAATAATACACATCTTGTTTATCCCACTTGGTTAAAGGCTTATTGGTTGTTGCTAGGCAAAGACGCAAATCTGTCATGTATGCGTTGCGTGTGCGTACAGACAGGCCACGAGCCAGCATGGCGGTACGAAATTCTGTCAGATAGATGGGGTCTGCATCGTCATGGTTGATGCTGGGTATTCTAGGCGTGCGAGCACGAATCTTACTCATGATTATGCCAACTTTTTAATCACGACATAGCGATAGCTACCATCAGCCAGCACCTCTTCGCTTTGTAAGATATGTCCTAAATGGCGACAAAAATTTGGAATGTCTCTTGTTGTTGCAGGATCGGTAGCAAAAATCTCAATCTGCTCACCGCTTTTGGCCTGTCTGATGGCTTTATGCAGTAGCATGACAGGCTCTGGGCAAATTAACCCTTTGGTATCTAGGATGTGGCTCATTAGGTATTCTCTGGGTTGTTTGATTGACTTGATTTATCTTCCAAAAAATTTAAAAACTTTCTTAAATTGACTCTAAATACATATGGCATGGCAAACCACGCCACCATCGCCAAAAAAATCGCCATAAAAAAGGTTGTGGTCTTGCCGTAAAAGGCATAATTACCCAGTGCAAACAGTGTTAGACTCATGGCGGTTAAAAATATCAATACCAAAATTGCACCCTGCATGATTTGATATCGCCATAAAAAAAACAGATGAAATAGGCTGATTGGTATGCTAACTCCAATCAATGCATAGGGTAGATAATGAAAGGCGTAATAAATCATTGCATTGTCTTTAAAAGTTGCCATGCTTGCTAGCGTGCCAAACACGCTAAAACAAATGATGGCAACCATGCCAAGATATACGCTGATGTTGGCAAGGTGTAGGGTTTCGGTGGTGCGGGCAATAAGAGTGCTGGTATGATCATTCATGAGTTTTTGGTGTGATGTTGTGGTGTTAGGTGGCTTATTAAGATTTAATGATTTTAAAATGACAAATGAATGTCGTGTGGCAATCAATCTTTGCCCTTATGCTCTTTGTCATGATAACTGCTGACATATTGGGCAAGCGTCGGTGCGTTAAAATACCCATCAATCAAGATGCACGCTGCGATGTCGTCGATTGGTTCGTATTCACTTGATATCCAGCCACGCTCCCATGCCAAATCTTGGGCCTGTCTTGATGACAGGCGTTCATCATACATGAACACACGAGCCAAGGAGTGTCGTTCGCCTAGGCGGTGTGATAGGCGTCGGGCAAACTTGGCGGCACGCTTTGAGAGCATAGAGTCTGTGCCATCCATGTTTATGGGTAAGCCCACTAAAATTTCATTAATTTTCCAAGCCTCAATGATGCCAAGTAGGTTGTCCCAATCTGGCTGACCGTTGTTCATTGCCAAGATGTCAAAGGGGCGGGCGTCCATTGTAAGAGAATTGCCCAGTGCCATTCCCATTTTTTTGATGCCAAAATCTAGGGCGAGAATGAGTTTTGGTTGTGTACTGTCAATCATTAGGCAAACCCTGCGGTGCTGACAAAAGTATCTGGATTGATGCCAATTTTACCATAAGCCTGATTTAACCGTTCATCAAATGGCGTGCGGAATAAAATTTCTAAATCAGATGGGCAAACAAGCCAATCGCCTTGTGCCACCTCAGCCTCTAACTGCCCTTCACTCCAACTACAAAAACCCATGCACATCAGATAGTGTGCCACACTGTCTGTTGATAGATGCTCTAAAATGTCTTTGCTGGTTGTTAAGCAGACACTTTCACCGATGGCAAATGATGAATGATAATTTGGCAATCCTGTGTGTAGTATGAATCCTGCCTCTGGACGCATCGGACCACCATCCAACGCAGGTGTGTTCATGGTGATTTGTGAGCTAGGCAATTCAAGTTCGTTGAGCAGTCCGCCGACTGAAAATGGTAGGGGTTGATTGATGATAAAGCCCCATGCACCATCGATGGTATGCCGACAAATATAGATGAGCGTGTTTGCAAAGTGATCATCATCTAGGCTGGGTCTGGCCGCGATGAAGTGATGAGCAAGATTTTTAAAATTTTTGGTATTGGCCATTGTTTGGTTTTTTTGGTTATTTTGGTTGGTTTGTCAATTCTTTTAATGCGTCTGATGTGTTTAATCTTGCGTGATGTCAGCAAGCAGGCTTTTGACATGGGCGCGTGTGGCATCTGTGATATTGACACCACCTGACATTCGTGCCAGTTCATCAATCTGATATTCGCCTGTGATGATGCTGATGTCGCTTGTTGTCTGTTCGCCATGGTTTTTATATACCAAAATATGACGATGTGCAGCGGCGGCAACTTGGGCTTGATGCGTGATGGCGAGTAGTTGTTGATATTCGCCAAGGCTGCGTAAAAGTTCGCCCACCACTTGTGCTGTGCCACCGCTGATACCAACATCAACCTCATCAAAAACCAGTGTTGGACGATTGTCTTTGCCATCGCCTGTTACCATGACCTGCATCACAAGTGCGATGCGAGACAATTCACCACCTGAGGCGACTTTGTGTAGCGGCTGTGGTGGCATACCGACATTGGCACTAAACAGTAAAGCAATATCGTATTTGCCATGTGCATTGTAGCTGTTTTCATCTTTGGGATAAAAGGCAAACTCGCAGTGTGCGTTTGGCAGTGCCAATGGCGATAGTTGTGCTTGTAGTTGCCTACAAACATCTGGTGCGATGGCGATGCGTGCCTCATCAAGAGCATTGGCCGCCATCAGATAAGCCTTATAAGCCTCTTTGACTTGCACATCTAGCGTATCATTATCGGGCATGGCACCAAGTTTATCCAGTTCGGCCTGCCAATCATTGGCATCATGAATGAGTTCGTCAGCAGGCGTGTGGTATTTGCTTGATAGGCGATGAGCTAAACTGAGTAGATTGTCCAATTCGTGCAAGCGTTCTTCATCGGGCAAAGATTGTTCGGCATAGTCGGACAGCTTAGCAGCAGCGTCCATGATGTGTTCTTGGGCCAGTGCAAGTAACTGACCACATTCACCAAATAATTTGCTTTTATCGGCACTATGATCACACAGTCGCATCGCACGCCCAAGCAGGCTTACTACGCTCGGTTCGTCATGATTATCTAGAATATTCACCGCTGTCATTGCTTCTGTCATTAAAGCTTCTAGGTTGGATAGCTCGTCATACTCATGCTCGATCTCATGAAGATTTACCGATAATAGTGGCTCGATGTCATTGAGTTTTGCTGACAGTAATGCCATGCGGTCAGCCCGCTGTGCTGATTGACTTTTGGTGTTGTCGGCTTGTTTTTTGATGGTTTGCCAAGCGTGATAAGCATTCTTGGTGGCAACTTTTAGAGAGGTGAGTTTGCCAACTTTATCCAGCCAATCGATGATAAATTGTGGTTTTAGTAATTCTAATCCTGCGTGTTGTGAGTGGATATTGACTAGGATTTGCCCAAGTGATTTGAGTTCGCTGATGCTTGCTGGCACGCCATTAATCCATGATTTTGAGCGACCTTGCGTACTGATTTTTCGGCGAATGAGCAGAGTATCTTCTCCCAATTCTCGTTCATGCTTGGCAAACCAAGCGACCACCTCGTCATTATTTGATACATCAAATTCACCAAATACACTTGCTTCATCATGGCCGTGGCGGACGATACCACTATCAGCACGCTCACCTGTACACAAGGATAATGCGTCTAAAATCAATGACTTGCCTGCCCCTGTCTCGCCTGTGATGACATTAAATCGCCCATCAAAGCTGACTTCTTTTGCATCAATTAGGGCAAGATTGTTTAGGCTTAAAGAGACTAGCATAGTGATGTTCTTTATTTTGTAAAAAGTGGTGGTTTATGATAATCAATTTATGTGAATTTGGCAATTTATGAAATGTAATTTTCATTGATGATGGGTGGTTTGATGAACAGTGTGCGTATAAACCCTTGCTTGTACAGATGAAATTTTGACAATTTGATACAAATTTGCCACAATAGCAACATCATTCTTAACCAAGCCAACTTCATGTCAAAATCACATAAAAACCATCGTTCATCAGACAAATTGTTTGACAAAAAAAATAAGCCTACCAATTCAAATGTCAAACTGGCGACTAAAAATACTAAAAATAAATCAAATCGCACCCCGCATTTTTACGGCGTTCATGCTGTTATTGCTTTATTAAAGCATCGTCCACATGATGCACTGACATTGTTTGTGCAGATTCGTGAGGACGGGTTGGTCAGCCAGACACACGATGACATCATTGCTTTGGCAAAAGAGGTTGGCGTGAGTGTGCAAATGACACATAAGGACAGGCTGTCCGAATTATGTGACAGTCATCAGCATCAAGGTGTTGTATTATCGGCACGACTGCCACCAATGTATGATGAGACATATATGGCTGAGCTTGCTCAAAAGTCTGATGTGCTGTTTTTGGTACTGGACCAAATCACAGATACACATAATCTGGGGGCGTGTCTGCGTTCAGCAAGTGCAATGGGCGTGGATGCTGTCATTGTCCCTAAGCATCAAAGTGTCTCCATGACACCAGCGGTCGCAAAGGTATCGGTGGGGGCGGCAGAAGTGATCCCTGTGATTGCCGTAACCAATCTGGCTCGTAGTCTTGACGTTCTTAAAAAAGCAGGCGTGTTCGTCTTTGGTACAGCACTTGATGAGACTGCCAAACCCTTGTATGCTTGTGATTTTAGCGGAAAAGTCGCTGTCATCATGGGTTCAGAAGGCGATGGCATGAGAAGGCTTACCCAAGAGTATTGTGATACTTTGGTGTATATTCCCATGGCTGACAATCCAGACCGCCCACAAAGCCTAAATGTCAGCGTTGCTACAGGTATGGCATTGTATGAAGTGGCAAGGCAACGAGTGGGTGTGTCCGACTGTTAAGATTGGCAATCAGACATTGACCAGACATCCGCTCCGTATGGAATAAATAAAACCGCAGTAACAAACCAAGCGATCAATAAAGGGCGGTTGATACGCCCTTTTTTGTTCATGCTTGCTTGGTGATTTGCTCTAGCTTGGCTTGCTTGGTACGCATTGATTCTTTGTTTTCATCGGTTAGGCTTTCGCATTTATTGGGGTCATTGCCACAAAATTGGCAATATTCATCGCCCATTAAGGTTGCTACCCCGCCACATGAGCCTTTGAGAGGTTTTTTTTGTATCAGATAACCAACCCCCATGAACAAGAAAAACAGGATAAATACACCAAGTGTAACCAAGAAAATGGGAAGAAATTGAGAAAGTATGTCTGACATCAGCCCGTCCCTTATCAATGAATATTTTTAATTTATTATAAAGAACTTTTATAAAAAAATCAGTCTCTTTTTTTTGTAAGGACTGATTTTTTTTTTTTGCTAATGGCTTGCCATCGCTTTATTGATTTGTGTATTTATGAGGATACAAATTGAAATAATATTTCTGTAGTATTGACATAATAATAAATATTATTTACAATTATGAATAATTATCAAATGACTTTTATTAGTCATGTTGTCAAGTTAAGTGTTGTCAGGTAAAGATGTGGTTAAGTTTTTTTTGTTTTCATCTGATTTGTCCATCAAAAAAAAGCTGTGATGGCTTTACTGTGAGCGGTTTTTTCTTTAAACATATCATTGCTTAACAATGTTTTATTGCTTTATTTTTATAAAAATACAAAACCATTTAGGAGGATTGTATGAAATTGTATGTAAAAACGCCCCTGAGCGTGATGATTGGTGCCTTACTATTGACCGCTTGTGCCAGTAATGGCGGCAGTTTTGATGTCAATCATGTTCAAAATCCTAATACACAGGGTGCACAACAAAACACAAATGCACCAAGCACACCCAAAGAGCCTACCTATCAAGATGAGCAAGGTGATAGACGCACGCTAGATGGTGCAGTTCAAGGTCAGGAGCCTGCTTTGGGGTATATTGCCGAAATTCCAAGACGGGGCAATAAAACAGATAAGGTCGGTATCAATGACGCCTCTATCATCAATCATCGTTTGCAAGACATTCCAGAACATTACAAAAAGCTATTGAGCCAACAAGACAAGGCCAGTGAAGAAATTGTTTATTCACATGATAAAGGCGTACTGTCTCGTAATCGTGATATGCAGTATGTGCGTTCAGGATATATTATTGATACTGAGGCAGGGGGCAGTTGGGTAACTGACAGCGAGAAAAAACGCCAGCTATATGTGGGGCCTCGTGGCTATGTATTTTATCAAGGGGCAACACCATCATTCATCATGCCTACCCAAAAAGTCAAATATGTAGGGACTTGGGATTTTACTTCTGATGCTGACAAGACTCGCTCTTTGCCTGATGGCTTTACAAGTGATAATCAAAATAGCCCTGGCAACTTGTCGGGTGCAACATCGCTTGATGCGTATGTCAACAACCGTATTGAAGGTGCTAAAGTTGGTCATGGTAGTGAGTTTGAGGTGGATTTTGGGGCAAAAACACTGGCAGGAAAATTATACAGTCATGGTTATGTTGCCGAATCTAAGGCATCAGAGCAAACCAACACCGAGCGTTACCAAGTCAATGCCACACTAAAAGGCAACCGATTTAGTGGCACAGCGACCGCTACTGATAAGAGCCATACCATTTTTGGTCAAGATGGACAGCTTGAAGGTGGGTTTTTTGGCGAAAAAGCTGAAGAGCTGGCTGGTAAGTTTTTGGCAACAAATAAATCACTATTTGGGGTGTTTGCTGCCAAGCGTGATAAGCTAAGCGATGATAATTTGGAGCATAAATTTGATGCTATTGGCATTGATACAGCCACTTTGAACAAATTTAGCATGGATACTTTTGGGCAAATCACCCATCTCATTATTGATGGTAAACGCTTGGCGTTATTACCTGAGGGTATTGCTAGCTTTGCTGGTATGGACTTTATCCATACCAGACAGGTAGATCATAATGGTAAAAAACTTTCTGTTAGCGTCTGCTGTAACAATTTGGATTATATTAAATTTGGTGTTTATGGCACGGTCAATCAAGAGGGTGGTGTCATCATCTTAAAAGATGGCAGATTGTTTTTGGTGGGTGAGCGTACCGAAGCTGACAAAATGCCCAAAGATGGCAAGGCTTACTATCGTGGTACATGGGAGGGCTATTTTGACAGCAAAGATGATGGTCGCAGATGGACGGTATCTGCCAGTGCTGATAAACAGTCTGGTACACGCAGTCTTTTTGAGGTGGATTTTGGTAGCAAGAAGTTTGATGGCAAGCTGATTGATAATGACGGTCTGGATGATCGCCCTGCTTTGATGTTAAATGGCGTGATCGCAGGCAATGGTTTTAGTGGTACAGCCAAGACAGCTAAGGGTGGCTTCAATCTTGATCCTAAAAGCACAGGTGCTGCTGCGATTGTCAATATCAATGCAGGTTTTACTGGTGGTTTTTATGGGCCTAATGCCTCAGAACTCGGTGGGGTTATCCATCATAAAAAAGAGGGTGAGGATGGTATTGCGGTGGTTTTTGGGGGTAAAAAACAAACGAAAAAACCTTAAATATCAATACCAATCACTGAATTTGTAAAAAACCATTGGACTAGATATCAATTAGGTATCTAGTCTAAATTTAATCTAGCAATAGGAAAAAATATGCACCAGTATAAATACAATTTATTATTTTCGGCAGTCAGTTTGGCATTATTTGGCAACTCAGCTTGGGCCCAAGAGCAAAATACCAATAATATCAGTAGTGCTAACAATGCCAATATTGAGCCTGTTGTTGTTCTTGAAAATATTGACATTGTCTCGCAAAAAAAAGCAACACGCAAGACTAATGAGATTACAGGTTTGGGCAAGGTGGTAAAACGCGCCACCGACATAGATAAAGATTTGGTACTTGGTATTCGTGATCTGACTCGCTATGACCCTGGTATTTCTGTGGTGGAGCAAGGTCGTGGTGCAACCTCAGGCTATGCGATACGGGGTGTAGATAAAAACCGTGTTGCAATTATGGTAGATGGATTAAATCAGGCTCAATCCTATGTGGCATTAAAAACCCAAGCAGGTGGCGGTGCTATTAACGAAGTTGAATATGAAAACATTAAAAATATTGAGCTAAGTAAAGGGGCTAGTTCTGCTGAATATGGTAGCGGAGCTTTGGGTGGTGCAGTGGGTTTTGTCACCAAAGATGCTTTTGATGTCATCAAGCAGGGAAAAAATTGGGGGTTGGACAGTAAGAGTGCTTATAGTAGCAAAAATGATCAGTGGACGCAATCAATAGCAGGGGCGTTTAAGGCCGATAAATTTGATAGTATCTTGATTTATACGCACAGAGAGGGTAAGCAAACTCTTAGCCATAGCGACATTGATGCCAAACAGCATAGCTATCAGCCGTTGGTGGGTTATTTTAATCGTTATGATTTAATCAGTAGTCAGCCTAACACTTACAGCAATGCTTATTATTTGGTTAAGAATGATTGTCCAACGCTAGATTGCCTACCTTTGCCTTCTGCTGAGGTCAATCGTAGCACATTGTCGGTGCGTACCACACCCATATTAACCGACGAAGAGCAGGCTCAGGCTGATCGTACGCTTTATCCTACAAAAACTGCCAACACCAAAGAATATACAGGGCGTGACCGTGTTCATGCCAATCCGATGGATTATAAAAGCAAATCTATTTTTTATAAGGCGGGCTATAGTATTGATGATGCCCATCGTTTGTGGACGGTCATTGAGCATACCAAACAGTACTATAATATCCAAGACATGACCCTACCCGCTTATTACACCAAGGATAGTCATGGTGTTAAGTCTTTAACTCTGGGTGGTAATTTGGGTATTCCTGATGATATTAACAATCCGTTAAGCGGTTTGGTATTTGATGCTGGTAATACTGGTAAATACGGTGCCAGATATAGTAACACACGATTTTTTGACGAAGTGCATCAAAAAAATCGTTTTGGTTTGTCGTATCAGTTTACCAATCCAAACCAACAAGGACTTCTTGATAAAGCAACGGTGAGTCTGGATAATCAAGTGGTAAATTTGGACAGTACAGTGCATTTGATGCGTTGTAATGACTATCCTAATCTGGGTCGTTGCCAAGCAAGCCTAGATAAGCCTTGGTCATGGTCAGGCAAGGAACATAATAAATATCAAGAACGTATCACGCTGGCACAAACCAAGCTTGAAAAAAGATTTGAGATTGCCAAAAGTAAGCATCATGTGGGTGCTTTGATTGGTGTGAGCGATCTTAAATCTGTGCTGGATCGTGGGGCATTGTCGTTTAACTATGTTTCGGGCGGATATAAAACCCTATATAAAGGAGCTAAACACGCAGCGACTGGCATTACTCCTTGGGTGTATGAGCGTTTGCCAGTTGCCATGCAGTCGGGTACCGCTTGTAATGCAAACAGTGCTGATAATAACAGCTGTCAGGCTCGTGTCATTACAGGAAAAAATGCTTTTTGGGCACTTAAAGATCATATACAAATTGGCGACAAGGTGGATTTGGGCTTAGGTCTTCGACATGATACATACCAATTTCGCTCAGATGATGAATGGACAGCGGTGGGTAACTATAAAAACTGGTCGTACAATGCAGGATTGACAGTACGCCCAACGGACTATTTAGCATTGTCTTATCGCTATTCAAACGGATTTAGAGTGCCTGCTTTTTATGAAATGTATGGCATTCGTACGGGTGCATCTGGAAAAGATAACGCACTTACCGATAAGGATTATAAAAGCCGTGTAGCTCCTCGTCCTGAAAAATCTACCAACCATGAGTTTGGTGTGGGCGTGTCAGGACGGCTTGGTACACTTGAAGCCAGCTATTTTACCAATAAATACAAGGACCTAATTGCCAAAGGGGATAAAAAAGATGGGGTGCTGATCAGTGATTATTATAATATCCAAAATCTTCTTTTGGAGGGTGTTAATGTGCTGGGTAAGATTGATTGGTATGGCGTATCTGATAGACTGCCTGATGGGCTATATTCTAATATTGCGTATAATCATATTAAAGTTAAAGACCGTCATATTCACAAAGGCTTTACATTGACCACCGATCCAATTTTAGATGCCATTCAACCTGCTCGAATGGTGGTAGGGGTTGGTTATGACGCTCCTGATGGCCAATGGGGTTTTAATCATAGCCTTACCTACTCTATGGCCAAAAATGCCGATGAACTGACTGGTTCTGCTTACTATGGTAGCAATATTGCGTTGGCCATTCCTAATAAAGGCTCTCGTAGTTGGTATACGCATGATTTGATAGGCTATTTCATGCCTCACAAAAATATTACTGTCCGAGCGGGTATACATAATTTGATGAACTACAAGTACAGCACTTGGGAGAGTTTGCGTCAGTCGTCTATTAATGCGGTCAATCAGGATACTGGGACAAATCATGTCCGATATGCTGCACCAGGTCGTAATTACACCGTGTCTTTGGAGATGAAATTTTAAAATAAAAATCATCATTTGAATCGGTCGCACGCTAAGCGGAGTGCGACTGATTCATAAAATCAAAAAAACCATGATTTGCACGGTTTTTAAAAATTTGTAAGATTGATAAAAATAAGCCCCCTTTATGGGAGCTTATTTTTTTATTAATCCGCCTTAAAGATTACTTGTCATCTTTGACTTCGGTGAATTCAGCATCCACTACGCCGTCATCAGCAGGTTGTTGAGCTTGTTGGGCCTGTTCAGCACTTGCACCGCTTTCTTGACTATAAATCTTTGTACCAATTGGCAAGAAAGCATTGTCAAGAGCTTCTATCTTGGATTTGATTGCCTCCACATCGTCTTCTTTGGTGGCAAGTTCTAGCTCACTGATGGCTGTTTCAACCGCTTGTTTTTCTTCGCCAGTGGCTTTATCGGCGTTGTCTTTTAGTGCTTTTTGCACCGCACCAATGCGACCGTCAGCCTCGTTACGGGCGTTTGCCAGCTCGGCAAATTTCTTATCCGCCTCAGCATTCGCCTCAGCATCACGCACCATTTGCTCAATCTCTTCTTCAGACAGACCGCTGTCTGCTTTGATTTGAATGGATTGTGATTTGCCTGTGCCTTTATCACGAGCCGAGATATTCATAATGCCGTCAGCGTTAATGTCAAAGGTAACCTCAATTTGTGGTACGCCTCTTGGTGCTGGCGGAATGTCAGTCAGATCAAAGTTGCCAAGCAGTTTGTTTTGGTTGGCAATCTTACGCTCACCTTGATAAACTTGAATGGATACCGCAGGCTGATTGTCGGCCGCTGTTGAAAACACTTGTGATTTTTTGGTAGGAATCATGGTGTTTTTCTCAATAATGGCAGTCATCACGCCACCCATGGTTTCAATACCCAAGGTTAGCGGAGTTACATCTAGTAGCAAGACATCTTTTTTATCACCAGCCAACACGGCACCTTGAATGGCAGCACCGATGGCGACAGCTTCGTCAGGGTTGACATCTTTACGAGGCTCTTTGCCAAAGAAGTCTTGTACTTTTTGCTGAACCAATGGCATACGGCTTTGACCACCCACCAAAATCACATCGTCAATGTCAGATGCTGACAAGCCTGCATCTTCTAGAGCGATTTTGCATGGAGCGATGGTACGAGCCACTAGCTCTTCGGTCAGGGCCTCTAGTTTGGCACGGCTGATGTTGATCACCAAGTGCTTAGGACCTGTCGCATCGGCAGTGATGTACGGTAAGTTTACTTCAGTAGAGGTTGAGCTTGACAGTTCAATCTTGGCCTTTTCAGCAGCTTCTTTTAGGCGTTGCATGGCTAGCGGATCGCCTTTTAGATTGACATTTTGCTCTTTTTTAAATTCTTCGACCAGATAGTCAATCAAAGCAATATCAAAATCCTCACCGCCTAAGAAAGTGTCACCATTGGTTGAAAGTACTTCAAACTGTTGCTCGCCATCTACATCAGCAATCTCGATGATAGACACATCAAAAGTACCGCCACCTAGGTCGTAGACAGCAATTGTGCGGTCACCTTCTTTTTTGTCAAGACCAAAAGCAAGGGCAGCAGCGGTTGGTTCGTTGATGATACGCTTGACATCAAGCCCTGCAATACGACCTGCGTCTTTTGTGGCTTGGCGTTGGCTGTCGTTAAAGTAGGCTGGTACTGTAACAACAGCTTCGGTAACAGGCTCTCCTAAGTAATCTTCGGCGGTCTTCTTCATTTTTTTCAAAACTTCTGCCGAGATTTGTGGCGGTGCTTGTTTTTTGTCGCCCGCTTCTACCCAAGCATCGCCATTGTCTGCTTTGACGATTTTATAAGGCACAAGACCAATGTCTTTTTGTACTGCTTGCTCATCATAGCGACGACCAATCAGGCGTTTGACAGCAAATAGCGTGTTTTGTGGGTTGGTTACCGCTTGGCGTTTGGCTGATTGACCAACCAAAGTCTCACCGTCTTTAAAGGCGACAATAGATGGTGTGGTGCGTGCACCTTCTGCATTTTCGATGACTTTAACATTGCCATTTTCTAGAACGGCAACGCATGAGTTGGTTGTACCTAAGTCAATACCAATTACTTTACCCATAATTATTCTCCGATTTGTTTGGTTAATTTTTTAGCAAATTAGATAATTTTAAATCTTTTAAAAAATCTGTGTTTTGCCAAACTTGTCTGCTATATTTGTGTCAAATTTTGATTTTCAAGGGAAAATTTGACAAATTTTAAATTTTTTTATAAAAAACTTTGTTTTAAGTCATTGAAATTTAAAATAAAATCCACAAAGCTTTAAGTTTTGATTGCAAGTCGGTCCAGATAGGATATCTTAATCAGATGTATCTAAGCACCCACAATCACGCTCCGACAAGCACCATCGCAGGGCGAATGGAACGCTCGTTTAGCATATAACCTTTTTGCAAAACTTGTCCGATGACATCTTTGTCTGCATTAGGAAAAATACCGACTGCCTCATGTAGGTCAGGGTTGAATGCTTCACCCACTTCGCCTACTGCGACCACGCCATTGCGTTCTAATACTGACAGTAGCGATTTATGTGTTAGACGCAAGCCTTCAAGCACACTTTCGTCTGCACCTGTTTGCTCGCTGGCGGCCAATCCTCTTTCTAGGTTGTCCACCACATCAAGCAATTCTTTGGCAAATTTTTGCAAGGCAAATTTTTTGGCTTTTTCAGTTTCTTGTTCCATGCGGCGTTGAGCATTGTAGCTTTCAGCGTTGGCTCGTGCCGCCACCTCTTTTGCCTCTTTAATCTCAGCTTCTAGTTGAGCAATTTTTGTGGTCATCTCGCAGGTCTCTTGTGTCGCCGTTTCTGCGGTTTCTTGTGGTGCGATGGTCTCGTTTTGGGTTGCGTCAGTCATGGTTTTTCCACCTTATCAATAAAAACAAAAAATCCTTATCTTGATAAAGACTTTTCATGGTTTTTCAAGGGGAGATATGACACAAAATGCTGAAAAAAATGAGTAAAGGAGATAATTCTGGTGGGTAGGTGGCGCCTAGCAAGTGCTGGTAATTTGGGTAATCATTGATTCAATGTGCTGTTTGCCAAGTTCATCAATGAGTAAAATTTGGGCGTTGGGCTGGGTGTTTTTTACCAGCTCAAACAATCGCTCGCCTAGGGTCAGATAACGAATACTTTTGGCAAAAGGACAAGCAAGATTTTGCCAATTTTCAAAAGCCATTTGACTGGCAATCAGTATGAAAATGGGTGTGTTGTTATTGTGGGCTTGAACAAGCTGTGGGGCGATGGCATGATAAGTATCTTTTAAATCTGGTGGAGTAACTCGCTTGTACCACCTGATGGCATCAATGTTGAC
Source organism: Moraxella sp. Pampa (assembly GCF_035181385.1). Taxonomy (NCBI): domain Bacteria; kingdom Pseudomonadati; phylum Pseudomonadota; class Gammaproteobacteria; order Moraxellales; family Moraxellaceae; genus Moraxella; species Moraxella sp. Pampa. The sequence goes on along the minus strand of NZ_JAXCJK010000002.1, from coordinate 303,594 downwards.
GCCTTTTGCTGACAAGGTGTCTTGTAGCAGTCTGCGACCACCCATACCACGCCAAATCAGCACTTTGTCCCCTTTTTGAAGTTTATTAATCACAGCCAATTCAAGCATGCTCTCATTATTAGCAGTGATGGGCAGTATGACTGATAGACCAAATGCTTGCAATGCTTTTGCGGTGGCAGAACCTACTGCAATGATTGGGGTGGAAAATGATTGGGGTAAATCATTTGCGTGTTGATATCCTATTTTTTTTAGATAATCAATCGCTCGTTTTGCGGACTCTACGCTGGTGATGATGAGCGTTTGATAAGCACCATCAAGCAAATCGTTCATCATTTTTTGCTCGCATTCATTGATGGGTAAATTACAAATGGCAAGCAAGGGTAGATTGACCACGCACACGCCAGCCACATTGCCAAGCTCGTTTAAGGCAGTGCTACGGTGTGTGGGGCGTGTGTTAATAAATAGTGCGGTCATGAACGGTAAATCAGTGCAATCAGCTGTTGTAAACTTCTTTTAAAATGGTGTCTGCACCCTTTGATAACAGGTCTTTGGCAAGGCTCTCGCCTAAGGTTTTGGCTGCAATTTCGTCAGCTGCTGTGTGGGTTAGTGTGATGTTATCTTTGCTTTTTAACAGGGTTTTGCCATCAATGCTACCAACTCGCCCACGCAAAGTGAGTGTATCGCTATCAATGGTGGCAAAGCCTGCAATCGGTACTTGGCAACCACCTTCTAGTGTGCGGTTCATGGCTCGTTCAGCAAGAACGCACAGGCGTGTGGCGGTGTGGTTTAGCGGGGCGAGTAAATTTAAAATTGTGCTGTCCTCTGCTCGGCATTCAATCGCCAACGCCCCTTGGCCAACCGCAGGCAAGCTCAGTTTTTTGTCTAATTCATGGCAAATACGCTCGTTTAGCCCCAAGCGTTCAAGTCCGCTGGTTGCTAAGATGATTGCGTCGTATTCACCATCATCAAGTTTGGACAGTCGTGTGCCAACATTGCCACGCAAAGACTTAATGGTAAGATTTGGGTAGGCGTGGGCGATTTGGCATTCACGGCGTAGGCTTGATGTGCCCAGCACGGCACCGTTTGGTAGGTCATTTAGGTGCTTGTATTTGTTAGACACAAAAGCATCGGTTGGTGCATGGCGTTCAAGGTATGCTCCTAGGGTCAGACCCTCTGGTAATACCATTGGCACATCTTTTAATGAATGCACAGCAATGTCGGCTCGCTTTTCATACAATGCGGTTTCTAATTCTTTGACAAACAAGCCCTTACCACCGATTTTGGCAAGCGGTGTGTCTAGAATCTTATCGCCCTTGGTTACCATTTCTAGCAGTTCAACTTTCATGGTAGGATAAAGTTTTTCTAGAATTTTTTGAACAAAATGGGCTTGCCATAGAGCTAGAGGGCTTTGACGAGTGGCGATGGTCAGTGTGTTTGGAATATTCATAAAGATTTCGTTATTGATTGTGATGTTGGTATTTAACCACAATAATCGCATTTGAGCAAATGGCTTTTTGCTTGGTTTAGATTCATCAAATTTATCAAATTTTACCCAAATTTGCCAGCCTTAATCGTAATGCTGGCAGGCATCGTCTTGAAATGATTAGTGGTTCTGCCATGCCATAAAGAGTTAATTTTGTACCATCATTACTGATTTGGCGAATGTGGCGAACACTTGCGAGCGTGTGTCGATGAATGCGAATAAAATCGCTAGGGTAAGTCAATGCAAGTGATTTTAAGGGACTGTCAATATAAGTGACGCCGTGCTTATGATGAATTTTGGTGTATTTTTGCTCAGATTGACAATATAAAACATCATCAATAAATATTCGCTCACGACCACGATGTGTATGGGTGATGATGGTGGGTTGATTGGGTGATTGTTGTGCTAAAGTTGGTTTTTGTGCGTGAGTGATTAGCGACAATAGTGGTGGTAGGTGATTGTCATCATAACGAGCAAATCCGCCAATCCCCAATGCTAAAATCTCCTCAGAAGGCGGTTTTGTTTGACTAAGAATGATGAGTGTGGGACGAGTGGTCTGTTGATAGCATTTGCTAAATTCATCGGCAAAGCATGAGAGGTTGGCTGATGAGATATCAAGCATGATGATGGCAGGCTGATGTAGCTTGCAGGCTTTGATGGCATCAGGCACCGTGCCTACTGTGATGAGTGTGTGAGCATCATTGCTTGTTGTTTGGTGAGCGTGCTGTATGAGCGTGGCATATGTGCTGACCAGTAAAATAATCATTAAGATGGCAAAGTGAAAAAAAGTTGTTCTGATCATATCATAGCATTTTTTATATAAATTTTCCTGCATTGATACCGAATTTATGTCGTCGCTGTGCTATAATTTGCTAAATTTAAGGCAAATGAATAATGAATCAGGAGGCATCATGACTGACAACGCTTCTACCATGTGGGGCGGACGCTTTAGCGAAGCCACCGACAGCTTTGTGCAAGCATTTACCGCCTCGGTCAATTTTGACAAACGCCTTGCCTACCACGACATACAAGGCTCTATCGCCCACGCCACGATGCTTGGGGCGTGTGGCATTATCACAGATGATGACAGCCAAGCGATTATTGACGGCTTAAATCAAGTCAAAAGTGAGATTGAGCGTGGCGAGTTTGTGTGGAAAATTGAACTTGAAGATGTGCATATGAATATTGAAAGCCGTCTTACCGCTTTGATTGGCGATGTCGGCAAAAAACTGCACACAGGACGCAGTCGCAACGACCAAGTCGCCACCGACATTCGTCTGTATTTGCGTGATGAGACCGACAAAATTTTAGCGTTGTTAAAGCGTTTGCAAACAGGACTGCTTGATTTAGCGGACAAGCACACCGACACGATTATGCCAGGCTTTACCCATTTGCAGACCGCCCAGCCCATCTCCTTTGCTCATCATTTGATGGCGTGGTTTGAAATGCTTGTGCGAGACAGCCAGCGGTTTATTGACACAAGACACCGCATTAACCAAATGCCACTTGGCTCGGCGGCACTGGCAGGCACGACTTATCCGATTGACCGTGCGATGACTGCCGAGTTACTCGGCTTTGAAGGCATTTGCCAAAATTCGCTGGACGGCGTGTCTGACCGTGATTTTGCCATTGAATTTGCCAGCAATGCCAGCATTTTGATGATGCACTTATCAAGAATGAGTGAAGAAATTATCCTGTGGATGTCGGCACAGTTTGATTTTGTGCAAGTACCTGACCGCTTTTGCACAGGGTCAAGCATTATGCCCCAAAAGAAAAACCCTGATGTGCCAGAGCTTGTGCGTGGCAAAACGGCTCGGGTGTTTGGCAGTTTGACCACGCTTTTGACTTTGATGAAAAGTCAGCCTTTGGCGTACAACAAAGACAATCAAGAAGACAAAGAGCCACTGTTTGATGTGGTGGATACACTCACAGGCTCGCTCATTGCCTTTGGCGATATGCTTCCCAATCTTGTACCAAAAGCGGACAATATGCGTCAAGCGACTTTAAAAGGCTATGCCACCGCCACCGATTTGGCGGATTATTTGGTCAAAAAAGGCTTGCCCTTTCGGGACGCTCACGAGGTGGTGGGGCGTGCGGTGGCACTTGGTGTGGCAAAGGGCGTGGATTTGGCACAGCTTAGTCTTGATGAATTAAGACAATTTAGCGATTTGATTGACAGCGATGTGTTTGACTGCCTAACGCTAGAAGGTTCGCTCAATGCTCGCAATCATATTGGCGGAACTGCCCCACAGGCGGTGAAGTTGGCGATTGAGCAGGGGCGAGAGCGTATCAGCTGATTAAAAAAAATTGACGAAAAAATTGTATCTGAATTTTTGTGTAATTGTCTTACTGGGTTTTTTGCAATATTACAATAAGGCATGATGGTTTTAGTAAGGCAAAAATAAATTGGAGGTAAACATGCTATTTGATTTTTTGGCCAATGGCAGTGTGGCGATACTGGTGTTGATTGTTTTTGTGGTATTGACCATTTTAAAGGGTGTACGCATGGTATCGCAGGGCGAGAAGTGGGTTGTGCAGCGATTGGGCAAATACCATCAGACGCTTGAACCTGGGCTTAATTTTATCATTCCTTATGTGGATATGGTGGCGTACAAGGTTACCACAAAAGATATTGTATTAGATATACCAAGCCAAGAGGTCATTACTCGGGATAATGTCGTCATCATTGCTAATGCTGTTGCTTATATTAATATCGTGCAGCCTGCTCATGCGGTGTATGGCATTGAAGATTATGAACAAGGCATTCGCAATTTGGTGCAGACATCTTTGCGTTCTATCATTGGTGAGATGGATTTGGACGCAGCGTTGTCCAGTCGTGATCAGATTAAAGCACAATTAAAACACGCCATTTCTGATGATATTGCTGATTGGGGGATTACGCTAAAAACCGTGGAAATACAAGACATCAAACCATCAAGCACCATGCAAATGGCAATGGAGGAGCAAGCAGCTGCCGAACGCCAACGCCGTGCAATGGTAACCCGTGCTGATGGCCAGAAGCAAGCAGCAATCTTGGAAGCTGATGGGCGACTTGAAGCATCTCGTCGTGATGCCGAAGCACAAGTCGTCTTGGCAAAAGGCTCGGAGCAGTCAATTCGTTTGATTTCACAGGCGATGGACGGTAAGGAGCTGCCACTTGTTTATCTGCTTGGCGAACAGTACATCAAGGCGATGAATGACATGGCACAATCAGATAACGCCAAAACTGTCATCATTCCTGCTGATATCCTGCATACAGTCAAGGGTTTGATGGGTGGTCAATTGCCCAAATCCTAAGCGATGATATAAGCACAAAAAAGACCCTGTGTTATTGGGTCTTTTTTTATTGTTCATAAACTTAATCAGGCGTCGGCTGATATTGTACCGCTTTTTGCTAAGAGTTGTAAAATCTCTTCGGTTTTGGCTTGTAATAATGCTTTATCGCCTTTGGTTTCAATATTTAGACGAATCAGCGGTTCGGTATTAGACGAACGCAAATTAAACCGCCATGTACCAAAGTCTAGGCTGAGTCCGTCTAAGGTGTTTTTGCTGGGGGTGTCTTTACTGTATTGGCTTTCTAATTGCTTGCAAATATCATCAGCGGTCAGTGTATTTAGGCGAAAATTTAATTCGCCAGAGCTTGGAAAATCATCAATATAGCCATTAACCAGTTCGGATAGACTTTTACCTGTGTTGGATAACAGTTCAATCACCAATAGCCAAGGAATCATACCACTATCACAATAGGCAAAATCACGGAAATAATGATGTGCTGACATCTCACCGCCATATACCGCTTGTGTTTTACGCATCACTTGTTTGATGAAAGAATGCCCAGATTTGCTGATTTGGGCAATGCCGCCATGCTGAGCAATGACACTTTGGGTATTATAAACCACCCGTGGATCATAGACGATACTCTCGCCCTTATACTTGTTTAAAAAGGCCTCAGCAAGCATACCAACCACATAAGAACCATCAATAAATCGACCTGATTCGTCAAAAAAGAAACAGCGGTCAAAATCACCATCAAACGCCACACCAAAGTCTGCTGCATATGTGATGACCGCCTTTGATGTCACTTCTTGGTTGGCGATAATCATGGGATTGGGTATGCCGTTGGGGAATGAGCCGTCAGGTTGGTGGTGAATTTTAATCAGTTTGATTTGGCTGCCCAAGCGTTTTTCTAATTCATCAACCACAGGGCCTGCCGAGCCATTACCACTGTTAATCACAATTGTTTTGGGTGTGAATTTGCCAGTGTCAATAAATCCCATGAGTTTATCAATGTAGGCGGTCTTATCATTCTTTAATTGATATTTGCCACGAACAGCTGGTGTAATAAAACTACCTTGCTCGGCAATTTTGCGAATGTCGGTAAGTCCTGTATCGGCGCTGATGGGTTTGGAGTTTTCACGCACCATTTTTAGGCCGTTGTAGTTAATGGGGTTGTGGCTGGCGGTGATTTCAATACCACCGATGGCGTGATAAAAACTGGTGGCAAAATATACTTCTTCTGTGCCACTCATGCCCAAATCAATGACATCTACACCTGCATCTAAAATGCCATCTATGGTAGATTTTTTTAGGTCATCACTACTTGGGCGAATGTCTGAGCCAATGACGATGACCTTGCTGTTTTCAAAGCTTGGGTTGAGATATTCAGCAAAAGCACGCCCAATACGATAGGCAATGGTATTATCTAGATTCACATCAAGCTCGCCACGCACATCATAGGCTTTAAAACAAGTGATGGCAATAGGGGGGTGTAGACTCATGGGTGTGTCCAAATTGATAAAATATTGATGAAATAAAACCAATTTTATCATAAGTTAGCCAGTCAAAATATGCTATTTTGTAAAGTCTAAATTGGAATAATGCTTATCCTTTTTTGCTTAAAAACTTCTGAGGCCTTGCTGTTAAACTGACTAAAAATTTGATATGCTAGCCTAGTATTTTTAAAATCTCGTATCTTTAAAATAAGGAAAATTCATGAATATCGCAAACAGCATTACCGACCTCATTGGCAATACGCCTCTTGTCAAATTAAACGCTTTAAATAATAGCCATGCCAATATTTTTGCTAAGCTTGAATATTTTAATCCAGCAAGCTCAGTCAAAGATCGCATTGCATTATCCATGATTGATGAAGCAGAAAAAACGGGCGAGCTTAAAAAAGGAGACACACTGATTGAGGCCACATCGGGTAATACGGGCATCGGCTTGGCAATGGTTGCTGCCGCTCGTGGTTATCGTTTGATCATCACCATGCCTGAGAGCATGAGCTTAGAACGCCGTGCTTTGTTGCGTGCCTATGGGACAGAGTTGGTATTAACGCCAGCTGCTGACGGCATGGCTGGGGCGATTGCTCGTGCGAATGAGCTTGCCAAAGAAAATGGTTATTTTATGCCACGCCAGTTTGATAATCTTGCCAATCCTAAAATTCATCGTAAAACCACCGCCCTAGAAATCTGGCATGATACAGACGGTAAGGTGGACATCGTGGTGGCAGGCATTGGCACAGGCGGTACGATTACAGGTGTGGGTGAAGTATTAAAACAAAAAAATCCCAATATTAAAATTGTGGCAGTAGAACCAGCTGACTCGCCTGTATTTAGTGGCGGTGAAAAAGGCTCGCACAAACTACAAGGTCTTGCCCCTGGCTTTGTCCCAAGTATTTTAAACACCGCCATTTATGATGAGGTCATTACCGTAACCACCCAAAATGCCTTTGATACCGCAAGAGCAATGGCATCACAGGAGGGAATTTTGGTAGGTATTAGTGCAGGGGCGGCAGTGTGGTCGGCATTGCAAGTGGCAAATCGTCCAGAGAATGTGGGCAAAAATATTGTCGTGATGATTCCGTCATCAGGTGAGCGTTATCTGTCCACGGCATTATTTGCAGATTTGGCCTAGTGTCAGTTGGGTTATTGCTTCTGTCTGCCCATGCCCCAAAACTAAGAAGCCATGCTTTTTGATGTGAAAAAAGTACGCTAAGTCAGGTGCGACAAAGCCCATTATCTTGTATAATGGGCTTTACTTATTAACAATGATTTATTGGAAATGTGCGATGACTCCCAGCCGTGATTTTAATGATTTACTTGCCTTAATGCACCGACTGCGTAGCGATTGCCCGTGGGACGCAAAGCAGACCAACCTTAGCCTTTTGCCTTATCTGCTAGAAGAAAGCTATGAGCTTGTTGAGGCAACTTATGCCAATGATTTGCAGGAGATTAAAGGCGAGCTTGGCGATGTGTTGCTCCAAGTCATTTTTCATGCTGAGATTTATGGTGAGAATGCTCAGTTTGATATTGGTGATGTTATTTATCATCTTATGGAAAAACTCATTCGCCGACACCCTCATGTGTTTGATAAAGAAAATCTAAAAACTGATGAAGAGGTCAAGCGTCGCTGGGAAGAAATTAAAGTATTGGAAAATCAAGCCAAACCACAACGCTTGTTGTCCAATGTTAAGGCTGGAACGGCTTTGATGACCGCGCAAAATTTGCAAAAGCAAGCAGCAAGCGTGGGGTTTGATTGGGCGAATTTGGGCGGTGTGCTAGATAAACTTGGTGAAGAAATTGATGAGTTGAAGGCTGAATTACCAAACGCTGATTTTGGTTACAAACCAGATAAAATAACTCATGAGCAAAAATCAAAAATCACAGATGAACTTGGTGATGTCTTATTTGTGCTGAGTAATTTGGCAAGGCATTTGGGCATAGATGGTGAAATGGCACTGCAAGGGGCGAATAACAAGTTTAGACAACGATTTGCTTTTGTGGAGCAGTCGCTACAAGACGCTGGCAAGACTTTTGAAGAAAGTGATGAGCTGGAGAAGGATGGTTATTGGGAGATGGCAAAACAGTGCGAAAAATCATTAAAATTGGGCTGATTTTTGGTGTGGTATTGCTGGCAATGGCGACAAAAAATGGCTTGACGGAGCAGGTTTTTCCAGATCAAAGCCCGTCAAAACCTTGTTATCGTGATGCAATTAGTGCCTATGATGCGATGATAAAAGCACAAAAACTTGCCAAAAAGCAGGCCGGTAGAATAAACATTAACACCGCCACTGCTGGCGATTTTGCCAACCTACAAGGTGTGGGTATGGCCACCGCTGAACGCATTGTCAAATATCGTATGCAAGCAGGAGGGTTTGTCAGTGTTGATGAACTTCAAAATGTGAAAGGCGTGGGCAAGGCAGTGCTTGATAAGAATCGGCATCGCCTAAGTGTGATTGATTGATAAAAAACACCAATATGTGTGTTAAATTCGCTTTTTTTATTAAGAACGGTTAAAATAGACGGTTTAACCAAAGAAATTCAGCAAAGAAAATAAATTATGGCTGTCAAGGAGAATTTCAGCATGGCGAATAAGCCTGCGAATTCTGGGAAATCCAGCAGAAGCAAATCCAAAAAAACACAAAAAATCATCGTTCATCATGACAAATCCTTGGGGTTGCATAAGTCTGCCTTGCCACATAGCATTGTTGAGGTGATCAGCACGCTTAACAAGGCAGGGTTTGAGGCGTATATTGTGGGTGGTGGTGTGCGTGATAGCCTACTTGGGCTTGCACCTAAGGATTTTGATGCGGTAACAAATGCTCGTCCGCATGAGATAAAAGCGATTTTTGGAGGTCGTTGTCGTATCATTGGTCGGCGTTTTCAGCTGGCTCATGTCTATTCTGGGCGTGAACTGATTGAGGTGGCAACTTTTCGTGCACCACCCAAGGACGATACGCACACCACGGAAGATGGTATGATTACGCGTGATAATGTTTGGGGCGACATCAATCAGGACTTTGCACGCCGAGATTTTTCAATTAATGCTTTGTATTATCAGCCCATCAAAGGTGAGGTCTTGGACTTTTGTGGGGCGATTGACGACATCAAAAATTGCACCCTAAGATTGCTTGGCGATGCCAAGGTACGCATTGAAGAAGACCCTGTCCGTCTGCTACGAGCTTTGCGGTTTAAGGCAAAACTGGGCTTTGAATTTGATGATAATCTTGCCAAGCAGTTTCATGAGGCTAATTGGACATTGCTTGAGCAAGTCTCGGCACACCGCCTGTATGATGAGACGCAAAAAATGTTCACAGGTGGTTATCTTACACCCCTTTTGCCAATTTTATTTGAGCATGGGGCGATTAATCATTTGATGGCATATGCACCCAAGGAACCAACCATGCTTATGAAGGCTGTTGCTAGCAATACGGATAAGCGTGTCAAGCAGGGCAAGGGTGTAAATCCTGCGTTCTTTTATGCGGCACTGTTGTGGGAAAATTATCTGCATCAGCTGGCCAAATTTAAGAAAAAAGGATTGTCATTTCACGAAGCACAGATTAAAGCTGCGGCCAAGGTGGTAGACACCCAGCGTCAAAAGACCGCCATTCCTAAATTTGCTGAAGAGTTTATTACAGGTATTTGGCTCATGCAACCAAAACTGGTCAGTCCACGAGTGCACGATATTGCCAGTCTTGAACGCCACGCCAAATTTCGTGCAGCTTTTGATTTTCTTGTCATGCGTGAGTCATACGATAAGCATGAGCTGTCTGAGCCAACTAATGGTATGGGTGTATGGTGGCAGGCTTACCAAGATTCAGATGCGGGCACTCGTACACAGATGGTGGAGATTTTTGCTGATGGTGGCAATGTCAAAAGATCGTCATCTCGCCGTCGTCGCAATCGTAATAAGGTGAGTGATGAATTGCTGCAGCTTCAACAGCTGTCTAGTGGCGAAATCAGCGATGATAAGACCAAACCAAAGCCATTGTTTGTGGTGGATAATGCTGATGATTTTTTGCCTGTCAAAAAAGATGACAGACCAGAGCCACGCCCAAGGGTTGCTACGCCTGAATTTGCATACATAGAGTATACCCATGAAGATTTTTTAAAATTACTTGGTAATGATGAGCCTTATATTCCTGCCATGCGTTATCGCAAACGCCAGCCATCATCAACCTTATCCATCAAGGAGCGAATGCAGGGAATGACCGAAGAAATGGCATTGCCAAAGACGGTGCAATCTAAATTGCCAGCAAAGAAATCTGCAACCAAACCCAAGCGTCAAACCAAGATTGTGGCAGAGACCAAGCCGTCTTCGGATAATACCAGTAGGCCAAGACGGCGAAAAAAGTCCAATGCCAAATCACGAGCAAAAGACTAGACAAAAGACGAGATAGGCGATTAAGATGAGTATGACAACTGTATATATTGGTTTGGGTGGTAATATCGCTAATGAGTTTGGCACACCCATTCAGCATTTGCAAAATGCGATAAAATTCTTTGAAAGCAGTGAGAGTTTTGAGCGTGTCATTGTGTCATCATTTTATTCATCAAAGGCCTATGGAGTAACCGATCAGCCTGATTTTTTTAATGCCGTCTTGCAGGCAGATACTCATTTGACTCCGCTTGAACTGCTAGACTGTTGCCAAAATCTGGAAAATATGGCAGGGCGAGTGCGTCTTAGGCATTGGGGTGAACGCTGTCTTGATGTGGATATTTTACTCTATGGTGATGAAGTGATTGATCATGAGCGACTGACTGTACCGCATAAAGAAATTTTACTAAGAAATTTTGTGCTTGTGCCATTATTGGAATTAAATTCAGAGTTGGTTATCAACGAGCATAAAATTGCTGATTTGCCATTGGTACAGGACATGACAGGTTTGGTAAAGCTTGGTTTGTAAATCGTAGAGCGAAAATATTTTGGTCAAGCGATCAAACGAGGCGTCCAAACAAGATGAGATACTTACCAAATTATTTAATAAAATTAAACAAAATCAATATCTTAGCTAATGTAAATCAAGAGTAAACATGACATATTTAACCCAAAAAAACCCAGTTACCCTATCCACCCTTCAAAAATACAAAAAAAATGGGCAAAAATTTTCTTGTTTGACTTGCTATGATGCAAGCTTTGCCCATTTGATGCAATTGGCCGAGATTGACACGATTTTGGTAGGCGACAGTCTGGGCATGGTGGTGCAAGGACAAAATTCTACCCTGCCTGTTACAGTTGCTGACATGGTTTATCATACTCAAAATGTGGCACGAAGCAACCATCATGCCCTGATCATGACTGATTTGCCGTTCATGAGTTATGCCACGCTTGATGATGCAGTTGCCAGTTCTCGGGCGGTCATGCAGGCAGGGGCAAATGTGGTTAAAATCGAAGGTGGTGGCGAGCTTGCTGATATCGTACAAGTTTTAACCAATAATGGTGTGCCAACTTGTGTACATTTGGGTCTAACACCACAATCGGTGAATGTCTTCGGCGGTTATAAAGTGCAAGGCAAAACAGATGCAAAGGCCAAAAAGTTGTTAAAAGATTGTGAAATTTTGGTCAATGCAGGGGCAAGTATTATTTTATTAGAATGCGTGCCCAGTGAGTTAGCAAAACAAGTTACCCAAAAATTTGCCATTCCTGTCATTGGCATTGGAGCAGGAGGGGATACGGACGGTCAGGTGCTGGTGATGCATGATATGCTGGGTGTATACACCCGAAAACCTGCTAAATTTGTTAAAGATTTTTTGACTGACGATGGCAATCAAACGCATGATGTCTTGGGGGCGTTTGTGAATTTTCATCAATCAGTCAAAGATGGGACCTTCCCAAGTGCTGAACATAGTTTTTAGTCATAAGTTTGGGGCAAAAAATGAAAATTTTTCATACAATTGTTGATTTACAATCTGAATTAAAATTACACAGTGACAAAAAAATTGCCTTGGTTCCCACGATGGGCAACTTGCATGATGGGCATTTACAATTGGTCAAAATCGCCCAGCAAAACGCTCATATGGTGGTGGTGAGTGTTTTTGTTAACCCCACCCAATTTGGCGTAGGTGAGGATTTTGACAGCTATCCACGCACGCTTGATGAGGATTGTGAGAAATTAAGAACTGTTGGTGCAGATGTGGTATTTGCTCCAAGCGTTGATGAAATGTATCCTGTTTATCCGCCAAATATTGCTGTATTAAGTGGCGATATTACCAAGATTTTATGCGGAAAATCTCGCCCCACACATTTTGATGGGGTGGGGCTTGTGGTGAGTAAGCTTTTTAATATTGTTCGCCCTGCTGTGGCAGTTTTTGGTAAAAAAGACTACCAACAGCTGGCCATTATCCGTCAATTAAATCGCGAGCTGAATTTTAATATTGAAATCATTGGGGCTAAGATTGTTCGTGCTGATGATGGTTTGGCACTCTCGTCACGCAATGGCTATTTGACCAAAAAAGAACGCAGTACCGCCCCAATCATTCAAAAAACTTTACAACGAATTGAAGCCGATGTGCTAAGTGCATCATTTGAGCAGTATTCAAAGATTATTCAAAAATATCATCAGCAGTTAACCGATGAGGGTCTGCTTGTGGATTATTTGGAGTTGTATAATGATAAACTGCAAGCCGTGAGGCCGACAGACAAACATTTGGTGGTATTGGCTGCTGTATATGTGGGCAAAGCAAGGCTTTTGGATAATTTGGAAATTGAATTACCAGTCAATTGATCAATCAACTTGGGTGCAACAATGAGCGAGCAAATTTCCATCATTATCGTATCAGGACGCTCAGGCTCTGGTAAAACCTCGGTATTAAATATACTAGAAGATTTTGGTTACTATGTCATTGATAATTTGCCCTTGTCGTTTGCGTTTGATGCCATTAAGCGTTTGATGGTTGGTGATAGCATTCATAAGATTGCACTGGGCATTGACAGTCGTCTGCCGCAGACAGATTTGGTGAATTTTCCGATTTTGCATCGTAGCTTGGTGCATGAATATGGTGAGCGTGCCGTAACCGTGGTGTATGCCACCGCCAAAGAGCAAGTGTTGGTGGCACGCTTTGGCTCTACTAGGCGAGTGCACCCTTTGATGGCGACCAAGGGCAATTTGCCAAAGGCGATTGCCAGTGAGGTTGCCTTACTTGAACCGATTGCCCGCCTTGCTGACATCAAGATTGACACCAGCTTATTAAATGTGCATGAACTAAAACAAAAAGTGCGTGATTATTTGGGTATTGAAAATCAAGTGATCATCAATTTGCTGTCATTTGGCTTTAAATATGGCGTACCGCTTGATGCTGATTTGGTGTTTGATATGCGAATTTTGCCCAATCCACACTGGCATGAAGACCTGCGTTTGCTGACTGGGCGAGATGATGCAGTCAAGGCATTTTTTGCCACCCATTTAGCAGTGCAAGACATGGTGGCTGATCTCATCGCGTATTTGTCAAAATGGCTACCAAGTTTTGCTGATAATAACCGCCATACCATGACAGTTGCCATCGGCTGTACAGGTGGTAAACACCGCTCGGTTTATGTTGCTGAGAAGGTGGGCTTAACATTAAGTAAACACTTGCCTTCTTATTTAAAAGTACGCATCAAACACCGTGAAAAACGCCATTGGTGAATGACTGAGCAATCAATACCAACTGGTTTTAAAGATTAAAGAAAGATAGATTCATCATATAAGCCAAGCATTTAGAGAAAATTATGAATATTGACTGGTCAAAACAAGACATGCGAGTGTCTCGCACTGAAATTAAAAAAGCACATGAGCGTTTGCAGTCTCTTGCTACGCCACTGGCAAATCTATCCAAAAAACAGCTTGACAATCTACCTGTGAGTGAGTTTTTTTTGGATGAATTGAAGCATTTGTCAAACATCACCAGTGCCGCTGCCAAGAATAGACAAATCAAACGAGTAGGCAAACTCATCATTGAAGAAGACCGCCATACACTGACCCAAGCCTTATTTGAAATCAAATTTACCAAAGAGCAGATGGCAAAAATTGAGACTTGGTTCAGCCGCCTAAAACTGCATGATGAAGGTACCATCAAGCAATTTGTCAAACAATTTAACGCCAGTGAATTTAATAGCATTTATCAGCTTTTGCTATGGATTGAGTATGCCAAGCATTTACAAGATGATGAACTTTTTAATGAAAGCGTGGCAGATTTTGAAAGTTATGTTAAAGAAGTGGCGATTTTATCAAGCTAACTTTTTGTTGTGAGGCTGATAAAGTGCCAGTTTTTAAGAGTTAAGATTTTAAAAGACCATCAAAATAGCAAAATAATACAGCCAAATGATGAATCATTTGGCTGTATTATCACTTCCTTGGCGATATTGCCCCTTGCAGTTACTCCATGTATCACAGCATTTATCCTTAATTGACATATCCATTTGTCCATTCCTTTGCTGTGTGTATAGTATCGCAAAATTTGATGAATATGGCTATTGGCGAATATCGCCAATCTTTGTAAGTGATTGCCGACAATAAAGCCATAAATGATTGTGGCTTTATTGTCGGCGTTTTCATCATTTGCTTTCAGTGCGTACCTTGTTGATGAGAAAATCAACAACTTCTGTGACTTTCTTGTCCTCGCCAGACACCACATATTTACCATGAACGACAACTGCAGGCACACCTGTTAGCTGATAGCGTGAAGCACCTTGTTTGGAACGCTCAATCTTGGTGCTGACTGGAAAAGAATTGTAAAAGCTGTTGAATTTTGCTTTGTCCGCACCTTGTGCTGCATACCAGTTGGCCAAATTTTCTTGGTTGGCAATGATGTTTCTTTGACCGTCTTTGTGGATAGCGTCAAATAGTGCTTGGTGAGTCTTGTTGTCAAGCTGCATTTGCTGTGCTGCATAAAAGCCTCGTGCTGCCACCTCCCATGCAGGGTTCATGGCAGCGGGTGTGCGAAAAAATGCCACATCTTTATCACGATTTTTTGCCCATGCTTGCATATGAGGCTCTAACTTATAGCAATGTGGACAGCCATACCAAAAAAACTCACGCACAACAATCACATCAGCTGCAATGTTCTCAGGATTGGCAATTTTTTGATAATCTTTGCCTTCTACGAAGTCGACAGCAAAAGCATGGTTTGCAAAAATAATGGCTGCGGTTAGGGAGGCAAGTTTTAGGGCAAGTTTCATGACGAAAATCCTTATAAATTTTTTAACAAAAATTTGCTTTTATTGATAAAAAGCAAGCAGTTTGGCGTGCTTTTTTTAAATTTGTGACAATTTAAACATAAAAATATGGTATAGTTTAACGCATTTTTAGCAAAAAGTGGTAACAGATTTATTAACCTTACTTTGCAAATTGGTTAATTTTGCATCATTACGACTTTCTTGTTTTTAAAATAAAACGCTTTGAAGGGTGTGGTACGAGAGTTCTGTCAGCACACCCAATCACAATGACAAATACAAATTACAAGTGCAAGTGCAAGTGGTAAATTCTTGTGTAAAATGATAAGATATGAAACAAGATGCACAAAAGACCTCTTCAAAATTATCGCTAATAACATTGGAAAAATTATGCAAACGACAGCAACCAACGCCGACTATGATGAGATTGGTAAGTTTACTACTTTGGCTGATGAATGGTGGGATAGAAATGGGGCATTTCAATCCCTGCATGATATTAATCCTTTGCGTCTAAACTGGATTGAAGATAAGGTTAATGAGCAATACGGCTCTGCTTTACTTGGCAAAAAAGTGCTTGATGTTGGTTGTGGCGGTGGTATTTTGTCGCATTCAATGGCAGTGCGTGGGGCGAATGTTTTGGGTGTGGATTTAGGAGAGGCAAACTTAAATGCAGGTCAAATCCACGCTGAGCGTACAGGCATGACAGACAGCCTTGCTTTTCGCTGTATCGCAATAGAAGATTTGGCCATTGAGCAGGCTGGCTTGTATGATGTGGTAACTTGCATGGAAATGCTCGAACATGTCCCTGATCCATCTGCCATCGTGCAGGCGTGTTTTGATTTGTTAAAGCCAAATGGTGTGTTTGTTACCTCAACAATAAACCGCAACTTAAAGTCGTATTTGTTTGCCATCATCGGTGCAGAATATGTCTTGCGATTGGTGGACAAAGGAACGCACGATTATCACAAATTCATCACCCCAGCCGAACTTGACCAAATGGCAATTCGTGCAGGGTTTGACCGTCAAGACATGACTGGCTTGCATTACAACCCGATCATCAAGCATTTTTGGTTGTCAAATCGTAATGTTGATGTCAATTATATGATGTCATTTGTCAAAAAATCTTAAAATTTGAATGATAGGAAAACCAAAAATCATGACAAAACTCAACCAGCTTGATGCAGTTTTATTTGACCTAGATGGTACATTAATTGATACAGCCTCTGACTTTATCCGTGTCATTAAGCTCATGTGCGATAAATACGGCCATCTTGTGCCAAGCGATACCGCTATTCGTGAGCAGGTCTCGGCAGGCTCAAGAGCGATGGTGCGTTTGGTGCTTGGAGATGTATTGGTAGACAGCTTGGGTGATGAAAAATTACTTGCTTATCGCCAAGAATTTCTTGATTTATATGAGCAGAATATCTGTGTAGACAGTCGGCTTTTTGATGATCTTGATGAGTTATTAAGAACGCTTGAGCACCATGGCATAGCGTGGGGTATTGTTACCAATAAACCCAAATACTTGGCTGAAAATTTGCTTGATAAGTTAAACTTGGCTGAGCGTTGTGCTGTGCTTGTTTGTCCTGACGATGTGAGGAATACCAAGCCTGACCCAGAGCCGATGTTTTTGGCGGTAAAACGCCTGAATGAAAAATTGAGTAAAGCTACTCAGCCAAATAATTGTATCTATGTGGGCGACCATATCCGTGATATTCAAGCGGGCAATGCAGCAGGCATGATGACCGTGATTGCTGGATTTGGTTATCTATCTGCTGATGACAAAGAAAAACTTGCGACTTGGCAGGCAGATAAAGTGATGGCAACCCCTTATGATTTGGTGCAGTTTATCAAAGGTTTGTTGTAAGCTTTGCTGTCATTTAATTTTTCATACATGGCACGATGAATATCTTTTGAGCTGTTAATATTTTGAACTACTAAGATTAAACCATGACCACACACCACGACATCATTAACTATACGCCTACAGCCAACTGCCTTAAAGACAAAATCATCCTAGTAACAGGTGCAGGTGATGGCATAGGCAAAGTGGCCGCATTGACCTATGCTAAATTTGGGGCTACTGTGCTACTTTTGGGCAAAACACAGTCTAAATTAGAAGCGGTATATGATGAGATAGAAGAGCTGGGCCTGCCAACACCTGCTATTTTACCGATGGATTTGGCAAATGCAAGTTTTGCACAGATGAACGAGCTTGCCAATTTGATTCAAGGTGAATTTGGCCATCTAGATGGTGTGCTTCATAATGCAGGTATTTTGGGTGCATTGACACCGCTTGAAATGTACGATCCTATTACTTTTGAGCAGGTGATTCATGTCAATGCGACAGCGGTATTCATGCTGACCCAAGCATTATTTCCGTTATTACAATCCGCCCAAAGTGGTTCGGTGATTTTTACCAGCTCTGGCGTGGCAAAAGTGCGTGCATTTTGGGGGGCTTATGCACTTTCTAAGCAAGCGATTGAGGGCATGAGTGAGATTTTTACCCAAGAAACCAAAAATCACACCACTTTGCGTTTTAATTGCATCAACCCTGGTGCGACCCGTACTAATATGCGTGCACACGCTTTTCCTGGCGAAGACCCTTATACACTAAAAACACCTGCGGATATCATGAGTGCCTATGTGTATTTGATGACTGATTTGGCAAGCGGTATTAAAGGGCAGGTGGTTCATTGCCAACCCAGATAATCAAAAAAAAGCGGCATTAGGTCGCTTTTTTTGACTTTAAAAAATTTATAACAAAATCATTGAACTGTACTTGAATTGTACAGGCATAACTTGATAAAATTTGGTAAATTGAGCTGTTTATTAAAGGTTTTTTTACCAAAATACTGGACTTATCGTGGAATTATTACAACACATTTTTTTGATTTTTATTCTGATTTTGATATCGAGTTTTTTCTCGATTTCTGAAATTGCTTTGGCTGGTGCACGAAAGTTAAAGCTAAGATTGCTTTCTGAGCATGGTGACGAGCGTGCAGATAAGATTTTACATTTGCAAGAAAATTCGGCAGAGTTTTTCGCCACAAGCCAAATTGGCTTAAATGCTGTTGCCATTTTGGGCGGTTCGGTTGGTGAGGCCGCATTGCGTCCTTATTTTGCATCGTTCATTGTACAGTTTTATCAAGGCCCTTGGGCGGACAGCATCGCCTTTTTCTCGTCTTTTATTTTGGTGACGCTTGTCTTTATTTTGTATGCTGACTTGATTCCCAAGCGTATTGCAATGATCAATCCAGAAAAGATTGCTTTGATGGTCATCAATCCGATGTTGCTGGTCATTAAGCTGGTCAGCCCTTTGGCGTGGATCATTAATGTCATTGCTAATTTGACTTTTAAGCTATTTAATGTCAATACCACTCGTGAAGACAACATCACTTTTGATGATGTTTCTGCCATTGTGGATGCAGGTGCACAGGCGGGTGTGGTCTTACAACAAGAACAACATTTTATTGAAAATGTGTTTGAACTAGAAGAACGCACTGTGCCATCATCTATGACCACGCGTGAAGATGTGGTGTATTTTACACTAGGAGAATCCGAAGATTCTATTCGTCAAAAGATTGCTGATTATCCATATTCCAAATTTTTGGTGTGCAATGCTAATATTGATCAGGTGATCGGCTATGTTGATACTAAGGACATCTTGGTGCGGATTTTGAATAATCAATCACTGCTTCAACTTAATGAATCAACCATCAGAAATGTGCTGATCATTCCTGATACGCTCACTTTGTCTGAACTTTTGGATAAATTTAGAGCCAGTAAAGAAAAATTTGCTGTTGTCATTAATGAGTATGCGTTGGTGGTGGGTGTGATTACACTGTCGGATATCATGATGACTGTGATGGGCGACTGGGTGGTGCCGATTGAAGAAGAGCAACAGATCATCAAACGAGATGAAAATTCATGGTTGATTGATGGTGGCACGCCGATTGATGATGTTAAGTACGCCCTTGATATTGATGAATTTGAAGATTGGGATCATTACGAGACACTGGCAGGTTTTATTATGTATCGCTTGCGTAAGATTCCACGCCCTGCTGATTTTGTGATACACGAAAATCTAAAATTTGAAGTGGTAGATATTGACCATTATAAAATTGACCAAGTGCTGGTTACTCGCCTGCTTGATGATGCTACCGATAGAGAATGGATTTGACATTGTCTTTTGGGGCGGTGCATAATTAAAACTAAAAAAGACGCATATTTTGCGTCTTTTTTCTTTGGTAATTAAATATACTTTAAAAAAATGCTTAAATAGTGAATAGGTTAGCACTTGGCTCATATTTTTTGTGGTTTTAGGCAAAATCAACCGAGCTTGATTTTGTGTCTTTTAGCGGTCGCCATACAGCTTTGATAGCGTTTATCAACTCGGTTGGCAAACCAGTTGGTGTTATAATCACGACTGAGCTTGGGGCCCGATATGATGACTTGCGGTATGATGGCATAAGATGGATTTTTGCCGTATTTTTTCTCAAATAGCTCGCTGACCGTGCGATAAGTCTGTGTTGATTCAAAGTCTTTTAATTTTTCCTTTTTCAAGTCAGCACGAATTTGTCGTTCGCTGATGGGTGTAAGCTCGCTAGCAAATAGCTTGATGAGTGCGGTCTCGCTTTGGCTTTTTTTGCTGATGGGGCTGCCATTGTCATAAAGTAGTAGGTCACCATCAAGGTCCAGTTTATCGCCTGTTAGGCTACTCACTCGTTGTTGAAAGGCGGCATTCCTACTAGAATAGATGCCTGAATTGTAGTCGGCAAAACGATATAGGGGCTTGTCGTAGTCTGCTTGGTAAAGCATCAGCCGATGAATGCCGTAGTACAACCCACCGTACTGGCTGTATAGGTCAGCACGGAGACTGCGGTCGCTCATGTTGCTTCGGCGGTGCGTGCGTGCGTAGTCAATATGGACTTGCATCGATCCTAGCGTGGTGATGGGGTTGATACGCTCATCAATGCCTTCACCAGATAATTTGGTAATGTGGGCAAGCCCTGAAATCTTGTAAGTTGTTGTGAAGTAATCAAAGATTTTTTGGTACAATTCATCAAGCTCTCGCTCAGTTTTGATTTGTTTGATTTGTTTGATAAAGTTATCATCAATGCTGGGCTTGGTTTCTAGCATATTGCGAAAAGTTTTGGCAAGTGTTTTGCCAAATTTTTCTTCTAGTTTTTCATCAATTGCCTTTAATGATGCTCTGCTTAGGTTTGGTACAATGGGGTCGGCTTGAAAATTAGACTCTTGGTCAATCACGGCGATGGCAGTGCAGATATTTTGAGTGGTTTTGGGCAATTTAAGCTCATCAAAAACCTGAACCATGTCAGATGCCCAAGATGCTTTGTTTGACACATGTCTTGGTAGTAGCTTGGTGATTTGCTTGCTGGTAAGGGCATCTGCTTGGTTGGTGTCGGCGTTGCCACAAGCAACAAGCAAAGCGGTAAGTGCAATCAGAAAAATGTGCTTAAACATGATATTTTTAATGCCTCAAATCAAGGTATTAAGTTGGACTAGGCTTTTTTGGTCAGTCGCATCAGACCTTCTTGTTGGGTGGTGGCGATGAGTTTGCCATTTTGCCAAAATTGCCCATGATTAAGGCCTTTGGCGTGGCTTGTTGTGTCGCTCCACATGTCATATAGTAGCCATTCATTGATGTCAAAGGGGCGATGAAAGTGCATGGAATGGTCAATGCTGGCCACTTGCAAGCCACGACTTAGGTAGCTTAGCCCATGACTCATCAGCCCTGTGCCCACCAAATAAAAGTCGGACGCAAAGGCGAGCAATGCCTGATGAATGGCGACAGGCTGACTGCCTAATGCTTCGATGCGTAGCCAGTTTCCTTGTCTGGGTGGCATGGGTCTGGGGGAGATGGGGTCTCTTGGGTGTGTGGGCTTGATTTCAATGTGGCGTTTTCTAAGGTAGCGTGCCTTTAGTGGCTCTGGTATGCCATCTACATAGGCAGATTTAAGCTCTTGTTCGTTGAGTAGCATCTCTGGCGTGGGATAAGTGGGCATTGTCTCTTGATAATCCAAGCCACCTTCCATGGGTGAAAATGATGCAATCATTGAAAAAATCACCTGTTTGTCAATTTCACCTGCGTCATTGGGTATGTGCTGTATGGCGGTAACTTCTCGTGCTGATAAGCTACGCCCATCACGCAGACAGCGTACTTGATAATGTACAGGATAGCGAATGTCGCCACCACGCAAAAAATAACCATGTAATGAGTGGCAGGGCTTATCGGTTGTTAAAGTCAGGGCACCTGCCATTAATGCTTGTGCCAACACTTGTCCACCAAAAACTCGTGGCCCAACATAATCAAAGCTGGGTGCAACAAATTCATTGTCGGCGATTTCTTGTAAATTTAGAGTTTGTAGTAAGTCGGCAACCAAGTCTTTTGGGTCATCACTTTTGGCAAAAATATGGGTCATAATAAATATAAATCAACTAAATTTTGTCTATTATCCAATCGCATCATTAGATTGTCAATATTTACCAATCTAATTGTGTGTACTGATGGTGCAGACTAATCAGCTTAAAGCTTGGGTTGAATGCGATTGATATAAAATCCACAAAATCATAACCAGCCATAGTTTTTTTTAGTCAAAAGGCAAAAATATGATAAAATGAGTCAATTTGGATTATCGTATCGCCATGCCATGTTAAAAATTTCCACATCAAAACTGACCAACTTGCTTGGGTTTGGCAAAAAGCCAAATAAATCAGACGCCATACTATCAAGTGATGACGACAACAAAGTTGTATCGAATACAACAAAAACTCCCAATACTCGGCAGATTGCAGAGCCCAGCACTTATCGCCGTGTATCGGCCAAAAGTCTGTCGCTTGCGGTCAAACCGACCATCATCGGCGAGGTACCTGTCATTGATAATGATCATTTGACTTTTTATGTGATTCGTGATTATTCTCGTTCAAACAGCTTGCTTGTGGGCATGACGACAGACGAGCTCAACCTGCCATCAGCATTGGCCAAGATTGATGAGCAAGGGGTTGATGAGTCGTCAGCGATGATATTTTTGCAAGGACGCAATAAAGAGCGTGATGTTGGTGTTTCACCACGCCTTGAACGCCTTGTGCAGGCGTGTCTTGATAATCCCAATCTTGATGTCAATCTTGTCCCTGTAACGATTTTGTGGGGTCGTGCACCTGATAAAGAAGAGTCGCTGTTTCGTTTGCTCATGGCAGATGAATGGCGTTCGCCAAGCATTCCTAAGCAGTTATTCAACATTGGTGTGATGGGTCGTAATACTTTTTTAAGATTTTCTGACATCAAATCCTTGCAGTCGCTCATCAAAGATGCCCAGTTGGGTGTTGATGAGAATCTGTCTCGTGCGATTCATCTGCGTTTAAAAGGCTTTTTGGATAATCAGCGTACAAGCATTGTGGGACCAGATTTATCTGACAAACGCAACGAAACTGGCAAAATCCTTTCATCGTCTGTGGTGCAAGCTGCCATAGAAAAAGAAGCTCGAGAAAAGGGCAAAACCATCGCTACTGTCAAGAAAGAGGCAGCGGGCTATGTGGCTGAGATTGTCAGTGATTATTCATATTCGGTACTCAGGGTTTTTGATCATTTTTTGACTCGGTTGTGGACACGCCTATATGATGGCGTGGAAGTACGCAATTTTGAGCGTGTGCGTAGATTGGCTCTTGACCATCAGGTTGTGTATGTACCATGTCATCGCAGTCATATGGATTATTTACTGTTGTCTTGTGTCATTTATAAGCGTGGCCTGCGTATTCCGCACATTGCAGCTGGTGATAATTTGAATATTCCAGTGCTTGGAGAGTTGCTGCGTAACGGTGGTGCATTTTTTATGCGCCGTAGCTTTAAGGGCAATGCACTGTACGCTACAGTATTTAAAGAATATGTACACAATCTGATGCAGCGTGCTGCACCAATAGAATATTTTATTGAAGGTGGTCGTTCTCGTTCAGGTCGCCTGCTGCCACCAAAGCTGGGCATGCTGGCGATGACGGTTAATAGCCACTTGCGTGAGCCTGCCAAACCTGTGGTATTTATTCCAACTTACATCAGTTATGAGCGTATCATGGAGGGGGCAACTTATGTGGGTGAATTAAAGGGTAAGCCTAAAGAGCTTGAAAACTGGTTTGGTATTTTAAAAACCGCCCGTAAAATAGAACGAATATTTGGCACGGTACATTTGTCTTTTGGTGAGCCTTTGTATTTGGACAATTTTATGGAAAAATTTTCTGTCAAATCTGGGAGTAATAGTGCCACCAATGTCAATAATACATACGCAATGGTTCAAAACCTAGGCGTGAAGATTTTGCAAAATATCAATAAGTCTGCTGTCGTCAATCCCGTATCTTTATTGGCGTTGGTGCTGTTATCTACGCCAAAGGCAGCACTTGGTGAAAAGCAGTGCTTGGAGCAAATTGCTTTATACCAGCGTCTGGCTCATGCTTTGCCATACGATACAGAGACGCACATTACCACGCTGGCACCAAAAGATATCTTGGCGTATGGCGAGCAACTAAAACTTATTGAGCGTACGCCGCATGTGCTGGGTGATATGATTCGTGTGGCAGACAAGCAAGCGCCGATGCTTAGTTATTTTAGAAATAACATCTTGCATGTGTTCATTATGATCAGTTTCTTGGCATCGCTGGTTCAGCGTAATGGTCGTATTAACCGCACCAATCTCGATGCCATCACTAAGCTTATGTATCCGTTTTTGCAAGCCGAACTGTTCTTAAATACCGCTCTTAGAAATGTTGATGGGCTGACCGATAGAATATTAAGCGTGCTCATTGATGAGGGTGTGGTTGTTGATTTGGGTAATGATACACTTGGTGCACCTGAAATGAACTCTGACAGCTATCAACAGCTGATCGTATTGGCAAGTGCTGCCCAGCAGAGTCTTGAACGCTACTTTATGGCACTTGCATTATTGTCGGAGCAAGGTAGCCGTCGCCTAACTGCTGAGCAGGTGGTGAATTTGTGTTATGCACTTGGTCAGCGGATCTCGGTGCTGTATGCAGATGATTTGCCTGATATGTTTGATAAAGCATTGTTTACCAGTTTTATTGACACCCTAAAACGCTTGGGCTATATTCAGGCTGAAAGTGAGTCGGGCGTGCTGATGTTTGATGAACGCATTGACAACATTGCCCAAAACGCCAAGTTTGTGCTGACGCCTGATATGATGAAATTGTTGCATCACACGGCAAGTTTGAGCGACAGCGATATTGAAACTGTCATCAAAGAGATGAGCACTAAGCGTAAATTTGGTAAATCAAAACGATAAAGGATTGTAGCAATCGGACAAAAGCCTGTCCTAAGATAGTGGTTTTGTTCTTGCAGATGTGTTGGCTTGGTGGGGTAAAAAAATCTTTTGCCCCATTGTTTTGCCCATCAAATATTATCAAGGGGCAAGGCGTTCAATGAGCCATTGATCACCATCTAGGCGATAGCGAATGCGGTCGTGCAGGCGAGATGGGCGACCTTGCCAAAACTCCACCGCATCGGCTCGCACCAGATAGCCACCCCAGTGTGGTGGGCGTGGCACGCTGATGGGGTGCTTGACACCAAAGAGTGCGGCTCGCTTGACGATGACGGATTTGTCGGTGATGACTTGGCTTTGTTCGCTTGCCCATGCACCGATACGGCTGGTGTAGGGACGGCTGGCAAAATACTCATCAGACGATGCTTCGTCCAATTTTTCTACCACGCCTTCAATACGCACTTGTCGCTCTAATTCTGGCCAAAAAAAGACAATGCTAATATGTGGGTTGGTTGCTAGTGCCCGCCCCTTTCTACTGTCATAATTGCTAAAAAACACAAAGCCATTATCATTGACCTCTTTAAGTAGTACCATGCGACTGCTGGGGCGATTATCGGCATCTACTGTCGCAATATTCATTGCAGTTGGCTCATTGACTTTGGCGGTCATGGCCTCATTTAGCCAAATTTTAAACTGCTCAACAGGGTTAGTGTGGCAATGTGATTTTGACAATTCTTGTTTGCTATAATCTTCTCGTATGTCGTGTAGGTTCATGATTTTACTCGCTTATTTAAACTTTACCACACCCACGCCAGTATCATCGTAGCCGTCTGCCTGACGCATGGCGGTCGCTTCATTGGGGGTGGGACGGCGTTCGTTGTGGTTGCAGGTGGTGCATTCAATCCATTCATCAAAAACAGGCTCAAATACCTGAATTTGTACCACCGTATCCACCGTGCGACAGTTTGGGCAGGCAACCCCTGCCAGAAATTGGCGTTTTGGGCGAGTGGATTGATAACGCATCAATCATCTCCAAAGCCACTGTGGCGAAGTAGGGCGTCAATTTTGGCTTCACGCCCAGCAAAGGCGATGAAATTTTCTTTGGCGGTGCGTGAACCTCCCATCGCTAGGATATTTTCGTAAAATGCCTGACCAATGCTGGGGTTGATGACACCAACCTCGCCTGCATTATCTTCAAAGACACCAAAGGCATCTGCCGATAAAAGCTCAGCCCATTTATAAGAATAATAACCAGCAGCATAACCGCCAGCAAAAATGTGTGCAAAGCTGTTGGCAAAGCGGTTGTTTGCTGGTGGCATGATGACAGCGACTTGTTTGCGGACTTGATTGATGGCGGTCAAGATTTGTTCATATTCATCAAAATTGCCTGCATGAATGCGTAAATCAAATAAAGCAAATTCAATCTGGCGTAGTGTCTGCAATCCAGATTGGAAGTTTTTGGCATTGAGCATGGCGGTCAGCTTGTCATCGGGCAGTGGCTCGTCTGTCTGAACATGACGACTGATTTTAGCAATGCCTGATTTGTCCCAAGCAAAGTTTTCCATAAATTGACTGGGCAACTCAACAGCGTCCCACTCCACACCACTAATGCCAGAGACATCAGCGATGCTAACTTTGGTCAATAGATGATGTAAAGCGTGCCCAAATTCATGGAATAAAGTCAAAACCTCATCATGAGTAAGTAGACTTGGTTTGTCGCCCACCGCTGGCGAAAAATTACCCACAACAAAGCATACAGGCAGGGTCTGTGAGCCACTTAGGCTGATATTTTTGGATTGAAAATCAGACAGCCATGCACCGCTAGATTTGCCCGAGCGAGCATATAGATCAATGTATGCCCCACCTATCAAGCCATCTTTGTCATGCACTTCATAAAACTGTACATCTTTATGCCAGACGGGTGCGTCTTTGGCGACAAATCGTACACCAAATAATGTCTTAATGATGTCAAACATACCATCTAAAACCACAGGTGCAGGAAAGTATGGACGAATTGCCTCGCTGTCTAGGCTATATTTGGCGTTTTGCAATTTTTCACTGATAAAAGCAATGTCCCATGGTTGTACATCGTCCAGCCCTAGTGTTTTGGCAAATTCTTGAATTTCTCTCAAATCTTGTTTGGCAAAAGGCAGGGCTTTTTGTGCTAGGTTCAATAAAAACTCTTCAATCTGTTCGTGATTTTCTGCCATTTTTGTGGCAAGTGATACCCCAGTGTAGTCCTTGTAACCAAGCAGTCTTGCTTTGTCTGTACGCAGTTTTAGAATGCGAGCCATGATATCACTGTTGTCAAACTTACTCTCTTGCCCGTCTTTTTCGCCTGTAAAGGTTGCTTGGTCGGACGCACGAGTATGGTAAGCATGGTAGAGAGTTTCACGCAGTTTGCGGTCGGTTGCATATTGCATGACCGCCAAATACATTGGTACATCTAGCGTTGCCACATAGTCGGTGGGCAGGGATTTGTTGGGGTGTTTGGCTTTGTAATGCTCGCCTGCAGATTTTAGCAGTGCCAAGCCATTTGGTGTGATGCCATCTAACTGTTCATTGGTCAAGGGTAGGGCAAATGCCGCTGTTGCATCAAGCACATTGTCTGAAAATTGAGCAGATAGAACCGACAGCTCGCTTTGAATTTTGGCAAACTCATTTTTTTTGTCATCAGGTAGGCCGACCCCTGATAAATCAAAACTTTGCAAGGCAAGATATACCGCACGAATGCGAGCAATGTCAGTGCTGTCTTGCAAGGTGCTTTCTACCGCTTTGTATAGGTCATACAAGGGTTTTGATTGTCCAACTCGCACGCCAAATTCACTAAGCTTTGGTAAAAGTTCATGGTGTGTGTGGCGAATGTCTTCATCGCTCATCACGCTGTTTAGGTGTGATAGTACACCAAACGGCCGATGAATGGCACGAACCAGCTCATCAAATTGATCAATGGTGGCGATGGGTGTGTCGGCTGTATTGCCATTTTCAATATTGTCCAAAAAAGCATGAGCATCGTCAAGGGCCTGGTTTGTCTCTTGGCTTAATATGGCTGGTGTGGTTTTTGTAAAATCTACCAAGTGTAGGCGATCATCAAAACTTGGGCTATTAAAATCAATACTCATATTTTTTCCTAAAATCTAAACAAATTTTTATGGCTTTGTGAAAATTATAAGGGCGAGTGCGTGATTTTGCAATGATACACACAGATTATTGTGTTATTTTGGATACAAAGCTGTGCCAACAAAGTGCTTAAAGTGTGTGGTAAGGCTCTGAAAAATGTGTCATTGATGAGTAGGGCGGTTGGTTGCAGATTGTCATTGCCACGGCTTTAAATCTATATTTAAATACAAATTTAAATATAAAAAGGGCAAAAACCGTTTGCCCTTTTTATATTTGTTGATCGGTTGATGAATGGCGATTACTCCACCGTAACCGATTTTGCTAAATTTCTTGGCTTGTCTACATCGGTGCCACGCACCAAGGCAACATGGTAGGAAAGTAGCTGTACGGCGATGGTGTGTACGATGGGTGATAATACACCAACATGGCGTGGCGTACGAATCACATGAATGCCTTCGGTTTTGGCAAAGTCGCTATCAAGGTCGGTCAGGACAAACAACTCACCACCTCTAGCACCAACTTCTTGCATATTGGCTTTGACCTTGTCTAGTAGCTTATCATTTGGTGCGATGACCACCACAGGCATATTCTCATCAATGAGTGCCAAAGGTCCATGTTTTAATTCACCTGCTGGATAGGCTTCGGCGTGTATATAGGTCAGCTCTTTTAGTTTTAAAGCACCTTCTAGGGCAATTGGGTAATGAATGCCACGACCTAGGAATAAAGCCGATGGTTTGGTGGCAAATTTTTGTGCCCAAATGGCCAGTTGCGGTTCTAAATTTAGGGCGTGCTGAATACTGCCGGGCAAAAGGCGTAATTCTTCGCCATATTGGCTTGTTTGTCCCTCATCAATATGACCACGAATTTTACCCAAGGTTACTGCCAAACCAAACAAAATGACCAGTTGGGTTGTGAATGCCTTGGTGCTTGCGACACCAATTTCTGCACCTGCACGCGTATAGATGGCAAGTGTGCTGTTGCGTGGCAGAGCAGATTCCATGACATTGCAAATAGATAGGCTGTGCATATGCCCTTGATTTTTTGCGTATTTTAGTGCCTCCATTGTATCAAGCGTCTCACCAGACTGGCTGATGGTGATGATGAGCTCGTTTTGATCGGTGATGACATCACGATAGCGGTATTCGCTGGCGATTTCAACATCACAGCGAATCTTGGCGATGGATTCTAGCCAATATTTTCCTGTTAGGGCGGCATAATAAGAGGTACCACAGGCTAAGATTTTGATGCTGTTAATTTGATTAAAAATTTCACCTGCATTTTCTCCAAAGTTCTCAGCGACAAAGCCACCGTCCAAGAATATCTCTGCTGTATCTGCAACGGCTTTTGGTTGTTCATTGATTTCTTTTTGCATGAAATGGTTGTGTGAGCCTAATTCAAGGCTGGCAAGCGATAGCTGAGAGGTTTTGATTTGGCGTTCTGGCGTGTTGCCATCTTTGTCAATCAAAGTTTCAATACCATCTGCGGTCAAGATGGCAATATCTCCATCTTCTAGGTAGGTAACCTGACGAGTAAACGAAACCACCGCTGAGACATCAGAGGCGATGAACACCTCGCCCTCACCAAAGCCAATTAAGAGCGGACAACCCATGCGAGCCACCACCATCTGTGTGGGGTCATCTGGCGTGATGACAGCGATGGCGTATGCACCATGAAAGCGAGAACAAGCAGTCTGTACTGCACGATAAAGATGGCCACCGTTTTGGGTGTATTCATGATGAATGCTGTGGGCGATGACCTCGGTGTCAGTCTGCGATTCAAAGTCAAAACCCAAAGCTTCTAGGCGTGTCCGCTCAGACTCAAAATTCTCAATAATGCCGTTATGCACCACAGCAATGGTGCCACCTGAGATGTGTGGGTGAGCATTTGGTTCTGTAACGCCACCGTGTGTTGCCCAGCGAGTGTGTCCGATGCCAATATTGCCAAACAAGCCCTTAGCACGAGCTGCCTCTTCCATCAGTGCCACACGACCGACACGGCGTACACGCTTGATTTTGTTTTCTTCTTTGCTATAAATGGCGATGCCTGAGGAATCATAGCCACGATATTCAAGGCGTTTTAGGCCATCTGTCAAAAAATCAACAATATTAGCATCACGACGAATGCCACCGACGATACCGCACATAAAAGTTCCTTAGTATCAAAAAAATTAATAGACCAATTAACAAAAAATAAGTCGCCCAAATCGTTGTGCGAACATTTTGTGGTGGTTTATTATAGTGGAATTTTAGGATAAGATGAAATTTTATGATCATCAGATTACAAAAATAAACCAAAAAACACCACCTAATTTGGGCGGTGTTTTTGTTAATGGTCATGCTTAAATCTTGCCGACTGCCAGCAGGTTTGAATGATTATTGGGGTGATTTTAGTAAGACTTTGGCGATGATGTTGCCACCATCGTGCAATTCAAGCGATAATTCGTCTGTTTCATTTTTAATCACTCGCCAATCACCATCAGCTGTTGGGTTGCCATTGGCGGTAACAGTGATGCTTTTATTTTTTAGGCGAATCATGGGCGTTTTGTGTTCATAGCCACAATGGGTCAGCCCCAAGATTTCGTGGGCGATGGCAGCTGCTTGTGTGCGGTGTGGGGCAACATAGCGACATGGCATACCATCAATGCTGATACAATCACCCAGTGCATAAATGTGTGGCACGCTCGTTTGTAAGGTGCTACGATGCACAGCGATGCCTGTGCGTTTGTTAAAGTCCACACCTGCATGGGTGGGCAGTTCTGCATCTACCATCAGCCCAGTTGCCACAATGACCTCGTCAAAGTGCAGTGTTTGTTCGTTGTTGTTGGTTAAGTCAATCAGGGTGATGTCATGACCTGCATGGCTTGGTACCATGCCATTGACCATGCTTTTGCCCAGCCAACCAATGCCCTTATTTTTGATGGCGGATAAAATGCGTTCGCCTGCGATTGCTGGCAACAGTGTGGATAATGGGTAAGCACCGACATCAATAAGACTTACCTGATGCCCTGCATGAATCAGGTCTTCTGCCAATTCTATGCCAACCATGCCTGCACCGATGATGGCCAGATTTTTTGGTTGTTTGCCTGTGCTTAGATGTGTTTGTAGGGCAAGGAATTTTTCAAGGTTGTTGATGTGCCATGCCATGTCTTGGGCGATGGTGGGTGGATAGGCAGGGATTGCACCGATGGCCAGCACCAAATCATCGTAGCCGATATTGCCACAAGTGGTTTGCAGAGTCTGTGTATTGGTATCAATGTGTGTTACAAAGGTGTTGGCAAGCAGTCTGACTTGATTGTCTGTTGCTGACTGCGCAGCGGTGGTGCGTACCAAATCGCTGGCAGTTTTGCCCTGTGAGAGGGCGACAGACAGCATAGGTTTGTGATAGCGGTCGCCACGGTCGCCACAAATGAGCGTTATGGGGATTTGCTTGTCCAACGCACGCACCGCATCAACCACGCTCCAACCAGCCAAACCACCACCAATGATGACAATGCCTCGTTGATTATTGTGATAAGCAAATGCAGTCAATGAATGGTCATTTAGGTGGGCATCATCGGCTTTAAATCCGCTCTTTGTTGTGCCACAGAGTGGGCATTGCCAGTCATTTGATATGTCTACAAAGCGTGTACCAGTAGCCAGACCATTTTTTGGGTCGCCTAATTTTTCATCATAAACATAACCGCACGCTAGGCAGGTGAATTTTTGCCAAGCATCATGACCGTTGGTTGTCATCGTTGTTTATCCTTTGTTTGTTTGATTGTGTTTGTTTGATTAATTGTATTGACTTGGGCAGAATAGGGTGTATAAGTATAGCACAAATGTGCACTAGGCTTGGTTGGAATTTTATGGGTTTGTTGATGATTTGCAATTTATCAGCTTGCCCCCATGTAGTGATGGCGTTTTATTTTATATTTTTGTTTTATATTCTTATTAAGAAGAGCTGTCATGACCGATATTCAACCCCTTTTGCAATACCGCCAGCGTTTTTTTATTGAGCATTCGCCTGTGCGTGGTGATGTGGTACGCTTATCTGATGCTTATCGGACTGTCATCACCAAGAAAAACTACCCCACCGCCATCAAGGCCTTGCTTGGTGAAATGTTGGTTTCGGCCAGTTTGCTGATAGGTACACTCAAAATCAATGGCAGGCTGTCTGTACAATTACAATCATCAGATGAAAATGCCCCTTTGTCATGGGCGATGGCAGAATGCGACCACACAGGACAGGTGCGAGCGTTGGCAGGGTTTAAAAATTCCGATGAATGGCAGAATGCAACCACAAGCCGTCAGGCATTTGCACAGCTTGGTCAGGGCGTGTTGTTTATCAGCATTCACCCAGAGCGAGGCGAGGCATATCAAGGCATCGTAGAGCGTGTGAGCGATGACTTGGCCGAGTGTTTGGCACATTATCAAAAGCAGTCGGCACAGATTCCAACGCTACTAAAACTTGCCACCAGTGATGAGGCGGCTGGCGGTATTTTGGTACAGCTTTTGCCACAGACAGACGCAGACCGTGAAAACGACCCAGACCTATGGGAGCGTATGAGTGCCTTGACCAGCACGATTCGGGCAGATGAGCTGACCGAGCTTGATGCTGATGAGATCTTGTATCGTCTGTATCACGAAGAGCAGGTGGCAATACCAGAGGCTAGTCCGCTAGAATTTGGCTGTACTTGCTCGGCACAAAAAAGCGAAGGGGCAATCTTTCAGCTGGGGCATCAAGAGGCACTGCACGCCTTAGACGCACACGGTGGCGTGCTTGCACTCGATTGTGGGTTTTGTGGGCAGTCTTATGAATTTGATGAAAAGGCGGTGAATGCCTTGTTTGTGTGATGTGCTGTGGCTGTGCGTAGATTTGCCATACGCATTCATGTCAATGATTGTTTTTATTTTTATCATCAAATCATGTGGATAAATCATTCGGGCAAATCGTAGGGGCGAAATGTTTTTCGCCCCTACTTGCTGTTGCTATTTGATGTAGCGGTAGATCAGTCGCCTGCCTGATTAAGCTTTCTGTATTCATTACAGCCACCTTGATGGCCCAGATCACAGGCTTTGCCATACCATTTTTTTGGCAGTTGATTTATTTTGGTGTACGCCATCTCCGTTATCATACAAAATCCCGATGTTATAGGTGGCCTTTGCATGGCCTTGGGCATAGGCTTTTTTCCACCATGTCATCGCATTGGCATGGCTTTGGCGTATGCCTTGCCCATTGTAATACATATTGCCCAAATTAAATTGAGCATCTGCATATCCTTGCTCTGCTGACTTTTGATACCACCACACCGCCTGAGCGTCGTCTTGCTTAACACCTCGTCCTTTCTCATACATCACGCCCAAATTATATTGAGCTGACGCATTCCCTTGCTCTGCCAGTCTTTTAAAGATGGAAAAAGCTTGGTTGTAGTTTTGATTGTCATAATGGGACATGGCTGTATCCCAGTCATCGGCCATCGCAGGGGCGGTGATGCTTAGGCTTATTGCCAGCAGGGCAGTGGATAGGGCATATTTGAGTTTTCATGATTGGCTCTCCTAAAAAAATAGCCACCTCATCATATAAAATTTTATTGTCTTTGGCAATGGGGCGTGTTGTTTATTTATGATGCTGTTGGCGGTGCATGGCGTTTGTGCTTGTTGATGCGGTTTTCAAAGAGTCTAAAACCAATCATGATGACCCATGCCAAAATCAGATAAATCACACCAGCGGCGGTGTACATCTCAATGTGCATATAGTTTTTGGCAGAAAGATTTTTGGCGGCGTAGGTCAGCTCTGCCAGTGTGATTGATGCTGCCAAGGCACTGCCTTTTAGGATAAAGATGACCTCATTGCTATATGCAGGGAGCATGATGCCAAAGGCTCGTGGCAACATGATGCGGTGTATTTTTTGCCATTTTGACATACCGATGGCGTCGGCTGCTTCTAGCTCGCCTTTGGGAATGGCAACAATCGCTCCACGCACGATTTCGGCGATGTAGGCGGCGGTGTTGAGCGTAAAGGCGATGATGGCACACCAGTAGGCCTTTTGAAAGATTGGCTCCCACAAAAAGCTGTCTTTGACAAAGTCAAACTGCCCAAGCCCTTGATAAATCAAAAAAATCTGAATGAGTAGTGGTGTCCCACGAAAAAAGAAAATATACACAAAGGGCAGTGCTTTAATCCAAATATGCTTAGATGAACGCAGCAGTCCCAACACCACCCCAAAAATCAAGCCAAATACGCAGGATATCGCCACCAGTTCAATGGTGATGACAGATGCTTTTAGCATGGTGGGTAGATGTTCTACAACGGCTGTCCAATTTAGACTCATGCTTGTCCCCCTTTGCCCTTGGCAAGTGCCTTGGCATAGCGTGCCGCAGGATTGGCTCGCCACTCAAAATGCGTCATCAATAAAGTAACGATGGTCGTCAGTGCCAAATAGATGAACGCTGCCACGATATAAAAAGTAAATGGCTGTTGGGTGCTTTGGGAGGCTCGGCCTGCATAGTACATCAAATCTTGCAAGCCAATCAGTGATACAAGGGCGGTGTCTTTTAGTAGTACAAGAGTCAGATTGCCCAGACCAGGCAAAGCGACAATCCACATTTGTGGTAGGATAATGCGTCTGACCGTTTGGATTGGACGCATACCAAGACTGTGTGCAGCCTCCCACTGACCTTTTGGTATTTCTTGTATCGCCATGCGAAACACTTCGGTTGCGTATGCACCAAACATGATGGACAATGCCGCCACACCTGCCCAAAATCTACTCATATCAATGCGATCTGTATGACCGATTTGGGTGGCGATGATTTGTATCAGTGCATCACTACCAAAATAAACAAAAAACACCATGAGAAGTTCAGGCACACCACGCACCACTGTTGTATAAGCATCAGCGATGCGTTGCAGTAGCCAAATGCCAGACAGCTTAGCGGCAGCACCAAGCAGACCCAGCACCAAGCCGATGATGAGACTGATGAAACCAAGCTCAATGGTGAGCCATGTGCCTTGTAGTAAAATTGGGCCGTAGCCTTGTAGGTCAAACACAAAAATGCCCTATAAAAAGACGGATATCACAATATATACCTATATCAACAAGATATACGACAAGATAAAAATAAGCAATTTGGGCATCAGTCATCAAATTAACCGACCCAAACCGATTATTCTAACAAAATTTTACACGCCTTAAAACATTTATTTTTTTAGATTTGCGTTGTTGATGGGCAAGGCAATGATCAAGATGATGGCTAAGCTCTCATCATGAATGGTTTGCCTATTTGCCAAGCAGTACGGTAGGGTAATTTAGGGCGTATCCAAAGATACGCCCTAAATGATAGATGATTTTATGACATGAACATCAAAAAAATATTCACATGACAGGCATTAAAAATACTTGCTGACCAGTTCATCGTATTTGCCAGACTCTTTTAATTTGGCAAGTGCGTTATTAAACTCATCTTTTAGCGGGTCATTTTTACGCAAGGCAATGGCAACGGTATCGTTGATGTCAACTGGCTCGCCTTTAACCTCAAAGTCTGCACCTGTATCGGTTTTTAGCCAGTCTAGTGCAGGGACAATGTCAGACATCATGCCATCAACACGCCCAGCTGATAGGTCAAGATAGGCGTTGTCTTGTTTGTCATAAGCCTTAACGATGGCGTTGGGTTGTTGGTTGGCTAGATAGTCTGCTGATACTGTGGCTTGCTGTACGGCGATGTTCTTACCGTCAAGAGCAGTAGCAGACAGCTCAACACCTTTTTTGCCAAGCAATACCAAAGTGTTGTTAAAATAAGAGTCGCTAAAATCTACGACTTTGGCGCGTTCTTCGGTGGCAGACATACCAGCCATCACCGCATCATATTTTTTGGCTTGAAGCCCTGGGATTAGCCCTTCCCAATCTTGGCTTTGGATATCGCAGGTGGCTTGCATCTCTTGGCAAAGTGCGTTGGCAAGGTCAATTTCAAAACCAACCAAATTACCGCTGGCATCTAAGTAGCTAAATGGTTTAAAGCTAGACTCGGTGGCAATACGGATTTGTTTTGTGGCAGTGTCAGAGGCTGTTTTGGCTGATTGTTCAGCAGGGGCTTTATCTCCACCACAGGCACTGATAAAAGCGGTTAGGGTCAAGGCACTAATTAGTTTTAATTTCATTGCTGCATTCCTATTGGTTAATCATTTGATGATGTGAGTCAATTATTTAAAATTTGCTGCTTCAATTTCTGCCAGTTTGCCAGACTCTTTGAGCTTGGCAAGGGCAGTGTTGAACTCGTTTTTCAGCTCGTCGCCTTTACGCACAGCAATCCCGATATTGTCGTTATTGTCAATCTCTTCACCCACCAGACCAAAGCCTTCTCGCCCTTGTTTTAGCCATTCAGCAGCAGAGACTTTTTCTGCCATGACAGCAGCGTTACGACCTGCTTGTAGGTCAAGATAAGCATTAAGATAGGTGTCGTATAGCTGAACGGTATTGCCGTCTTTGCCGTCATATTTTTGGGCAATATAAGCAGCACCTGTGGTTGAGCGTTGACCGCCCAAGATGGTGTTTTTTATGTTATTTGGGTCAAAACTGCCGTCTGTTTTTGATAGCCAGATGATGGTATTTGAAAAATAAGGTTCGCTAAAATCTACTTGTTCTAGACGCTCTGGCGTGATGGACATACCTGCGATGATGGCGTCATATTTTTTGGCATTAAGACCTGGAATCAGACCGTCCCAATCTTGGGCGACAATTTCGCATTTGGCGTTGATTTCAGCACAGATGGCATTCATCACATCAATATCAAAACCGATAATTTTACCATCTGGGGCGGTGTCATTAAATGGAGGATAAGCTGCCTCGGTGGCGATTTTCAGATGACGCTGTTCGCCAGCTGAGTTTGTGTCAGCTTTGCTTGCCTCAGTGGTGGTTTGAGTCTCTGGTTTGTTGCCACAGGCGACTAGGGCAAGAGCGATGGCTGCGATACTGCCCAGTTGGGAAATTTTCATAAAAAATCCTTGATAAAAATAAAACGAAAAAACCAAATAAAAGCTAAAAACTGAATGAATTTAGGAGCGGTGCGAGGCCATAAATTCACGCACTCGTTCGGATTTTGGATTGTCAAAAACTTCAGCAGGCGTGCCCATTTCCTCAATGCGTCCTTGATGCAAAAAGACGATTTTATCAGAAACCTCACGAGCAAAACGCATCTCGTGAGTAACGATGAGCATGGTGCGACCTTCGCCAGCAAGCTCTCGCATGACAGCAAGTACTTCATTGACAAGCTCTGGGTCAAGTGCTGAGGTTGGTTCATCAAACAGCAAGACTTGTGGCTTCATTGCCAAGGCACGAGCAATCGCCACACGCTGACGCTGACCGCCAGAAAGGTTGTCTGGATAAGCATTTTTCTTGTCCAGCAGGCCGACTTTGTCCAGCAGTTGTTCAGCTTCAGCGATTGCTTGCGATTTGGGTTGTTTGAGTACTTGGGTTGGGCCTTCAATGATGTTGTCTAAGATGGTTTTGTGTGGCCACAGGTTGAAGTTTTGAAAAACAAAACCGATTTTTGAGCGTAAATCTTCAAGCTGTTTTGGATTTTTGGCAACCAACTCCCCTTTTTTGTTGGTTAAAATCAGCTCTTTACCACCAACGATGATTTTGCCTTGCGTGGGGTTTTCTAGCAGGTTGATACAGCGAAGCAGGGTGGATTTGCCTGAACCTGATGAACCAAGAATGCTGATGACATCGCCATCATGGGCGGTCAAAGATACGCCTTTTAGCACTTGTAATGAGCCGTAACTTTTGTGAATGTCATGTAAATCTAGGGCGATGGGGCGAATGTCGGTCATATTGGGTTGCTTAAAAAAATAATAAAAATGTCTCAAATAACGAAAGGTTTGCCATTCGTTAATAAATACAAAAGATTAATTGAGCTATTTTCGCCAAAACTGCGTAAAAAGGCAAATTGTTTTTATCGGTTTTGATGATATTTTTTGTAAAAAATTGATAAATGTTGATAAATTTGACAAACTGGTTATCATTTTGAGCAAAAAATTGGCATCAAGACATCAAACTGTCGGTGTTGCTGATTGGGCTGATTTGATTGCCAATGCCATGATGATTTGCCACTTTTGGCATATTTTGGCAAAAAATGTGTGTCTTGCCCTTACCTTAGGTTGGGGTGGTCTTTTAAAAATTGAGCCAAGCTTGGGTATGGAAAAATGTTTTTTAGCTGTGATGGGAAGATTGTATAAAACATTAAAGAGGGTGGATCATGCCACCCTCTTTAACCTCTTGAATGTTTATTAAATATTTGTTATTTGCTGGTTAATCATCAGTCTAAAAATGCAAAATGTTCAATATCCATATCCATCATGACACTGCTTGGTGTGGTCATGGCACTGGCGTGAGCATCACTGCGTGGTAGAATTTTTTCAAAGTAGAATTTGGCGGTTTGTGTCTTGGCAAGATAAAATTCACGAGGCTGTTCGCCGCCATTTTTCATTTTATCAAAAGCAACCGCCGCCATTCTTGCCCAGTGGTATGCCATCATGACATAGCCTGCATACATCAGATAATCATCAGATGCTGCCGAGACGATATCACGGTCCTTTCTGGCAGCCAATAGTAGGCGTGTGGTCAGCATATTCCATTCGGCACACAATTTGGTCAATGCCCAAACATACTGACGCATGTCTTTGTCTAGGGCGTATTCACCACACCACTTCATAATGCCTGCGGTGTAGTCTCGTACCAGTTTGCCACCACCATGCAGTAACACTTTGCGACCTAATAGGTCAAGTGCCTGTACGCCTGTTGTTCCTTCATACAGTGTTGAAATGCGAGCATCACGAGCAATAAGCTCCATGCCTGTTTCTTTGATGTAGCCGTGTCCGCCATAGATTTGTTGTCCATGTTTGGCACATTCAATACCAAGCTCTGTCAAAAATCCCTTTAAAATCGGTGTATAAAAACCAAGCTTATTGTCCCATTTTCTAATCTCATCTTCATCGCCACGAACCACCGCATTGGATAGATGGTCGGCATAGCGTGCTGAATGATAAATCATAGAACGAGCACCCTCGCTAAATGCTTTTTGGGTCAGTAGCATACGGCGTACATCAGCATGATGAATGATGGCATCACCTGCTTGGTTGGGCTCTTTGGTGCCTGATAAGGCACGCATGGAGCGACGCTCTTTGGCATAGGGTAGAGAGTTTTGGAATGACAACTCCATATGAGCCAAGCCCTGAATGCCTGTGCCAATACGCGCAGTATTCATGTAGGTAAACATGGCTTTTAGACCTTTGTTTGGCTCGCCAATCAGATAGCCTGTTGCTCCATCAAAGTTTAGTACGCAAGTTGCTGATGATGAAATGCCCATTTTGTGCTCAATTGAACCACAAGTTACGGCATTGCGTTTACCCATTTCCCCATGACCATCTACCAAAAATTTTGGCACGATGAACAATGAGATGCCTTTTGTCCCTTCTGGTGCATCAGGTAGGCGAGCTAATACGATGTGAATGATGTTTTCGGTCAAATCGTGCTCACCTGCACTGATGAAGATTTTTGTGCCTGTAATGCTATAAGTACCATCATCATTTGGCGTGGCACGGGTTTTCATTTGATTTAAGTCGGTGCCTGCTTGTGCTTCGGTCAAGCACATCGTCCCAGACCATTCGCCAGAGACGAGCTTGGGCAGATAGGTATCTTTTTGTGCGTCATCTCCATATTGTAAAATGGTATTTACCGCACCAATGGACAAACCAGGATACATTGCCCATGGCCAGTTGGCTGTACCCATCATCTCAGATTTGATGAGATTTAAAGACATTGGTAGATTCATGCCACCAAATTTTTCTGGGTAAGAAATGCCTTGCCAGCCACCCTCAACAAATGCTTGGTATGCTTCTTTAAAGCCTTTGGGCGTGGTTACCTCGTTGTCTTTAAAGTGGCACCCTTCGGCATCTGCGTCTTGATAGATGGGGGCGAGCATATTTTGGGCAAAATCGGCAAATCCTGCCAAAATCATCTCAACCGATTCGGCATCTGCACCATCGCCATTATCCAAGGTCTTGTAATGTGCCTGAAAATCAAACACTTCATTCATCAAAAATTTGATGTCTCTTAAAGGGGCTTTGTAAGTCAGCATATCCTATCCTAGTTGGTAATAAGTTGTGAAATTGTCAAATGTCAAGATGTGCATCATGCACATCTGCTTTCAATATACATGAAAACACACCAAAATTATGCAACTTTTTATATTATATAAATTATTTTCATAATAAAATAATTTAATTATAAATATTAATTATGAGTTAATGGGTAAATCTACGGCATCTAGGTTGATTTTTGCCCCTGTCCACAGTTCAAAGGCGATTTTGGCCTGATTGATGAGCATGCCATAGCCGTCTGATGTGCGTACGCCTTGCTTGGCAAAGTGATTTAAAAATGCTGATGGCTTGCCGTACATCATGTCATAGGCAAATTGAGTGCAAAGATTTGGCGATAGACTGAGCGTTTGTCCTGTGGTGGTGGCACTTGTGGCATTGATGATGACATCAAAGCTAAGATTACCAGTTGCCAAAGTGTCTAAGGTATGCACTGTGATTTTGCCCAAACTTTTAAAGTCATTTTGCAAAGTTTCTGCCTTGGTGAGCGTACGGTTAAAGATGGTTAATTTTGCACCCTGTTCAATAAGGGGTAAGATGATGCCACGAGTTGCCCCACCTGCCCCAATGATGGCAATATTTTTGTCTTTTAAATCAATGCCTTGCGTATTTAAGTCCGCCACCAATCCTTGCCCATCTGTGTTATCGCCGTGCAGTTTGCCATCTTGCATAATGAGCGTGTTCACAGCTTTAGCGGTGTAGGCGTACTCGCTCAAACTTTGGCACAATTGAAAAGCAATTTCTTTAAAAGGCAAAGTGATGTTTGCCCCTGTGCCACCCCCATGAAAAAACGCCTCAACCACCGCACGAAAACTTGCGACATCATCAGGGCAAAATTGTCTACAATAGCGAATATTTGCTCCGATACTATCAGCAAAGGCATGATGGATTTGTGGGCTTTTTGAATGATTGATGGGATTGCCAATGACGATAAAATGCTGCATGATTTTTCCAATTTTTTAAATGTCGTGTTTTTGAATCTTATGTAAAGCTAGGTTTTGTAAGAAAAATTGTAAGAAAAGATGTGTTTATTTTTCAGTATTTATCAAAAAATAGCAAGTTTTTTAAATTTTAGGTACAATAAGGTCAATCTTATTTTTAATCAACCATCATGACCAACACTACCAAAAAATCCAGATTTGCTTTGTTTATTGTCGCCTTGTTCATCGTGTTTGCTGTTGTGGCGTTTTTGATGTTTCGCCCCATCTCTTCTGCCGAAAAAGTTGTACAAGACGATGGCGAAAGCAAAATCTACGCCCCTGTCAACTATGACACAAGTCATTGGACAAAAAGCCCTAAGCAATCAGTCGATTTTGAACAGCTAAAAACCAAACTTGGTACAACCGCAACACAAGAAAATACACTTGATTTTTATGGCAATCATGCCAAAAAGTACCGATTTTCTGGCAGGGCTGAACCGCCTTTTTATGTCATTGAGTCTGAGAATGTATTAGAGGTGGCATGGTACTATGCTGCCCCAAAAGATGATGAGCGTCAAAAACAAGCCAGTCTCAATTATGCCCAAAAAGTGTATGCCATGATGGGTGCTTATGCTGGCGTTGATGGCGAACAGTTGGTGCAGACAATTTTGCATCACCCAAACAAACCTTTTGGTGATAAGATGGCTGGTGTTATCATGGCAGATTGTATGAATTATCAATGTCGGATTGTTTTTCAAAAATGATTGACAACCACCCTAAGAATCATTAGGTAGCGGGCGACATTGATGGCATATTTTATTTTTCACGATGGCAAGTTGATGAATCATCATCAAATCATGGATAATCGTGGTTTGGCGTATGGCGATGGTTTTTTTAGCACGATGGGTGTATGTCGTGGTCAGATTTTATTTGCCAAAGGTCATCAAGATAGGTTGATACAGTCATCAAAATGCTTTGAGTTTTTGGTGGATACTGATGCTTTGATGGTGGCACTTGCTGATTTGGCAAAACAAATACACCAAGGCATGATAAAAATCATCATCACTCGTGGTGTTCAAAGTGTGCGTGGCTATGGTTATGAGAGCGATGAGTCGTGCGTATTGATTAAGGCTGTGTCATCAGACATCTATCAGGGGGTGTGTTTTTATGACGACATTCCTTGCCAATCGTCTGGCATGGCAGTGTGTTTGAGCGAAAAACTATCTCTACGCACACCACGCTTTGCTGGGCTAAAACTGATCAGCAGTCATGAGCAAGTTTTTATTCATCAAGAACTACAAAGCCTACAAAAAAATCATCACAATGTTGTCGAGGGTTTGGTGGCAAGTATGTCTGATGAGTGGGTGAGCGGTGCTATGAGTAATGTGTTTTATCGGCTTGATGATGCTTGGCATACCCCGCCTGTGAGCAGATGTGGGGTCAATGGTGTGATGCGTCAGGTAATCATGACAAAATTTGGTCTTAATGAACGCAGATTGACCAATGATGATTTGTTCAAAATTGATGGGCTTGCTTTTTGTAATGCAGTGCGTGGCGTAATGCCCATCCATGCGTTGATGATTGGTGAGGTGGTACAAAGATTGCCGCATGATTTTTGTGATGTTGTGAAATCGCATCTAGATAATTTTAGAAACATTTAGCGACATTGAAACCATCACAAACATGGTACAATAACGGCAATTTGAACTGACATTTAAACATCTATGACAAAAGCTGCTCAAAAACTTAAAGTTAAAAAACCAAAAAAATCAAATAAAAAACAGCGTGTATCAAAAAAACCTAAGTCGCTATGGCTGATAAAGTTGATGATGCTTGCACTTTTGACGCTGTTGGTGAGCATTGTTTATATGAGTTTGTTTGCTAAAACCGACCAAAAAGCACAAACATTAACCGTCAAAAAGGGTGATACTTATCATGGGCTACTGGTTAATAACCCGTGGCAAACCTCGCTGTTTTCATCAAGCTTTGTAATCAAATTGTATTTAAAAGTGTATACCCATGCGTCCTTGAAAGAAGGCATGTATCAAATCCCTGCCAATGCCAGCCTAAAACAGGTCGTGGACATCTTGTCAAAGGGTTCTGATATGCAAATGATTAGGGTGCAAATCATTGAAGGTAAAAATATCAAGGACTTGTATCATGCCATTAAAAATACTGATGGCGTGGTGCTTGAGGTGCTGACACCACGAACGGACAATTATTCGTGGGTAGATGCCATGAAAGACAACAAGAAGGTAGCGGCAGCATTAGGCGTTTCTGCGGTGAATGGCAATTTGGAAGGTCAGTTTGCACCTAATACTTATTTTTTTGAGCAAGGCACAAGTGATAAAAAAATCTTACAAAAACTTTATGATGCCCAGCAACAAATTTTAGATGCT
Source organism: Moraxella sp. Pampa (assembly GCF_035181385.1). Taxonomy (NCBI): domain Bacteria; kingdom Pseudomonadati; phylum Pseudomonadota; class Gammaproteobacteria; order Moraxellales; family Moraxellaceae; genus Moraxella; species Moraxella sp. Pampa. The sequence goes on along the minus strand of NZ_JAXCJK010000002.1, from coordinate 260,324 downwards.
GCTTGGAGTAATCGCAAAAAAAGCTTGCCTTATAAGGATAAATATGAGGCACTCATCATGGCAAGCATCATTGAAAAAGAAACAGGCATTGCTGATGAAAGATGGCAGGTATCGGCAGTTTTTGTCAATCGCTTGGGCAAAAATATGCGGCTACAAACCGACCCAACCATCATTTATGGACTGTTTGACCGCTATGATGGCAAAATTTACCGCTCCAATATTAACGAGAAAACCGCTTATAATACCTATCAAATCAATGGGTTGCCACCTACGCCAATTTCCTTGCCATCAAAAGCATCTATCGATGCTGCCATGCACCCTGCTGACACTAAGGCGTTGTATTTTGTGGCGACAGGTAAGGGTGGACATAAATTTAGCCAAACCTTAGATGGGCATAACCGTGCCGTTGCTCAGTACCGTGTGGTCATGGCAAACAAACAATAGCAACAAATAGTCATAAATCAATGAGTGAATAGATTTTAGTGGCAATAAATAATTATGGTTTTAAAAAGGACAGTCATGAATATCGCACCAAAATTTATCAGTTTTGAAGGAACAGAAGGTGTGGGCAAAACCACAGCCATTGATGGGTTTTGTCGGCATTTGGACGAGCTTGGTGTGGCATATGTACGCACTCGTGAGCCAGGTGGGGCGGATATGGCAGAGCTGATTCGTGGTATTTTGTTGAATAAAAACAGTATCCTACACGATGATACCGAGCTGCTTCTTATGTTTGCTGCTCGTGCTGACCACTCATACAAGACGATTTTGCCTGCTTTAGATGCTGGCAAGTGGGTTGTTTGTGATAGATTTATTGATAGCACGGTGGCCTATCAGGGTTTTGGGCGTTTTCATGGAGAGCAATCAGCACTTGATAAGATTGATTTGCTGATAAAAAACTTCGTACCACGCTTGCCAGATATTACGCTGTGGCTAGACCTAGATGTTGCCATAGGCATGGCAAGGGCGAAAAATCGTAGTCAGGCAGACCGTTTTGAGTCATTGGACACCAGTTTTTTTGATAAAGTATATCAAGGCCTAGAATACGGATTTAATAAAAACAGTGAACGCATTTGTCGCATTGATGCAAGTGGTAGCATTGATGAGGTGGCAAGTCGCATTCGTGAGGCAGTGGGTTTGTAGGTCAAGACCTGTGCAGTTTTTAGAAAATTTGATCAGCTTTGTGTCTTGTGGGCGTGTTTTTAAGCGTGAGTCAGACTTGGCAAATATGGTGTGTGGCAAATGTTAAGCTATTGTGTGGATTTTATCATCAAAGAAACTTCTGGTTATTTTTATTAAAATATCATGATTCATGTATTATGCCAAAAATCATCATTAAAGGACAATAAAATGCGTACAATCATTAAACCAGCCTTATTGGCGTGTACTTTGTCATTAGCGACCATTTTGCCAAACAATCCTTTGTTATCGTCAGCACAGGCAGTAACACAAGTGGATTTTGCCGATTTGGTTGAGCGGGTGTCTTCTGGTGTGGTACGCATTTCTACCACCAAGCCCATCACTGACGGTGAGATGATGCGTACGCAGGCACAGATGCTGGGGCAGTATTTGGGCGAGCAGGTGAATGTACCGACGATTGAACAAGGCTTTGGAACAGGATTTTTCATCAGTAAAGATGGCTATGTCATAACCAATCGTCATGTTGTTGAAGGGGTGCAGACGATTACGGTAACGCTCAATGATCGCACGGAGATGGACGCAGTGTTGGTTGGTTCGGACGAAGCGTCAGACATTGCGGTCTTAAAGGTGGAGGGTGATCGGTTTCCTGCACTGACCATGTCCGACCGAGTGTTGAGGGTGGGTGAGCCTGTATTGGCGATTGGCTCGCCATTTGGCTTTGATTATTCAGCGTCAGCAGGGATTGTCTCTGCCAAATCTCGCAATATCACCCCTGATGCTGCCGTGCCATTCATTCAGACAGATGTTGCACTAAACCCTGGCAATTCTGGCGGCCCTTTGTTCAATCAGCAGGGCGAAGTTGTGGGTGTCAACTCACATATTTTTAGCGACACAGGCGGTTATATGGGATTGTCATTTTCCATACCAATTGATACCGTCTTGCATATTTATGAGCAAATCAAAACGACGGGTCGGGTGCGTCGTTCAGCATTGGGCATTGTCGTGCAAGATGTTGATAGAAACCTTGCCGAAGTGTATGGGCTGGCTCGTCCCCAAGGTGCACTTTTAACCAGAGTGGGGGCAGGTTCGCCAGCAGATATGGCAGGGTTGGCGGTGGGGGATTTGGTGCTAAGTTTTAATGGCGTGCCCATCAGTCAGGCTGCAGAACTTCTAAACCTACTAAACCGTACTAAGCCGAATGATGTTTTTCATTTAACTTATCAAAGAGGCAAACAAACCTATGTGGCACAAGGGCGGTTTGATGAAGCACCAACCGATGTCTTTGCAGGTGGAGAGCGTCCAAATAATAACGGCCTAAAATTGGGCTTGCGTCTAAAAGAGCTTTCGCCAGCCGAGCAGGAGGCACTCGCCAATTTTGGTGTGCAAGGGGGTGTCATCATTACTGCGGTTAGCCCCATGGGATTGGCGGCACGCACAGGCATACAAGTAGGTGATGTGATTTTGGGCTTAAATGGTCGCCCAACTTCCCATGTCGAAGAGATGGCACTGGCGGTACAAAGTTTGCCCAAAAAAGGTGTTGTGCCAGTACAGCTGATTCGCCAAGGCACGCCTGCCATCATCGGTATGCGTATTGAGTAACATAAATTTGTAAAATAAATTCCGAAAAATCCGTCAAAAGCCAAATTAATTATGATAAACTAGACTTATTTTTGATGGTTTTACTTTCTTTTAAATTTTTGAAAAAATTGGCAATCTCATGACAGATACATATCAAAATATTAAGTCAAAATTACAAGGCTCTATCACCGCCTTGGTTACGCCGATGAAGACAGATGGGTCAGTGGATTACGATGCACTTGCTAGGCTTATTGACTGGCAAATTGCCGAGGGTACGCATGCACTTGTGGCGGTGGGAACAACAGGCGAATCGGCGACATTATCGATGGAAGAACACATTGAGGTCATGCAATTTTTTGTAAAATATGTTGCGGGGCGTGTGCCAGTCATTGCAGGGACAGGGGCGAACAACACACTTGAAGCCATAGAGCTGACCACTGCCGCCAAAGATGCTGGTGCTGACTGTGCATTATTGGTCGCACCTTATTATAACAAGCCAACCCAAGAGGGCATTTATCAGCACTATAAAGCCATCTCTGAGGCGGTTGATATGCCTCAGATGCTGTATAATGTGCCAGGTCGCACCGTGGTGGACATCAGCCAGCAGACTGTTGAGCGTTTGATGACTTTGCCAAATATCGTTGCCATCAAAGATGCAACAGGCAATATTGAGCGTGGTGTGGCACTCATCAAAGCGGTGGGCGAGCATATGATTGTGTTATCAGGTGATGACCCAACAGCACTAGAGCTGATCAAGCATGGTGCACAAGGCAATATTTCTGTGACATCTAATGTCGCTCCAAAGGTGATGAGCCAAGTGTTTGAACTGGCATTGGCTGGTGATTTTGATCAGGCAAACGCCATTCATGACCCCATTAAACACCTACATAAAGACCTATTTTGTGAATCTAGTCCACAGCCAATCAAGTACGCCTTGCACAAGATGGGCAAGATTGATAAAGGCATTCGTTTGCCACTGGTTTGGCTATCGGCAGAAAACCAGCTTGTCATTGATGCAGCACTCGCTAAGGCGAATTTGGTCTAATTTTTGTCCAAACTTGGGTTGGCAAGGTTAAACAAAGGATAACTATGAATACAACATTAAAAATTAGTGCATTGGTATTTGCCGCTACTGTGGCATTGACTGGTTGTAGTGCGACCAAAGACTGGTTGGGCAAGCGAGATGATGGCAGTTTGGATTATCAATCTAGTAAAAAACTTGACCCCATCAAGCTACCAGCTGATCAGCCTACCGCTGAGTTTACCCCATTATACCCTACACCAAATGTGGGGCAGGTGGACACCAGTTTGACAAATAAATTTGGCAAACAATTTGCCCTACCAAAACCGCCAACGGTAAACTAAACGACCATATTTTAATTTTTTTATACCTTTTTAATTAAAACAAGAGAGTTGAAATGCAAAAGCAAGCCCTATTGTATACTGGTAAAGCCAAATCTGTTTATGAGACTGAGCATGAAGATTATCTCGTACTGCATTTTCGCAATGACGCATCAGCATTCAACGGTGAGAAAATCGCTCAACTTGACCGTAAGGGCAAGGTAAATAACCGTTTTAATGCGTTCATCATGCAAAAGCTGAGCGAGGCAGGCATTGAGACGCATTTTGAGCGTCAGTTGTCAGAAGATGAAGTGTTGGTAAAACGCTTAAAAATGATTCCAGTAGAGTGCGTGGTGCGTAACTATGTCGCTGGTGGTCTGATGAAGCGATTGGGTCTTGCAGAAGGCTTGCCACTTTTGCCACCAACTTTTGAATTATTCTACAAGGACGATGCGTTGGGCGATCCGATGCTGTCAGAATCAACCGCTGTTGCATTAGGCTATGCTACTGCTGATGAGCTTGAGCAGATGAAAGCTTTGACCTATAAGGTCAATGAAGTATTGAGTAAAATCTTTGACGATGCAGGATTGATGCTTGTTGATTTTAAATTGGAATTTGGTCTGTTCCATGGTCGCATTGTGCTTGGTGATGAGTTCTCTCCAGATGGTTGTCGTCTGTGGGATAAAGAAACCAAGAAAAAACTGGATAAAGATCGTTTCCGTCAAGGCTTAGGCGATGTCGTAGAGGGCTATGAAGAGGTCGCTTTGCGTATTGGTGTGCCATTAGAAGGCTAAGAATAATAAAAAACCCAAGCGATGTCTTGGGTTTTTTTAGAACATGATGGCCAAAAAATAAGGACGAAAATCATCGTCCTTATTCACTCTTTGCTTTTCTTAGCGCTGTGTTGCCATGCGTTCCATGCCTGCCACATTCCAGTAGCCTTTTGGCAGTCTTGCACCACGCCCAGCTCGTTTGCCCATATAGTCCGTTAAATCAGCAGGCTTAATGGTGAGCGTGCGTTTGCCTGCGGTGATGACAAGATTGTCTGTACTGTTTAGGCTAACTAGGCTGATGAGCATTTCGTTATCTTTATCTTTTAGGTTGATGATTTTATTGCCTTTGCCTTTGACCAAACTTGGTAGGTCGGACAGCTCAAAAACCAGTAAATAGCCTGAATTGGTAAGAGCGGCGACTAGGGTATCGTCAGCTTTGATGTTGCTTATAGGCACCAATTGAGAGTCATTTAGGTTGATGATGGCTTTGCCTGCTTTTTGGTTGGTTTCAAAGTTACTTAATTTACCAACAAAGCCGTAGCCTGATGTACTTGCCAGCAGTACGCTGTCTGATTTATCACCAAATAAGATTTGTTCAATTTTTGCCCCTGTGGGTGGGTTTAGCATACTGGTGATGGGTTCGCCTTGACCACGAGCAGAGGGTAGGTTGATGGCATCTAAGGCGTAGCTACGCCCTGTATTGTCAAGCAAAATCAGTTTTTCATTAGACTTGCCTTGTGCAGATGCTTGATATTCATCGCCTGAGCGAAAATTCATGGCAGACACATCAATGTCATGACCTTTTGCCATACGAATCCAACCAGCCTTTGATAATACGACCGTTACCGCTTCACTTGGGATCAAATCGGTAGCCTTAATAGCGGCAGCCTCATGGCGTACTACCACAGGCGACATTCGCTCATCGCCATGGGCTTTCATATCGGCGGTCAGCTCATCAATGAGTAGGGTGGTTAAACGCTCTGGACTGGCAAGCTGTTCTATGATGGTGGCTCTTTCAAGTTCAAGTGCGTCCTTTTGGGCATTGAGTTCTATTTCTTCTAGTTTGGCAAGTTGACGAAGTTTGATGTCAAGAATGGCGTCCGCTTGAGTGTCAGTCAGCCCAAAGCGACTCATCAGTTCAAGTTTTGGGTCATCTTCATGGCGAATGATGGCAATCACCTCATCAATGTGCAAATAAGCCACGAGCAGACCTGCCAAGATATGCAGACGCTGATCAATCTTGCTTAGGTGATGCTCAAGTCTGCGAATAACCACTTGACGGCGACAGTCTAGCCATTCAGATAATATGGTTTTTAAATTTTTAACTTGTGGTTTGCCATTGACACCAATCATATTCATATTGACCCGAAAACTGGTTTCAAGGTCGGTGAGAGCAAATAAATGGCTCATGATTTTGTCAATGTCGGTCCTACCTTTTTTGAATTCAAGAAGGATTCGGCAGGCATTTTCATGATCAGACTCGTCATTGATGTCATTTAGCCAAGGTAATTTTTTGTCTGTCATTAGCTTGGCAATTTGCTCGATGACCTTATTGCCAGAGACTTGGTAGGGCAGTGCATCAATGATGACGATATTTTTTTCTTTTGGGTCAATGCGATAAGTTGCTCGCATTTTATAGCTGCCACGCCCTTGCTCATACATGGCGATCAGCTCATCTTGGGGGGTGATGATTTCAGCGTGAGTTGGTAAATCAGGGGCGATGAGAGTGTTGCACAGCTCACGCACAGATAAATTTGGGTTTTTAAGTAGCTTAATGCAGGTTTTGACTACTTCGGTTAAATTGTGTGGTGGAATGTCGGTGGCCATACCAACGGCAATGCCTGTTGTGCCATTTAATAAGATGTTTGGTAGGCGAGCGGGCAAAGTGGCAGGCTCTTTTAATGAACCGTCAAAATTATCCACCCAATCTACTGTGCCTTGTTCTAGTTCGGACAATAGTGTATTGGCGTAGTTGGACATTTTGGCTTCTGTGTACCGCATGGCGGCGAATGATTTTGGGTCATCAGCAGAGCCCCAGTTGCCCTGCCCTGCAATGAGTGGATAGCGATAACTAAATGGTTGTGCCATCAGTACCATTGCTTCATAACAGGCTGAGTCGCCATGTGGGTGGTATTTGCCCAAGACATCACCTACGGTGCGGGCAGACTTTTTGGGTTTGGCAGTGTGTTTTAGCCCAAGCTCACTCATGGCATAAACGATACGACGCTGGACAGGTTTGAGTCCGTCTGCAATGTGCGGTAAGGCACGGTCCATGATGACATACATGGCGTAATTTAGGTAGGCTGACTCGGTAAACTCAGCGATGGAGCGACTATCAAAAGTGGGCTGTTGATGGTTCATCATGATAAATGGCGGTCAATTGATATAAAAATTAACCGCCATTTTAGCAAATTTTTATTTTTTTTGCTAAATCAAATAAATTGTATTCACTGTCAAGATTAATCAGCTTAACTCATCAAGCCCACGCCATTTTGTCTGATGATAGGCACTTTCCCAAAACAGCCATTCTAATTTGGCGGCATCGGTATATGCTTGACGCATTTTGTTCAAGGTGTCTTGATCGGTACGCTTTGCAACCTTATCTATCACATCAATGACTTTTTGCACTGCTGTGTGAAACTCTGCACCAGCATAGGTATCAATCCATGCTTGATAAGGATTATTTGGCACAGATTTTTCATAAATATCTTGACCGACCTTAGCATAAATCCAAAAGCATGGTAATAAACTTGCCAGCACAACAGGATAGCTGTCGGCATAGGCACAAGCAATCAAGTAAGAAGTGTAATGATGGCAAGCTAGTGTTAAGGGAGTGTTCAAAAAGTCTTCACGGCTGATGCCAAAGTCTTGCATAAAACCATCATGTAGCGAACGCTCTACTACAATCGCCTCTTTTGCCGCCTCACTAAACAAAATCACCTCATCTGCTTGGTAGGCCTTGGCAGCACAAACTGAAAGTGCTCGTCCATAGGCAAGCAGATAATGGGCATCTTGAATGACATAATGGCTAAAAGCTTCCTTGGATAATGTTCCTGCTGCCAGCTCCTGATTAAAAGGCAGGTTAAGCGTTGCCTTGTAAAGTGGTAAATTTTCTTGCCAAAGAATTTGACTAAATGTTTGCACGGTTGTCCTTGTGATTGTCTTTCAATGACCATTTAAAGTTTGTGATGCTATAAAAAGCCAAAAAAGCTTTGTTGTGGCTATCTTGGCTTTATGAGTTTAGTTGGTAAAAGATGCTTCTAATCGCTTGGCAAGCTGAATATCTCGACTTTGTAGTGTGCCACCTGCAATGTTGCCGATGCGTACTTTAAGTGTGGTGTAGCAGTTTTCCCATTCTGGATAATGTTCAAGAGCCTGAGCGTGAAATGATGCTTTGACGATGAATGCTACCACAGAAGCAAAATCGTTGAACTCATAGGAACGCACAAGGCTGTTACCATCTAGCTGCCATGCAGGCAAATTGTCTAATTGTAGGGCGACTTGATCGGAGGTCAGACTGCTCATAATTATCCTTAAAATTGACTAAAAATATTCGCTAGTTTAGCACATTTGCAACCAAAAACCAGCATCTTTGTGTTGTAATCTTTTTTGAATTTTTAGGTTGATTTGGGTGCGTAGCCTGCTGGTAAAATCAGTCCAATTGACTTTTTAAATGACAAAATAACATGGCGGTCATGAGTGCATCATTCATTGAGTCGTGTGCAGGCAATATGGGGATTTTGTGTGCAATTAAAAGCTCGTTTAAATGGCGTTTATCAATAGGTATGTCGCTGTTTTTGTTGATTTTTTGGCGGAGCTTTTGATCAAGATTGGCAACATCAATCAAGGCATTGGGCAATTTGGTGCCCAATTTTGATTTGGCGAGGGTATTGATAAAAGCCATGTCCATACTTGTGCAAAAGCCCACAATGGGACGACTGCCGATGAATGGTAATAGCTTATCTAGCATCTCGTCATAGTTCATGCCGCTTTCTACATCAATAGGACGCAGGCCATGTATGACGATGCTGTTGGTATCTGGCATGATAGGAGGGTGGCAGATGATGCTGAGCATATCTGAGGTATCAATGACAAAGCTTTTATTTGTTTGTTTGATTTTGACCGCCCCCACACTTAGGATATGGTGAGTTTTGGCATTTAGGCCAGTCAGTTCCAAATCTAGGCTTACCCACTCATCAGCAGGTGGCTCATTAAATAAATAGTCGTATGCCAGATCGGTTAATTTACTTTTTGATTTAAGTCTTTGATGATTACTAAATATCTTTTTTAAAAAATCAAACATGGTGCACTCATTTATCCTACAAACACATCAAGACGATAATGGCGTGTGATGAAGCCCTTGAAATATTTAACCACCGCAAGACTTTCTTTGAGTAGGTCCCGTTCCAGTGAGGAGAGTGTATCTGGGTTAACCTTGCGGGCGGACTTGTTGTCGGTGATTAAAGCGACTGCTAGGCGTTTACTTAGAAAAAATTCAAGTGCTTCTGTGATGTTTTGAGCAGTCTTTTCATCGATAACTTTTAGTGTCGCCAGTTGATGCAGACGCTGGCGAGTACCGGTCTCATCAATGCCATATTCAAGTGTCAAGGCACGCACGCCATGTACAATAGGAAATATGCCTGCCTTTTTTAGATCAATATCATTGTCCGCACCGCCTGTGAATTTTTGCCAAAAATTTGCACGGCTTGCCATTTGTAAGGTTGGTGCAGCAAAGCGGTTGATGAAATTAGCGTGAGTGTGCTTGGCGACATACTGCCAGTGTGATTTTAGTTCATGAAATAATGCCACATCACCACATACAGGGTGTGCGTCTATGAGTGTGGCAAGGTGCACCATCGGCTCGCCACCTGTTGCTCCGACCCATGAGGTAACTTGGGTTTTAAAGTCGCTGATTGATTTTCGCCAAGTAGGATTGGTCATCATGATATTGCCATCACAATACGGATAGCCCAGCTCAAATAATGCATCGTTAAAGTTTTGGGCATATTGTGGTAAATTGTCATCAATGAACCCATCACGAATGATGAGTGCGTTATCTTGGTCGGTACGCATGACCTGCTCACCACGACCTTCTGACCCCATGACGATCATGCAGGTGTTGGCGATGACGCTGTGCGGGACGATAAGTTGCCATACTTTGGTAAAAACATGGATGTTAAGACTTTGGACGATACGACCAATGACATGAATTTTCATGCCACTTTGTGTCTGATGACGGATAAACTTGCCAATCATCTCAACGCCTATTGCGACATCAGCAAGGCTTTGGGCTTGATCGATGCGTTGTGTGATGAGCTGGGACTGATTGGTCAGATAGTTTAAAAGCTCGGTTTGACCAATCACACCTGTAATATTTCCTTGGTCATTAACAATCGGTAGGCGATGCACTTTTTTACCGATCATCATGATGAGTGCTTCGCTTAAATCATGGTTTTCGTGAATGGTGTACAAATCAAACCTGCTGTAATGACGCACTGCTGTTGTCATAAAATCTGCTTTATCTGTGATGGCACGGCAGACATCGGTTTGGGTAAGTATGCCTACGCCATTTGGAGAATTGACCAAAATGTGCTTGGCATCAACCGCTACCATGCAACAGGTTGCTTCATATAGTGTGGCGGTATCAGCGATAAAATGAGGCGTACGGATATGCTCACCAATGCTAGATACAGGGCGATAGAGCATTTGTTGATTTTGACTATGGGCGGTGCGTGCGTCTTGTTTGGATTTGCGTGCGGTAAGATCGGCAAATAATAGTGTTTGTAAATGCTCATTTGTTTGGCTGATGGCGTTTATCATTTTGCCATTTAGATGGTAGAGTAGGCTTTGTTCTTGGGTGATGACATCAAAGGCATGACCGTCCTTGTCCGTCAAAGCAAACCAATCTCCCACAGCCAATCCTGCGACCAGCTCACCATCTTGATGCTGGGTTAATTTTCCTTTGATTACAATGAATAAGTCATCACGCCAATCATGACAAATGGCGGTGTTTTGTGGCAGGTAGATGATTTGACTGGCATTGGCCAGCATTTTTCGTTCGTTGTCAGTTAAGACATCAAAGGGCGGTGTAAACAGGTGATTTAATGCGTGATTCATTATACTTCCTTGTATTATTGACTTCCTTGTATTATTGGGTCAAATCACGCCAGCAGGGCTTGGTATTCTGGATTTTTGTCAATATAAGCTGCAATAAAGCCACAAGCTGGCACAACTTTTTTGCCATGATGATGTGCATGGTCTAAGGCATATTTGGTCAATGCCTTGCCAAGTCCTTGACCACCCAGCTGACTGGGTACGATGGTGTGATGATAAGTCAATATCTTGCCATCATCAGTATAGCTAAGATAAGCGGTGATGCCATCAATGGTGGTTTCAAAACGATGGAGGTCGGTGTTATGGGTGATGATGGGCATGGATAATTCCTTAAAAGTAAGGTGGATTGACTTAGCATAAAGAATTTTTTTGGTGTTGTAAATGCTTTTAATCAAAATCTTGTTTTTAAAACAAAAAACGCTGATGGTAAAAAATTTTGAAATAAAAAAAGCCTTGATACTGCATGATTTTAATCATGCTGATACCACAAAACCATCATTGCTTGCCTATTGTGGTATTGATGGTGGGCAGGCTTGGCGTTTTGTTTGTTTTGGGTTTTGATGTGATGTGGTTGGCTGGTGGGGCATACTATATATTTTGACCAAATGATGATTTTGACCAAATTTATTTTTTGTCAAAAAAGTGGTGGGTCAATCATGTTTTATGTACGCCCCAATTCTTTGCATGGTCTTGTAAGAATTGTTGAAACACTAACACCGCAGGCGTAGGTGAGCGGTGCTTGTGAGCATAAAGTAGAAATTTGCGTTCAATCATTGGGGTGGTGATGGGTATCATCACAAGATTGTGCTGTTTTACCCAAGTTTTGGCATAAGTTAATGCCAAAGTAATGCCAAGTCCCATTTGGGTTACACCCAGTGCTGTGGATAAAAAATTTACTTCATAATCTGCACGAAACAATCGCTTGGATAACTCTGTCGGTAGGGTGTTGCGGATTTGCTCGGCAAAGGCGGATTGTAGTGTGATGATCTCTCCTTTGGGAATGTCTTGCCATGCCACTTCTTTTAGGCCTGCAAGTGCATGACCAAGCTTTACAACAAGATAAAAAGGTGATGAGAACAGCTCGCTTGCCACGATATTGTTGCTAAATGGATATTCAGGACCAATGCCAATATCAGCATCTAAAATCTGCACTTTTTCCATCACCTCGCCGATACCACAGTCAATCAGACTGACCTGAATGTCGGGGTGTGTTTGCTTGAATTCTTGAATGAGTTTGGGCATGATGGTGGCGGCAAGTTGCTGGCTGGCAGCGATGCGTACCTTGCCTTGGTGGTAGTCTTTGATGTCATAAATCTCCCCATTAAATAAACGCATGTCATCAAGTACCTTTAGGGCATATGGCATCAGCCGTTCACCTGCATCTGACAAATGAATTTGCCTTGTGGTGCGGTCAAACAATACAATGCCAAGCTGATTTTCCATTTCCTTGATTAATCCGCTCAAAGACGACTGGGTTAAATACAGCTCGTCTGCTGCCTTGGTAAAGCTTTTGTGGCGAGCCACCGCAATAAAGGCATTGAGCTGGCGTAGTGTTACATTCATGGTGTTATCCAATAAATAAAAACAAAAAAAATCAGTTGTGCATGTGGGTGGCTATTTTATGATAAAGATGAATGACTTGCAACAGTCCATTGATGCGACATTGATGCTGTATTTTTTGGGGGTTATAAGTGTTTTTTGTTGGTTGATTGTGTTAATCAAGCACTTGTGATTTATCTATTTGACAATCCAATGAGAGAGTGTATTTTTTAATTCATAGATGATTTTTTCATCTTGTCAATAACCGTGCGTTTTTCTTTGAATTGTGCGGTTGTTTTTTGTTAGAATGGCGGTTTATTAAATGATTAAAGACCTTAGGATTGTTTGTCATGGTGATAAAAGGGCCGTGATAAACAAAGCATATTTAAAAGCAAAATCAGGGGGTTGGTGAACTTTTTGAAATTTTATGATATCAATTAATCACTTACATTAGCAAAATAGCATCAATTTATTACTTTTTAGGTTAAAACTATGTCAAAGACAGGCTCTTCACTTCTTACTTTAACCCCAAAACAAGCCATTCCGATTGCGGTGATGATTGTTTTTGTACTTGGTATAACGATGATTAAATGGGGGTTTGTGCCTTTATTGTCGTTGCTGATTGTGATTTTTGGCTTGATGATGTATGGCATGGCAAAGGGTGTAACCTTTGACGCTATGCAAAACAAAATGATAAATGGCGTTACCACAGGTATGGGGGCGATTTATTTATTTTCGTTTATTGGTTTATTGGTATCGGCTCTGATGATGAGTGGGGCGATTCCGACTTTGATTTATTATGGGTTTGATGTATTGTCGGCAGAGTGGTTTTATTTGTCGGCATTTATTTTATCCAGCGTGATTGGGTTGGCATTGGGTAGTGGCTTTACCACGTGTGCAACGGTGGGCGTGGCTTTTTTGGGTATGGCAACGGCTTTTGGGGCAAATCCTGCAATCGTGGCAGGGGCGGTGGTGTCTGGGGCACTTTTTGGCGATAAAATGTCGCCTTTGTCAGATACGACAACCATTTCGGCATCTATTGTGGGGGTGGATTTGTTTGACCATATCAAAAATATGATGTATACCACCCTGCCTGCGTGGGTGATTACGGCTATTATTTTTGTATTTATGCCGTCTGCCAGTGGTGATTTTTCAGCAGTGGCAGAATTGCAGGGTAATTTGATAAAAAGTGGGCTGGTACATGGCTACACGCTGTTGCCTTTTGCGGTGCTGGTTGTTTTAGCCTTAATGAAAGTCAATGCGATTTATACCATTACAGCGACCATTGTTGTGGCATTAGGGTTGACTTATACGCATTCTAGTCCTGATTTGGCACAGGTTGGCGGTTGGTTTTTTACAGGTTATTCGTTACCTGACGGTGTGGATTTGGGTTCGGTTGGTAAACTGGTGGCTCGTGGCGGTTTGCAAAGTATGTTTTTTACCCAAGTTTTGGTGATTTTAGCACTTTCATTGGGTGGGTTATTACAAGGCTTGGGCATTTTACCTGCTTTGCTTGACGGTATGCGTCATCTTTTAACCAAAGCAAGTCGTGGCGTGGCTGCGGCGGCATTTACTTCGTTTGGGATTAATGTGTTGGTCGGTGAGCAGTATTTGAGTTTATTGTTATCAGGGAATGCTTTTTTACCTGAATATAAGCGATTGGGTCTGCACCCACGCAATCTGTCTCGTACCATTGAAGATGCAGGTACGGTGATTAATCCGCTTGTGCCTTGGGGGGTATATGGGGGATTTTTGACGGGCGTATTTGGTATGCCTGTCATTCATTATGTGCCATATGCGTTTTTCTGTTATTTGTGCTTTGTCTTAACATTGATTTTTGGGTTTACTGGGATTACGATTTCTCAATTAGAGCCTACCAATAATGATGGATGATCATCATTTGTTTTGGACAAAGTTTTGGGTGGGGGAAGTGTTTGTCTGAGTATTTTGGCATTTTTATCATGGGGGCTAAGATGCTCCTATTATTTTGGGCTGGTTGCCGTCTTTTTTGAAGGCTATTTTTTGGTGCATAAACAAGTGGTCACTGGGCAAAATTTTAATTACCCACAAGTATTTTTGGTAGGTAGTGTGGCAAGTTTATTTTTTATGCCCTGAATTGGCGAGGTAGTAGAACTATTGGCGATAATTATTCCAGTGGTCGGACTGTCAGCAGTGATTTTGGCAATGGTGTTTTCACCCAAAGTAGATACTTGGGCGATGTTGGCTAAAAATCTAAACCACCTAAACTTATAAAAAATAGCCATTACGACATAATGGCTATTTTTGTTTGATATAATTAACGGCATTGTTTCTTTTGATAAATATCAGTAAGTTTGTTTTGGCGTTCTTTGGCAGCCTCAATCGCCTCTTCAGTGTTGGCATAAGTAGCAAATAATGCAGGAATGAAGAACAGTGCCGCAGCGACATTTTTGCCAGTAACCTTGCGTTCTGCACGAGCGTCTTGCTCAAATTTTTTGGCTTCGGCAATTTCTGATTTGATTTGTTCGCAGGTCAGCTGATGGTCATTGAGCTTGTTGGCTTCAACAATGTGTGGCGTCGCACAAGCAGACAGTATCGCAGCGGTCGCAATAATGGCAGCAAATTTGATTTTCATAAGAGTTTCCTTGATTTTGGATTTGTATACATATTGATAAGTTAAAATAATAACATATCAATTATTCAACTATACAACAACTTAACAAAAAGTCAATTAGTAGACACAAGATTTTTTTGTAATCACACAAAATGATTTGCTACAAAGCCCAAAGCGTGCGATAACATTTGGTTAAATTTTAAAAAATAAAGGTAACTTATGACTCAATACATCTACACGATGAACAAAGTCTCCAAAATCATACCGCTCAAGCGCGAGGTTTTAAAGGACATTTCATTGTTATTTTTCCCACGCCCCAAAAGTTGGCATTGTGCTGGCTTTGGGGTTTTTTATTGCGGATTTTTTGCTAAATACCGTGCCACAAAACTGCAACTTGGTACAACCGTCTTACCATTATCACGCGCATAATCAAGGGCAAATTTGACCAGATCCGTCCCACGCCCCGCCCACCCAAGCTCAGGCGGAACAATGGCGTGGTTATAATCTAAGGTATTATCATCAATATTTTCATAACTTAAAAAGGCGGTATGTCTGTCAATCACGGTTTCAAATCTTTGGGTGGTGGGGTTATGGGTGATGTGCATTGTAAAGTCCTTAAAATGGCTTGCAAAATGGGGAAATTTGGATTATGCTAATACAAATTTTATAAAATGAAAAATGGCAAGTTATCATATCGTAGTCGTAGGTGTTTACCATGCACTAGAAAAACTTAAAGAATTTTGAGAAAATAGTGTGATGTCTATGACTTATCTAGTACAGCCATATTTTTTGCTTGTTATGTCTTGAAATTCAAAAAGAATTTACATAAAAAAATCCTACTTATCAGTAGGATTTTTTTATGTAAAGGTTCTGTCAAAATCTAAATACTAGCGACAAACTACATCATCTTTTTTAAGATTATAATCTTTTACCTGCTTTGACATTTGATCTTGAAGCATTTCCCAAAAAATACTCTTTGCTCCTGAACTAGAATCTGCTGTAATCTTTGCTGTTGCTAAATTTTCTATTGTAACACTACTATATTTAGCATCAATCTTACAATGGTAAGTAGCTCTAGCAGAAGCGACTTGGGTGGCAAACATAGTAGCTATGGTGAGCGAACTAATAAATATCACTTTTTTCATGATAAAATCCTTAACAGTTTGAACTAAAAATTAGAGACTATGGTTCTTTATAGTATCACTCCCTCCCACAATGTCAAGGCTTGTTGTGAGAAATTTTAAAATATTGAAAGTAAGCTGACATAAACAATCCTTAAACCCCACACTATATCTCCTAAGCACTTTAAACTGATTAGGTAATATGCCATCACAAAAACTGAAAATTGTGAGAAAATGGTTTGGGTTTTGAGCTTAACTTGGTTTAGACCCAAAGTTTTAATAAAATTTAAAAACCTTGCCCTAAAGACCAAATAATGCGATAATAGCAAGTTAAATTCCCCATTTTCATTTTCCAATTTTTCTTTTTAAATCAAAAGGATAGCTATGGCTCAATACATCTACACGATGAACAAAGTCTCCAAAATCATACCGCCCAAGCGTGAGATTTTAAAGGACATTTCATTGTCATTTTTCCCTGGTGCCAAAATTGGCGTTTTGGGGCTAAACGGTGCAGGCAAATCCACCTTGCTACGCATTATGGCAGGCGTGGATACCGAATACAATGGCGAGGCACGCCCCCAAGCTGGCATCAAAATTGGCTATTTGCCCCAAGAACCCCAGCTTGACCCCAATAAAGATGTGCGTGGCAATGTGGAGGACGGCGTGCGTGAAGCATTGGACGCCCTTGACCGCCTAAACCAAATCTATGCCGAATATGCCGAGCCCGATGCCGATTTTGACAAATTGGCGACAGAGCAAGGCAAAATGGAGGACATTATTCAGGCGTGGGACGCCCACAATCTGAACACCCAATTAGAAAAAGCGGCGGACGCCCTACGCCTGCCACCGTGGGACGCCGATGTCGCCAAATTGTCTGGCGGTGAAAAACGCCGTGTGGCATTGTGCCGACTGCTTTTGTCTAAGCCTGATATGCTCTTACTTGACGAACCGACCAACCATTTGGACGCAGAAAGTGTGGCGTGGCTTGAAAGATTTTTAAAAGATTATTCAGGCACGATTGTGGCGATTACCCACGACCGCTACTTTTTGGACAATGTGGCAGAGTGGATTTTGGAGCTGGACCGTGGCTATGGCTATCCGTATGAGGGCAATTATACCGAATGGCTAGAACAAAAAAACAAACGCCTAGAACAAGAGCAAAAGCAAGAAGAAGCCTTTGCCAAAGCCTTAAAGCAAGAACTAGAATGGGTACGCAAGAACCAAAAAGGGCAACAAGCCAAATCTAAATCTCGCCTAGAACGCTTTGAAGAAATGAACTCTCGTGAGTTTCAACAGCGTAACGAAACGGCAGAGATTTATATCCCACCAGGATCAAGACTTGGCAACAAAGTCATTGAAGTTAAAAATATCTCCAAATCCTTTGACGGTCGTGTATTGTACGAGAACCTATCCTTTACCGTACCGCCAATGGCGATTGTGGGCATTGTTGGGCCAAATGGGGCGGGCAAAACGACCTTGTTTAATATGATAACAGGCAAAGACACGCCCGACACAGGCACGGTAGAAGTGGGCGAGAGCGTCAAAGTCGCCTATGTGGGGCAGGTGCGTGATAATCTGGACGACAAAAAAACCGTATGGGAGGAGGTGTCAGACGGTTTGGATATGATTACGGTGGGCGAGTACACCACGCCAAGCCGTGCGTATATCGGACGCTTTAACTTTAAAGGGCAAGACCAACAAAAACTGGTGGGCAATTTGTCAGGTGGTGAAAGAAATCGCTTGCAATTGGCCAAAACCCTAAAACAAGGTGCCAATGTCATCTTGCTTGACGAACCGTCCAATGACCTTGATGTGGAAACCTTGCGAGCGTTGGAAGATGCGGTGCAAGTTTTCCCAGGAACAGTGATGGTGGTGAGCCACGACCGCTGGTTTTTGGATAGAATTTGTACGCATATTTTGTCATTTGAAAATGAAGAGCCTGAATTTTTTGACGGCAATTATTCAGAATATGAAAAATGGCGTAAAGACAGACTGGGTGCAGACGCCACCCCCAAAAGAGTGAAGTATAAGAAGATTGGGGGTTGATTTAACTTTAAATAATAAAAACAGCGACTTAAATGGGTCGCTGTTTTGGTAACGGAATAAATTTTTATGTTTAAACTATTTTGTAATAAAACCAACAATAACCCATCTGCACCAAATCTTGATTGCAATCATACCATCTTTGACATTAAAGAGAATTTAATAGATATTAAGAATAATATTGAGCAAATCAGAGAAAGTAATTACAAAGAAAACCAAATAAATTGGAAATTTATATTAACAACTGCTCCTTTGTATTTTTCATTATTGGCATTTTTTGCTATTCTGATTGGTGCTTTGAAAACGCATTCTTATTTAAATAGTATTGGCTATATCAGTATTTTTTCCGAAACAATGACCAATCCTTCTGCACTGGTTGCAATTGTCGTTGCTTATTCACTTATGGTGTTTTTATTATTGGTTTATTTTGCTTTACCATTTCTCAATTTTATGATATTAAATCATAGCAATAAATTTTTTAAAAGTGAAGAAATTAATAATGAAATTCCTAGATTTTTATTCAAAAATCTAACCTTATATTCAATAGCATCAATACTCACTATTCTTTGGTTTTTGAATACTTATTTTAATTGGAACTTTTTAGAAGATATATTAGGCTTTATTTTTATATACTGTACCGCAATATCTATATGTTTTTCCTTTAAATGCAAAAGTTTTTCTGAAGGTATTTTAATTTTTTCTGCCCTCTTTTTTATATGGCTTTATTCTTGCTTTTATCCCATAGCTTATTTACAAATAATTGCCTTATTTGAAAATAGAGAAAATCGGCAGTGGTGCATAATTTTAGCATTTATTGCAATACCTATTTTAATAAATATTTTTTCATTTTTTGTACTAACATCACAGAAGAAATTGTCAGTAAACAAAAGAAGAAACGATATTTTTATGGGTATTGTATCTTTATTGTTTTTGTTGTTATTTTCTTTTATCCTAACTTTCACAACCAAATTTTCAGACTTATCTTTATATGTTCCAAGATTTATAGAAAAACCCAAAGACGCATCTTGGTATCTTATCCATAACGGAAATACAGTTTCCAATGCCATCAATGGAATGACCACAAAAGACATAAAGAAACAAAAAGAATTATTAAATGCTGATGAATGCCAAAAGTATTTGGGCGAAACATACAAAGAAAAATGCACTGCTGATAATCAAGAAATTTTTAGACAGCGAGAAACCGCCCTATACGGCTATATGGCTTGGAACTTAGGAAACACCAAAGTATTTTGCCCTGTGTCGGTGGATTTCTTTGATGATAAGAGTGATAATGACGAAAAAAGTGATGATAAAGAAAAATCTCAAAAATGCCTTGTCATTGACAGCAAGTATTTGCAGCTTATCAGCGAACATTATTTAAATTAACCAACGGAGCGATAAACGATATCTTTAACCAGCTCAAAACTCTAGCGACGATAATTTGTACACAATATTTTAATTTTAATCAATAAAGATTTTATAAAATTATCGTCAAAATGATGCATTTTATTATATCCAAAAGGCTTAAAGGACGATCAAGATGTTAATTTTTCCCAAAATCTTGTTATCAAACTCAGTGGGGCAAAAACCATAAAGCAATAAAAAAACGACATTCTTCGATGTCGTTTTTGCTTTGTCATTTTGAATTAAAGAGGCGCATCTTTATCTTGTGCGTTTTTTGGCAAAATGACTTTATGGCTAGCTTCGCTTTCTGCCTTGTCTTGGATACGCCTTAAAAGGCGAGCAGCTGCTTCACGACCACCCAAACCAAAGGATAGGGCGAATGCCACAGCGACTGAGCCTAGGGTTAGACCAAAGGCAAGGTTTACGATACTATCTGCGATGCCCATTGCTTTTAGACCCATTGCCAGCACCAAGCCCATGATCAGCACACGCACGATATTGGCTAAAAATTGACTGCCTTGTTCAGAGCGTGCCACTGCCCCTGCGATGATGTTTGCCAACCAAAAACCGATGGTCAAGATGATTGCACCTAAGATAATTTGGCCGCCAAAGGCGACAAACAAGGCAATGATGTTGCTGATGTGATTAAAGCCCAACAAATCTGCGGCTGCAATGCTTGCAAATAGCATGGCAAAAAATACAATGGCACACCCAACCAAATCAGAGAATTTTTTCTCACCAAGAACGCTTTGAAGACCAAGTTTGGTGGGCAGTGTGTCAATTTGGGTGTTTGCCAAAATACCCCTTGATGATGTTGGCAAGCATACGCACCACATAATAAGTAATCACTAAGATTGCTACTGCTGTCAATATATTTGGCAACTGTTCTAGGACTTTATTTAACATATTTGTTGCTGGGCGAGATATGGCATAAACTTTTAGGGCATCTAATGCGGCAATGGTGAATGGCACGATGACCAGCATGAATGACAAAGAACCTGCAATAGATGGCAAGCTGTTTTGTTTGCTAATACCAGCTTTGCTGGCCAGTGCTTGGATATTAAAACTTAAAACCAGATTTGTTACAATACCACGCACCACTTTGGCAACGATATAACCAACAAAGAATACCAAACCTGCCATCAAAGCGTTTGGAATAAAATTAAAAGCTTTATCAATCATATGAGTCAGTGGTGCAAATAGACCATCTAGTCCCAATCGACCCAGCACAATGGTCAATACCATAAGAAGAATGAACCAATATATGATGTCGGCAATTGTACCGCTCATTGGTTTTATGCCAGCGTTTTGGCAAAGTTTTTCATCAAGCGTGGTTTTGGCTAGGGCGGTATTTGGTGCATTGCGAGTGATGTTCGCAACAATCCAGTCAATCACGCCAATAGCAACAACAGCAAGTAGATTGGGTAAGAATAACAAGACTTGGTTAACCATATTGGCAAATGGAGCGGAGATTGAGTTTAGGTTGAGTTGGTTGAGTGCCGCAGAAATGCTAATGATGAGCACAAACCAAAAGACGATTTTGCCAATCATGTTGTTCAGGTCGTAATGATGGCCTGTTGATTGACTGATGCGTTCGTTCAGGCTGAGCGTGGCCAAGCCTTTTTTGGTTAATGATGCCAAGCTTAGGGCGATTATCCAACCTAAAATAAAGATTAAAGTTGCACCAATGACAGAACCGATAGGACCTTGTAGGTATTGGTTAAAGATGGCGAAGTTCATATTCATATGGTGTTCCATAAATATACTCCGAAGCTAAGATTTTTTTTTGGTATGATTTGTTGTGATAAGGTCGAATTCATCAATCAAATCAGTTACAATAGTTACAATCGTGCAAATTGTAACACCTCAAACAGCCAAAATTTTGCTGTGGATAAGCTTTCATAACAATATTAACAATTACTATACATTGTGAGCTAAAATTCGTGGTTTTGGGGCGTATTTTTTGGTATGATGTACCGTTATGGGTATTTGCTCATTGGCTTAAAAATTTTCAACCAATTTTTATCATACAATATTGAGAATATTATGAAAAAACAAACTTTACTTGCTGCTAGTATCATGGCAATGTTAGCATTGGCAGGCTGTAACAAAGATGCTGATGCAACCACAACCAAAGTTGCTAAAAAATCTACCGTAGTTACCGAACAAAGCGCCGAAACTCAGAAAATCAGCTATATCATCGGTTATCAGCAAGGCGAAAACTTAAAGAACACTGCCATGCAGATGAGTGAAGAGCTTGATATGGACATCTTCACTAAGGCTGTAAAAGACGCTTATGCTGGTAAAGAAAGTGCTTTGACTGATGAGCAGATTGAGGCGGTTGGTAAGGCCTTTGAAGAGCGAAAAATTAAAGAAGCTGAAGAAAAAGCCACCAAAAACAAAACAGATGGCGAACAATTTTTGGCTGAAAATGCCAAAAAAGCAGGTGTACAGACCACCGCATCTGGTTTGCAATATAAAGTTATTAAAGAAGGTACTGGCAAACAACCAAAAGTAACAGATGTTGTAACCGTGCATTATGAGGGAAAACTCATTGATGGCAAGGTATTTGATTCATCGTATGAGCGTGGGATTCCTGCCCAGTTTAAGCTAAATGAGGTGATTAAAGGTTGGACTGAGGGCTTGCAATTGATGAAAGAAGGTGGCAAGTATGAACTGTATGTACCAAGTGAGCTTGCCTATGGTGATGCGGGCAATCCTGTGATTGAGCCAAACAGCGTACTTATCTTCACAGTAGAGCTCTTAAATGAAGCTGCCGTTAAAGATGCACTAAAAAAAGCACAATCAGCCACCGAGGCTAAGAAGTAATCACAAGCTAGATATTGCTTTTTTATTTTCACAAAAAACCCTTGATTTGCAAGGGTTTTTTGTGTTTGTATGACTTTTTGGTTTAAATATTTTTGATAAAAATCTTTGAATTTCTGCCATTATGATAACGGGCTTGTCGTTCTGCTGGCAGATTTTTAACATCAGTTTCAACAAAGCCGTGTTCAATAAACCAATGGCTGGTGTGTGTGGTTAAGGCGAACAGCTGACTAAATCCTGCTGATTTGGCCCGAGTTTCAACAAATTTTAACAAATCATTGCCACGACTGCCTCCACGATAATTGGGGTGAATGGCGATGCTGGCAATCTCTGCACTGACCTCATTTAATGGATAAAGTGCAGCACAACCAATCACCATGCCGTCTCGCTCAATGATGGTGTAGCATTCAATGTCTGATTCTAAGCGTTCTTGTGGTCGTTTGATAAGAATGCCAGCCCCTTCTAGGGGTTTTAATAACGCCAGTAGGCCCACTACATCGCTTAGTGTGGCAGGGCGAATGTTGTCATAAGGCGTGTGCGTTATCATCGTGCCAAGCCCATCGTGTGTAAACAGCTCTTCAATGAGTGCACCATCTTTATCAAAAGGTAAAATCTGAGTGCGTTCAACCGCATCGCCCACATTGATGGCGCATTGTAAAAATCGTGCCATTTCATCGCTGGGTAGATTGTTGCTATCTAGTAGCATTTGTGCTTGTTTGGTGGTCAGCTCTCGAATGATTTTACCGTTTAGTCGGACAGCATCTTCACCAAGAAAAATGAGCTTATCTGCTCGTAAAGCAATGGCAGCGTGCATAGCAACCTCTTCAGCAGACAAGTTGAATATCTCACCTGTTACCGAAAAGCCAATCGGACTTAAAATGACGATGTGGTTGTGTTGTAAGTTGTGATGAATGGCGGTGCTGTCTACACTGCGTACCTCACCTGTCATTTGATGATCTATGCCTTCACGCACGCCATAAGGGCGAGCGGTGATGAAGTTGCCTGATACTGCATCGATGCGTGCACCAAACATGGGTGAATTGGCAAGCCCCATGGACAGCTGAGCTTCAATATGTAGGCGAATTGCCCCTACGGCTGATAATATGTGTGGCATGGCATTAGGAGGTGTGATACGCAAATGCCCTGTTATGTTGCTAGATAGACCAGCAAGATTTAGGGAATTTTCAATCTGTGGGCGTGCCCCATGCACCAACACCAGATGAATGCCCAAACTATGTAGCAATGCAAAATCATGAATCAGATGCTCAAAGTTTGCGTGAGCGACCGCATCACCACCAAACATGATGACAAAGGTCTTGCCACGATGGGTATTGATGTAGGGGGCAGAATGGCGAAACCATTGGATTGGGTTTTGTTTGTCTTGGCTGTGGTTGTTCATGGCATGAGCTGTTGATTAAATCCTATTATGATAGTCAGCTTTTTGGCGAATGCAAGCATTTTTTTGACAAAACCACAGGTTCTGGTGTTGGTTGTGTTTACCAGATGGTAAAATGGTAATTTGGTGGCAGATGATGTGAGCATTAAAAATACCTTGACCAAGTCGGTA
The DNA here is from genome assembly GCF_035181385.1 of Moraxella sp. Pampa. Taxonomy (NCBI): domain Bacteria; kingdom Pseudomonadati; phylum Pseudomonadota; class Gammaproteobacteria; order Moraxellales; family Moraxellaceae; genus Moraxella; species Moraxella sp. Pampa. The sequence goes on along the minus strand of NZ_JAXCJK010000002.1, from coordinate 236,285 downwards.
AATTCTAGTAGAGTTAAAAAAATATTGGTCCATCAAGGAGAAGGCCGTGCCTACCACTACCATTACACGCACTTATCGTATCCATACAGAAGACACACAAGCATTGCTGATTGATATGCAGGATAAATTTGTGCCACACATTCATGAAATGGAAAAAATCACAAACAAGGCACGCATTTTGATTGCAGGGCTTAATGCGCTAGATGTACCACTGACAGTTAATGAGCAGTATCCAAAGGGCTTGGGGCATACGATTGCTGAGCTATCAGCTGTATTTGGCGATGTGAATGTTTTTGAAAAGTCGGCATTTAGTTCGGTAGATGATGAATCAACTTGGCGACATCTTGCCATGCAAAATCGCCATCATGTCTTGCTATTTGGCATAGAAACCCATGTTTGTGTGCAACAAACTGCACTTGATTTGCTTGATAACGGCATGCAACCTGTCATCATTAGTGATGCGACCAGTTCACGAGACCCTTATGACCGAAAGATTGCCCTGCGTCGTATGCGTCGAGCAGGTGCGGTAGTAACAACCACTGAGGCAATTTTGTTTGAGTTGTTGCGTTCTAGCAAGCACCCTGATTTTAAGGTGATCAGTCATTTGGTGAAGTAAAAATTTGTTACATAAAATCTTAAAAACATCAAACCAAAAAACGCAACATCAGACGGTTGCGTTTTTTGGTTTAAATTTTTAGTTGAAGCCAAAATATTGAAAATGAACAGTTGTCTGACTTGTTTTAATTAAATGAACAGTAGTATTATATGCAACTGTATTATAAAGGTGCATAAAATAAGGTATGCCATGTCAAAATCATCAGCCATTCCAATCATTAATCTGCCCATGACGGCCCTGTCTGGGGTGGGTAATTCACTGGCGGAGCGACTGACAGAGCTTGGGATTTATCGTATTTTTGATATGCTTATGCACTTGCCACGAGATTATGAGGACCGCAGTCGCCTTGTGCCTATTGGCGATGTACAACATGGCATGAGCGTGCTTGTCAGTGGTGTGGTTACGCATATTGAGACCAATCGTACAGGCATGAGCGTGGCAATAGAAGATGATACTGGCGTGCTGATCTTAAGATTTTTTAAGATTTATGCTGGACTTAAAAATACGATGACACTTGGGGCAAACATCACAGCTTTTGGCGAGATAAAAATCAGCCGTTATGGTGTGCAAATGGCACACCCAGAGTATCATATTACAGGCACAAAAACCCTTGATGGTGGATTGTTACCCATTTACCCTGCAGTCAAAGGGCTTCATCAAAATAAGATTCGACAGCTTGTGCGACTGGCAATCAATGCCGTTTCACATGAAACTTTGCATTGTTTGTCAATTGATGAATTGCAAAGCGTTGGTGTGTTTGATGTGCAGGCAGATTTATTGACTGCTTTAAAGCAGATTCATCTGCCTGATAAAGATGCGGATATTTTTGCTCAGACGACTTTGCTTGAAGGATTAAAAGACCGTACGCACCCAGCTTGTAGGCGAATCATCATCGAGGAGCTGGTGGCACATCAGTTGGCATTTCTTTATCGTCGTAATAATGTTTATCAGCACAAAGCCCCACGCTGCGAGTCGGTCAGCCTTTTGGTGGACAAGCTCATGGAAAATCTGCCATTTGAGCTGACAGATGCCCAAAGTCGTGTCATTGGCGAGGCTGTGGCGGACATGGCGACAAGCAAACCCATGTTGCGACTGATTCAAGGCGATGTCGGTGCGGGTAAAACATTGGTGGCAGCAATCACTGCTTGCTATGCACTTGATAGTGGTTGGCAGGTGGCAGTGATGGCACCGACGGAGATTTTAGCAGAACAGCATTTTATTAATTTTCAAAAATGGTTTGAGCCTTTGGGTGTGGGTGTGGGTGTGGGTTTTTTGGCAGGCAAACAGACCGCAAAAGAGCGGAATGTCATGCTTGATCAAATCATCAATAATGATGTACAGATTGTCGTAGGGACGCACGCACTTTTTCAAGATGGGGTGGCTTTTGCTAAATTGGGCTTGGTCATCATTGATGAGCAGCACCGTTTTGGTGTAGAACAAAGACTTCGCCTTGCTAATAAGGGTGTGGCGAATTCCACGCCACATCAGCTTGCCATGACAGCAACGCCCATTCCAAGAACACTTGCGATGAGTATGTATGGCGACATGGATGTGTCGGTGATTGATGAATTACCACCCAATCGCACTCCAATTGCGACCGTAACCATCAGTCGAGACCGTCGTGATGAAGTGATTGAGCGAATACGAGTGAATTGTAAAGATAAAAAGCAGGCGTACTGGGTGTGTCCACTGGTTGAGGAGTCTAGCGTACTAGATGTGCAATCGGCGGAACTGCTGTATGAGGATTTGTGTGAACGACTGGATATTAACATTGGGCTGGTACATGGCAAGATGAAATCTGCCGATAAACAGGCGGTCATGAATGACTTTAAGTTGGGAAAAATTGACCTATTGGTTGCGACTACCGTCATTGAGGTGGGTGTGGATGTGCCCAATGCGTCTTTGATGGTCATTGAAAATGCTGAACGCTTGGGATTGTCCCAATTGCATCAGTTGCGTGGGCGAGTGGGGCGTGGTTGTGCCAAGTCTTTTTGTGTATTGCTGTATCAAATGCCGCTATCACCCACAGGCATTGAACGGTTAAATGTGCTACGAGACAGCAACGATGGTTTTGTCATTGCTCAAAAAGACCTTGAACTTCGTGGAGCAGGTGAGTTACTTGGTAAGCGACAAACAGGCGATATGGGCTATTATTTGGCGGACATCGTGCGTGATGAAAGTCTGTTCATCGCTGCACAAAGCATTGCTCATCGGTTGATTGGTGATGTCAGTAGGCGGACACTTTCTCACCATATTGTCAATACTTGGCTGCCTGATGTTAAAGAATATGTAAATGCTTAGTAAGGTTGGCAATAATCTAAGCGTCGTAGAAATATTAAGATTAAAAAAAGAACAGGTACGCTTTTTGGTTAATGAATAAACTCAAACCAAAATACAATCAAAGGAGAAAGGTATGTTTTGTTACCCTGTTGATGACGACATCAGTCTGGCGTTGGTGCATGGACATGATGCCAAAGAGGTGGTACAGCTGGTTGGTCGCCAAAAGGACTATTTGGGTCAGTATTTGCCTTGGGTGAATGCCTGTGATGAGCAAAGCTATGAAGCTTTTGTAAAATTTGCTCTAAATAAATACGCTGAGGGCAAGGGGGTGGATACTTCTATCGTTCATCAGGGCAAGATTATTGGGGCGGTAAGTTTAAACAACATCTATCCATCACTCAAAAAGGCAGACATCGGCTATTGGCTTGACCAAGAGCATCAAGGTCGTGGTATCATGACCCGTGCGGTGCGTGGACTGATGGAGATGGCCAAAAATTATTATGGCGTGCAGGTGTTGGAAATTCGTGCCGCCGAGCATAATTTGCCCAGTCGCCGAGTGGCTGAACGATTGGGCTTTGATTTTTGTGGCATTCTTGCTAATAATGTATGCGTGAATGGTAAGATATTTAATCATGCGGTATATGTCTATCGCTTTGATGATTGATGACCTAATGCCTGCCAAACCACCTACCAACTGCCAATATAAAGATATTAGGGTAAATAAGATGAATCAAGACAATCATATCAATCAAGACACACACAGCGATGAAAAAGCTGTCAAACTTTTACAATCTGGGCGTATGTCAGCGGTGATGATGGCAGTTTTGGCGATGGTGTTGCTCGCTGTGTTGTTGGCAGGCGTTGCCATTGGATTTAGTATCTCACGGGCCGATAGCGATGGTGTGGATAATACGACAGCAGAAAATCAGGTGAGCAAATCTGATAACAGCACCGCATCTGTTGCCATGATGGTTGAGGCGGTGCATCCAGCCATGACAGAAGTGGTACAAAGTATCACAGCAAATGGCAACATCGCTGCCAAGCACATCGCACAAGTCAGCGGACGCATCACAGGGGCGACCGTTGAACGGATATTGGTCGAGGTAGGTGATGTGGTGCGAGCAGGGCAAGTGCTGGCTGTGCTTGATGCATCATCTTTAAAAGACAACCACACCCAAGCGGTTGCTGAACTTGATAAAGCCATTGCTAGTGCCGAAAAAGCCCGTGCTGATCTTGCACGCACCGAACCATTACTTGAAATCGATGCCATCAGCAAGCAACAGGTTGATGCCTACCGCACCGCTCTTAAGCAAGCAAATGCAGCTGTCGTAGCGGCAAAGGCTAGGGTAAATAGCACCACCACCAGTCTAAACAATGCTAAGATTGTTGCTCCTGTTTCAGGCATTGTGAGCGAACGCCAAGCACAGGTGGGCGTATTAGTCAGTGGCAATCCGCTATTTACCATCATTAAAGATGGGGCACTACAATGGCAGGCGACACTCTCACCAGAGGACGCTACCAAAATTAGCATCGGACAGACTGCCATGATTGACACAGCAGGCACAGCCGTCATGGGTAAGGTTACGAGGATTTCACCCACTGCCAATCAAGGGCGTGAAATGACAGTGTATGTATCCTTACCACCTGATGCGCCGCTAAGCGAAGGTATGTATCAAACAGGTAGGCTTATTTTTGGTCAAAGCATTGCTCCTACTGTACCAAAATCTGCCATCATGACGATAGATGGCTATGACTATGTATGGACGCTGACTCCCAAGGTGAATGAAAAAGGATTGTACCAAGTGGTACGCACCAAGATAACGATTTTGTCTTATGAAGGTGATCGGGTGGCAACTGATTTATCGCCACAGATGTTGGTCGTGGCAAGAAGTGGTGCATTTTTAAATGAGGGCGATGTGGTCACGCTGTCGCAAAGTCCAATCCAAAATCAGGCACAAGGGCAGTGATGATGAATTTTTCTGCATATTCTATTAAAAATCCTTTGGTTGCCATTTTGTTTTTTACCCTGATGACTTTACTTGGGGTATTTGGCTTTTACCATATGAAAGTTCAGCAGTTTCCTGACATTGATTTTCCTGGGGTGGTTACAACCATCACAATGTCAGGGGCAACCGCTGACCAACTGGAAAACGATATTGCCAAAAAAGTAGAAAATAAGCTGGTCAATATCGAGGGTGTTAAAAATATTCGCACCACCTTGCAGACAGGTGTGGTAACGGTCTTTGCTGAATTTGTGCTAGAAAAAGACACCGACGAGGCGGTAGATGATGTGCGTTCTGCGATGAGCGAGGTGCAAGGTAGCCTGCCTGCCGCTGCCGACCCACCCATCGTCTCAAAAGTCTCCACATCAGGTTTTCCTGTGGTTACTTATTCGGTTCGTGCTGAGCATATGAATGACAGTGAGCTGTCTTGGTTTGTTGATGATGCCTTGACCAAACGCCTATCCAATGTTCAGGGGGTGGGTAGCATGACTCGTATTGGCGGTGTGGAAAGACAAATACAAGTCAATCCAAAGCCTCATTTACTTGCCAGTCTGACGATGCCAATCAGTCAGCTTTCTGAGCAGATTTATGGCAGATGGCAAGACAGCACAGGCGGCGAATCTAAGATTGGTCAGCAAACTCAGACCATACGAGTGCTGGGTATGGGTGATGATCTACAGAGCTTGCGTCAAATGCAAATTACCACTCCGCAAGGAGGGGTGGTTAGGCTTGATGGTATTGCAGACATTAAAGACACCCGCGCTGATATCAGTTCACTGGCAAAAATGAATGACCAATCTGTGGTGGCATTTAGCATTACTCGTTCAAAGGGGGCGGGCGAGGTAGCGGTTGTTAGGGCGATTGATGATGAAATCGCCAAAATCAATCAAGAATTAAGTGGTGTACAGATTGAAAAAATCGTAGACTGGGCAAAACCCATTGAGGAGACTTATCATTCTACCCTAAAAATGCTTGTAGAAGGGTGTGTATTGGCAACTTTGGTGGTCTTTGTGTTTTTGAGGGATTGGCGAGCCACCTTTGTGGCAGCGATGGCATTGCCCTTGTCTATCATTCCCACCTTTTTTGTGATGTATGCGTTTGGGTTTAGTCTTAATATCATTTCTCTTTTGGCCTTAACTCTTGTGATTGGGGTGCTGGTGGACGATGCCATTGTTGAGATTGAAAACATTGTACGCCACTTAAATATGGGTAAATCGCCGATGGCAGCTGCGATGGAAGCGGCCGATGAGATTGGGCTTGCGGTGGTAGCAACCACCTTTACCTTGATTGCTGTGTTTTTGCCAACCGCCTTTATGAATGGGGTGGTGGGACAGTTTTTTCGCCAGTTTGGTTGGACGGCAGCCATTTCTATTTTTATCTCTCTTTTGGTGGCAAGACTCATCACACCGATGATGGCGGCTTATATTTTAAAGCCAAGTAAATACACTGACAAACCGACGGGCAAGATGATGCAAGGTTATCTGTCGGTGGTTAAATGGACGCTGTCGCACAGATTGATCACGATGCTTTTGGCCTTGGGGTTTTTTGTGGGTTCGCTGATGCTTTCATCTAAGATACCCAGTACCTTTCTTCCACCTGATGAAGCAAACCAAACCCAAGTATCGGTTGAGCTCACCCCTGATGCCAACATAGAGGATACAATTCGCATTAGTGAGCTTGTTGTGAATAAAATTAGGGCGATAGATGGGGTGGATGAGGTATTATTGATGGTGGGCCAAGGACAAAAAGCAGGCGAGCCTAGTGGTCATCGTAGTGGCTCTGTCAATATTGCTACGCTTGAAGTTAAGTTGAGCGAGCGGGGCAGCCGCCCAAGCAAATCTCAAATAGAGGCCTCGATTAATGAAACCTTAAAATCAGTACCATCAGCTCGCTTTAAGGTGGGTGTTGCTAAGGGTGCATCAGAAACAGGTTATGTATTTTCAGTAACTGGCAGTGAGAAGGTACTGCTAGAACAGACAGTGCGGGCAATTTTAGGTGAGCTTAGATCTTTGCCACAAGTCGCCAATGTGGTCAGCGGTCAGGCATTGCCTCAGCCTGAGCTTACTGTTACGCCAAATAATCTGGCGATGGCAGATAAAGGGGTGAGCACCTTGGCACTTGCCAAGACCCTAAGAATAGCGACAGTGGGCGATTATGACCAAGCACTTCCCAAGCTTAATCTAGACACTCGTCAGTTGCCCATCGTCATTCGTCTTGACAATGATGATAAACGACAGCTGACTGACTTGATGAGCCTGTATGTGCCATCAACCAAAGGCGTGCCAGTGCAGGTCAAAGAAGTGGCAACCCTAAATTTTGGAGCGGACGAGTCCAGCATTACGCGTTTTCAAAGAGAGCGTTCTATCAAGATTACTGTTTATCCCAAAGATAGTGCAGTGGGAGAACTGATAGCAGCGGTAAAAAATACCAAAACCATCAGTAACCTGCCAAGTGGCGTTAATGTGATTGATGAAGGGCAGGCACAGAATATGGCCGAGTTGTTCACAGGTTTTATTGTGGCGATGGTGGTTGGGATTTTTTGTATTTTTGCGGTGTTGGTGCTTTTGTTCCATCGTATCCTACAACCCTTTACCATCTTGATGGCTTTACCCTTATCTATTGGCGGTGCGTTTTTGGGCTTGATTGCTACGGGCAGTAGTATGTCTATGTCTGCAATGATTGGGCTCATACTTTTGATGGGCATTGCCACCAAAAATTCCATCTTACTTGTCGATTATGCCATCATCGCTCAAGACAAACAGGGCATGAGTCGATTTGATGCCTTGATGGACGCTTGTAAAAAACGGGCCCAGCCTATCATCATGACCACGATTGCGATGGGGGTGGGAATGTTGCCATTGATCATCAATTTTAGTCATGCTGATATGACCTTTACCCGTCCGATGGCCTCAGCGGTATTGGGCGGACTGATCACTTCTACTTTGCTCAGTTTGGTAGTCATTCCTGTGGTGTATGCCTTGATGGATGATTTGAGCGTGTGGGTAAAAGGCAGGTTTTAGCGTCTTAAAATATTGGAGCATACAGCGATAATGTTTTATCTTTATTTTTAAGTGGCTAAAGAGTGTCATGTCTTATCTAAGTTGTTTTGCTTAATCATACCTCTTTTTGCCCGAAAATAAAGAAGTTTAGAGCAAAAATTTTATCTGTTGCTTAGCGACAGATAAAATTCATGCAATTTTTGTAGCTGTTTATACAGCTCATCAAGCGTGCCACTATTGTCCACCACATCATCGCTCACCACCAGCCTTTCGTTTCTGGTGGCTTGTTTGGCGATGATGGTTTTGATGTAGGCGGTAGGGTCGCTGTGCGTGGCTAGTTTGGTAGCGTCTCGCCCTAAGGCACGCTGCATCTGTATCGATTCTGGCACATCAACCAACAAAATACGGTCGCATAATTTGGCCAGACTTGGTGATTTATTCATGCCTTCAACGAGCAGTGGCACCGACAAGATGCGATATAGGCTGGTGCTACAAGCCAATTCGTCTTTAATGCGTGCTTGGATATGTGGGTGTGTGATATTGTTTAATGTGTTGATGGCGTTGCGGTCTTTTAAAATATAATCACGCATGGCAGCACGATTGTATTTGCCGTCAATCACGATCCATTCACCAAAGGCATGTACCAACTCATCTAAAACAGGGCTATTCTTGGCGGTGATGGCATGAGCGATGACATCAGCATCAATGACATCAATGCCTTGACTGACGAACCAGTCGCTCACAGCACTTTTTCCGCTGCCAATACCGCCTGTCAGCCCGATGGTTAATTTTGCCATATCATCTCCATTTGATGAATCATAACAATCCGCCCAAATACCATGCCAGTAGTGCTTCACCCCACAATAAAGCCACCAATCCGCCAAGGGCTAAGTATGGTCCAAAAGCAAAAGGTTGCTTGTATTTCTGAAAAAATACGCCAAATATTACGCCCAGCAATGCTCCAATAAACACAATCATTGGTAAAAATTCTACGCCAAGCCATGCACCTAGCACAGCAATGAGCTTAGCGTCTCCAAGCCCCATGCCGTCTTTTTTGACAATCAATCTGAACAGAATATTAATGAGCCAAAACGATACAAAGCCTGCAACCAGTCCCCACATGGCAAGAATTGGCGTGGTAAATATGCCGTGAATATTGGCAAGTAGACCAATCATACCAAGTGGTGCAAGCAGGCGGTCTGGCAACAATTGCACTTTTAGGTCAATCAAAGACAATGCTAATAAAAACCATGTCAAAATAAGGGCAAAAGCCATCTGAATGCTTGGCCCAAAATTTAATGCGACCAACAGTGATAACAAGGCGGTTAAAATCTCAACAATAAGATAGGTGGGGGGTATTGCAGTACAACAACTTTTGCAACGACCCGACAACATTAAAAAGCTCACCACAGGAATGTTATGCCACCAGATGAGCTGGTGTTGGCAATGTGGGCAATGCGAGCGTGGCAATGACAGGCTAAGATGTTGATTATTTTGGTTGCATTGATAGCTTTTGCTGATTTGAGTTTTGATGGCGGGGCTGATGTTGGCATCTTGGCAGATGAATTCGCTGATTTGTGTTTGCCATTCATTCATCATAATAAGAGGTGTGCGATAAGCAACCACATTGATAAAGCTACCGACAATCAATCCGATGATACCGATGAGAGCAAAAAAAATGATTTGATGTTGTGCGGATAATTGTTCCATATTTTGTAAAAATGTCATCACATCTGTCATGGCGTACCTACCCCAATTTGAAAAATTGGCAAATACATTGCCAGTACAATTCCACCAACAAGCACCCCTAATATGACAATGATGGTGGGTTCAATAAGGCTTGTCATGCCATCTATTTGTTCGCTAACCTCGTTGTCGTAATAATCAGCGACCTTTTCAAGCATTTGTGTGAGCTTGCCAGACTCTTCACCCACATCAATCATTTGTATTATCATGGGTAAAAATAGCGTGCTTTGAGACATGGCTTGGCTTAATTTTTGGCCGCCTTGTACCTTGTTGCTAATGCCTTGCAATGCCTGAATAAAATTAAGATGATTGGTTGATTGTGCAGATAGTTCTAATGCCGTTAGAAGCGGAATGCCTGCACCAAAAGTGGTGGCAAGCGTCCGACTAAAACGAGCAGCTGCACTTTTTTTGGTTAAAGTCTTAATGATGGGTAGTTTTAGACTGATGTTGTCAATGAAATTTTTGATTTTATTGGTTTTGATGTGCAAATATAATATGCTGATAATGACAATAAAAATTGCCAGTAATATCATCCAAATGTATGCCACCAAGCCATCGGAGAATGCCATAATCAAGCGAGTAGCTAAGGGCAACTCACCACCTAGGTCGGCAAAAGTTTTGGCAAAGATTGGCACGACTTTAACCAATAAAATCGCTGTTACAATGGTTGCAACGGTCAGTACAGCAATGGGGTATTGAAAAGATTTTTTGAGTTTGTTTTTGAGAATTTCTAGGTTTTCTTGGTGAGTGGCGATTCTATCTAGCATGACATCAAGTGAGCCTGAGCGTTCTCCTGCATCTATCAAAGAGATGGATAAACGATTAAAAGAGGTGTGCTTGGCAGCAGCAGAGGCAAAATTTGAGCCTGATTCAATGTCGGTTTTGATGGTTGAAATGATACTTTTAAAAGCGATGTTCTTGCTGTTTTGTTCGGTAATGGTAAGAGCTTGTGTGAGTGGAACGCCTGCTGATAGCATGGTGGCAAGCTGACGAAAAAATAGTGTGATGTCAATGGATTTGATCGGCTTTTTCCATGATAAACCTGCACGCTTTTGGCGGATTGAGCTTGTGGTGATGCCTTGTTGTTGCAGTTTAATGCGAGCCATTTGGGCGGTGATTGCATCAATCTCACCCACAATTTTTTTGCCACGCAAGGTCAGACCTTTGTAGACAAAGGTTTTGTTGTTGGGTTTGGCAAGTTTGGCATTTGTACGAGTAGAGTGGGGCTTAATTGGCTTAACCATGGGTCAGGCGCTCCATCTCTTGTAGGCTTGTGATGCCTTGGATTACCTTGTCTATGGCGGATTCTCGTAGTGTACAAAAGCCATGTTGTCTGGCGTAATTTAATAAGTCGTGTGTGGTTGTATCTGCCATGATGAGTGTGGCAAATTCTGGTGTGATGGGCAGTACTTCATAAATGCCAACTCGCCCCTTGTAGCCGTCTTTGCAGGCGTGGCAACCCACAGGCTCAAAGAGTGTGGCCCGAGCGATATGATCGGCACCAAAACCAAGCTGAACAAGGCTTTGAGGGGGGATTTGGATTGGTTTTTTGCAGTTATCGCATAAGCGGCGAGCCAGCCTTTGGGCGATGATTAGGTTGATTGAGCTTGCAATATTAAAAGTTGCAACGCCCATATTTTTTAGGCGAATGAGTGTATCAATCGCAGAATTGGTATGCAAAGTGGACAGCACCAAGTGTCCTGTCTGGGCGGCTTTAATGGCAATTTCTGCTGTCTCAATATCTCGAATCTCACCAACCATGATGACGTCAGGGTCCTGACGCAAAAAAGCACGAAGCACATCGGCAAAATCTAACCCAATTTTTGGGTGGGTATTGACTTGGTTGATGCCATCAAGCTGGATTTCAACAGGGTCTTCTACCGTTTGAATATTGATGTTGGGCTGATTTAAAATATTAAGCCCAGTATAGAGCGAGACTGTCTTGCCAGAACCAGTCGGACCTGTGATGAGTATCATGCCTTGCGGTTTGGTAAGGGCGGTTAAAAATAGCTGTTTTTGTTCATCATTCATGCCAAGTGTGTCAATACCAATCAGAGCTTGGGTAGAGTCTAATAGCCTTAGTACAATTTTCTCGCCAAAGAGCGTGGGGGTGGTGCTGACACGAAAATCTACTGATTTTGGATTATTCTTATAAGGCACGAACTTCATTCGCCCATCTTGTGGCTTTCGCCGTTCGGCAATGTCAAGGCGTGCCATGACTTTTAAGCGTGTGCTGATTTTGTTGCCAGAAGCCTTAGGTGGTGTTGCGATGGTTCGCATGACACCATCAATACGAAATCGCACACGATAATATTGCTCAAATGGTTCAAAATGAATATCAGATGCGTTTTGTTTAATTGCATCTGACAGAATCTGTTGTACAAATTTGACTGTTGGTGCATCCAGCTTAAGATCTGCCTCCTCAGCCATTGTATCCAAATCGTCGTCAAAACCATCGTCAAAACCGTGTGCTGTGCTTAAATTAAGACTTTGCATGGCATTGGACAGTTTAAGCTCATCAACCAAAACGGGCGTGGCGTGTAGCCCTGTGGCAAAAGCAATCTCACCAAGCATTTGTGCACGCGTTGGGTCGCTTGTTGCAATGAAAATCTGCCCATCTTTTTGTGCCAAAATCAGCACTTCATGGTGGATAAGTAAGGCAGGGTCAATTAAATGAGTTGGCAAATCCGCAAGGTTTATTTTATTTAAATCCACCAGCTTTTCACCCAAAATGTCCGCCAAAGTTTGGGCGATCACTTGTGATGACAGTTGGTTATTTTGCACTAAAAAGCGAGCAAGACTTACCTGAGAGTGTATGGCCTGCTCTTGGGCCCGACTCATTTCATCTTGGGTAAGTAGGTTTTTATCAACTAAAAATCGCCCAAGATTGGTAGAGAACGACGCATTCATAATCAAGGTTTTAATGAGATAGATGAGCCATCATACTATAATAGAATATGCCAAATCAAGAATACATGATTAAAAACACCCAAGTTTGGACTTGTGTTTTAGACTTGTTTTATTAAGTTTTGATTAAGTTTTATCAAAAAGATGGATTGCTGAATGAATATACCAGCACCAACTTTAACTGGCACTGGTATGTTTATTAAAAAATGCATGCTTTGACAAAAAGCAAGAAAGTTGGCCTTTCATATTTTAAAACTGTTAAAATTGACACCAAACACGAGTATGGCACAAAATCTTACCATATTATAAGTAGAATGCCGTCAGTTTTGTCGCACTACCAAACCGAGCTTACCGACACGCCCAAAGTTTTGTTTTCGTACCACGGCAACACTTGGGTGTCGCTCATTGGGTCGGTCAATAACAGCCCTGCTGCCACACCCACCGCACACCCCGCTACCACATCTCGTGGGTGATGTGCTTTGGCGTGTACCCGTGTCCAGCCCACATAACCTGCCACACCCATTGCAGGCAGACCTGCTTTCCAGCCATAACGCTGTCCAATAAAGGTCGCCCCAGCACAAGCACTGCTGGTATGTCCAGACGGAAAAGAGCGACTGCCACCATTGGGGCGTTTGCCAAGTGCGGTATTGTTAAATCCTGTTTTTAGTGCTTCGGTGGTAATGACAGTGGCAGCCATTGTTTTGCCAAGCTGTTTGGCACCTTGCATATCATCTTTATGATAAGCTACAACCAACCCTGTGGCAGGCAAAGCCAGCTGTAACACATCGCCTGCAAAGCGGTGTGGGTCGCTTGTGTCCCACATGGCATGACTGAGCGTAGGTAAGCACAAGCAGACCGCCAGTACACTAGTTTTGTTAAAAAATTTAGACGACATTATTCTTATCCTAAAAATACAAAGACATTCAATTATAATCATTTTTACGACGGATATCAATGTCATATTCATCATGAAATTTGCGATAAATATGATAAGTAGATGAATGTAAATTCATGGCTTTTCTTATTTTTTAAAATTTTTTTTAAAATGCCTTTGTTCAAAGTTCAAAGTTCAAAGTTCAAAGTTCAAAAAATACTTTTATTTTAAAAATATTTAAAAAAGCCATGAGCATTTATTGGTATTTAGTTTGATTTTTGGTGTTATGATTGATAAAAAAATCATGATATTTTGAAAATTTTAGCAAAAATGCGTTATAATAATTTGTTTAAACGAGTTTTGAGTTGGTGAATGGTTTTGGCGAATTTAAGAACGAAATTAACAAATTCGTGATGCCAGCTTTGACAGACAGAGAGTAAAATATGGTAAAGTATGTCATTGGTAATTGGAAGTTGAACCCTGCAACTTTGACTGAGGCGGCTGCACTTGCTCATGCTATTGGAGCAATGGCAAATGATGCAAATTGCCATATTGGTTGTACACCCAGCTTTGTACATTTAGCGGCGGTGCGTGAAATTTTAAAGCACTCATCGGTGTGGGTGGGTGTACAGGATATTGGTGCATTTGGGGCGACAGGTGCATTTACTGGTGATGTTTCTGCAGTGCAGGCAGTGGATTTGGGGGCAAAATTTGCCATCATCGGACATTCTGAACGCCGTGCTTATCACAAAGAAGACAACAGCTTGCTTGTCAAAAAAATCACACAAGCCATCAGTGCGGGCCTTGCGGTTGTTTTGTGTGTGGGCGAAACCAAGAGCGAATATGAGCAAGGTGAGACTCTAGGGGTGCTAGATAATCAGCTGTCTGTATTAAATGGCTTGACTGTTTTACAAGACAAATTTGTACAAGACAAGTTGCTTATTGCCTATGAGCCTGTATGGGCGATTGGTACAGGTCTTACACCGACGATTGATGAAGTAGTGGCTGTACATCGCCACATCAAGGCAAATCTTCAGCATTTAGGTGTTGATGATGTCTGTGTGCTGTATGGCGGTAGTGTCAATGACAAAAATGCTGCTGAGTTTGCTGGTTGTGATGCCGTGAATGGGGCGCTGGTTGGTGGTGCATCATTAAAAGTTCAGAGCTTTGCGACAATCGTAGAGGCATTTGCCCAATTTTAACAATCTTGGTGGATTATCTGCCTTAAATAGTGATTTTAGATTATGTTTACAGTATTATTAGCACTTCATATCATCATTGCCATTGCGATGGTTGGCTTTATTCTGCTTCAACATGGCAAGGGTGCAGATGCGGGTGCATCATTTGGTGCAGGTGCGGCAGGCACAGTATTTGGTGCGGCAGGCTCGGCAAATTTTATGACTCGTGCGACGGCAATTTTGGCGACAATATTCTTTGTAACAAGCTTGGGCTTGGCATGGTATGCTCAAAAACAAGCAGATGAACAGCGTCGCCTTGACATACCAGTCATACATACAACACAGCCGCCATCTGTACCACCAAGTACAGCTGATGCTGTGCCAGCCGTTGAGACTGCAGAACCAGCGACATCGAACAACCAATAACTTAGAATGGCTTAGTATGATAAAATTTTCTTGATATTTTAGGATTTATCATTATAATAGGTGCATAATTTGCGATCGTGGTGGAATTGGTAGACACGCCATCTTGAGGGGGTGGTGCTTCACGGCGTGAGGGTTCAAGTCCCTCCGATCGCACCAAATATGAAGTTAGACCAAGCAATCGGAAAAAGACTGGTTGCTTGGTCTTTTTATTGGGTTTTAAAGCCCAGCCTAAGCAAAAAAAAGACTTCCTTAATTGATGAGGAATTGATGAGGCGATGACTTAAAATAAAGATTGAAATTAAAAATAAAAAAAGTAAATTAATTCTTGACAGTTACTAAAATCATGCTATAATGGCCTCCTAAATTGATGCGGGGTGGAGCAGTCTGGTAGCTCGTCGGGCTCATAACCCGAAGGTCGTTGGTTCAAATCCAGCCCCCGCTACCACTTTTTCAAATCCTTAATATTTCTTTTAATTATTTAAGGTGTTTTCTTTCTTAAAAAGAAGACTAGGCTGATTGATAGTTATAGCCCACCAAGATGCTTTGTGGGTTTTTTTGTATTTGTCATTTGCCGATTTTCTATTGAAAAGGACATTATAAAACACATGAAACCATCGAGTAAAATCGCTGAATTAACCGAACTTATTGCCCCTGCTGTACAGGCGTGTGGTGTAGATTTGTGGGGTATTGAATTTATGCCACAAGGGCGTAAGTCTTTATTAAGAATCTACATCGAAGTGACTGCCCAACAACGCACAAATGGTGAGCACATCACCATTGATGACTGTTCTGCGGTGAATCATCAGGTATCAGGTGTGCTGGATGTGCATGATCCGATTGCAGGTGAGTACATTTTAGAGGTGTCTAGTCCTGGCTTTGACCGTCCACTGTTTACACCAGAACAAGTCGCATTGTTTGTGGGTGAAATCGTCAATTTGCGTTTGATTCATGCCATTGGGCAAGGTGATATCAAGCGTCGTAAAGTAGTTGGTCGTCTTGTTGAAGTAGGAGAGGTGAGCATGAAAGTTATTACCGAAGACAAACTAGAGTTTGACATTGAATTTAATAATGTGGACAAAGCACATCTGATTTATGAAGATTGATGTTTTGATTTGATTTTAACCCAAAATTAACCCAAAGGATATACGATGAGCCGTGAGATTTTGACCGTTGTTGAGACGGTAAGTAACGAAAAAGGGCTAAATCCTGAAGATATTTTTGAAGCAATTGAGCAGGCCTTGGTTGTTTCTACCAAGAAAAAAGTCTACACCGAACAGCCAGAGGTGGCGATTCGTGTGGCGATTGACCGTAAAACAGGCGATTATGATACTTATCGCTACTGGACGGTAGTGGCAGATGAAGACCATGAAATGCCAGCGTGTCAGCTTGCCATCAGCGACCTTGATGAGAATGAATGGAAAATCGGTGATATCAAAGAAGAGCAAATTGAATCTATTGAATTTGGTCGTATTGCCGCCACTCAGGCCAAACAGGTCATTATTCAAAAAATTCGTGAAGCGGAGCGTGCTCTTGTGGCAGATGCTTTTGAGGCACGAGTGGGTGAGCTTATCACTGGTGAGGTCAAAAAGCAAAGCCGTGATGGGTATGTGATTGATTTGGGGGATAATGCCGAAGGATATCTTGCCAAAGACCAAGCATTGCCAAGAGAAATGTTACGCCCAAAATCACGAGTAACAGCATTGCTACATCAAGTCAATCGTGATGGTCGTGGCTCACAGCTTTTATTGTCTCGTGCGCATAATGATATGCTTGTTGCACTCATGACCAAAGAAGTGCCAGAGATTAGTGAAGGTATTATTGAAATTCGTGATGTGGCACGCCTACCTGGTTTGCGTGCTAAGATTTCTGTGAAGACTAATGACCATCGCATTGACCCTGTGGGTGCTTGCATTGGTATGCGAGGCACTCGCATACAAGCTGTGCAACAAGAGCTGGATGGAGAGCGTGTTGATGTGGTGGTGTGGAATGATGAGCCAGCACAGTACATCATCAGTGCTCTTGAGCCTGCTGATGTGTCAAGCCTTGTTTTAGATGAAGACTCAAAGACTGCGGACATTATTTTTGCCACCAATGACCAGCTTGCCCGTGCGATTGGCTCACAGGGTCAAAATGTGCGTCTGGCATCTGATTTGACAGGTTATAAGCTCAATATGATGCTAGAATCTGAATATCTAGAACGCCAAGCATCAGAATCGGAGACCATCATCAGTCTGTTTTATGAACGCTTAGAAGTTGATAGAGACTTGGCAGAGGCTTTGGTGGAGGTTGGCTTTACTACTATTGAAGAGGTTGCCTATGTGCCTGTGGAAGCTTTCTATGACATTGAAGGTTTGGACGATGAAGCGATTGCTACTATCCAAGAGCGTGCTAAGGCCATAGTTATTGCCGATGAACTTGAAAAACAAAAAAATATCAAAGAGCCAAGTGCCGAGCTGTTGGCCTTAGATGGCATGACGACTGAAATTGCCTACAAACTTGCTGAGCGAGATGTCATCACATTAGATGATTTGGCAGAACAAGCCATCTTTGATATTGAAGACATTGAAGGCTTAGATGGTGAACTTGCAGGCAAGCTTATCATGAGTGCTCGTCAGTCGTGGTTTGAATAACCATGCGTGCTGATGGTATGGGTACCTTGTGATGGGTGCATTTAATTAACGCTTGCCAAACCTATTTTTGGGATTTGGCAAGCAATCGAACAAAGAGTGGACTTACTCTGACCAAAATTAGGTGAAAATTATGGTAGATTCTACCCAAGATAAAAATCAACGAATCAGTATTAAATCAACAACTACTTCCACTGCCAAAGTAACTGGCACATCAGGCAAAGCCAAAGCGGTCAATGTCGTCAAAACCAAAAGAAAAGTCTTTGAAAAACCAGATGCCAATAAGATTGCAGAAGAGGTCGCTGCACAGGTCAAAGCTGCCGAAGAAGCACGCCTAAAAGCTGCTGAAGAAAAGCAAGCCACCGAACGCACAAAAAAAGAAGCTGCAGAGCGTCAGGCGGCAACATTGGCTGCCATGCGTGCCAATAATACGGCCGATGCCAAATCTGAAACAAGCAATGTATCGGTGGTTGTTAAAAAAGCCAAAAAAGATGATGTATCAACTCAAGGCAAGGCCGATACAAAAGCAGATAAAGCAAAAAAATCATCTCCAAAACCAAATAAAGCTGAAACTGCTGCGGCTAAAAAAGCTCGGTTGGCTCGTGAGGCTGAAGAAGAAAAATTGCGTCAGCTAGAAGCGGAAAATCGTCGTAAGGCAGCCGAAGAAGCACAAAAACGCACCCTTGAACAAATGAAGCAGATGGCGAGTCGTTATAGCGAAAAAGACGACACTGCCACCACCATAGTGCGTAAAGATGAACCGCTTGCCAAAGGTTTGGTGGGTGCGGCATTAGAAGAGTCTTTTGAAAAAGAACGCCGAGAAATCAAGCGTGGCTCAGGTGCCAATTTAAGCCGTGGTAAGAGCGGTAAGAAAAAAGGCAAAGAAGAGCTTGAGATTAGACCAAAACAGCGTGGTCTAAAATCATCACAAGCAGGCAAACACAAGTTTGAAATGCCCGTTGAGAAAATTGTTTATCATGTTGAGGTGGGCGAGTCTATTGTCGTGTCTGACCTTGCCCAAAAGATGGCGGTCAAGGTGCGTGAGGTCATCAAATCACTCATGAAAATGGGTGAGATGGTGCGTGAGTCTGATTCCATTGACCAAGACACAGCTTCTTTGGTGGTTGAAGAATTTGGCCATCATGTGGTGTTGGTCTCTGATACCAAACTTGAAGATGATTTGCAAGAGGCAGTTGATGAGAAATCAGGGAATGTTCAAGCACGCCCACCAGTGGTTACCATCATGGGTCATGTTGACCATGGCAAAACATCATTACTTGATAAAATTCGTGAAGCCAAAGTTGCCAGTGGCGAAGCTGGCGGTATCACGCAGCACATTGGTGCGTATCATGTAACGACTGAGCGTGGTGTGATTACTTTTCTAGACACCCCTGGCCATGCTGCCTTTACTGCAATGCGTTCTCGTGGTGCACAAGCGACTGATATTGTTGTATTGGTTGTGGCCGCTGATGATGGTATGATGCCACAGACTGAAGAGGCCATTGATCATGCTCGTGCAGCAGGCACGCCGCTGATTGTTGCCATCAACAAGATGGATAAAGATGCTGCTGACCCAGACCGTGTTATCAATGAGCTTGCGGTTAAAGAAGTCGTGCCAGAGGCTTGGGGTGGTGATGTACCGATGGTAAAAGTTTCTGCCAAAACTGGCATGGGTATTGATGAGCTGCTAGAAACCATCAGTATTCAGGCGGAAATCATGGAGCTTGAAGCACCTGTTGATGGTGCGGCACAAGGTGTGGTGATAGAATCTCGTATTGACAAAGGGCGTGGTGCAGTGGCCAGTCTGCTTGTCAAAAAAGGCACACTAAATCAAGGCGATCTTGTTTTGGCAGGTGAGTTCTATGGTAGGGTGCGTGCGATGACAGATGAAAATGCTCAGCGTATCAAGACCGCAGGCCCTTCAATTCCTGTTGAAATTTTGGGTTTGCCAGATGCACCGATGGCAGGGTCTGAATTCCTTGTTGTTTCTGATGAGAAAAAAGCGCGTGAAGTGGCAGATTTTCGTGCAGCTCGTGAACGAGATCGTATCTTAGAGCGTCAAAACAAGATGCGTCTAGATACGCTGTTTGAAAGTATGGGCAATGATATTGCAACATTAAACATCATTCTAAAAACTGATGTGCGTGGTTCATTAGAAGCCTTGCTAAACGCACTTGATGAATTGTCAACCGATGAGGTGAAGGTTCGTGTTATCAGCTCTGGCGTGGGTGCAATTACTGAATCGGATGTGATTTTAGCAGAATCCAGCGAGGCAGTACTGCTTGGTTTTAATGTGCGTGCTGATAATGCAGGTAAGCGTAAGGCTGATGAAGCTGGCATTGATATTCGTTATTATAGCGTGATCTATGGTCTGATTGATGATGTTAAGGCAGCGATGAGTGGTATGCTGGCTCCTGAGCATCGTGAGCAGATTTTGGGCATTGCTGAGGTGCGTGAAGTATTCCGTTCAAGCAAATTTGGCGCAGCGGCAGGCTGTATGGTTCAAGAAGGCGTCATTTATCGCAATAAGCCGATCCGTGTTCTGCGTGATGACAAAGTTATTTTTACAGGTCAATTACAATCACTTCGCCGTTATAAAGACGATGTCAATGAAGTTAAAGCTGGCATAGAGTGTGGTCTTGCGGTCAAAGGTTATGAAGTGGCAGCAGGCGATAAAATTGAAGTCTTCGAGATTCACGAGGTTAAGCGTCAGCTATAGTCGTTTGTCGTAATAAAAAACACCTTAATTTATTGAGGTGTTTTTTATTATTTGCGATTGTTTGGGAACTAAGAAATAAAATTCAAATCAAGTGATTGGTTTAATTTGTAAAAATAGGCTATACTAATCAACGATAACTTTTAAAGTAAAGCGGTTTATTAAGCTGTTAACAAGCTAACAAGCTAACAAGCTAACAAGCTAACAAGCTAACAAGCTAACAAGCTAACAAGCTAACAAGCTAACAAGCTAACAAGCTAACAAGAGAGAATATTTATGAATCAAAGATTGCAACGCCTGGCAGACCAGATTCAGCGTACACTGAGTGTGCTGATTCGTGATGAAATTAACGACCCTCGTTTGACAGGTTTTGTTACCATTTCATCTGTCAAGGTCAGTCCAGATTTGGGCTATGCCGATATTTATGTAACTGTTTTGGAACCATCTGAAGATGGTGGCATGAATGCTAATGCTCACCAAGAAAGTTTGCAAGTGCTAAAAAATGCCTCAGGATTTTTGCGTACTGAGTTGTCTCATACCATGAAGACCCGCACCACGCCACGCTTGCGTTTTCATTATGATGAGGTGACCGCACATGGCAATCACATGATGAGTTTGGTGTCTGAGGCGATGAAAAAAACAGGCGAAACGGCCAACGACGAGGCAGTTGGTGAGTAATGGCAAAGCAGACTGTATCAGGCGTACTATTACTAAACAAACCGCAAGGCATCAGCTCACATACCGCCCTAAATCAAGCCAAACGCTTGTTCATGTCGGCTGATTTTGACAGTAAAAAAGCAGGGCATACAGGCACGCTTGATCCGATGGCGACAGGGCTTTTGCCGATTTGTCTGGGTGAGGCAACCAAATTTAGTAGTTTTGGGTTGAATGCTGATAAGGGTTATTCTGCTGTCATTAAGCTGGGCGAGCAAACCGATACAGGTGATCAAGAAGGGCAGAGTCTTAACATCTTGCCCGTAATGCCATTTGACCAGCATGGGTTAGATGAGCTTGCCAAGCAACTGACAGGTGAGCAGTATCAGACTCCGCCGATGTATTCTGCCCTAAAAAAAGACGGTAAAAAACTCTATGAATATGCCAGAGATGGCATACAAATAGAGCGAGAGGCACGCCCCATTGTCATACATAATCTCAATTTGACCAAATTGAGTGATGATGAAATTCATTTAAGTGTCATTTGTTCAAAAGGTACTTATGTACGAGTGCTGGGTGAGAGTGTGGCTGAAGGGCTTGGAACGGTTGGGCATTTGACCGCCTTGCATCGCATCAGTACTGGCGGATTTGAGGTGGCAGATGCTGTTACGCTTGATGAGCTTGGTCATTTGTCATTTAATGAGCGATTTGCTAAGCTGCTGCCAATCGACGCACTATTGACACATTTGTCAATTGTGGTTTTAAATCATCAAGAAACTCTGCGTATCAAAATGGGGCAAAGGCTAAATGTCAAAGACCGTATGACGGCGTCTGAATTTGGTGATGACACTTGTCAAGTGCGTCTGTATTGCGATGGGGACTTCGTTGGGTTGGGTGTCATTGAGGCCAGCGGACGATTACAGCCCATCAAAGTGGTGCAAAGATAACCGACTTTGGTGTTTGTCTATTTATCCTGTTTTGTTAGATTTATTCATTTGTTAAGTAGATTACGGCCGCCAATTTCAATCTTTAGCCCTTGGTTGGTTATTGGATTGGCGAATTTGTGCATTCTGATGGTCGGATGTTGATTTTTTTTGTCATCTTTCAATGACTTTTTGCGGTTTTTGTGTTATAATCATAAGTCCGTGCCAATAGGCTTAGGCAGGCTTTGGCAATGCACAGCTTGCCCGAATTATTTTGCATTGCTCATATAGGAATTTAGTCATGCTAACCAATAAAGACCGTGAAGACATCATCGCCAAATTTAAACGCGCTGAGAACGACACCGGCAGCCCAGAAGTACAAGTAGCACTTCTTACCGCTCGTATCAACGACCTACAAGACCACTTTAAAGCTCACAAGGCTGACCATCATAGTCGTCGTGGTTTGATTCGTATGGTTAACCAACGCCGTAAACTACTAGACTACCTAAAAGGTAAAAACCTAGATCGTTATACCGCATTGATTGGTGAACTAGGACTACGCCGTTAATTTGGTGTTTGGGTTTATGTTTATGAAGCCCTAAATGAAAAAACGGTGTTTTGTGTGAACGCCGTTTTTTGCTTTTTAATTTTTTTTATCATGTTTGATTACATTGCCTTAGAATGCTAATGAGTGGGTTTTAGCATCAAGTTTTGTTGGGTTGTGTCTTATGCATACCCTAAGAACAATTCTACTCATTAGCCTTTTATGGCTTGTAATTAAAATCACAAGGAACAAAATATGTTTAATATCATTCGCCAAGAATTTCAGTATGGCAATCAACAAGTTGTCTTAGAAACAGGCCGTGTCGCTCGTCAGGCCAATTCGGTGGTTGTCCACATGGGCGATGTATCCGTGTTGGTTGCTGTGGTTGTGCGTCCAGAAGCTGTGGCAGGTCAAGACTTTTTCCCATTGACTGTAAATTATCAAGAAAAAATGTACGCATCAGGTAAGATTCCTGGTGGTTATGGTAAGCGTGAAGGTCGTGCATCAGAGTTTGAAACCCTAACATCTCGTTTGATCGATCGCCCTATTCGTCCGCTATTTCCAGAAGGCTACTATAATGAAATTCAAGTTACCGCAACTGTAATTTCATCTGGTAAGACTCAAGATGCTGACATTGCTGCGATGATTGGTACATCGGCGGCACTTGCCATCTCTGCGGCACCATTTAATGGCCCAATTGGTGCGGCTCGTGTTGGTTTTATTAATGGTGAATATGTACTCAATCCAAATCATGCACAGATGCAAGAAAGTCAGCTTGATTTGGTGGTGGCTGGTACAAAAGCTGCGGTGCTGATGGTAGAATCAGAAGCTAAAGAGCTGTCAGAAGATCAAATGCTCGGTGCTGTATTGTATGGCCACGGCCAACAACAGGTGGTGATTGATAATATTAATGCTTTTGCACAAGCGGTTGGCAACGCCAAAGCCGAATTTATCGCTCCTGCGATTAATGAAGAGCTGAACAATGCTTTAAAAGAAAAATTTACTCAGAAAGTCAGTGAGGCTTATACCATTACAGTAAAGCAAGATCGTTATGCACGCCTTGATGAATTGGCAGCTGAGGCATTGACTTTGGCAGGTGATGAAACGGCAGAAGATTATGCTGATAAAGTTGGTCAAATCAAAGAATTGTTTGAAACCCTAAAATATCGCACCGTGCGTGATAATATTTTGTCTGGCAAGCCTCGTATTGATGGCCGTGATTTGGAAACCGTGCGTGCACTTGACATTCAAGTAGGGGTACTGCCTTATACACATGGTTCGGCGTTGTTTACTCGTGGTGAAACCCAAGCTCTTGTAACCACTACGCTAGGCACCAGCCGTGATGTGAACTTGGTGGATACTTTGGCTGGTACTAAGCAAGACCATTTTATGCTGCATTATAATTTCCCACACTACTCAGTGGGTGAGACTGGTCGTGAAGGTGGTCCAAAACGCCGTGAAATCGGCCATGGCCGACTGGCTCGTCGTGGCGTACAAGCCATGTTGCCAGCGGCTGACCGTTTCCCATACACCATTCGTGTGGTGTCTGACATTACCGAATCTAATGGATCAAGCTCAATGGCATCTGTTTGTGGTGCGTCATTATCGCTGATGGATGCAGGTGTACCACTAAAAGCACCTGTAGCTGGCATTGCAATGGGGTTGGTTAAAGAAGGTGATCGTTTTGCAGTATTGTCCGATATTTTGGGCGATGAAGATCATTTGGGTGATATGGATTTTAAAGTGGCAGGCTCGGTAAACGGCATCACCGCTTTGCAAATGGATATTAAGATTGAAGGTATCACTGCCGATATCATGGAGCAGGCATTAAAGCAAGCTCACGCAGGTCGTATTCACATTTTAAATGCGATGAATGAAGTGATCTCAACTTCTCGTACTGAGATTAATGCCCATGCACCAAACTATGCAACCATTGAAATTAATCCAGAGAAAATCCGTGATGTCATTGGTAAGGGTGGAGCAACCATTCGTGCACTAACCGAAGAGACTGGGGCGACTGTAGACATTGATGATAATGGTGTGATTCGCATCTTTGGTGAGTCAAAAACCTCTACTCGTGCTGCTATTGCCAAGATTGAAGCCATTACCGCTGAGGTGGAAGTGGGGACGATTTATGAAGGTAGTGTTGCTCGTATCGTAGAATTTGGGGCGTTTGTTAATATTCTGCCAGGTACAGATGGTCTGGTGCATATCAGCCAAATTGCTGATGAGCGTGTAGAAAATGTCACTGATTACCTCAAAGAAGGCCAAACCGTTAAAGTTCAGGTGCAAGACATTGATAATCGTGGACGCATTAAATTGACCATGAAAGGCATTGAGCAATAAATTATTACTATTTAAAAAAACCGCTCTAAGCTTGGAGCGGTTTTTTTATTTAAAATTTTTATCCAAAATTTAACTGTGATTTGGTATGGTCTGACTAAGTTTAGACCATTAAGTATGTTTTATGAGCATGGGTTAATGATTGGTGTATTATCGTAATTGATGTATTTAAAAAATAAAAAGCCAATCTCAATGATTGGCTTTTTGGAATATTGGCACTCCATAGGGGATTCGAACCCCTGTTACCGCCGTGAAAGGGCGGTGTCCTAGGCCTCTAGACGAATGGAGCACAAAATAAAGTTTTGCAACTTTGTTATAAGAATGTAAGATGATTGCCTAGGTGCTTACATTCGTCCTTATCAAATTTGGTGGAGCTAAGCGGAGTCGAACCGCTGACCCCTTGCATGCCATGCAAGTGCTCTACCAACTGAGCTATAGCCCCTTTGTTAAGGTGGGCGTATTATATAAGGAGACTGACAAAATGTCAATAAAATATTTTAAAAACTTATAAAAATTTTATAGATTATTGATTTTATTATTTTTTTAAATTGACCATCAAATAAAAAGCCAATAATTTTTTTTGTCAATCATTGGCTTTGTTTGTTAGGTTTTTATGAATTTAAAAAATCAGGCAAAGATTTGTTTACCTCTTCTAATTTTTTGAGTTTCTTTTTTCCAAGCCCGCCTAAGACCTCACAAGCATGGCGTAGTCTTGCTAAAGTCATGTCTGCACCGATGATATACATTGAATTCATCACGGGTGTGGAGCTGGTTGAGCCTGCAATGGCAACAAAAAATGGCTGCATGAAATCTTTGAGTTTAATCTCAAAATGAGAGGCTAGGCCTTTTAAGGTCTGATAAATATTCTCTTCACTCCATACGGGTAGGCGTTCTAGTTGCCAAGTAGCCAGATATAGGATTTCCAAGATTTGTTCGTTATTCAAAGTTTTATGAGCAAAGTCATCGGCTGTTACATTTGGGAGGTTTTGAAAGTAAAACCCTGCCCAGTTTACGGCATCGGTTAAGGCATTAATGCGTGGCTGAATGGCCTTGGCGATATTGGTTAATTTGTCATCATCAAATGCCCAAGATAAGAGGCGGTTTTTTAATTCATTAGCACTCATCGCTCGCAAATATTCGCCATTTAACCAATACAACTTTTCAATATCAAATACAGGTCCACCAAGAGACACTCTTTGGATATCAAATGTTTCAATCATTTCATTTAGAGTGAAGATTTCTGCTTCTGATGGCAGACTGTACCCCATGCGACCTAAGTAATTAAGCAACACTTCTGGTAATATGCCTGCGTCTTTATAATAAGTGATGCTTGTTGGGTTTTTGCGTTTTGAGAGCTTGGATTTATCGGGGTTGCGAAGTAGTGGCATGTGGCATAATACAGGCATTTCCCAGCCAAAATATTCATACAAAAGCTTGTGCTTGGGAGCAGAATTAATCCATTCTTCACCACGAATCACATGGCTAATTTGCATCAAGTGGTCATCTACAACATTGGCAAGATGATAAGTCGGTAGACCGTCTGCCTTTAATAATACCTGCATATCCACAGTTTCCCAAGGGATTGTGATGTCGCCACGCAAAAGGTCGTGAATCACGCAATCACCCTCGGTTGGCACACGCATACGAATGACAAAGGGCTTACCACTTTTTGCCAACTCATCGCTTTCTGCTTGCGAAAGATTAGCATAGCGACCGTCATAGCGAACAGATAAGCCTTGTGCCTCTTGCTCTTTACGCATGGCATCTAATTCTTCGGTGGTGCAAAAACAGCGAAAAGCGTGTCCTTTATCTAAGAGCTCTTGGGCGTATTTTTGGTAAATTTCTTTTCGTTCACTTTGGCGGTAAGGGGCAAATGGACCGCCCACATCAGGACCTTCTGACCACGACAGCCCTGCCCATTTAAGAGCGTCTAAAATCATTTTTTCAGATTGGGCGGTACTACGAACTTGGTCGGTATCTTCAATGCGTAGAATAAATTCGCCACCTTGAGACTTGGCAAAAACCATATTGAATAAAGCGATGTAAGCTGTGCCCACATGAGGGAAGCCTGTGGGGCTTGGAGCAATACGAGTACGAACTGGCTTGGTGGT
Source organism: Moraxella sp. Pampa (assembly GCF_035181385.1). Lineage (NCBI taxonomy): Bacteria > Pseudomonadati > Pseudomonadota > Gammaproteobacteria > Moraxellales > Moraxellaceae > Moraxella > Moraxella sp. Pampa. Next base: position 209,338 of record NZ_JAXCJK010000002.1, on the reverse strand, counting down.
CATAATTTTCTCTGATAATCCGATGATAAGTAAAATGTAAATTCAAATCATTGTATGAGTCATTTAATCAAATACAAGAGTGCAGATTTGCCGTATATGATAGCAAAATTAGCTTTATTTTTATAGCAAAAAATACACATAGAATTTGGCAACAATTTACAACAAAAACAAATTGGATTGCACAAAATATCCTTGATAAAATAGATGATTAAGCCAGATTTGGCACATCTTTTGAAGTTTTGGCAAGCACTTTTCTGTTTTTTTGTAAAAAACTCATTAGAAATGTTACAAATGGCTTGACTATATGGCAGAGCTTGCGATAATACACACTAAAAATTTTTTGCTTTAAAATTTACCAATCGTATAAAAATTAAAATCCCACCAGTTCGCCGTTTTATCACTTCATCAAGTCATCACGAGTACCAAGCATGAGCAGTTTTGAATTTACGCACCAGACGGTTTTATTAAATGAAACGGTAGCGATGATACTTGGTGTTAAAGTATTGTCAAAGACGCAAAAAGGGGTGTTTGATGGTGTGTATGTAGATGCAACTTTTGGGCGTGGTGGTCATAGTCGTCTGTTGCTTGAGTATCTTAGCAAGGATGCACGGCTGATTGTCTTTGACAAGGACATACAAGCCATACAAGTAGCGAATGAGTTGGCAAGAACAGACAAGCGTGTTACTGTCATTCATGATAGTTTTGCCAGCTTAAACGAGCAACTGCATCAATTGAACATCGCAGAGGTTGATGGTTTGATGGCGGATTTGGGGGTATCAAGTCCGCAGCTTGATGATGGCAGTCGTGGTTTTAGCTTCATGCGAGATGGCAGGGTGGATATGCGTATGGATACCACCCGTGGAGAGCCTGTCTCAGCATGGCTGTCTTATGTAGATGTAGATACTTTGGCAGATGTGCTTTATGAGTATGGTGAAGAGCGTCATAGCCGTAAAATTGCTCGTGCGATTAAAGCGATGGAAAATTATGATTCCACTCTTGCTTTGGCAGAGGTCATCAAGCAGGCACACCCAGCTTGGCAAAAAGGCAAGCACCCAGCCACACAAAGCTTTCAGGCTATGAGGATTTTTATTAATAATGAGCTTGGCGATGTGGATGATTTTTTGAATCAAAGTTTGACAGCGTTAAAGGTGGGTGGGCGTTTGGCAGTGATCAGCTTTCATTCATTAGAGGACAGACGCATTAAGCGGTTTTTAAATAATCACAGCCGTGGCCGTTGGGAAGATGATGATAAGCTCCCCATACCACCCCAGCGTGCCAAATATTTTTGTAAGCCATGGCGAGTTGCACCATCTGATGCGGAAGTTGACGCTAACCCTCGTGCTAGAAGTGCGTGGTTGCGAGGGGCAGTACGCACAGATGTGGCATGTCGTCATTTTTGATGAATTTTGTATTTTTAGCAGTTTTTTACTCATAACCTAAGACATAAAGACATAGACACCATGATTGATAAGCACGCTCATTTAATTTCGTCTGACGCCCACGCTGATGATTCGGTCAGCATGGTGGGGCTGTACCGTTTGATTTTGATGGTGCTTTTTGTGGCGATTATGTGGACAGGGGTTGGTATTGCCAAGCAAACACAAGCACATCATGAAGCCTATCGGCAACTGCAACAACTTAAAGAAGAATTGACAGCCATGCAAGTTGAAAAACAACGCCTACTTATTGAGCAACAAACTTTTAGTGCCACACCGCAGATTGCCCGCCGTGCAGTCAGCGAATTGGGTATGTTTTTTCCTGTAGGAGACAGTCGCCGTATTATCAGCTCAAGTGCCAGTATACAGTCAGCACAAGCTAAGCAGGCAGGCGAATGATGAAAAAAACAAACCAAAAGCAAGGTGCGTCGTCCAAAGTTACTCCGCCACTTCGCAAAAAACCCACCCAAAATAAAGCCAATCCTGCCAAGCATCATCAAGAAGAGCAAAAAAGAAATTTTGGTTCATGGCTTTTGGACAAAATGGGCTTAGCAAAGCGTCGTCGCCAAGTTACGATGCTCGGTGGCATGCATGATGTTGGGCGATATCGTGCGGTTTGGGTGGTGATGGCGATGAGTTTTTTATTACTGTTTGCTCGAGCCTTTTATTTGCAGGTCATCAATTCACCATTTTTGATTGAAAAAGGCGATCAGCTCATCACTGCCAAGCGTGCTATGCCTGTCTATCGTGGCATGATTACCGATACCGCAGGTGCACCATTGGCGGCAAATGCTCCGTTATCAACGGTGGTGTTTAGTCCCTATGACTATGCGTTAAAGTATTATGATCTTGATAAAATCATCAAAACCTCACCAGACCAAAAAAAAAGGGACGAGGCCTTAAAGCAGCTCAAAGAAATGGACTTGGTGAAGCTGTCTGGCATGGCAAACTTTCCCTTGGATAAGCTACAAAAAGCCGTAGCGATTGATACTGCGGTTGATGTCACAGACGAATCGGCGGTTAATGCGGTCTTGCCAAAAGGTGCAGGTTCAAGGCGGATAATTTTATTATCAAAAGCACCACCTGAGTTGGTTGAACCGTTAATGCAACTTAAATTTGCTGGTGTGAGTGAGGAGAAATTTTTTCAAAGATACTATTTACAAGCCGAGCCGAATGCACAGATTTTGGGCTATATGGCACAGTCAAATGATGAAAAAAATGGCGGTTATGTGGGGCGTGCAGGCATTGAGGCCAAATATGAAAAAAAATTGGCAGGTGAAAAAGGGCAGGTGTTAATTCTAAAAGATGCACACCGATCCGTGATTAAAGAACTCAAAGAAATTAAGCCACAAGTTGCAGGTCAAGACATTCAGCTGACCATTGATTCTCGTTTGCAGTATGTTTTATACAAAGAACTTGAACAGGTGGGACGGATACAATCAGCTCGTTCTAGTTCAGGTATTGTGGTGGATGTTTTGACTGGTGATGTGTTAGCACTTGGGTCTTGGCCATCTTTTAACTCAAATAATCTTGCTGAACGGACGGGGGCAAACGAACGCAATCGCCCTGTATTAGACACATTTGAACCAGGCTCTATCATGAAGCCATTTACGGTGGCAGCAGCACTAGAATCTGGTAAGTATTCGGTCAATTCACTCATTGATACCGCCCCAGGCAGTATGTATGTTGGTGGCTATACCATTCGTGATAGCAGTAATTATGGCTCCATCACACTGGCCAAACTCATTCAAAAATCAAGCAATGTTGCATCTGCTAAGATTGCACTGAGCCTTGGGGCTAATGATATTGCCGATATTCAGCGTCGTTTTGGTTTTGGAAAAAAAACAGCACTTAATTTTCCAGCAGAAGCATCTGGCAGTGTCAAAAATCCAAATGGCGAAAAAGACACAACACGCCGTGCAACTTTAAGCTACGGTTATGGGCAAAGTGTTACGCTGGCTCAGGTCGCCCAAGCCTATGCCGGTCTTGCTAATTATGGTCAAATGCATCCTTTGCGTCTGGTCAAAAGTGAAGAAAGTGCTGAACCCACCAAAGTGATTGAAGCTCGCCATGCTGAAGCGATTGTTAAGATGATGGAGTTGGTTACTGAGCAGGGTGGTACGGCTCGTGCGGCGGCGATTAATGGTTATCGTGTGGCGGGCAAGACAGGTACAAGTCGCCGAGCTAAGCCTGAAGGGGGTTATTATACCGATCAGTATCGCACAACCTTTGCAGGCATTGCCCCTGCGTCAAATCCACGCTTTGTGGTGGCTATTTTGGTAGAGGATCCACGCCGTCAGCACTATGGAGGGGTGGTTGCTGCACCAGTTTTTCACAATGTCATGAAAGAGGCATTGCGTTTGTACAATGTACCATTTGACAAGCCATTGCAGGTCAATGCCAAAGATTTACCGCTGTCTTAGTTGTATTAGCTTAGTTTATTAGAAAGGATTTGCCATGAGGCCCATTACGCTGTCTGAGCTGTTTGCTCAATTAAATTTAACCATGCTTGATGATGCTGTCCAAAGTGTGGCAAATTTGCCTTTTGTGCGATTTTGTCTTGATAGTCGCAAGATTGAGCATGGCGATGTGTTTGTGCTGTTGTCAAGTGTTGGGCAACAAGATGATTTTGAGCGTGTTAATGGCTACCTAAAATCCATTGAAACCAAAGTGGCTTTTGTATTATCTCAAATTGACCCTAAACATCTAGACTGGACGAATTTTAAAAAACCAATCATTCATTTGCCAACCATTCGTCATTATTTGGGCGATTTAATTGCCGCTAGATTTCAGCTACAAAAACCCGCCAAACTGCCTGCTGTTGTTGCGGTAACTGGTACAAATGGCAAAACAACTGTCAGCCAGCTTGTCGCACAGCTTGCTGAATTATCAGGAGTGCCATCTGCTGTTATGGGTACAGCAGGCAATGGCAAGCTAAATAATCTGGTGCAGTCGTCTAATACAACAGGCGATGTACTGGCCGTGCATGAGTTTTTGTATCAGATGGCAATCGATGGGGTGGAATTGGTGGCGATTGAGGCGAGCAGTCATGGGTTGCACCAGCATCGTTTACAAGGCGTGCCTGTACAGGTGGCGGTTTATACCAATTTGTCGCATGACCACTTAGATTATCATGCTGATATGGCTGATTATGCCAAAGTAAAGGCACGCTTGTTTGATGATGAATATTTTAGTACGCTGATGTGCGGTATCATCAATGCTGATGCTAAATACTCGCTATTTACCGATGATTTTTCTTGTCATTATCAATTATTGACATACAGCCAAACCGACAATAAGGCGGATTATTTTGCCAGTGCCATGACCCCAAGCTTAAATGGTGTGAATATTACCCTTGATTCACAAGGTGAATCAATCATGCTAAACAGCCCATTGCTTGGTTTGTTTAATGTACAAAATCTCATGGCATCTGTGGCGGCTTTTTTAGCACTATATCCAAATCAGCGTAAAAACCTACCAAATTTGGTCGCCAGATTGCAAGGTGCGCGTGGTCGTATGCAGCGAGTGCCATCGCAATCAGGTTTGTTCATCGTGGATTATGCACATACACCAGACGCACTCGAGCAAGTGCTCAAAAACCTTAGAAATCATTGTATGGGTAGATTGATTGCGGTGTTTGGTTGTGGTGGTGACAGGGATAAAACCAAGCGTCCTATTATGGCAAAAATGGGCGTAACACACGCCGATGTCGCCATTTTGACTGCGGACAATCCACGCTCTGAAGACCCAAATCAGATTTTAAAAGATATGCAAATAGACTTGACTTGTCAAGAGCATTACAAGGCCATTATTGAGCCTGATCGTAAAACCGCCATCGAACAAGCGGTTAAGATGGCAAGTGGGGACGATATTGTGGTGCTTTTGGGTAAAGGGCATGAGACCTATCAAGAGATTGACGGTGTGCGTCATGACTTTGATGATGTGGCGGTACTCGGCAAGGCCATTCTTAAGTTTAATAAATAATCACTGATAAGATGATAAAACAATCTGCCTTTATATGTATTTTTAAGGCAATATAAAACTAAAAAAAGAGCAAGACATGACAACAAATGGCCTTTATATTTGGCACAAAGACAATCTGCAAGCTGCCACAAATGGCACTTGGCAGGGTGAATTTAACAAAAAAAGTGTAAAAATTACAACCGACACACGCATCATCAAGCAAGGCGATATTTTTCTTGCCATCAAAGGTGATAATTTTGATGGACATGCTTTTATTGATGTCGCCCAAGAAAAAGGGGCGGTGGCGGTGATTGTTGATACAGTAGTGGACAGCAAGTTGCCACAGCTTATTGTGGGTGATACCAAAAAGGCCTTGGGGCTTTTGGGGCAGTATCGTCGCAATGAACACCATGATTTGACGGTGGTGGCATTGACAGGTTCATCTGGCAAAACCACCACCAAAGAGATGATTGGTAGCATCTTGGGTCTGATTGCCCCTACACTGATTACTCGTGGCAATCTAAATAATGACTTGGGCGTGCCAATGATGCTCTTAGAACTCACCGATGAGCATCGCTTTGCTGTGATGGAGCTTGGTGCAAATCATGTGGGAGAAATTGCTTATACCAGCGGTCTTGTGCGTCCTGATGTGGCATGTGTACTAAATATTGGTACAGCACATCTGGGCGAGTTTGGTGGACGCACAAACATCGCCAAAGCTAAGTCTGAAATCTATTCGGGGCTGACGGCAGATGGCGTGGCAGTTGTGCCATTTGGCGATGAATTTTTTGAGTTTTTGGGTGAAAGTGCCAGCGGGTTTACTGATCAGATTCTAACCTTTGGTGAGACAAAAATACCGATTGAGCAAGCTGACTTATCAGATGAAGATGTACAAACACTTTTTGAGCAGGGCGTAACTTCGGTCCTAATGATGGGCGATTTGTTTGCTGATGATATTGATATAACGCCAACTGGCAGTACATTTACACTAAATACCAATCTTGAAATTGATGAAATTGAAAGCTTGCTTGTATCTTTGCCATTCGTCGGTGAGCATAATGTCGCCAATGCTTTGGCGGCTGCAACTTGTGCTTATGCACTTGGCGTACCGCTTGATCTGATTGTAAGGGGTCTTGAAAAGGCAACCCCACCAAAAGGTCGTTTGACACGCATTGCTTTTGGCGAGCATACGCTCATTGACGACACCTATAATGCCAATCCAACCTCCATGATAGCTGCTGCCAAAGTCTTAGAGCAAGAGGACTTGGTCAAGATTTTGGTGCTTGGAGATATTTTTGAATTGGGCGATGTGGCAGACGATGAGCATCATCGTCTGGGTCAAGATTTGGCCATGCTTGCAGTTGATGAGATTTTTGGTCTGGGTACGCACATGGCTCAAATGGTGCGTGGTGCCAACGAGATTCGTGCGATTGCTACGCATTTTAATGATAAGTCGGACCTGCTTAATGCCCTAAAATCACGCCTACAAGAGGCGAAGACTGCCGTATTATTTAAAGGTTCTCGTGGCATGAAAATGGAGACGCTCATTGAGCATTTGATGAGCCATAGATAGTTGATTTTGAAATAAAATTTAGTAAAACGGCATGAGTGAGAATGCCACAAGGGTTTGATAATGCTTTATTGGTTGTTTCAACATAGCGACATCGCTATTTCTTCTTTGACATTGCGAGCACTGCTTGCGGTCATTACCGCACTTTTGATTGTGATTGGGGCAGGCAAGCCTGTCATCAATTATCTTCGTACTTTAAAATATGGTCAAGCAGTGCGTGATGATGGCCCAAAAACGCATCTGGTTAAGCAAGGTACGCCAACAATGGGCGGTGTGCTTATTCTGGCAGCGATTGGCATTGCCACTTTGTCATGGGCGGACCTATCCAATCCTTATGTATGGATTTTGATGGTGGTGATGGTGATTTTTGGAGCGGTTGGCTGGGCAGATGACTGGCTCAAAATTAAGCATAAAAACCCACAAGGTTTGATTGCCCGAAAGAAATATTTTTGGCTATCGGTAGGGTCGTTATTTGTAGGTATTTCATTGTATTATATTGCCATGCAACAAAATGCGGTGACCGCTGCTGCCATGCAAGATTTGCTGGTGCCAATATTTAAAAGCTGGGTCATTCCCTTGTCGGTGATTCCATTTGGGCTGGGCTTTATCATTTTGACTTATTTTACAATCAATGGCTCGTCAAATGCTGTTAACTTAACCGATGGGCTTGATGGACTGGTGATTTTACCTGTGGTTCTTGTGGCAGCGGGCTTGGGGGTGTTTGCATACATCTCTGGCTCGCCAAATTATGCAGCCTATATGCATGTGCCATATATTGCTTATAATGCTGAGGTCATCATCGTTTGTGCGTCCATCATTGGTGCAGGGCTTGGGTTTTTGTGGTATAACGCTGCCCCAGCAGATGTATTCATGGGTGATGTGGGGGCGTTGTCCTTGGGCGGTATGTTGGGGACGATGGCAGTGATGACTCGTCAGGAGCTTGCTTTTGTGATTATGGGGGGGATTTTTGTTGCTGAAGCGGTGTCGGTAATTTTACAAGTTGGCTCTTATAAGCTTCGCAAAAAACGCATTTTCTTAATGGCACCTTTGCATCATCATTTTGAAGAGAAGGGGCTAAAAGAAACCAAAGTTGTGGCAAGATTTTATATCGTTTGTATCATACTTGTTGTTTTGGGTTTGATGACCTTAAAGCTGCGTTAAATCCATCGCTAATCAATGAATTAAACCCATGTTTTGCATGGGTTTAATTTTATATCATATCAAAACACATGATGTGTGGCAGTTATGCTAGAATAACGCAAATCAAAAAATACCAGCTGTTAAAGCTAAAATTAACAATGAATAAACCATAGACATAGGCAAATGATGAATAATAGTCCAAACCAAATTGTGCAAGAAAAGCCCTTCCCAACACTGTGGGTGCTTATCATGGGTGTGATGATTGCCATAGGTCCGCTGGCGATTGATATGTATTTGCCTGCTTTGCCAAGTATGGCAGAGGAATTTGGTGTGAGCACCACCAATGTGGCTCGCTCTGTGCCTGCTTATTTTATCGGACTGGTATTTGGTCAGCTGTTTTATGGTCCATTTTCCGACAGAGTTGGGCGTGTCAAGCCAATGTACATTGGTATGACGATTTTTATTACCGCATCTGTGATTTGTGCCATGACTAATGATGAATGGGTGTTGTTTGTGGCTCGTACCATACAGGCACTAGGGGCGTGCGTAACAGGTGTGGTAACGCGTGCGACCATTCGTGATACACTCAACCCCATTCAATCGGCTCGTGCGTTTAGCTTGATGGTGCTGGTTATGGGGGTTGCACCTATTTTGGCACCAACGCTTGGAGCGATGATTTTGCAGGTTTTTGATTGGCATGTGCTATTTTGGTTTTTGGCAGCTTATGGCGTGCTGATTGTTATTTTAACCAAGTTGTTTTTAAAAGAAACTTTACTGCCAGAAAATCGCAATACTCGTCCTGTGAGCGAGACTTTTATTGGCTATGTGGATTTGTTAAAAGACAGCACTTTTACCATTCCTGCGGTGGCAGCAGGTCTGCTACAAGGTTCGTTTTTTATTTATTTATCAATTGCTAGTATACTCTTTATGGAAAATTATGGGCTGTCTGAGAGAGAATTTGCAATTGCTTTTGGGACAAATGCCTTTGGTTTCATTGCACTGACTCAGGTTAATCAGTTTTTGACCAAAAAATTTCGTTTGGTGCAGTTGCTTCGTTTTGGGGCGCTGATGCAAGTCATTTCAGCAATATGCCTGTTAATGCTTGGGCTGATATTTGGTGGCGGGGCAAATTTTGTGTTGGTTTTTGTGGCGATTTTTGTCTGTATTGCAGGGCTTGGCTTTACACAGCCGAATGCAGGAGCGATTGCACTGGCTTTTCAAAAAAAGCGCGCAGGCATGGCAGCAGCAATGCAAGGTGCATTGCAGTTTTCGGTGGGGATTTTTGGTGGATTAATACTAAGCATATTTGATGTCAATCCTGTGTCAAAACTTGGCATTACGGCGACTATTTTGACAGTCGCTGGTACATTTTTGGTGTATCGTTTAGATGCCAAGCTGGATTTATCCAAAGTTGATTGAGAATTATTTTTTGGTGTGTTTGGGTGCTGTTAGCACAACACAGCCTTTATTTTGGTTCAAATCAACCGCCACGATGATAAGGGTGGTTGTTGATGATACTCATTGCTCGGTAAAGCTGTTCAACCAAAATCACACGCACAAGAGGATGTGGCAAAGTCAAATTGGACAACGACCATTTAAAATTTGCAGCTGCCAACACTTCTGTTGATACCCCATCAGCACCACCAATGACAAGAGCGATATCTGCACCATCGGTCATTGCCATGCTCAATTTGTCTGCCAAGTGCTCGGTACACAGCATTTTTCCTTTGATTTCTAGCACCCAGAGTTGTTCTTTTGGGTGGCGAGCATTCAAGATGGCCTGTCCTTCTTGCTGTTTGTATTTTTCAATGTCGGCAGGCGATGGGTTTTTGGTGCGTTTGGCAGGTGTAAGTTCTATGATCTCGGTACTTATCATTGGTTGAATGCGTTTAAAATACTCATCTATGCCAGACTGCACCCATGCAGGCATCTTATGTCCGATGCTCAAAATTCTTAGTTTCATGATAATCTCGTGTTAATTTTTTGTCTATTTTAAAGAAAAATCACAAAAAAATCTTGTTTATTGATGCAAAAAAATGGCGTAAATTTAAAAACTTTGCTATGCTAAGGGCCAAATTTTTTTTGTAAGGTATGAGTCATGAATAACGATTTTTATCATGTTGACCACCCTGCACGCAATAATATTGTGTATGAATACGCAGGTTTTTGGGTGCGTTTTGCCGCACATCTTGTGGACGGCGTGCTGTTTTTGCTTGTTGTTTTACCAATTTTGTATCTGACTTATGGTGATGCCTATTTTTCTAGTGATGAGCATTCTTTTGGTGTTGTTAATGTGCTGGTTACTTGGGTTTTACCAATTGTGATGACCATTTGGTTTTGGTTAAAAAAAGGGGCAACGCCTGGCAAAATGCTTTTTGGTCTAAAAGTGTTAGATGATAAAACGGGTAATTATCTGACTGTTGGGCAATCACTTGTTCGATATTTTGGCTATATTTTATCGTCTTTGGTGTTTGGCTTGGGCTATATTTGGGCGGCGTTTGATAAGAAAAAACAAAGCTGGCATGATAAACTTGCCAAAAGCGTTGTTGTGCGTGAACGCTAAATGCACCAGAGTGCAAAGCGTGTTGGCAATGCCTATGAGAACCGTGCTTGCCAAATGGTGCAAGATGGCGGACTGGCCATCATTATGCGTAATTACAATGTGCCAAGATTGGGCGAGATTGATATCATTGCTGAGGAATGCAAGACCAACCGACTTGGAAGGTTGGTAAAAACGCTTGTATTTATTGAGGTGCGTGTTAGGAGGCATGGTCAGTATCATCAATTTGCCAGTGCAATTGAGAGTATCACCCCTGCTAAGCAAAGCAAAATCATCGCAGCTGCGAATCATTTTTTACAAAACCATGTAGAGTTTATCAAGCATGACTGTCGTTTTGATGTCATTGCCTTTGATGAGTATGGAAAAAATGGACAAAACAGCATGAGTTACTGGCTAAAAGCGGCGTTTTTGGTGGAATGATAAAGTGGCTTGCCAGTCATTTTGGACCAAAAAACTGACAACCAAAAAGTTTGAACTAAAAACCTAAAAAAAAGAAGCTTAAAAAAGGTGGAAGTTATGAAAAAGTTAATATCTATTACTGTGTTTGGTGCGATGATGGCACTGACAGGGTGTAGTACGCTGACCATAAGTGGTGATGCCAATCAAAATTTTGGTTCCTATGAGTTGGGTCGTAGCTTGCCTGAGCGTATTATTGATGAAAGTATTGAATTTACTGCTCGCAAGAATCTATTACACATCAATGGGGTGAGTGAAAGTACGGTGCGTATTGCATTAGATAGCTTTCGCCGTGAAGTTTTGGTAACAGGCGAAGTGCCAAGTCAAGCCGTCAAGGCCGATATTGAAGCCATGCTAAAATCAATGAGAGATGTGGCAGTGGTGTACAACTACTTAACTGTTACTGATACGCCAAAAAGCCAAAGTCATACGGTGCATGAAAGCTATCTAAAATCTAAGATTAACGCACGCCTTATTACCAATCATGGCATCAAGGCGTCGCAATATAAAATTATTGTTCGTGATCGCACAGCGTACATTATGGGCTATATGACAGCCATGCAGCAAGATTACATATTACAAGCAGTGCAACAAACCGCAGGCATGGCATCGGCGGTTACTTTGACAACTTTGGTCGGTAATGACAATGTGCCAAACACTGGCATGATAAGCCCTAGTACAGCTGATGTCGGTATGACCAATGCCAATACATCAGCCAGTGCTGTTACTGTAAATGCTGTAAAAAATGCACCAAACGGTGCAACCCATGGTGATAATAAGCAGACGACTTCGTATGCCTTGCAAGAAATCTATATTCCAAATGCAAGTACTAATGCCCCAACCAACAGTGCTCCTGTCTATGCACCCAAAGGCAAGGCGACCAGTGATTATGTGCAACTATATCAAGGCACAAGCACGCCTTAACTCATATCCGTTGATGGCAGTTGTTAAAACCTAATCGCAAATTATTTTTAAAAATGCGTCAAGCACCCCAGCTTTTTGACCAATATTGCTTGATCTATTGCTCAAAGTTGCTTGGGCATGAAAAATTTTAACAAAAATGCCATAAATCTGGGTATAAAAAGTACAACTTTTGCTATAATAAACTGCTTTTTTAATTTTTAAATACTTGGAAAAAACCATGAATGCTGATGATTTGATTAAATTGCTACGCCCACATTTCCCAGATGCTGAAATTCAAGCGGTAAATCAAGGTAATAAATTTGAGGTGTTAATTGTTGATGAATGCTTTCATGGCAAACGCCTTGTGCAACGCCAGCAGAGCGTTTATGCCATCGTCAATCCACGCATTCAAAGTGGAGAAATGCACGCTTTGACCATTCATGCCTTGACACCTGCTGAATATCAAACCAAACAAGGCTGATAGATCAATAGCTGACAGATAAATAAAATAGGATTTATCATGGATAAATTTAAAATCATTGGCAAAAGTCGCATTGCTGGCGAGGTTACTATCTCTGGCTCAAAAAATGCAGCATTGCCATTGCTTGCTGCGATGCTTTTGCCAAATGATGAAACCGTCCTGCATAATGTGCCAACCCTAAAAGACACCGAAACGCTTATCAAGCTCATTGCAGGCACTGGCGTTAGTATCAAAAAACAAGGCAATACCGTCATTGCAGATGCACGCTCTGTTACCAGCTATTATGCCCCTTATGAGTTGGTACGCACCATGCGTGCTTCTATTTTGGTGTTAGGACCGCTACTTGCTCGCTTTGGTGAGGCAGAGGTGTCGTTGCCTGGCGGGTGCTCTATTGGCTCTCGCCCTGTGGACCAGCATTTAAAGGCTTTTGAGGCATTGGGTGCAAGCATTGTTGTGGAAAATGGTTATGTCAAAGCCAGGGCACCTGCTGGTGGACGCTTGATTGGCTGTAACTTTGCTTTTGATATGGTAACGGTCGGCGGTACAGAAAATGTCATCATGGCAGCATCACTTGCCAAAGGTACGACCCGCCTAGAAAACTGTGCTTGTGAGCCTGAAGTGGTTGATTTGGCAAATATGCTGGTCGCCATGGGTGCAAAAATCAGTGGCATCGGTACGCCTACGATGATTATCGAAGGTGTGGCGAGTCTGCATGGTTGTGAGTATGGCGTGATTGCTGATCGTATTGAGACTGGCTCATATTTGGCAGGTGCTTTGATGAGTGAGGGTGATGTATTAACTAAAAATACATCAGCAGAATTTTTACACCCTGTCTTGAAAAAATTTGAGGCGATGGGTGCGAGCATCACCACAGGCGATGACTGGATTCGTGCAGTGATGAAAGGTCGCCCAAAGGCGGTGGATATTCGCACACAAGTTCACCCTGGATTTCCAACCGACATGCAAGCTCAATTGATGGCGGTGTGTTGTTTGGCAAAAGGCACAAGTACAGTGATTGAAAGTATTTTTGAAAATCGTTTCATGCATGTGCCAGAGCTTAATCGCATGGGGGCAAATATTCGTATTGATGGGCATACCGCCATTATCACAGGTGTAGAGACATTTACCCCTGCACCTGTGATGGCGACAGACCTGCGTGCATCTATGTCGCTTGTCATGGCGGCAGCGTGTGCCGAGGGTGAGAGTATCATTGATCGCATCTATCACATTGATAGGGGCTATGATGATGTGGAAAATAAATTAAAAGCACTTGGTGTGAATATTGAACGCATCAAGGGTTGATTTGAACGCACTGCCTGTTGGCGGTGCGTCTTATTTTGATAAGATAAAATTTAATAAGTTTAAAATTTGAAAAAGATGAGATGATGACAGATTTTAACGGTTTAACCATTGCCCTGTCCAAAGGGCGGATTTTGGACGAAACCCTACCTTTATTTCGGGAGGCTGGCATTCATCCGATAGATGATATGGATAAATCACGCAAACTGATCTTTGAAAGTAATGATCCTAATGTGCGATTTTTATTGTTGCGTGCTTCTGATGTGCCAACCTATGTTGAGCATGGAGCGGCAGATATTGGCGTATCTGGCAAAGATGTGCTGATGGAATATGATGCCAATGTCTATGAGCTTATTGATCTAAATATTGCCAAATGTCGCTTGATGACCGCAGGCATTAAAGGGGCTGTCTTACCGTCTCGCCGTTTGCGAATTGCCACCAAATACACCAATGTTGCCAGAGAATACTTTGCCAGCAAAGGTGAGCAGGTGGATATCATCAAGCTGTATGGCTCAATGGAGCTTGCACCACTGGTGGGCTTGGGCGATTTGATTGTTGATGTGGTGGATACTGGCAATACTTTGCGTGCCAATGGTCTTGAACCACTTGATGAGATTTGCCATGTTTCATCACGACTGATTGCCAACCCTGTCAGCTACAAGCGAAAGTTTGGCCAGCTACAACCAATTTTGGATATTTTGCAAAACGCTGTCCAAAATAACCATACTTAATCTTGGGGTAAATCATGCCAAATTTAGCCATATTAAATAGTCAAGATATTGATTTTAAAGAAAAATTATCTAAGTTGCTTGCTTTTGAAACCATCACTGATCAAGCATTGATTAAGACAGTTGATGACATCATCGCTCAGGTGCGTACCCAAGGTGATGAGGCGGTATTTGAATTGACCAAACGCTTTGATGCACATCCAGCTGACAGTATTGATGAATTATTTATCAGCTTTGATGAGCTAAAATCGGCTTTTGATGGTTTGACAGATGAGATTAAAACTGCCCTAGAATTTTCCGCCCAGCGTATTTTTGATTTTCATGAACATCAAAAAGAAGCAGGGTTTTTATTCGCTGATGCTTTGGGGAATACATTGGGGCAAAAAGTGACACCTCTTGATCGTGTAGGCATTTATGTACCAGGTGGTTTGGCAAGCTATCCTTCTAGTGTATTGATGAATGCCATTCCAGCCAAAGTTGCAGGCGTGGGCGTAATTACGATGGTCGTTCCTGCACCAAATGGCAGGCTAAATCCGCTTGTCTTGGCGGCGGCATACTTGGCGGGCGTGGATAATGTCATTACAATTGGTGGTGCTCAGGCGGTGGCAGCATTGGCGTACGGCACAAAGCGTATTGACAAAGTAGATAAAATTACAGGCCCAGGCAATAAATTTGTCGCCGCTGCTAAGCGAGCTGTTTTTGGTCAGGTAGGTATTGATATGATTGCAGGCCCATCAGAGGTGTTGGTCTATGCTGAGGGGGAAAAAAACGATGATGCTGATTGGCTGGCGATGGATTTATTGAGTCAAGCCGAGCATGATACGGTGGCACAGGCGATTTTTGTTACCACTTGTGCCAAACAGCTCAATGATGTCAAAAATGCGTTGGATAAAGCGTTGAAAAGATTGCCAAAAGCCGACATTGCACGGCAAGCTTTGTCTGCTCGTGGGGCGTTAATCTTGGTCAAAGACCGAGATGAAGGGGTGGCGGTGATTAACCAAGTTGCCCCAGAGCATTTGGAGTTGTCATTGGATAAGCCACAGGAAGTTGAGAGGCTTATTCGTCATGCAGGGGCGATTTTTTTAGGTCGCCATACACCAGAAGCCATTGGCGACTACTGTGCAGGGTCAAATCATGTTTTACCAACATCAGGCACAGCACGATTTAGCTCACCACTTGGCGTGTATGATTTCACCAAAAAAACATCGATCATTTATTGTACGGCAGATGGCTCAAAGCCACTAGCAAAAACTGCAGACATATTGGCGGTGCAAGAAGACCTAAATGCACATGCCTTGTCGGCACGCTATCGTCATGATGTGGTGGATTTACAATAACATCAATCAAATACTTATTAAATAAGACAGTCAAATTAGGATAAAATATGAGTATTGACACAAGGCTTTGGAGTGGTAAGGTCCGCAGGCTAACCCCTTATGTGGCAGGCGAACAGCCAAAAATGGATAACTTGTGTAAATTAAACACCAACGAAAACCCATTTCCGCCAAGCCCAAAGGCAATCTTGGCCATGCAATCGGTGCTTGCTGACGATGGCCATGCACTCAGACTGTATCCTCAGTCTGAGTCAGACGAGCTTTGTCAGGTTTTGGCAGATTATCACGGGCTAAGTCGTGAACAGGTCTTTGTGGGGAATGGCTCTGATGAAGTATTGGCGTTTATTTTTGCTTGTTTTTTTGTCAAAGAGCGTCCGCTACTGATGCCTGATGTCAGTTATGGATTTTATCCTGTTTACGCACAGACCTTTGATGTGAATGTGCAGACCATCGCCCTAAAAGATGATTTTAGCATTGATCCTGATGATTATCGCATTCCGTGTGGCGGTGTGATTTTGCCAAATCCAAATGCCCCAACGGGTGTGTTATTGCCAATTGATGGTATTCGTAAGCTTGCTGATGAACATCCTAATGCTGTTATTGTTATTGATGAGGCGTATATTGACTATGCTGACGATGTTGGCAGTGCCTCGGCGGTCAGCTTGATTGGTGAGTTTGACAACATTGTGGTAACACAGACTTTTTCAAAATCTCGTTCATTGGCAGGTTTGCGTGTGGGTGCGGCATTTGCCAATGCCAATTTGATTGCCGCATTATCAACCTATAAAAATAGCTTTAATAGCTATCCTTTGGATAAAGTGGCACAGGCAGGGGCGATGGCCAGTATTTTAGATGATGAGTATTTTGAAGAAAAACGCCAAGCGGTGATTAAACTGCGTGAAAAATTAGCCAAGTCTTTGCAAAATCTTGGTTTTGATGTGTTGCCATCATCGGCAAATTTCTTATTTGTCAAGCCAAATCATGCCATGCTTTCTGCTAAAGATGTTTTTGAAAAATTGCGTGAGCGGGGCATCATCGTGAGGCATTGGGACGCACGACGCATTCAGGATTATTTACGAATTACGGTAGGCACAAATGCACAAAATCAGCGTTTGCTTGATGCACTTAGGCAGATTTTATAGGTTTTGAGCTGATTTGAGCGTGGTTAAATGTTTTAAAGCTCTGTCATTTTATGCTACAATGACAGAGCTTTTTTGTATTAATTTATCAGCCAGTTGCCAATTTAGCCAATTTAAAACAAGACAAACGAACGAAATTGTACAGGTAGTGCGGCAAGTAAGTTTGAAGGTATTGTTTTGAATAGGTTGGATTGTTTACAACCAGCCAAAAGGAATAATCATGACCGTCATCAAACAAGAAGACTTTATTGCCTCTATTGCCGATGCCTTCCAATATATCAGCTATTATCACCCTACCGATTACATCACTGCACTTGTTGATGCCTTAGAGCGTGAGGAAAATCCCGCTGCCAAAGATGCCATGACCCAGATTTTGGTTAATAGTCGTATGTGTGCCGAAGGACATCGCCCTATTTGCCAAGATACAGGCATTGCCACCGTGTTCCTAAAAATTGGCATGAATGTTAAATGGGATGCTACCATGAGTGTCACTGAGATGGTCAATGAAGGTGTTCGCCGTGCTTATAATCACCCTGATAACACCTTGCGTGCCAGTGTTCTTGCTGACCCTGCTGGTAGACGAGTAAATACTAAGGACAATACCCCAGCGGTGATTCACATGGAAGTGGTTGCAGGCGATACCGTAGATGTAACCTGTGCCGCTAAAGGGGGCGGTAGTGAGAATAAATCTAAACTTTCCATGCTCAATCCATCTGATGACATTGTGGATTGGGTGGTTAAAACTGTGCCAACAATGGGTGCGGGCTGGTGTCCACCAGGCATTCTTGGTATTGGCATCGGAGGTACGCCAGAAAAAGCCACACTTTTGGCCAAAGAAAGCCTGATGAGTCATATTGATATTCATAAGCTAAAACAAAAAGCAGAAGAGGGTGCGGATTTATCAACCACTGAAAAATTGCGTTTAGAGATTTTTGAAAAAGTGAACGCATTGGGTATTGGTGCACAGGGTTTGGGTGGATTAACAACTGTGCTAGATGTTAAAATCTTGGACTACCCAACTCATGCGGCCTCTAAGCCTGTGGCAATGATTCCCAACTGTGCAGCCACTCGCCACATTCATTTTGAACTAGATGGCAGTGGAGCAGCTGTTTTAACACCACCTGATTTATCGGTATATCCTGACATTACTTATAATCCTGAAAATGGCAAGAGGGTTGATGTCAATAACCTAACCAAAGATGAGGTGGCAACTTGGAGAACAGGCGATGTATTGCTTTTAAACGGTAAAATCTATACAGGACGAGATGCCGCTCACAAAAAAATGATAGATATGTTAAATAATGGTGAAAAGTTGCCTGTTGACTTTACCAATAAGCTGATCTACTATGTCGGCCCTGTGGATCCTGTGCGTGATGAAGTGGTCGGTCCAGCAGGCCCAACTACCGCCACTCGTATGGACAAATTTACTCGGCAAATGCTAGAACAAACAGGTCTGCTTGGCATGATTGGTAAGTCTGAGCGTGGTAAAGTGGCGTGCGAAGCCATTGCTGATAATAAGGCGGTCTATCTGATGGCAGTGGGTGGTTCAGCTTATTTGGTCTCTAAGGCAATCAAAGAGGCCAAAGTGGTCGCATTTGCTGAGCTTGGCATGGAGGCGATTTATGAATTTGAGGTGAAGGATATGCCAGTTACCGTGGCGGTTGACAGTAATGGTGTGTCGGTACATGCCACTGCACCAAAAATTTGGCAAGCTAAAATTGGTAAAATTCCAGTCACCGAAGCGTGATTATCTACCAAAAAATACAAAAAACCCAAGACCAATATGGCTTGGGTTTTTTGTATTAAATCAGACATTTTTTTATAAAGTCATTTGAAAAATAGGCATTAAAATAACAAATGCTTTGTATTTGTTAAGCCAGACTATTTGTTGGTGTCGCTTTCATTGGGGTCTTTTTTTAATTTGCTTTTTGAGATTTTTTCACCCGCCTTACGCACTTCAGACTTTGGCTTATTACCGCTTTTGCTTGCAGTCTTTTTGATGCGTGTCTTGGCAGGTTTTGGTTGTGCTAGGTTTAAAATGCCTACTTGGGGCAGTAGCTGACCTGCGACATTTTCAATCATGTCCTTATAACTGTTGGTACGCTTTTTAGACTTTTTGTTGTCTTCAGAGCTACTGGCATCTGGCGTTACTGATGAGTCGGCTACATCAGCAGGTGCCTTGCTTAACGCCTTTTGGTCGGTGGTAGAGACTTCATCAGTTTCATTTGCTTTGGTTGCTTTGTCGGTCTCATTAGTCTCATTGAATAAGTCGCCAATGGTGTCGCCAAGAGCATCAATGGCAGACTCCAAACCATCTTTGATTTGCTCAATGAGGGTTTCTTCTGGCTTTTCTTTGGATTTTGCCGTGTTTGCCTCATCAGCTTTGCTCTGTTTGGCGTCGTTGCTGTTGTCTGCTACCTGTGCTTGTTCATCAGATGTGGCGTCCATCTGCTTGGTTGAAGAAGCAGATTCGCTGGTATCAACTTTTGATTCATCAACTGCCAAACCAACCGATAAACCCACCGTCTTTTTGGGCAATGTTTCGTCCTGATTTGTGTTTTGTTTGGTTGTGTTCACTGTTGCATCTGACTCATTGCCTGCCTCAACAAAGTCTGGGTGCTGACCTCGTGGGTCGTTGGTGGCTCGGCGAGTAATGCGTAATGCTGGGGCTTTGGTTTTGCCTTGCGGAGCACTGATGCGTGATGCGACGCTGGTTTTTTTGTCAAATGCTGCTAGGTATGTAGTGGCCAATGGTGCATACCCATAATTAGAAAAATTAAATTCAGCAACAGAGACCTGATTTTTGGTGCAAGCATTGATGAAATTTTGCACAAAATCATCACCTTTATCCGTGCCAAGTACACGCTCAATGAATTCGCCAGCTGTACCAAAGACAGCATTTGGTTTACTTTCATTGGCAATGACGACTCTAGGGTCATTGACTGCTTTATTCATTTGACGAGCCAGTTCAATCAGGCGTGAATTGGGTGCGATGGTCTGGTTGCTAGCTTGGTCTGCAAATTGCTCCTCCATCTTGCCCATCTCTGCCTGCTGGGCATTGTCAGTGGCTATAACGGATGCGCTGACCTCCGCAACAGTAGGAGTGGTATTGTCTTGATTATGTGCTGGCGTGATGCTAAGCGTGTCAGCAGCATTAATCACTTCATCAGTAGTTTGGATTTTTGCATCAGGTGTAGTCAGATCTGATTGTGCGTTGATTGTTTTGTTGGGTTTGTCTGCCTTGACGACATCAGGCTTGCTACCATCTAGCGAAATGTGTATGGTTTCGCCTGTCTTTTCTTCCTTAATCATCGGTGTAACATTCACCACAACTTCGTTTGGCGTGTTTGTAACCGATGATTCTTTATGGGCTTGCTTGGCTCTTTCATCAGCTTTATGGTTGGGTCTGATGTTGTCAATGCTCAGTGTCTCACCACGCAAAATCTCACCACGAGAATCACGGCGAGAGCCTGATTCGCGTTTAGGATGGCTTGATTCTTCTTTTTTTGGTTTTTTGTCTGCCTTTTCTTTTGCTTCTTCAATAACAACTTCTTTTTTTACTTTTTTCTTATTGCGTCGTTCTTGGTTGTCTTCACGAGCGTTTCGCTCGGCCTTAGTGTTGGCTGTTCTTGCTGGGCGATTGTCATTGCCGCTACGATCGCTGCCTTCATTGTTACTGCTGTCTTTTGTGTTGTTTGTGTGTAGGACAAGGTTTGCTGTGCCACTTGCACCAAGGCTGACACCGCCTGCATTGATGATGGATTCAATGGCGGCGGCTGCATTTGAGTTGTTCAGACTGCCTGCAAGCTGTGCCTGTGGCTTTGGTGCAAATAAATTGGATAACCAAGCAGCAACTTGTGGCTCAGCTTTGACTTCTGCGACCGCTTGTTTTTCAATGGCTTTTTCACGCTTTTCGTTGGCGGTATTGGCTTTTTGCCAGCGATTTGGCGTGTCTTTGCTTGTATTTTCAACCTGCTCATTTTCGGTGTGCCAGTTGGTATCATAACCACGGTCGCCCATTTCTTCTTCTTCGGCGTGAGCGATGCGTTCATAGCTTGATGGTGCAAAGCCATCTGGGTTGAAGTGCAGGCTGAAATTTGGGCTCTCTAAGTGGGCGTGTGGCAAGACGGTGATGCGTGTGCCACTGTCTTGCTCTAAATACACAAGACTTTCGCGTTTTTCATTCAGTAAGAATGCAGCGATTTCAGTTGGTACCTCAGCTTGGATCTCGCCCATGCGTTCTTTTAGGGCAATTTGTTCAATTTGACGCATGATGGATAAAGAAAGCGAGCGTAAATCACGAATCATGCCATTGCCATGACAACGAGGGCAGATATAGCCTGTGGATTCTTCTAATGAAGGACGCAGACGCTGACGACTCATCTCCATCAAACCAAATTTAGAAATTTCGGCAAACTGCACACGAGCACGGTCGTGGCGAGTTGCTTCAATGAGGCGTTTCTCCACATCTTTTTGATGGCGAGCATCTGCCATATCAATAAAATCAATGACAATCAACCCTCCCATGTCTCTTAGGCGTAGCTGTCGTGCAATTTCGTCAGCCGCTTCTAGATTGGTGTGGTAGGCAGTTTCAGAGACATCAGAGCCCTTGGTAGATCTTGATGAGTTGATGTCAATGGCGACCATTGCCTCAGTTTGGTCAATCACAATAGAGCCACCAGACGGTAAGCGTACCTCTCTTTGATAGGCTGTTTCAATCTGGCGTTCAATGCCAAAGCGTGCAAACATTGGCTCATATTCGGTGTATTTGCGTAATTTATCAAGCTGAGTTGGCATGACCGCAGCGATAAAATTCGCCGCTTCGTTATAGGCGTTTTCGCTGTCAATCCACACTTCGCTAATGTCATCACGCAGATAGTCACGCACCGCACGAGTTACCACGCCAGCTTCTTGATGTACCAAACATGGGCTGGGACGCTTTTTGTTTTGATCTAGGATAGATGTCCAAATGTCTAACAGATGGTTCAAATCGTTTTGCAAATCCTCAAAGCCTTTACCAAGACCTGCTGTGCGTACAATGACGCTCATGCCTTTTGGAATGGATAGGCTTGCGATGATTTGCTTCATCTCTTCACGGACTTTGCCAGATATTTGACGGCTAATACCGCCAGCTTTGGCGTTATTTGGCATTAAGACAAGATAGCGACCAGCCAGTGAGATATAAGTTGATAATGCCGCACCCTTGTTGCCTCTTTCTTCTTTTTCAACTTGTACAATAACTTCATCGCCTTCTTTTAAAAGCTGTCTAATGTTATCTTCTCGTGCATTACCATGCAAGTATTCTGGAGCGATTTCACGCAAGGGCAAAAAGCCTTGTCGTACTGAGCCATATTCAACAAAAGCCGCTTCTAGCGATGGCTCAACACGAGTGATATGGC
The DNA here is from genome assembly GCF_035181385.1 of Moraxella sp. Pampa. NCBI lineage: Bacteria > Pseudomonadati > Pseudomonadota > Gammaproteobacteria > Moraxellales > Moraxellaceae > Moraxella > Moraxella sp. Pampa. The sequence goes on along the minus strand of NZ_JAXCJK010000002.1, from coordinate 186,930 downwards.
CTTTGTAAATGTTGGCTTTTTTTTGTTCACGAGTGCGATTTTCTAGGTCAAAGTCGTATAGGTGATTGTCTTTGCACAGTGCAACACGAACTTCTTCGTTGTGTGTGGCGTTGATAAGAATGCGTTTCATGGTGTTCCTTAACTAAAATTGACTTGGATTTTCCAAGTAAAGTTTGGCAACACCGTTTGATGATGGCCTAAGAAATGTTTTTTTGGATTTGACATTTCTTAGGTGATTAAAAGATTATTATAAAGATGGTGTATCTATCTTATGAATGACTCACAAGATAAGCTGGTCAACCATTGACTCATTTTATTTGTCAAATTTAACCACCCTCACATAGCAACAGGTGGTATAAAAAAATTCTTAATATGCTTAGCTGTGTTGATTGCACAACACAGCCACAACCATTGCCTGCACCAAGGTTGCAAGTGGTATTTTGGGCTTGTCTTCTTTCAAAGGCAGAGTTTGTCTTGTGCCAATGAGCCAAAATTAACCACAAAAATTAATAAAAATTTCATTGTGTAGAACTTTGCAAATCAGCTTAAAACTTGGCAAAATTCTTACATTCATATTGATAATCTTTTTGTGTATCTCAAACGGATGTTGTGGCATTTACTGCCAAAAAATTTGTTGGGTTGCCATATAAATCAATGCGGTGTGTCAGACCGATACGCTGCTCTGTGCAGTTATAAAATCAAGCCATCTGTGACCGATATTTCATAAAATTGATTTAAAGATTTGGTAAAAAGGCGTTTTTGATTGAGAATTTCGCCTTTTTGCGTGCAACATGCTAAACTATACCAAAATTTCAGTCATTTTCCTACCAAAAATTTTCTATTTTTAACAATTTTTACTAAAATTATGCAAAAAAAACGCCAATTCACCAAAAATACGACCAATAAAATGCAAAGTGTACGCAAATCACCATCAAAATTGGTCCAAAAAATTCAAAGTGCTGATGATGTCATCAGTGATTTTAGTCGGGTTAATTTTATCACGGTAACATCTAACCAAGATGGTCAGCGTATTGATAATTTTTTGCTGGCAAGGCTTAAAGGATTGCCTCGTTCGCACCTTTATAAACTCATTCGAGATGATGAAATTCGTATCAATAAAAAACGCTGCAAGCCTCACGATCGTTTGGCAGTAGGAGATGTGGTGCGTGTTGCGCCTGTGCGTCTGTCGGTGCGTGAGGAGCCTGTGATCAGCGAGGGTTTTGCCAACTCATTGTTAAATCGTATCATTTTTGAAGATGAGGGTTTGATTGTGCTTAATAAGCCAAGTGGCATGGCGGTGCATGGTGGATCTGGCGAAAGTTTTGGGGTCATTGAAGCGATGCGTGTGGCAACTGGCAAAAAATATCTTGAACTCATTCACCGCATTGATAAAGACACCTCAGGGCTGTTGCTCATTGCTAAAAAACGCAGCACCTTAAAAAGCTTGCAAGAAAATTTTCGTGAAAAAAGTATTCAAAAAAGTTATCTGTGTTTGGCGGCAGGCCATGTTAAAGCAGATACGCAAATCATTGATAAGCCGTTGTTAAAATACACTTTGCCAAGCTCAGAACGTCGTGTCAAAGTGGATAAAGATGGCAAACCCAGCCAGACTCGCATTCAAATTTTGGCACGCTTTGAGATTGATGGGCAGGCGGTTAGTTTGGTGCAAGCGTCGCCACTGACAGGACGGACTCATCAGATTCGTGTGCATATGGCAAGTATCGGTCATGCACTATTGGGCGATGATAAATACTTGACCCAAGATGCTCCTGCTGTACCTCGTCTGTGTTTGCACGCTTGGCAATTGGTGTTTACTCATGGCGATGCTAATCTGCCAACTAAATTCATCGCCGATGTGCCATCTGATATGGCAAACTTATTTCCAGAAAAATGTGGGTTTTTTGTTGCTTAAATGAGATGAGAAAAAGGTAAAAGGTTTGATAAAATTTGATCGTCAAAAAAATGTCAAATTGTCAATACTGATGGTTTGATTGTATGTTGCACAAAACACAAAAAAGCACAATGTTGTTGTTTTATTGACTGCTTGCCAAATGTACTTGTATTGAAATAAAAATTTAGGAAAACTTATGAAAACTGTGCAAATTGATACCACCATGCGTCATGAGCAAATCGCCAAATCCATCACCGAGGCGGAGGCTTTGGTTGGTCGAGAAGAGCTGATCGGCTCGATTGATTTGGGTTCAAATAGCTTTCATCTTGCCATCGCACGCCTTGATCATGGTGAAGTGCGTAAGGTGGCATCGATTTCTGAGAAGGTTCAGTTGGCCGCAGGGCTTGATGAAAATAATGTTCTGTCTGGTGAAGCAATGCAACGAGGACTTAATTGTCTGCATCGTTTTGCTCAGCATGTAACCGAGGTCAATCCAAGTCTACTACGCATTGTGGCGACCAATGCCTTGCGTAAGGCGGTGAATGCACAAGAATTCATCAGGCGTGCTAATCGGTTGTTGCCACGCCCCATTGAGGTCATTGCAGGGCGTGAGGAAGCTCGTTTGATTTATCTGGGTGTGTCGCACTCAAACGCCAGTACTGATAAGCGTTTGGTGATTGATATCGGTGGTGGTTCAACCGAGTTCATCATTGGTCAGGGTTTTGAGCCACTTGAAATGGAAAGTTTGCAGATGGGCTGTGTGTCATTCACCAAAAAATTTTTTGCCGATGGCAAGATTACCGAAACTGCTTTTGATAATGCCATGAAAACCACTGAAACCGAGCTATTATCTATTGCAAAACGCTATAAAAGAGTTGGCTGGGACAATGTCATTGCATCAAGTGGTACGGCCAAGGCAACACTGCTTGTGCTACAAGAGCTGGGTTTGGCAGATGAGTTTATCACCATTGAAGGCATGATGAAATTAAAACACCAGCTCATCAAGATTGGTAAAGTCAATAAGATTAACTTTGAAGGTGTAAAGGCACACCGACAAGCGGTTTTTCCTGCGGGTGTGGCAGAGTTATATGCCATCATGCAGACGCTTGGCATCAAACAGCTTGGCTATTCTGATGGAGCATTGCGTGAGGGGGTGATGTATGATATGTTGGGTCGGTCTGGTGATGAAGATGTGCGAGACCGTAGCATTGCAGCGATGGCAGAGCGATATTCGGTCAATATCAAGCAGGCAAATCGGGTAATGACAACTTGTGCAAGGCTGTTTGAAAGCAGTAAAGACAAGTTGGATTTTGATGATGAAGACCGTGATTTATTGAGACGGGCGGCAAATCTGCATGAAATTGGGCTTGCGATTGGACACAGTAATTATCAAAAGCACAGTGCTTATTTGCTAGAATTTTCTGACATTGCAGGATTTTCTCAGGCGGGGCAGGCGATGATGGCACAAATTGCCTTGCACCATAGACGCAAATTAAAGGCAGATGCACTTGAGACTGTGGAGAATTTAGGTGGTCGCAAATTGCTCTATCTTTGCTTAATTTTGCGTTTGGCGGTGCAAGCTAATCAAAGCCGTACCACCAAAGCAGCGCCAATTTCGCTTAAAATTGTAAAAAAAGACCATTGGCAAGTTTCGGTGGGTGAGGGCTTGCACGCAGAGCTGATCGGCACGCAGCTAAATGCTGATGTGGTACAGTTTGCCAAATGGGGTGTGGTGCTTGAAGTGGCCTAGGTGGCATCTAAAAAGCAGTGAATTTGACATTGGCCATTTAAAAAAATGACAAAATAATTAGCAAATATCAAAAAATATGCTACACTAACTAAGTTTACATTTGTTCATTTAGGATAAAAAGATGAGTACAGTTTGGGAAAGTGTTCAGCTTGCTCGCCATGCCAAGCGACCATTATTTTTAGATTATGTGTCGGAGATGTTTACTGAGTTCGATGAGCTACATGGTGATCGAGCCTTTGCAGACGACAGAGCGATTATCGGTGGTTTGGCTCGTTTTGATGGTGAGCCTGTGTTGGTGGTTGGTCAGCATCGTGGCCGTTCAACTCGTGAGCGTATCGCCCATAATTTTGGTATGGCACACCCAGAAGGCTATCGCAAAATTATCCGCCTAGTACAGCTTGCTGAGCGTTTTGGCCTGCCTGTGTTTACTTTTATTGATACACAAGGTGCGTATCCTGGCGTGGGTGCTGAAGAGCGAGGTCAGGCAGAAGCGATTGCTAAGTCAATTGCGGTATTTAGTAGCCTTAAAACACCTGTCATTGCCACCGTTATTGGCGAGGGCGGTTCAGGTGGTGCACTTGCTATTGGTGTGGCAGACAGAGTCAATATGCTTGAAAACAGTATTTATTCGGTCATTTCCCCTGAGGGCTGTGCATCTATTTTGTGGAAAACCGCTGAAAAAGCACCTGATGCGTCTGAGGCATTAAAACTAAACGCCAATAATTTGTATCAGCTTGGGTTGATTGATGAGGTCATTCAAGAGGGTTTGGGTGCACACCAAGAACCTAAATTGGTCATGGACACGCTAAAAGCCACACTGGCTCGTCAGCTTGATGAACTTAAGCAACTACCAACTGACGAGCTGCTAGAACAGCGTTATCAGCGTTTGATGTCGTTCAACTCAACGGTTTCGCTGTGATTGTTGTTGGTTTGATTTAAAAAAAACTTCACAAAAAAATGCTTAAAAAAGTTAGAATGATGATATTCTAGCTTTTTTATTGTCAGTCTTGCCATTTATTGTTTCACTTTTCATTTTATTGTCAGTTTGATTCATGCTTGATCAATTATCGCAAATTCTAAAAATTCATCAAAAAAACTTGGCAGGCGGTCAGCTGTTTTTGGCGTGTAGTGGTGGGCGAGATTCGCTTGCCTTGGCGTGGGCGTGCAAATTGCTCTATGAACAAGGCAAATTACCAATGTTACCAACCTTGCTTCATGTGCATCATGGTTGGCAAAGCGTCAATGATGATTGGGCTAAGTTGGTGCAAAATTGGGCAGGCGAACAAGGTTTTATCTGCCAGATATTGCCTGTCAGTTTACAAAAAAATAGCGAGACCGCTGCTAGAATTGCTCGTTATGATGCCTTCATGAATGTGATGAATGATGGCGATGTACTGTTGGTTGCTCACCATGCGAACGACCAAGCCGAAACCATGCTGATGCGTCTTATTAATGGGGCGGGTGTGCAGGGTTTATCAGCAATCAAAGTTTGGCAACAAAAATGTTGCAAAGACAAGACAATACGGCTTTTTCGCCCCATGCTGACCATCACTCGTGATGAGATTAGCCAATTTGCCAGACAGCATCATTTGCCTTATGTGGACGATCTGACCAATCTTGATGATAAGTATGTGCGTGGCAGACTTCGCAATCATGTCATGCCGACTTTAAAGCAAATTAACCCAAAAGCGATACAAAATATTGCAAGAACTGGCGAGCTTTTAGCACAGTCTGCCCAGATTGTGGATTGGGTTGTTGGTGAAAAAATGGCTTGGGTGGTGAGTGCTACATTTTCACAGCCTCCATTTTGTGAGGTGTTGGATATTGATAAATTGACAACTGTCCCACACTTGTTGCAATCTGCCCTGATTCATGCGTGGCTGACACAAGATGAGCCGTTACCGCCAAGTCATAGGCTGGTTCAAGATGTGTTGCATCTTGTTCATCGCACAAGCAATGACCATCAGACACAGCTGTTTTGGCAAGGGGAAAACGGTTATGTCATTGGTCGATATGGCAAGTATATCTACCGTTATCGTGATGATGCTTGGGACTGTCTACTGGCGGAGAATCAAGGAGATGATGCGATTGATTTTGGGGGCTGTGGTGGTATTTTTACCCTAAAAAATTGCAAAAATTGTATGATACATTGGCAGATTCCTGATGACTTGATAGGGCGATTTATCACCATAAAAAGCGTAACACGACAAATGGTTGTGCCATTTTTTCATAAACATCTACACGGTAAAAAGCTTATGCAGACACTTGGTATCCCTGTATGGCTAAGGGATAATTTATGGCTTGTTTGTTGTGAGGATAGGCCAGTTTTGTTGCTTACAGTCGGGTGTGCATGGCGACTTGACAATAAAGATGTCATGATAAAGGGTGCTTACTTTGCTTGATGGGTGTAGATGGTGTACAATGGTGCGTGAATCGCTGATGTATTAACCGATATGATATATTGATGAGTGGTGGTCATTAAGGAATGCTATGAATAATTTGAATAATGTCATGAATCACAAAAAAATCGTCTTTATTGGCGGTGGTAATATGGCTAATGCCATCATTGATGGGCTGTTGAAAGTTAAACATGCCACAGGGCTTGATTTTGAAATTTGCGTATCCGACCGTAATGAGCCTAAGCGTCAATCTTTCATAGCCAAGGGTGTGCAAGCGATTGGCCCAGATGAGGCATGGACTGTTGTTGCTGATGCTGATGTGGTGGTGCTGTCGGTCAAGCCACAAGTGATGAAAGAGGTGTGTCAGACGATTGCACCGCATCTATCCACTCAGCTTGTGCTGTCTGTGGCAGCAGGGCTATCGGTTGAGGCTTTACAAAATATGCTCAATGGCTACACAAAAATTGTCCGTAGTATGCCAAATTTACCATCAGCCATAGGACTTGGGGCGACAGGGCTGTTTGCCCATCATCTGAATGATGATGACAAGGTCATCGTGAATGCCATCATGAGTGCCTCTGGCCTTGTTGTATGGCTTGATGATGAAAATCTCATGCACGCAGTAACAGCAGTTGCAGGCTCTGCACCTGCATATTTTTTCTATATTTTAGAAAATATGATTGAAAAAGCGATACAAATGGGGCTGGATAAAGACAGTGCTAAGGCTCTGGCCATTCAAAGCCTTATCGGCGCAGGCGAGCTGGCAAAAAACGCTGAGCCAGCAACTTTGCGTGCGCAGGTAACCTCAAAAGGCGGTACGACCGCTGCAGCATTGGCGGCTTTTGATGAAAAAGGCTTGGCAGGAGCCATTCAAGATGGCATGGACGCTTGTGCTTATCGCAGTCGTGAGCTTGGTGGCATATTAAGCCAAGGCTGACTTGTTGGCGGTTTGATTAAAATTTGGATTTGAGTAATGGTTTGGTATTTATGAATACACCTCTTTTTATTCTTGCTAATGCTGTGATTAATTTTGCATTGGTGGTGTTATTTTTACGGTTTATGTTTGAATTTGCCCAAGTGGATGCAAAAAGCCCTTATATGCAAGCTACCAAGCGTATGACAGGCGTGGTTGATGTGTTCTCTGGTATCTTTCCTAATGTTGGCTCGGAGCGTCATATCAGCACAGCGGCGATTGTGTTGATGTTATTGTTGTATTGGGTCAATATGACAGCAAATGTTTTTATTTTAAAAGAATCAATAGACGCAATAACGCTGTTTTTTGTGGGGACGCTTCAGGCCATCATTAAATTTTTAGCGATGCTACGCTACATCATCATTGGGTCGGTGATTGCAAGCTGGGTTGTGATGTTGATGAATGTCTCACACCCTGTGGCATATCTCATCATGCAGTTATCCGAGCCGATCATTGCACCGTTTCGCCGTATCATACCTAATCTTGGTATGCTTGACTTGTCTCCGATTGCGGCGATTTTTGGATTATTACTTGCACAAGAGTTCATCACCATTATTGGTGGCAATATTTTGGGAAGAATGTAAATTAATCACCAAAAAAAACCAAAAAAGTTTGCAAGGCATGGATTTGGTGTTTTTTTTAAGGTTGTCAAAAGCCAGTTGTTCAACTTTAAAAAACACAAACCTTGCTTTGTGTTTCTTTGCGTATCATTTTAAGCACTGTTAAAGCCTCTTTTAAATCACCATAAGAAAATTTTTATGACAACAAAGTCCATTTACCACCCAGTCATTCCAACCAACAAAGCCAAATCAACCATCAGACAAAAGCGTGCCATTGGCTTGCCTGTGGGTGTGGCAATGCTATTGGCATTGCTTGCTGGTGGGGTGTTTAGTTTGGCACTTGCCCCCTATCATTTATGGCCTGTGGCGATATTTTCTGTCATGGCTTTATATGCACTGCTCATCAATGAAGATGGTGCGTGCAGGGCTTTTTGGATTGGGCAGGCTTATGGTTTTGGTACTTGGGCGGTTGGTGCCTTTTGGCTGTATCATTCGATTCATGAATATGGTGCCATTTCGTCTTGGTTGGCGGTCATCATGATTGGCATGATGGCGATGGTGATGGGGCTATTTCATGCGGTGTTTGCATGGGTTTTTGTACGCTTTGTCGGCCGACAACCTCTTGCTTTTGCATCGCTTTGGGTGATTCAAGAGTGGCTTAAAACTTGGGTATTTTCTGGCTTTCCTTGGCTTTTTGTTGGTTATGTATTTACTGAGCAGTCTTGGATAAATGGGCTTGCACCTATTTTTGGGGTGTTTGGTATCAGTTTTGTGGCGGTATTTTTTGCAGCATCGGTAGTGGAGTTGTTCCGCCAAAAATTGGCTTTTTTTGTTCTGTCAGTTTTGGCGTTATTGGCAAGTTTTTTAGTCGGTCAAGCTGACTGGGTCAAAATTAAGAATGATAAATTGTCCGTTTCTCTTGTGCAGGGCAACATTCCTCAAGACTTAAAATGGCTGACCCAATATCGCACACATACATTGGAAATTTATGAAAATTTATCCAAAAACGAGTGGGGTCGTGATGTCGTCATATGGCCAGAGGCAGCGATTCCAATGTCTCAAAATGAGGCCAGACCTTTTATCAATCATATCGCCAGCACTGCCATACAACATGATTCAGCTTGGGTAACAGGGCTGATGTATCGTGATTTTGATGGATATGATGAGACCAAAGATGCTTATCCATCGATCTATAATAGTGTTGTTGCCATTGACAATACTGGTGTTGGTCTTTATAAAAAACAACGCCTTGTGCCCTTTGGGGAATATGTGCCTTTTGCGGGGCTGTTAAATATTTTGCCAGACCTTGCCAATATGCAAGGGACGGTGAACATCAGTGCGGGTGATAACACCCAATCGCCACTGACTGTCAAGGATAAAAACATGGGTGCAGCCATCTGCTATGAAGTGGCCTATCCAGACACGACACGCCTCAATGCCAAAAATGCCGAGGTACTGCTGACAATTTCTAACGATGCATGGTTTGGTACGACAGCAGGGCCTTGGCAGCACCTACAAATGGTGCAAATGCGTAGTCTTGAAACAGGACGCTATTTCATTCGAGCGACCAACACAGGCATTACAGCCATCATCAATCACAAAGGACAAATCGAAAGTCAGGCACCACAGTTTAAACGCACCATTTTGCGTGGCGAGGTACCAATGGTGGTTGGTGTAACACCTTTTGTGCGGTTTGGTAGCTATCCTATTTTGGGGCTAAGTGCACTGCTTATTATCCTAAGTTTTATGGCCAAAAATAGCCAATCTGCTACCAGTCTTAACCAAAAATACTACACAGCTAAAGGCGTGCGTGATTGATGTCTACCAAAAATTTCATCAAAAGATAATCAGTAATCATTGATGAAGCTGATTGCTTTTTTGCACAATAATTCCTTGATATGTCAAAGGAATTGTACAAAAAAGTAAAATTTGGTATATAATAGAGTAAATTTATTTTAACTTAACAACCAACCATCGTTACGACAGGTGATTTATGGCACATGATGCATCAAATAACAACCCAACCAAAGAAACGCTATCGGCACTAGTTGGCATCGTTCTTTTACTTGTGATGATTGCAGGTATTGCTATTTTTGCATGGCTGCGTCCAGCAGGAGAGCATCAGCCAGCAGCATCAGTAGCGGAGTCTGCCCCTACAACCGAAGCAATGCCAGCGGCGGATACGCAGGCGAGCGGTGTTGCGGTAGCGGAGGCTCAAGAAAAACTTGAGCAAACAGGTGAAAACACCCAAGCACCAACACAAGCAACAGCTACCGAAGATAAACCAGCTGCTGAAACTGCCCCTGCTGAAACAACAAATCCAGCACCTGTATCAGAAACAGCTGAGCAAAAAGCACAAGCACAAACCGAAGCTAAAATTGACGAAAAAAAATAAGTTTTTAATGATGTTTTATCATTCATCAATACCTAAAACAACCTTGTTGTACGGCAAGGTTGTTTTTATTGTATGAATTGCTACCAAAAATAAATAATGCGATTAATTGGTTTTTAACCAAAAAATCATACTTAAAACAAACAAAAAAGAGTTAAGATGTCAAATTCTGATTTTCAACAACTGGATAAAGATTTTTTGGGCCACCCAAAACCACTACAAGGATTATTCTTTGTAGAAATGTGGGAGCGTTTTTCTTATTATGGCATTCGTCCGCTATTATTGCTCTTCATGACAACTGCCATCGCCCCTGGTGGTTTTGGCTTTAATGATGAGACGGCAGCGGCGATTTATGGTCTGTTTAGTGGTATGCTTTATCTTGTGCCATTGGCTGGCGGTTGGTTGGCTGATAATTGGCTGGGTCAGGAGCGTTCATTGTGGTGGGGTTGCATCATCATGGCACTGGGGCATTTGGCCATTGGTATGTCTGCCTTTCCCATGCTTGGCATGACGATGTTTTTTATTGGTTTGGTTTTGCTGGTGCTTGGTACAGGCTTATTTAAAACTTGTATTGCGGTCATGGTTGGCTCATTGTATGCACAAGATGATGAGCGTCGTGATTCTGGTTTTACTGTATTTTATATGGCAATTAACATTGGTGCGATGATTGCCCCTTTGGTGACAGGCTTTTTTGCTGAAAAAGGGCAATGGCATACAGGGTTTACCATCGGTGGTGTGGGCATGCTTGTTGCGTTGTTGATATATCGCTTTGTTGCCAAAAAACAGCTTGCTCAATACGCCAATAGCAAAGGCATGACGGTAAGCTGGGAGAAACCTGTACGCAAGGTTAATCATGTGGGCAAAGCGGTTTTTACACTGTTTTTGATATTGTGCACTTTGGTGGTTTTTATCATAACAGATGTCATCAGCATTAATGTGGTCATGCTTCGTGATATGCTGACCTATCTGATTATCGGGGCGTTGTTCTTATTTTTTGGGTGGGCTTTTTTGAGCTCGCGTTTTGATAAGGCGGATAAGATACGCCTGTTGGTGTGCTTTTTTTTAATCATCGGTGCGTCTTTATTTTGGTCAAGTTTTGAACAACAACCTGCGTCATTTAATCTGTTTGCTGAGCGTTATACTGATCGTCATTTGGGTGATTTTAGCATTCCAACGGTATGGTTTCAGTCGTTAAATCCGATTTTTATCATTCTGTTTGCTCCTGTGGTGAGCATGGTTTGGATTAAGCTTGGCAAGCATCACAAAAATCCAAATAGCATGACGAAGTTTGCGCTCGGTATGCTGATTGCCGCAGTGGCTTTTGCGATTATGATTGGTGCAAGTCAGCTTATTGTGAGTGGTAGTGCAGGTGTCTCAATGGCGTGGCTGATATCATCAATGTTCTTTTTGACATTGGCTGAGTTGTTCATTTCACCTGTGGGCATGAGTAGTATGACTCAACTTGCTCCCAAAGGAATGCAAGGGGTAATGATGGGTCTGTGGTATACCTCGGTCTCATTGGGCGGCCTGATTGGTTCTATTTCTGCTGGTTATGTGTCGGCCGAGACCATCGTTGATTTGCCAAAGCTGTTTTTGACATTGGCAATATTCTTGGTGGTATCTGGTGTACTTTTGTTGGTGTTATCAAAGCCAATCACCAAGATGCTAAGTGGTGTTGAAAAGTGATGTTGAAAAAAACAACCAGCATTACAAACCTAAATTAACCTAAAAATTAGGTTTACTTTGATGGGGTCAAATTGCTGTGGTTAGCAGGATTTGCCCCTTTTTTTATTTGGTCATTTTTATCGTTATTGCGATGTGCTGTTGTCTTTACAAAAGAGCGATAAAGAGCTAAATTGGAAAAATAAAAGTATTATATTTTGCCATGATTATAGTAAGTATGAGTAATTTTAGATTGCTGGGTGTAACTGATGTTGGGAAAAGGTGATGATTGTGATAAAATGGCGTTTTGTGATGCAAACGCCTTATCCACCAATTAAATACCAAAGTCAAAAAGGAATCGTATGTCAAATTCAGTTCAAATCCGCCGTGAACGCGTTGCCAAAATTCGCACACTCATGCAATCACATGATGTTGATGCTGTTATCATTCCATCTGCTGACCCACATATGTCGGAGTACTTGCCAGTGCATTGGGAGGGAAGAAGCTGGGTTTCTGGTTTTACAGGTTCGGTCGGTACGCTGGTCATCAGTCAGGATTTTGCAGGATTGTGGACGGACAGCCGTTACTGGGTGCAAGCACCGATTCAGCTTGAAGGTGTGGGTATTGAGCTACAAAAAATGCAACAAGGTCGTCCGACTTTTGCTAAATTTTTGGCAGAACATTTGCCGAATGATGCAAAAGTTGCTATTGATGGTGCGGTGTTGTCAGTAGCGGAATCCGACAGCCTGACAGAGGCTTTTAAAGACAAAAATATCAAGCTTGTTACCGACATTGATTTGCTTGCTGAGATATGGCAAGACCGCCCTAGCTTGCCTACTGCACCAATTTATCCTCATGCTGAGGAGTTTGTTGATGGTTTGTCGGTGGATAAACTGACCAAGGTGCGTAGCAAAATGCGTGAGCTTGGTGCGGATTTTCATTTAGTGTCTAGCCTTGATGACATTGCATGGCTAACCAATCTGCGTGGCTCTGATGTACCTTTTAATCCTGTGTTTTTGGGGCATTTGCTCATCAGTGCAGACAAAGCAACTTTGTTTGTAGGTACTGCCAAGCTAAATGCTGATGCAAAGGCTTCTTTGCAATCTGCCAATATTGTTGTGGCAGAGTATGCTGATGTCATAGATGGTCTGGCGAATGTTTCAGGGACGCTACTGATTGACCCTGCCAAAGTTGCAGTCAAAACCATCAAAGAAGTGCCGAATGATGTCAAGATATTGCGTGCGATGAATCCTAGCACTGTTTTAAAAGCGATAAAAACTGACAGGGAGCTTGATCATGTGCGTGAAGCCATGCGTCAAGATGGTGCAGCACTTTGTGAATTTTTTAGTGACTTTGAAAAGCGTGTGGCGTCAGGCGAGTCTTTAAATGAAGTGGATATTGATGCCATGCTAAATGATGCGCGTAGTCGTCAGCCAAATCATGTATCAGCCAGTTTTGATTCAATTGTGGGTTTTTGTAGTAATGGGGCGATTGTCCATTATAAAGCCGAGCCAGAAACTTGCATGGCGCTAAAAGGTGATGGCTTGTTGCTGATTGACTCAGGTGCACAGTATTATAATGGCACGACCGACATCACTCGCATGACAAGCGTGGGTAAGATCAGTGATGAACAAAAACAAGATGTAACCTATGTGTTAAAGGCGCACATCGCCCTTGCGATGGCTGTTTATCCTGTGGGCATTTCATCTGCTCATCTTGATGTGCTGGCACGCAATCAATTGTGGCAACAAGGTCTTGATTATGGCCACGGTACAGGCCATGGTGTGGGATATTTTTTAAATGTTCATGAGGGTCCTCAGGTCATCTCTTATCATGCACCTGCGACACCAGAACGCACCATGCAAATTGGTATGATTACCAGCAACGAACCGGGACTATATCGTGAAGGGAAGTGGGGTATTCGTCTTGAAAATTTGGTGGCAACCGTACCAGCACATCGTACTGAGTTTGGTGAATTTGCCAAGTTTGAGGACCTGACTTTATGTCCGTTTGATACTCGTCTGATTTTACCAGAGCTATTGACCGCCCAAGAAAAAGAGTGGCTTAATCACTATCATAAAAAGGTTTGTGATGAGATCATTGATCGTGTGCATGGCGATGCAAAAGCGTGGCTGATTGAGCGTACAAAGGCGATTTGATTGATGCCCTCAAACCAGCAATAATCAACAGCACCCCAAAGGTTGGACGCACTACTTTTGGGGGGCTGTTATGTAATGAATGTTATAATCCGAGCATCTTGGTGATGATGCTGTAATGGTCCTCAAACATCATTTTGCCATCAAGGTTGGCAAGGGGCAACCAAAAGGCTTGGCTGGCATCATCTTTGCCCACAACTTTTGGTAAGCTGGCACCTGTCAGCTCAAAATAAAACACGCTTGTGATTGTACGGCCGCGCAAAGAGCGTTCTGGTGCGTCAAAGATTTGGCTGTATTTTAAGCTGTGTTTGTCTACGGTCAGTCCAGTTTCCTCGTGTAGTTCACGCACCGCACAATCAAGCAAACTTTCGTGAGAGTTTAAAAACCCTCCTGGTAATGCCCACAGTCCATACCCATAATCTCCCTTACGCTCAATCAGTAAAACATGACCTGATTGTATGACGAGTGCGTCAGCGGTATTAAATATGGGTGGGTAGGGCGTGTTTTTCCAAGCGTCCTGAAAAGTTTGAATGTGGGCATATTCATCAGCTAGATGAGTATAATCGCTGGTATTTTTAAATTTTGCCAAAAATTCTTGTGAGGATTTTGGCATTTGTTCATCAATTTCGCCATTTTTTAAATAACGCTTTCTTAGCGGTGTGGCGGATAGATTTTCAAAATTGGGCAGTTCAATCGCCTCCCAATTTGGAAATAATGACAAATAATAAGAGCTGTCGTCTTTGGTGTGTCCGATGACGCCGATGCGTGCATTTTTTTCTACCAAATGGCAGACGGCGGTTTGCACATTTTGTAACCATTGATGGTCGTTATACAGTTTGTCATCAATAGGAGCACACCAAATGCGATGCCTACACTCATCATCAAAGGCTTTTAAAATCATCTTGGCTCGCTCATCAAAAGTGAAAGGGTTTTTGATGGTGCGTGGGCTGTTGGCTGAGCCGATGAGCATGATGACACGATGGGCTTTTTTGAGTGCTTCTTTGACAACAAATTCATGCCCATGATGAAAAGGTTGAAAACGCCCAATAAAAATCAAATAATCAAATTTATCATTCATACAAACCTACAATGATCAAAAAAACACAACAACAAGAAAAAGTTCATCAAATTGCCTTGATAAAACCATCTTATGTTACCATATAAACGAGAATAAACCGACCGATTTGGTCAAGATTATTTTTTTATAAAGAGACAAGTCATGCACGACAAAGACAATAACGCCCCATTGACCAGCAATATCATCATCACGCCATCAGCCCAAGCCTATCTGGCAGATTTGCTTGCCAAACAAGACATTGAAGGCGTTGGTGTGCGTATTTTTGTAGAATACGCTGGCACACCGCGCGCTGAATGCTGTATGAGCTACTGTCAGCCTGATGAGGTTGATGAAGAGGATTTACAAATTGTGTTTGAGGCATTTAATGCTTATATTGATGCACCAAGCATTCCATATCTGCATGATGCGGTGATTGATTATAATAAAGATCGTTTTGGTGGGCAATTAACTTTTCGTGCACCAAACTCCAAAGTCCCACAAGTTGGTGCTGATGCAAGCATTGAAGAGCGTATTAACTATGTCTTGCAATCAGAGATTAACCCAAATCTTGCCAGCCACGGCGGTATGGTAGAGCTGATAGACCTGATAGAAGATGAAGCAGGTTTGACGGCAGTGTTGAAATTTGGTGGTGGTTGCCAAGGCTGTTCGGCAGTTGATGTTACCTTGCGTCAAGGCGTGGAGGTGCAACTAAAACAGCAAATTCCAGAGCTGATGCAGGTTGTTGATGAGACTGACCATAGTCAAAGTCAGAATGCTTATTATAAATGACACACTCATCATTAAAAAAACAAAAAATCGCCCAAGTTTTTTGAGCGATTTTTTTTGTTTTGATTTAGCCCAAGATGTCATGCTTAATGGCTTGGTAGTCTTGTTTTGATAACCGTGGGCCAAATTGTGTGACAACACGACTTGCGACATGAGCTGCAAGTTTTCCACATTGTTCTATTGAGTGGTTGTGGCTTAGAGCGTATAAAAATGCACCTGCATAGTTATCACCTGCACCGTTGGTGTCCAATACTTCCTTGATGGTGGCTGAGGGTATGCTGATGATGTCATCATGCTGAGCGATTAGGGTTGGTTTGTCGCTGTTGGTTACTACGACCAAATCAGAAAACTGCCTTAGTGCCCGCACTGCTGATTCGTGGCTGTCTGCACCTGTATAAAGCATGGCTTCTTCAAGGTTGCAAAAAACTGCATCAATACCCTCTGATAATATGGCCTTTAATTTGTCTTTGGCAAATTTTACTACCGCAGGATCGGCAAAGCTGACGGCAATTTTTACGCCTGCTTGTTTGGCTTGGGTGCGTAGTTTTGCCATGCCATCTGTGATGGATTCAGACATTGCAAGATAGCCTTCTAGGTAAAGCCATTTTGTATCTTTTAGGGCATAAAAACTGATGTTGCTTTCATCAATCTGACCGCTTGTGCCCAAATGTGTCTGCATGGTGCGTTCACCATCTGGTGTAACCAATACCACGCACGAGCCTGTTGTGCCATCGGCATCAATGGCAATATCAGCATCGGTTGCTACGCCTGACTTTTCAAGGTCGGCCAGATAAAAATCGCCCATGTCATCGCCACCTACTCGGCAGTTATAAAATGCACGACCGCCCAATGATGCAAATGCTACCATACTGTTGGCTGCCGAGCCGCCGCCTGCTTGCTTAGCAGGTTGATGTCCTGCTTGATCTAATGTGGCAAATAAGCTATTTTGGGTGTTGAGTTCGGCAAGCGTCATGTTGCCACGGGTCAGCCCTGTGGCGGCCAAAGTTTGGTCGGTGATTTTAAATTCGGTATCCACAAGGGCGTTGCCAATGGCGATGATGTCGTACATGGTAATCCTAAGTTGGTTTAAATTAAACGAAAGTTAACACGATTGCTCAAAAGAGATGCGTCCAAGTTTTTTAAAGACAAATCATTCGGCCGTAAGTTGTACTACGAGTAAATCACTATCTACATCAGGCAAAATGCTGTCTGCTGTTGCACCAGATAACCATGCAGAAAGCCCTGTACGCTTGTGGCGACCAATAATGATTAGGTCAATGGCATGATTATGGCAATAATCAACAATGCCTTTTCTCCCCGAAATGGCGGTTTTAATGTTGATATTATGTGCGTGCAAATCATTTCTAGCAAGCACCTGTGCTAGGCGTATGCGAGCTTCTTGACAGCGTTCGTTGTCAATCTCTTCATGCAAGGCGGATGCAGGAATCAGTTCATAGCCAAAGCCAAGCATGGTTTCTTCAACAATGTGCAAAACCGAAAGCTGTGCATTTGGTGAGGCGTTCAAAATCCATTTTGCCTTGGCGGCAACCAAATCGGTGTCATCTTGCAAATCTGTAACCAATAAAACATGCTGATACATCATATTTCTCCCTTTGTAAGCATAAGACTCATAGATACAAAAACTGATGATTGCGACATTTTTAGTATAACAAAATTTATGACCATCGTCAGCTTATTTCCTTTAAAAAGCGTGCTTTTGGTGATGAGTATTGGGAAATTCATCCACAAAATAAAACAAGATTGATGCCAATCGTGTTTTATGCCAATCAATACTTAGTTAATTCATTTTTATTGTTTTAAACTTTTGATGATTGTCATTACCATGCTGCCATATCATTGGCTTTTTAGGGCGGTCTGCCCAAAGGATTTATCATGACATCACAATCTTTTACCATCACGCCCATCAAAGACACCATTGGTGCAATCATCAGTGGTGTAGACCTAAACCACCTTGATGGTGCCAGCATTAAGGGTAGGGTGCTTGCTCAAATAAAAGAAGCGTTATTAAGGCATCAAGTGATATTTTTTCGTAATCAGAACTTACAAACACCAGCACAGGTCAATCTTGCTAGGTCGCTTGGCAGTTTGCACATTCACCCAGTTTTTCCAACAGTGCCAAATTTCCCTGAGGTGATCGTTTTAGATAGTCATGAGACAGACCTAAGGGATAATGAACTTTGGCATACCGATGTAACTTTCAGCAAAACGCCACCATTGGGCTGTGTCTTGCGAGCAGTGAAAGTCCCTAAGTCGGGCGGTGATACGCTGTGGGCAAGTGGTACGGCGGCATTTAATGCATTGGATATAAAAATTCAAGATAAGATCAAGGGTCTGACCGCCACGCACGACATTCGCCTGTCTTTTCCAAAGGAGCGATTTGGTGGTGCAAGCAAGGCAGAAAAAGCAAGGCTTGAAGAAATTTACCGCAAAAATCCACCCGTCTCCCACCCTGTAGTACGCACGCACCCTGACACAGGTAAGCTGGCATTATTTGTGAGTGAAGGATTTACCACCAAAATCAATGAATTGCCAGAAAGTGAAAGCCGTGAGCTGCTTGATTTTTTGACTCAGCACGCTGTTAAAGAGGCATTTCATTTGCGTTGGCAATGGCAAGAAGGTGATGTGGCAATTTGGGATAATCGTGTTACGCAGCATAAGGCATTATTTGACTATGGTGATGCTCATCGTATCATGCATCGTGCCACCATCAATGGCGATGTGCCATATTATGTGGCTTGATTGATGAGTAGACTGTGCGGTCAGCGTGCTCATTAAAATCATCTTATGATAAATAATACACCTCACAACAAACCATCAATCTTTTTTAATCAAATTTTAATCATCAGTGATGAGGGATTTTAATGAATCATTCCAACCAAATTGTACCAATCAACCAAGGTTTTAAGATGGGCTGGGTTTATGCGATGGCGGTTGGCTCTGCGGTGGGCTGGGGTGCGTTTGTGTTGCCCTACGAATGGTTGTCATCAGCAGGTCTGATGGCTGTGATTACAGGTTTTTTGATTGGTACGATTTTGATTGGCGTTATTGCGATTAACTATGGTTATGCCACCAAATCTTTGCCTGTAACAGGTGGTGGCATTGCTTTTGCGTTGGCGAGCTTTGGACGCATACATGGATTTATTGCAGGTTGGGCACTCATGCTGGGTTATATCAGCATCATTTCGCTCAATGCGTCAGCGGTAACGCTTGTACTGAGGTTGATTGTCCCTGAGATGATGATGCAAGGGGAGCTGTATGAGATCGCTGGTTGGAAAATTTATGCACCAGAGGTGGCGGTGTCGTCGCTATTTTTAGTGGCTTTTGCGTATTTAAATGCTAATAATACTGCCATCTCTGGGCGTGTTCAATTCTTGGCAGTCATGTTGATGTTTATTGCGGTGGCGGCAGTGTTGTTTGGTGCAGGCATTCATTATACCAATCATGGCGTAGGGCCATTGTTGTTACCGCCAAATGGCGTGAGTTTTTGGTCGGCAGTAGCAACGATTGTTGCTTTTGTGCCTTGGGCTTATGTGGGTTTTGATGGTATTCCGCAGTTGGCTGGCGAGTTTCGCTTTTGTGGTACCAAGATTATGAAGTTGCTCCTTGCCAGTGTTTTGAGTGCAAGTTGTTTGTATGTTGCAATCATTGTGGCAGCAGCTCTTGCTTTTGGTGATGATTTGTCAAATTTTGCAAGCAGTTCATGGGCGACAGGTGCAGTGATGGCATCGGTGATGGGCAAATTTGGATTGGTGCTGATGGTTTTGGCGGTCAGTATGGGTGTGCTAACAGGATTGAATGGTTTTTATGTGGCAGCCAGTCGTGTGGTCTTGACGCTAAGTCGCAGCCAAATGCTACCACCTGTGTTTGGTAAAGTGCATTTTGTACATGGAACGCCAACAGTGGCTTTTTACGCAATCATGGCGGTGTGTATGATTAGCCCTTGGTTTGGGAGAGGAGCGTTATTGTGGATTGTTGATATGGCTAGCGTCGGTATCGCAATAACCTTTTTTTATACTTGTGCTTGTGCGTACAAACTGGGGCGTGAGGGTGTGGTATTTGGTATGCGTGTACAACCAAAGAGTGCCTTGCAAGCATTTGTGGGTGTCTTAGGCATGATCATTTCAGTGGGGTTTTTACTGCTTTTGTTGTTGCCAAATTCCATCAGTGCATTAAGCACACCGTCTCGTTATGCTTTGGCGGTGTGGATCGTGCTTGGCGTTATCTTTTATGCGACCAGACGCACAGATGTTCAGCATAAAAGTGATACTGAGCTTAAACAAATTATTTTTGCCAAACTTGGCTAAATTGATGATAAATAATACCAGTGGCCAAATTGCTACATCAGCCAATGTGCTTTTAAACTTGACAAAATGATTGAAAATTTTACAAAAAGTTGCAAATATTCAATATCAAGCTGAGTTTTTGCTGTTATTATGTTTTTGTTTTGAATAAGTAATTTGAATAAGTAACCAACGGAGATTATCCATGAAACACATTTTGGCTTTATCTATTTTTGCATTAACTGCTACAGCATTTGCCGCTCCTGCGATGGCAGACGATGATATGCGTATTTATGAACAAAATAAAGCACAATACATTTCGCTTGCCAAAGCGAGCAAGCTTGCCAAAGCCCACATCAAAGGTACTTCGGTCAAAAAAGTGGAGTTTGATCATGACCATCATCTTGGCGCACATTTTGATGTTGATGTCGTCAATGCAAAAGGCGTTGAGTATCATGTATCTGTTGATGCAAAAACTGGCAAAATATTAAAAAGTGAGATTGATGATTGATGATTGATGATTGATGATTGATGATTGATATGATTTAAAAATTTTGTGCAATTTTGTCATTTTGTCAAAGTCTTTAAAGCTCTTGGTAACAAAAAATCGTAATAATAATTTACGGTTTTTTGTTTTTTAAGGCATATTTTGCCAAAAATGTATCCACTGGCCATCATCTTTTATGGTAAATTATGCTAAACTACCACCCTTATTGTGTCTAAATTTATATCTAAAAAAATAATAGGGGGAGATATGACTAATTGTGCAACAAATCCTGCTTTTGAGCTGATTAGTACAACCACAATTGATGCTTTGAACATTGATGTGATGCACTATCGGCATCTTGAAACTGGACTAATCCACTATCATTTGGCGTGCGATCATGATGAAAATGCACTGATGATAGGCTTTGCCACACAGCCAATGACTTCTCGTGGCGAGGCTCATATTTTAGAGCATGTTGTGCTGTGTGGCTCTGAAAAGTATCCTGTCAGAGACCCGTTTTTTAGCATGATTAAGCGTTCTTTACAAACCTTTATGAATGCCATGACGGCAGCAGATTGGACGGTATATCCGTTTGCTACTCAAAATAAAAATGACTTTTTTAACTTATTGTCCGTTTATGCTGATGCGTGTTTTTTTCCCAATATTCATGAGTTGGATTTTGCTCAAGAGGGCATTCGTATTGAGCTTGATGAGCATGATAAACCCAAATATCATGGCATTGTTTTTAATGAAATGAAAGGGGCGATGAGTGGCGAGATTGATCAGATTTATCATTCGCTGATGCCACATTTATTTACAACGACAACTTACCATTATAATTCTGGGGGCGACCCTAAACATATCGTTGATTTGACTCATGATGATTTGGTTGCCTTTCACAAAACGCATTATCACCCATCAAATGCGATTGTCATGAGTTTTGGCGACATTCCTGCAAGCGACATTCAAGCGTATTTGCAGGACAATGTGCTAGATAGATTTAATGATATTGAGCGTCCAAAAGTTGGCAAAAAGTTTACTTCGGTTACTGAACAGCGATTAACCAGTCCAGTTCGTGTGCAAGATACTTATATTGCCGATGATGATGGTGAGCAGATGACCCATCATATTTTATCGTGGTTGCTACCAACCATCAGTGACCCAAAGCAAAGATTGGCACTTCGTCTTATGGAGGGGGTATTGGTAGAACATTCTGGTTCACCGCTGCGTGCGTATTTAGAAAGCTATGAGCATGCTGTCGCCCCAAGTCCATTATTAGGACTTGATGACAGTCATTATGAAATGGTGTTCTATGCTGGTGTGCGTGGCTCTGATGCTGAATATGCTGATGATGTTGAGCAGGGGATTTTGGCATTGCTCAAAGATGTGGTAAGTCAGGGTGTGGATAATGACACCATTGAGACTGTACTGCATCAAATAGAGCTTGATCAAAGGCACATCGGTGGTGATGGTATGCCATATGGCCTAACACTGATGCTAGAGGCATTTAGTACAGCAGTTCATGGGGCAGACCCCTTAGATGTTTGGCAGATTGATGAGCATTTAAGTTGGCTTAGGGAACAAGCGAGCGATCCAAGCTTTGTACCAGAACTGATCAAAAAACATTTGATTGATAATCCGCATCGTGTCCGCCTGACTGCCTTGCCAGATAAAGACAAAGCAAGTCAATTGGTGGCTGATGAGCAGGCGAGTCTTGAACAACTTGATGAAAAGCTAAGCGACAAAGAGCGACAGGTCATTCGTCAAAAAATGGCCGATTTGCAGGCTCGCCAAATGATGGCTGATGATGTTGATCTGCTACCAAAAGTGGGACTACAAGACATTCCAGCTGACATTCATTTCATACACGCTGATAAAAAACCCATCACTTTGAGTGGTCAAAAGCGTACTTTGTATCAATATCACGCAGGAACCAACGGCTTGTATTACTATCAAGTGGTGATGCCGTTGGGTGATCAGGCAGATGAAATTTTAAGCAATCCTTTATTGCCTATTTATCTGACACTGCTGTCAGAAGTGGGTACAAGCAAGTATGACGCACGAGAGTTTCAAGCGGTGCAGGCAGCGTGTTCATCAGGTGTGACCGCTCGTATCAGTCAGCGTACTGACATGATAGATAAAGATAAAATGACCAGCTATTTTGTGCTAGCGACTCGTGCGTTAAACCGCAAAACAGAAGCGATGCAACTGGTTAATCAAGTGCTTGATGAGACGATATTTGGCGAAACTGACCGCATTCGTGAGCTATTACAACAAAAGCAAACCAGCTGGCAATCTCGTTTAGCAGGGTCGGGTCATGCTTATGCCATGCAGACCGCCAGCCGAAGTATGAGTAGGCTTGCACAGATTGAATATGCATTTTCTGGATTGCCTGCACTTGTGGCATTAAAGGCATTTTTGGCAGATGACAATGATGAAAAATGGACAATCTTATCCGAACGCCTATCGGCACTTCATGCACAGATGATCAATTTGCCAAAAGATGTCATTTTGGTTTGTGAAAAAGAAGTAGCACAGACTTTGAGTGCTCAGATTAGCAACACCTTGAATGTGGGTGCAAGACCCATCACCGCAAACACCAAATCGCTTCCTTTTGATGAGTTGTCAGACTTGCTAGATGATGAGGGTGGTAAAGATGACAAGGACATCGCTTGGCTTATTCCAACCAATGTTTATCACAATGCTTCTGCCTATCCTGCGACCACATCAGATGACCCTGATACACCTGCTCTTATGGTGCTTGCACCGTTTTTGCGTAATGGCTATCTGCATTCTGCCATTCGGGAAAAAGGTG
The DNA here is from genome assembly GCF_035181385.1 of Moraxella sp. Pampa. Taxonomy (NCBI): domain Bacteria; kingdom Pseudomonadati; phylum Pseudomonadota; class Gammaproteobacteria; order Moraxellales; family Moraxellaceae; genus Moraxella; species Moraxella sp. Pampa. Next base: position 163,701 of record NZ_JAXCJK010000002.1, on the reverse strand, counting down.
GTGCATATGGCGGTGGTGCAAGCTTTGATGGCAATGCAGCGTCATTTAAATTTTATAGTTATCGAGATCCCAACTGTGAGGCGACTTTTGAGCATTTTTTATCAAGCATTGACTGGCTGATTGAACATGAACATGACAAATCGCAATTGCAAGAGGCGATTTTGGGCATCATTGCTGGCATGGATAAGCCAGGCTCACCTGCAGGCGAGGCGGTCAAATCTTGTTTTGCTGAGCTTCATGGGCGTGATAAGGCATACCAGCAAGCCTTGCGTGCCAAGATTTTGGCGGTAACGCTTGATGATTTAAAAAGAGTGGCTCAAAAATATCTTAAAGATAAACCACATACCAAAGCCAGCCTTGCTCCACTTGAACAAGAAACCAAGATGAAGGATTTTGGTTTTGTGATTAAAAAATTAGCCTAGATTGTAATCTGGCTTAAATTGTAAGCTGACCCAATAAAAAGATACCTTCCATACCCCCAATAACATATGGTTTTTGGGGTGGTTATGGAAGGTGTTTTTTATGATTAAAGTTTGAATCGCTTAAAGTTCTTTTGTGCCAAAAATTTTATCGCCAGCATCTCCTAAGCCCGGAATGATGTAGCCGTTTTCGTTTAGGTGGTCATCAAGTGCTGCGGTGTAGATTTTGACATCAGGATGCGCCTTATTAACCAAGCGTACGCCCTCTGGTGCAGCAACCAGCACGAGAGCTTTAATGTTGGTACAGCCGTGTTTTTTGAGCATATCAATAGTGGCAACCATACTGCCCCCTGTGGCAAGCATCGGATCTAAGATGAGAGCAGGGCGACGGTCAATGTCTTTGACAAATTTTTCAAAAAATGGCACAGGTTCTAATGTCTCTTCGTCTCGTTGCAGACCCACAACAGAGATTTTGGCGGTTGGTAATAGGTCTAAGACGCCATCAAGCATACCAATGCCTGCACGCAAAATTGGCACAAGCGTTACGGTTTTTCCTTTGATTTGTTCACCATCAATCTCGCCACACCAGCCTTGCATTTTAAAGGTCTCAATTTCAAAATCACGGCTGGCTTCATACGCCATCAATCTGCCCAGCTCCTTGGTTAAAGTGCGAAATTTATAAGTACTGCAATCAGCCATACGCATGAGTGAAAGTTTATGGCGGACAAGGGGGTGGTTGATGACTTGTATGTTTAGGTCGGTCATATTGTTCTCTTTTTAAATTAACTAAAATGGTTTAAATTGATTTTGCTTATGATACCAAATATTTGAATATTTTTATATGGTTTTGTTTGATCGGCGTTAATATGGCTGTTAATGTGGGTTTTAAACCAAACTTAGACACGCTGTGAATGGTCAAATTGACACCCTTAAAGACTTTGTTGTAGAATGATGCTTTTGGCTACTTTTTTGTGAAGTTTATGAAGTCTGCAAAGCGTCCTTTAACTTATCTTGACTTTGTCGTTTTGTCATTCATATTTTTTGGGTATTTTGCTTATGTTTCTGTTGTGGGCTATATTCATGAGCCTGCACCAGACCCCATTTTGGCATCGTCTTTTTCTGATGATGCCAACTGGTCTAGCATTCTGATTGAGCTGACATTTTTAGTGGCAGCTGGTATTTATTTGTGGTGGCGAAAATTTGATGTTAAATTGCTGGATTTTTCAGTTAATAAAATGACATTGCCGATGGTCATTGGTTTGCTCATCGTGGGAGGGTTGACCACAGATTTGGTGTTGTATGGCAGTTATGGCATATCAACAGGGGGTAATTCTTTTATTCCTGACGCAACCCAAGCACAAACTGATTTATTTGCACATATTAGCATTGCATTGTTATTGTTCGCAGTGGTCAATGGATTTTATGAAGAATTGTTTTTCATGGGTCTGACATTTGCTGTCTTGCCCAAGCATCGCCTTTATGCGTTGATAAGCAGCGTGTTTGTTCGTTTTATTTTTCATATTTATCAGGGTTTGTGGTCGGCAGTAGCGATTGCTATGATGGGTGTTGTCTTTATTGCATTACGCCAAAAAATAAAATCCATCACGCCTTTTGCGATAGCGCACGCTGTCTTTGATGTGTTTGGGGCGGGGATCATATTTTTATTTTTGTAATGAGTCTTATTGCTATTTTTTTTATGATGTCCTTACAACTTGAAAAGATGATTGTAAGGGTGTATAAAACCTAAAAACTTTGTAATCAAAATTTATACTTTTAGTTTAAAATCATTTTTAGTATTATGTGCTTTTAACTATTTTTTCGGCTTTTCAGGTCTTACCCACCCTTCAATGGTTACTTGCTTGCCACGAGCAATCACCAGTTTGTTATCATCGCAATCTTTGGTAATGACAGAGCCTGCCCCAATGGTTACTTTATCGCCCAATGTTACAGGTGCGACCAACACCGCATTTGAGCCAACACGCACGTCCGCCCCAATCGTGGTTTTAAATTTATTCACGCCATCATAATTGGCGGTAATCGTGCCAGCACCGATATTCGTCCGCTCGCCTACCGTGCTGTCGCCCAGATACGCCAGATGATTGGCTTTTGCTCCATTTGCCATTTGGGTGTTTTTAAGCTCCACAAAGTTGCCGATATGGACATCTTGGGCGGTAATGGCATCGGGTCGCAACCTTGCAAAAGGTCCAATTTGGTTATTTTCGCCCACCACCGCATTGTCAAAAATACTGTACGGCTGTACTACGGTATTACTGGCGATGGTCGTATTTTTGATGACACAGCCAGCACCAATTTTGACATTGTCGCCCAAAACGCAATCGCCTTCAAAAATCACATTGATATCAATCTCAACATCTTGCCCCACAGTCAAATGACCACGCAAATCAAAACGCTCAGGGTCAATGATATGCACGCCAGATTTCATAAGATTTTGGGCTTGAAATCTTTGATACGCGCGTTCTAGGTTGGCAAGTTGAATACGGTCGTTTACCCCTTCAATCTCAAAGGCATAAGTTGGCGATACGGTGGCAATGTGAATGCCGTCATCTACCGCCATTTTAACAATATCGGTCAGATAATATTCGCCTTGTGCATTGTCATTGGTAAGTTTATTTAAATAGGTATGCAAAATTTTATTGTCAATACAATACACACCGCTGTTGATTTCGGTGATTTGTTTTTGGCTTTGGCTTGCGTCTTTTTCTTCTACAATGGCAACAACTTGTCCGTCCCTACGGATAATCCGCCCAAGCCCAAAGGGGGTTTTTGTGTCCATCGTTAGCATCGCAAATGGGCTGTCCGTTTGGGTAAGTCTTTGTAAGGTATCCACCCCAATCAGCGGCACATCACCTGATAGAATCAGACTTTTACCGTCTCTAGGCAATACAGGCAAGGTCATCATCACAGCGTGTCCTGTGCCAAGTTGCTCTTTTTGTTCCACCCAGTCAATCTGCTCACAGGCAAAAGCGTCTTTGACCTGCTCGCCTGCAAAGCCGTAAATGACAATGGTTTTTTGACTGCCTAATTGTTTGGCAGTTGCCAGCACATAAGCCAGTAGTGGCTTGCCTGCTAAGGGCTGTAAGACTTTGGGTTTGGCAGACTTCATACGAGTGCCTTTGCCTGCGGACATGATGATGGTGGTAAGTGTCATAATAATTCCCTGCACTATTAAAAATAGAGTAATCAAATCATTATAACACAAGCGTTAGCATTTACAAATCAACCACACCGCCCACCGCTTGGTAGATATTCACTAGGGCTTGGGCTTGATTAACCAAACTATCAATAACCGCTGTTTGGGTTTGGCGGGCTTGTTCTTTACTGTCTTCTAGTTCTCTGGCAGAGATAAACCCTAATTCGTAGCGTTTTTGTTGGTGCGAGCGTTGCTGTTGGGCAAGCTGTTCGGCTGTTAAGATAAGTTGATGATTTTGTTTAAGATTTGCTAAATTTTTCAATTTGTTTTGCACATCTGCCAACGCCTTATACACGCTGTCTTGATAGTGCAATGTTGCAATATGCTCATCAATTTTTGCAAGATTTAAATGATGCTGATAATCTTTTGCATTAAAATTCGGAATATTTAGCGAAACCCCCCAGTTAAGTACAGGCACTTTTAGTAAATCTAATAAATGACTGTGTTGTGAGCTTGCCCCTGCTGTGAATACCAGCGTTGGATATTGGTTTTTTTTGATGAGATTTTTTTGTGCCAAACTGACCGTCAGTCGTGATAGTTGTGCTTGAATGTCTGGACGGTTATTTATCACATTCATGGGCAGTTTTTGAATATTTTCTGGTAATTTGAATGCAAATTGATGCGTATTTAACTGATTTTCCAAATCATTTTTATTAATTTGACTTAACAATGACAGGGTGGTTAGGCTTTCGTGTTGTTGTTGCACTAGATTATTGGCGGTTTGTCGTAGGTTATTGATTGTCTGTTCAATCGGTACGGTGTCAGCAGGGGCAATCAGTCCTAATTTTAGCTGATTTTGTAAAAATTGGCGTTGTTTTTGTTGGTGATTTAGAGCTTGCTGATTGTCCATGCGTTTTTGCACAATGCCCAAAAAGTTAAAATATTCTCGGACAGCTGTGGCAGTAAGGCTCATAAACACGGCTTGGCGGTCGGCATGACTTGCGTGTGTTTCCCATTCACTGATGTTTTGTTGTAACGCCAGTTTTCCCCATAAATCAATTTCCCAACTGGCATTGACATTCATCTCAAAACCACCTGTTGTGCTTGTTTCACCTGTAGCAAGCGATTTTTGTGCACGCTGATTGGCAAGGGCAGTGCTACTTATCATAATTTTTTTGTTGTCTTGGATTTTTTGGTGGTTAAAAATCGCCTTTTGTAGGGTAAGCGTGGCGACAGATAATTCACGATTATGCGTGATGACATGGTGCATATAGTGGTTTAACACTGGGTCGTCAAACGCTTGCCACCAGTTATTATTACAAGATTCATCATCAATGCTTGTGCATTTTTTAGGATAGTTGTTTAGATTTTCTGATAAATGTATCTGTTTTGGCACGGTTTGGCAAGCCGATAAGGTCAAAATTGCCAATACTAAGCTCAAAGATTTGATTGTCATTGTCATTATCCTTTGTTTAACGCATCAATTGGGTTCATTTTTGCTGCACGATGCGCAGGCATAAAGCCAAACACAAGCCCAATCAGACTGGCACAACCCACCGCAAGCACAATAGACGCAATGGAAAAAATCACTTTAATATTAAATAGTTGCACAAGCATACCCAGCCCAACAGCCAATAATACGCCCAAAACACCGCCCAATGCACAAACGACCATTGCCTCAATCAAAAATTGCCAAACGATGTCTTTATAAGTCGCACCCACCGCCATACGCACGCCAATCTCGCCTGTGCGTTCGGTAACTGACACCAGCATGATGTTCATCACACCAATACCGCCAACCAGTAGCGAAATTACCGCAATCGCTCCGATAAGCAAAGTCAAAGATTGGGCGGTTTTTTCTACCGTTTTGGCAAGGCTATCGCTGTTAAATAGGCTAAAATCTTTTTTACCATGCCGTTTGGTGAGTACTTGGCTAATATTTTCGCTTGCCAAGGCAGAAGATTGGTCTTTTTTTAAGAGTACCGTAATGCTATTAAGCCGTGGCGACTCGCCTGCAAAGCGAGCTTGATATGTGCGATAAGGCAACCAAAATTTTAAACCACGGTCATAATTACCCTCAATGCCCTTGTATTTAAACACGCCAACAACCGTCGTCGGTACACCATTTAACAGTATCACTTGCCCTAGGGCGTCATTTTGTTTAAAAAAAGTTTGTTTGACTTTTTCACTGATGATAATTTTTTGGCTAAAATTATCCAAGTCCGACTGACGAAACATACCCCCTGCGACAAATTCCACATTTTGTAATCGGTGGTGATTAATCCCCACGCCGTCCGCCTGTACGCTTTTGGTGTGATTACCAAATTGGGCTTGCATGGTCATTGACAAATCAGGCGACACACTCTCTACAAAGGGCAATTTTTCAAGTGCATACATATCATCAAGGGTTAAATCATTGGGCTTAACGCTATCATCACCATTTTCAACCCCTGTAGAAACACTAATCGTTGATGAGCCGATACTGTTAATTTGCGTTAAAATTTGCTGTTTTGAGCCGTTACCCAAAGCGACAATCAGCACAACAGAAGCAATGCCAATGATAATGCCAAGCATGGTTAAAAGCGTTCGCATCTTATTGGCAATCATGGTTAAAACCGCCATGCGAAATGCCTCTTTAATACGACTGATGGCTTGAATATTAAAGTTTTTTTTGGCTTTTTGGGAAAAATTTGCCGAAACACTCAGTGGCTTACTTTGAGTTTTTTTTGTATCGGTTAAAATTTGACCGTCTGAAATTTCAATCACTCGCTCGGCACTTTGGGCGATTTTTGGGTCATGTGTTACCAAAATCACCGTATGACCTTCTTGATTAAGCTGGGTTAAAATATCCATCACATCACGGCTACTTTTGCTGTCCAACGCCCCTGTCGGTTCGTCTGCAAAAATAATCTGACCGCCATTCATCAAGGCACGAGCGATAGACACTCGTTGCTGTTGTCCACCTGATAGCTGATTGGGATAATGATAAAGCCGTTGCTCCAAGCCTAATTTTGTCAATAATAGCTTGGCTTTTTGTTCTCGTTCGTGGTTTTTTGTTCCTGCATAAATGGCAGGCATGGCGACATTTTCTAGGGCATTTAGACTGCCAAGTAATTGATAACGCTGAAAAATAAAGCCAAATTTATCCCGCCGTAAACTTGCCAACGCATCACTGTCCATATCAGTCGTGGGTACGCCGTCAATGGCATAATCGCCTGATGTTGGGGTGTCCAAACACGCTAGAATATTCATCAGCGTGGATTTGCCAGAGCCTGATTGACCCACAATAGCGACCATTTCCCCTGCAAAAATCTCTACATCAATGCCATGTAGCACCTGCAATTCGTTTTCACCAGAGCCAAATTTTTTGGTAATGTTTGCCAATGATAAAATGGGGGTATTCATGTTATAGCCCCACATCTAGCGTTGCTATTTTGCCGTCTGACTGTGAGACGATGACTTTTTCGCCCTGCTTTAAGCCTGATACTATCTCGGTATTGATTTTATCGTTGATACCAACTTTGACCTTACGAGTGCTAATCGTGGGCGTATCGCTGTCTTGATTGTCTATGACTTGCACATCAAATTCGTCCGTGCCAACTTGTTTGCCCAAAGCGGTGAGTGGAATGGCAAGGGTTTGGGCTTTTTTGGCAATCATCACCGTTACATTGGCAGTCATACCAATAAACAGTTCGTGATTGGGGTTGGGCACGCTTAATAAGCCATAATAGTACACCGCACCAGATTGCGAACTATCGCCAATGGGGGAAAGTTCAATCGCTTCTAGTGTGGCGTTAAACTTTTGATTTGGCAAGCCTAAGATAGTAAAATTCGCCGTCATACCGACTTTTAATTTGGGAATGTCGGCTTCAGAGAATTTGGCTTTAATTTGTACCGTATCAATTTGAGCCAGTTTAATAATGGTAGGTGATGACTGCATGGCATTGATGGTCTGCCCTTCTTTGGTAACGACCGACACCACCACGCCATCAATGGGAGCGGTAATGCGAGTATAAGCAAGGTTGGTTTTGGCAGTGGCGATTTTGAGTTTTGCCTGCTCAAGTTGTGATGTGCTGGCAGATAACTCTTTTTGAGCAACCAACAAGGCGTTTTTGGCTTTGTTCAAGTCTACTTCTGACACAATCCCTGCATCAAAGCCTTGTTTTTGTTTATTAAAATCGTTTTGTGATTGGGAAAGTTGTAATTTTTTTATGTCATGTTGGGCGATTAACGCCTGATAACTGGCTTGTTCATCTTTTAGGGTATTTTGTTGTTGTGTCGCATCAATATCGGCAATCAAATCGCCTTTTTTGAGCCGTTGCCCAAGTTTAACATGAAGTTTATCCACTCGCCCAGTCGCTTGTGCCCCCACATCAACCAACTCTTCAGCATACACCTGACCACCTGCAATCACGGTCTCTTCAATGTCGGTGAGCGTTACGGTTTCGGTTAAGTATTCTAATTGTGGCGGTTGTTGCCGTTGCCAAAACCAAACCACCACAAAAAGACCGATGATAATAAGAGCAATGAATAATTTCTTTTTAAAAGTCATGTGATACCGCCAAAAAATAATATATTATAACAAATAATAATCTAAACTCAACTTGTCCTCAATTATCTAAACCCCCCTGGCATAAAAAGCACATAACAAATCACCCCTGCCATCACCCCCGCCAACACATCATCAATCAAAATACCAAATCCGCCACAAACATTTTTGTCCACCCATTTAATCGGAAAAGGCTTGATGATATCAAAAAAACGAAACAAGACAAAGGGTATGATAAATAACAAAAGCAAACTGGGGTGCAGATATGCCAATCCTGTTTTATTCTCATCTTGTGTATTTGCCAATAGCCATACGCTTGGCAATAACGCAATCCACATTCCTACCCATTCATCAAAAACAATATGCGGGTCATCGTGAACTTGCATTAAATCTGATGTCTTACCACAAATAAAACTGCCCACCAATCCGCCCAAAATCGTAATCGTCAAAAATCCCCAAAATCCAAGTAAAAGCATTGGCATTGCAACAACCAAACCGCCCACCGTTCCCCAAGTACCAGGGGCTTTTTTGGGTAAGCCAGAACCCAAGCCAATGCCCAGCCAATAAATGAATTTGTCAAAGGCGGTGGCACTAGGCGGACAAGGGGGGCAAAGGTTTGATTTGTAGATATTGGGTTTGTGGTTGGTCATTTAACAAATCCTCTTTTATAAGCAATATGATTTTTGATATTGCTTAGTACATCTTTTTCGTCCCAAATCTGCAATTCCCACGGATAATAAAAGTTACTGGCATTCTTAAAGTAAATATGAATGCCGATATAGCCGTCCACATCTCGCAAATACCAATTTTTTAAACCGTATTTTTTTCTCCAATGGTCTAAATTATCAAAAATTACCGCAATATCAGCAGATGGCAGAACAATCCTTGCACCAAAAATATCATTTAAAATATTATTGACAGGATATTGATTTTCTCGTTGTAAATAGCGATTGATTTTATCTTGGATACTTTCAGAGGTTTTGACCCGATAATAAAAAGCAATGTCCTTGGTGTCAGCAAACAATAAATAATCGTTGATTGCTTCGTGCAAATTCAGCCGATAAGAAAAAATATGCTCGATTGGTACTTTATTTAGGGTATGGCTTAGATTGATTTTTTGTACTTTGCCTGTTTCAAAATAATCAGTAGAATATTTGGCGTGAATGAGGTTGATTTCACGAATAAGCCGTTCTGTTTTTTCTATATTGATAGGGTTGCCCATAACATCAATCATCAAAAATGCTCCCACCCTTTAACCACAAAATCCACTGGTTTGTTATCAAAATAAAACTTTATGCCTGTATTTTGTGTAATTTGTCCAATCGGATAAATGGTATTGGGATTTTGTGCATTAAATTTGGCAAATTTATCTGGATTTATGGTAAAACACAATTCATAATCATCGCCCCCATTGACAATATGGCGGTATTTTTGTGCAAAGGGCAGAGCGTCCAAAAACGCACTACACGGAATTTTGTCCAAATCCAATCTTGCCCCCACACCGCTTGCCTTTAAAATATGCCCCAAATCCTGCCCCAAACCGTCCGATATGTCAATCATACTGCTGGCATAACCGATAAGCTGTTGCCCCAAAACCACTTTTGGGACTGGGTATTGCAAGGCGGTTTTGAGCGGTGTGGGCAGATTTGCCAACGCATTTGGGCAGGCATTGCCGTCGCCATTTAAATCGTCAAGAATGTGGTGCAAGGCGTAACTTGCCGTGCCAATATTGCCACTGACACAAATAATATCGCCAACTTTCGCCCCACTTCGTTGAATGGCTTGCCCTTGTCCAATAAAGCCCAAAGCGGTGATAGAAATGGTTAAAATATCCGATTTTGTGGTGTCGCCACCAATGAGCGAGACCTTAAAATCATTGCAAATGTCGCCAATGCCTTGGGCAAAGGGCGTCAAAAATGCGTCATTGGCAAAATGCGTGGGTAGGGATAGCCCCAGCAAAATGGCATAAGGGGTCGCCCCCATACTGGCAAGGTCGGACAGATTGACCGCCACCGATTTGTAGCCGATAGCGTGGGGCGGTGTTTGGTGGACAAAATGCCGTCCTGCCACCGACACATCAACACAGCTAACTAATTGACAGTTTGGCGGTAGCACGCTTATCGCACAGTCATCGCCAATGCCAAGCACGGTGTTTTTGTGGCAGGCGGTGGCATTTTGAAAATGGCGGTCAATCAAAGAAAATTCGGACATTTTAGGTGGTACTCGCAGACTTGGCTTGCAAATTGCAGATTTAAATTGAACGCCCAAAATATTGTTCTTATTTCTATGGGTGAATTAAATGGTCAGCCATTGATGACTTTTGTATTGCCTTAAAATATATTTAAAGGAAAATACATTTTAAGGCAATTTCATAAAGTTTTTTGTTAGGTTTAAGCTAAGTTAATTGAATTGAATGATGAATGCAACGGCTGATTTGATGCTTGTGTTGATGTATCAAAAATACGCCATTTTTCAATGACGCATTTTGTAAACACTCAACCCAAATTTGGTACATCGCCAGTCTTACTGGGCTCTGTGATTTTTTCATTTTTCTCAGTTTGGCGGACCAGTTTGGCATAGCGGTCTAGTACGGCATTGATCAGCTTGTGTGCGTCTGTCGCCCCAAAGTAAGTGTTCAGTTGCATGGCTTCGTCCAATACGACCTTATAAGGAATGTGCAGGCTATACTTAAGCTCATAAGCACCGATGAGCAATACTGCGCGTTCAATGGGATCTAGGCGGTCAAAACTACGGTCAAGATAACGCGAAATTTCAATCGTCAGCTCGCCTGCTTTTTCTGGAATCTCACGCATAAGCTCGTGATAATAGCCCAAATGTACGGTGTGCATGGCGTTATCTGCACGGGTGCGAGCGACAATGGCGTGTGGTTCGTTACCGCCTAAAAAATCACGGTGTTCATTGGCAAAACGATGATCGGTCATCAGCCATTCATAAAGACCTTGTAGGGCAAAGCGTCGTGCCTTACGCACGGCAGTGTAGCTGGTCTTATAGCTGTAATCATCATTTTTGATGATGGATTCGGTATTTTGGGCTGTCATGGATATGGCTCTTTTGGGTGTCTGTTTTGGTGCTGATTGATCATAACAAAAAACCAAAAATCTTATTTTTTCATCTTTATCATCAAGCTTTTTTGGAAATTTTTGGATAGTTATTGATAAAAACACCTTGGAACGATGAAACTGAGTGTCAAAACGACTGATTGTGCTATTAAATAATAAAAAAGGGCAAACCGCTTAAATTTGTCCTGAGGTGCGTTGATTATAGGGCTTTTAGCACGCTTGCCATTTCAATGGCGGTCATGGCGGCTTCATAGCCTTTGTTGCCTGCTTTGGTGCCAGCACGCTCAATGGTTTGCTCGATATTCTCGGTGGTCAAGATGCCATTAATCACAGGAATGTCATGATGCAGGGCAACATGGCTTAGGCCTTTGGCAGATTCGCTTGCTACGATGTCAAAATGAGGTGTTGCCCCACGGATAATTGCCCCCAGCACCACAATGGCATCGTATTTACCAGATGTCGCCAAGCGTTTTGCGGTCAATGGCAATTCAAACGCTCCTGGCACACGCACGACTGTGATATTCTCACCTTTGACGCCATGACGCAGCAGAGCATCAAGCGCCCCCTCAACCAGACTTTCTACCAAAAATCCGTTAAAACGACCAACGGCAATACCAATGCGTAGGTCTTGGCTTTGGTCCAAAGCACCGTCAATATGACTGACGGCGAACTTTTGAGTGGTGTAATTCATATTTTGCTCGTTTAAATTGATTAAAAAAATTGCCGACTATGATAGCATATTTTGATCAAAATAGGGCGATTTTTAGATGGTTTTGCAAGCATTTATTTAAAAATTCAAAACACCTAAAAACAACCTAAAAAAATAATTTGGTGGATTATCTAGCAAAACTGCCTTAATTAAAGCAAGTTTGCTTATTGGGCTTGCTTAATCAGTCGCATCAAAATACCTTGATTTGCCATAAACTCTTTGGCTTCTTGGATTGTGTGGTCGCCAAAGTGAAAAATGCTTGCTGCCAACACCGCATCTGCACCACCTTGTAGTACACCGTCTGCCAAATGTTGCAGATTGCCCACACCGCCTGATGCAATGACAGGGATATCTACCAGATCGCTGATGGTGCGTGTCAGTAGCAAATCGTAGCCAGCCCTTGTGCCATCGCCATCCATACTGGTAACGAGTAACTCTCCTGCCCCACGATGAGTCATTTGTACTGCCCAGTCAATCGCATCAATGCCTGTCGCATGGCGACCACCATGTGTAAAAATCTCAAAGCCAATACTGCCATCAGCCTTGACCACGCGTTTTGCATCAATGGATACAACAATGCACTGAGAGCCAAAGCGTGCGGCAGCTGTACTGACCAAATCAGGGTTAGTGATGGCAGCAGAGTTTATGCCAACCTTGTCCGCCCCTGCATTTAAAAGATTGCGAATGTCATCAATTTTACGCACGCCTCCGCCCACTGTGAGTGGAATAAAGATATTTTTGGCGATTTGTTCAACCATATCATAAGTGGTGTTGCGTCCGTCTGATGTTGCGGTGATGTCCAAAAAAGTAATCTCGTCTGCACCATCGTCATTATAGCGAGTGGCGACTTGCACAGGATCACCGGCATCTTTAATGTCTACAAAATTCACCCCTTTGACGACTCGACCATTTTCAACATCAAGACAGGGAATTAGGCGTTTGGCTAGCATGATTTTCCTTTACTTTAGCAAAGAGGATTTGGTGGGCTATTATGACAATAAAGAAAAATTTACACAACCATTAAGATGCCTAATATTCTATTTTTTGTTAAGAAAAATTTTCTTGGCAAAGTCTGCCAACTGGGTTTAGCATTTGATGAATCGATAACGACAAGAATTGACAAGAATTGATGTTTATTCGGCTGATTTAACCAATCTTTGCACAAAAGTATCATTAATGTTAAAAAAATATTGCACTTGGGGTGAATTTCTTTTATGATGAAGTCATGCAATTTATTTTTGGCTGTATGCTGTCTTGTGATATGGTCATGATAGATTGACTGTTTTACCTATTTATTTACACTATTTGCATAAAAAGAGGATTTTTATGAAGCATTTACCAAAATTTGCCGTTTTGGCACTATCGGCAGCATTGTTGGCAGCTTGTGGCGGTGATAAAGCCCCTGCGACAGATGCAGCAGTTGATACAAAAGAACCAGCCACCACTCAAAGTACACTGGATAAAATCAAGCAATCAGGCACCATCGTTTTGGCACATCGTGATTCTTCCATTCCATTTTCTTATATTGCAGATGATCCAAATCAACCAGTTGGGTATGCACACGACCTACAATTAAAAGTTGTCGAAGCACTTAAAAATCAACTACAAATGCCTGATTTGAAAGTACGCTACAATCTGGTTACCTCTCAAACTCGCATTCCTTTGATTCAAAATGGCACAGTAGATTTGGAGTGTGGCTCTACCACCAATAACACCGAACGCCAACAGCAAGTTGATTTTTCAGTTGGTTTTTTTGAAATTGGTACGCGTCTATTGACCGCCACCGATTCTGGCATCAATGATTTTGCTGACCTTAATGGCAAAACTTTGGTAACTACCGCAGGAACAACATCTGAGCGTTACATCAAGCAATATAACGATGAGAAAAAAGCTGGCATTAATATTGTTTCGGCCAAAGACCATGGCGAGAGCTTCTTAATGTTAGAAAGTGGTCGTGCTGATGCGTTCATGATGGACGATGTGCTGTTGGCAGGCGAGCGTGCCAAGTCAAAAGAACCAGCCAAATGGCATATCGTTGGTGAGCCACAATCATTTGAAATCTATGGCTGTATGGTTCGTAAGGGTGATGCCGACTTTAAGAAAATTGTAGATGATACTTTGACATCTGTCTACGCATCTGGCGAGATCAATGGCATCTATGACAAATGGTTCACTCAACCAATTCCACCAAAAAATGTCAATATGGACTTTGCAATGTCTGATAACTTAAAAAAACTATTGGCAAACCCACATGATAAAGCAGATCCGCAATAATTTTTAATACGGTTGCCTGATGCAACCAAAAGCGTTGACAAAACCACTCTTTTTGAGTGGTTTTTTGGAATAGATAGGAATTTTGCATGAATTATCATTGGAATTGGGGTGTGTTGTTACAGCCTACTGGTGTGGGTGGTGAGTTATACTGGCACTGGCTGCTAACAGGGCTTGGTTGGTTACTGGTCATTGGCTCGGCAGCATGGCTGATTGCACTTGTCATCGGCAGTGTGCTTGGCGTGATGAAAACTCTGCCCAACAAGACGGCACGCACGATTGCCACAGTATATGTGGGGTTTTTTAGAAATGTACCATTGCTCATACAGTTATTTTTCTGGTTTTATGTGGCACCGAGTTTTTTGACGCAAACAATGCAGGATTGGTGGTTTAAATCACTGTCTTTTAACACGACGGCTGTCATTTCGGCAAGTGTCGGCTTGGGTTTGTTTACCGCAGCACGCATTATTGAACAGGTTAGAACTGGTATTGAATCACTGCCAAGAGGCCAAGCGAACGCAGGCTATGCACTTGGATTTAATACAGCTCAGGTGTATCGTCATGTGCTTTTGCCACAGGCATTTCGAGTGATATTGCCACCAATGAGTTCGGAGTTGACCAACTGTTTTAAAAATGCATCAGTAGCATCGCTTGTTGGTGTGGCAGAGCTGATCAGTCAAACCAAAACAATCAGCGAATACACACAAAATCATTTTGAGGTTTACACTTTTGCAACCATCATTTACTTAATTTTTAATATGACGCTGATTTTTGGCATGACAGTTTTGGAGAAAAAAGTGCGTATCAAAGGACAGATTGGGGGTGCAGTATGAGTGAATTACAGCTTGCCATGCCTGCTTTGATGATGGGTTTTTGGGTAACCTTAAAGGTGCTAATTCTTGCCATTATTGGTGGTCTGGCCATCGGTACAGTGCTGGCACTGATGCGATTGTCTGGCAAAAAATGGCTGTCGGTGCCTGCCACTTTATATGTGAATTATTTTCGCTCAGTACCGCTACTACTTGTGTTACTTTGGTTTTATTTTGCTGTACCAATGATGTATAACTGGATTACGGGGAAGTTTTTTACATTAGATACCGCCTTTACCTCATGCGTGGTGGCGTTTATGGTATTTGAGGCGGCGTACTTTTCAGAAATTGTGCGAGCAGGCATTCAGTCTATTGGGCGGGGTCAGGTTTCGGCAGCTTATGCACTGGGCATGACTTATAAGCAGACAATGCAACTCATCATTTTGCCACAAGCATTTCGCAGAATGTTACCGCTTGTGTTGCAACAATGTATCATCTTATTCCAAGATACAACCTTGGTATTTGCCATTGGTTTGGTGGATTTTTTCCGTGCATCTTATGTGCGTGGAGATTTGATGGGGCTACTTACGCCATATATTTTAGGGGCTGGCGTGGTGTACTTCATCATCAGCTTGACAGCTTCCACAGCGGTTAATGCACTAAAACGCCGTTTGAGATTTTAAGCTAACAATAAGGAAAAATTATGACAATCGTACAACAAATTGATGCAACCACATGGACAAATGAATTTGGTGGCTTGGTGTCCGACGCAGGGCATGCCACTGATGAAATGATGATTAAAATCAGCAATGTATCCAAGTGGTATGGTGATTTTCAGGTATTAACCGACTGCACGGCCCATGTGCATAAGGGCGATGTAACGGTGATTTGTGGACCGTCTGGCTCTGGTAAATCAACCTTGATTAAGACGGTTAACGGACTAGAATCGTTTCAAGCTGGCACAATCATGGTAGGTGATATATCGGTAGGTGATAAAGCGACCAATCTGGCCAAATTGCGTAGTCGTGTGGGCATGGTCTTTCAGCATTTTGAGCTGTTTCCACATTTGTCCATCAAGGATAATTTAACCGTTGCCCAGATTAAGGTGCTGGGTCGCAAAGAGTCTGAGGCCAATACCAAAGGTCTGGCATATCTTGACCGAGTGGGGTTGTCTGCACACGCCAACAAATATCCTGCCGAGCTGTCAGGAGGACAACAGCAGCGTGTGGCGATTGCTCGTGCCTTGTCAATGGACCCTGTCGCTATGCTGTTTGATGAACCGACATCGGCACTTGACCCTGAAATGATTCAAGAGGTTTTAGATGTGATGGTCAGTCTGGCTAAAGATGGCATGACGATGATGTGCGTGACGCATGAGATGGGCTTTGCACGCCAAGTTGCAAATCGCATCATATTCATGGACCAGGGCAACATTGTAGAAAATTGTAGTCGTGATGAGTTTTTTGGCGGTGCAAGAAGCGAGCGAGCACAGTCATTTTTAAGTAAGATTTTAAATCATTAATCCGCAAGACAAAAACCACATACCTAAGCCAGCCCTTTATCTTGATTGAATGTTAGTTTGGATTTGGGGCGTGGTTTGATGTTGAATTGGTATGTTTACATAAATGATGGTAAATTGATCCAAAAAGTTTTAAAATAGGTTGATTGCCATACTTATCCCATCACGGTATCCTATCACTTTGTCGAGAGCATCATGTCTGTTTATACCCATTTATCCGAAGATGAATTTTTTGCTTTTTGTGGCTTGTTTGGTGTGAAATTTAAGCGTGCCACTCCCATCACACAGGGCATTAAAAACTCCAATTGGTTCATTCAGACAGATGGTGATGCTGGCGATGAATTTAGTCATGTATTCACATTGTATGAAGAGCGAGTGCCTGCTGATATCATCAAAATGGTAACCGTCATGCACGCTTTGAAGGATAAGTTGCCCATCGCACCACCGCTGATAAAACTGACCGCCAAGGGCAATAATGTCGGTGAAGATTGTGTGATGCGATATGAAAACAAGGCGATTTTGGTTGTGCCAAAACTGGCAGGCAAGCACCCAACAACGACCGATGAACCAATGTGTTTTGAGATGGGCAAGGCTCTTGCTGTTTTGCACGAAACTTTGCAAACTTTGCAACCTGCCGAAGATTATGGTGTACCACTTTATGACTGGACAAGGGTCAAACAGCGTGAAACTGGTTTTATGCCTGCTGATGAGGCTCGGCTGATGAATGATATTTGGGACGCTTATGCCAACTTACCTGCCAATTTACCAAAAGGCTTGTGTCATTTGGATATGTTTACCGACAATACGCTGTGGGACTTTTCTGGTCATGTCGCCAAACTGACAGGCTTGCTTGATTTCACTGAAGTGTCTGTTGAGCATTACTTGATGGATATTGCCATCACCATCAATGACTTTTGTACCACTTGGGGTGATGCAACCGATGGCGAGAGCGTGAATTTTAATACGGATAAAATGAAGGCTTTTATCGAGGGTTATGAGAGTATCCGCCCACTGACCGCTGACGAACAATCTGCCCTGCCCATCATGCTGGCTTATAGTGCAACCATCTTTTGGCTACTTCGCTTAAATGTCATTCACTATAATCGTGAACAAGGGCGGACGGGTGATGATATCATGGTAAAAAATCCCGACTTAATGAAACGCTTGGCAAGTTGGCATTGGAATAATGCAAAATCACAAAACTTAAATTTGAGCTAAAAAAGTGAGCCGATATGTGCCAGCTATTAGGAATGAACTGTAACACACCCACCGACATTGGGTTTAGTTTTAAGGGGTTTCGCCAGCGTGGGGGGTTGACCGACCATCATGTTGATGGGTTTGGGATTGCCTTTTTTGAGCAAAGTGAATCAGGTCGGATTGGTTTGCGACAGTTTCATGATAATCAACCAAGCCATCTATCGCCTGTGGCAGATTTGATTAATCATTATCCCATCAAGGCGATGAATGTCATTGCTCATATTCGTAAGGCAACCACAGGTGAAAAAAATAACCTTGCCAACACACACCCCTTTGTGCGTGAGGTTTGGGGCGAGCAGTGGGCGTTTGCACATAATGGCCAGATGACCAACAGTTTTATCCGTCGCACTGAACGCTTGCACACTAATGGCAATGCTGAATATTATTCACCCGTAGGGACGACGGACAGTGAATTGGCATTTTGTTATCTTTTAAATCGCCTAAAAGCCACCTTCAAAACTCGCCCATCTGATGAGATGTTGTTTGCATTTTTGACGGCGCAGTGTCGCTATTTATCGGCCAATGGCCTGTTTAATTGCTTGATTTCCAATGGTAATTGGCAGCTGGCTTATGCAGGCAGTCTGCTGTTTTATCTGACTCGCAAAGCACCGTTTGGTGAGGCACACTTGACCGATGGTGAGGTGAGTGTGAACTTTGGCGACATGACAACCAACAAGGATAGGGTAACAATTTTGGTAACGATTCCTTTGACCACCAATGAAAAATGGCAACAGATTGCTGTTGATGAATGTTTGGTATTTTGTGAAGGTGAAGTGGTATTTTGTGACACGCCAAGCAAAAAGACCTACATGAGCATTGAAGATGGTATCGCTTTGGCCAGAAGTGTGGGTGCAAGCGTTTAGGATTGATGGAGTTGGTGGGCTTTTTTGGCAACCAAAATCAGTGCATCATAAGTAAGGGGGTATAGCCATCGATTCTCTTTGCCCTCTTGGTGAATGGCAAAGCGTTGGTGGTAGTCATCATAAAATGTCTGCAACGATGATTTATTCCATACACCGCCACCTACCGATACACCAGTATCTTTAATGTGGTGTAAAACATCTTTTGGGTGAGTAAAGTTGAGTGTGTGGTACCGTTGGCAAGCGTACATCACCTTAAAACCTGCTTGCTTTAACATGAATTTAATGTCGTCTAGGGCGTGATAATCTAAGCCTTTACCCGTTAATGACCTGATCTCTTTGAGATTATCCATGCCAAAGCTGCTAAATGCAAATATACCGCCATCATGCAAAGCGTGATGAATGCGAGCCATTAAAGATGGCAGATTTTTAATCCATTGCAAGGCAGAGCTTGACAGCACCACATCAATCTTTGGCAATGGTAAGTGTTCTATATTACCAATCAGATATTCGGTTGGACAATAAACAAGGTTGGCTTTGACGCTGTCATGCAAATCACTAAGATACAGTTTGTCCAATTGCCATCTTTGTGCATAAAGATTGGTTAGACTGCCTGTGCCACAGCCAATTTCTAGAACAGAGCTTGGGCTGATGTTTGGTAATCGTCGTATCAGCTCTTGACAAATTTTTTGTTGAATGATGGCATTTTTGTCATAGCTTAGATATGCTTTGGCGAAGTTTTTAGCAACCATTTGACTATCAATATGGGTGTTTTTGGTGGTCATTGCACGCCCTGCCATGTGTGTTCTAAGATGTGACAAAACTCATCAATCTGCATTCGTGTGATGTCTGCTGTTAAGCATACCCTGATGCGTGCAGTGTTCATGGGCACGGTAGGTGGGCGAATGGGCAATGCGTAAAAGCCTTGTGTTTGTAGGCTTTGTGCAAGATTGATGGCTTGCTGGTTGTTGCCGATGATGATGGGAATGATTTGACTGGTGCTTGGACAGCTAAGACCCAGTTGACAAATTTTGTGAACGAAGTACTGGCTATTATCAAGCAAAGTCTGACGTTTTTTTGTCATCAACAAAGATTGTCTGACGATAAAATTTGACCATAGTGCATTAACAGGCGGAATGTTGGTACTAAAAATCAAAGGCCTTGCGGTGTTAATCAATGCGTCTTTAATTGTGCCATCACAAATGATAAAACCGCCTACGCTTGCCCATGCTTTGCCAAAGGTTCCTACTAAAAAATCAATCTCATTCATCACACCCATCATTTCGCCTACGCCAAGTCCACGCTCACCAAATACACCCACAGCGTGTGCTTCATCAACATACAAAGAGACATTGTCAAATCGACGCTTGATGGCTACCAATAGGGCCAAATCTGTGATATCACCGTCCATGCTAAATACCGATTCTGTCATGATGATGATATGGCGATAATGGGCGTGATGCTTGGTGAGTAACTCATCTAATTGATGAAAATTTTGATGATTAAAGCGATAAAATTTTGCTCCGCATTGTTTGGCAAGGCGGATGCCATCAATCATGCTGGCGTGTACCCACTTATCTGCCAAAATGAGCGTCTTATCATCTACAATGGCAGGCAAAATGCCAATATTCATGTGATAGCCACTATTAAAAGTCAGGGCAGGGCGACCATAGGCTGTACTCAGTGTGTCTTCTAATTCATCGTGAGCGGTGAAATTGCCTGTCAAAAGCCGTGATGACGACGAGCCAAATACGAAGTCGGCATGGTCTTGATGGGTATTAATGAATTGATTTTTAAGGTCTAAGTCATTTGCCACGCCAAGGTAATCGTTGCTGGATAAATTGAGCATCTTGTGAGGGGTGAGGCGTAACTGGCGTAGACTGTCTGTGGCTTTTAGGTTGGCAAGCAATGCCTGATGGCGGTGGAATTTGTGCATTGGTGTGTTGGTTATGGTGTATTGATTTTGGCGTATCTTAAAAAATATATGGCACAAATGCAAGTATTGAATTGTGTTTTAATAATATCAAATTAACAATGTCCAAATCAAAAGCATCGGTGTTGCTGGCACTTTTAAAAAGATTTTGGTTTGATTTTGGTTTTAGGTTGTTGCATTTGTTGTCAAGGACATGACATTAATCACAAAACATTGTATTTTTTTTTGATTAAAAGAATATGGATTGAGTAAGATGTCTTGAAAATTTTTAAAGTATCCTTATTTTTTCAACATTATTATTTTATCAATTGGCTATTTTATCAATTGGTCATTTTATCAATCAAGGAGAAATCATGTCCAATCCTACCCAGCATCATTTTGAAACCGAAGTTGAACAGTTGTTGCATTTGGTAACGCATTCGTTGTATTCCAATGCTGATATTTTTGTGCGTGAGCTTGTGTCTAATGCGTCAGATGCTTGTGATAAATTACGCTTTTTGGCAACCAGTGATGACAGTCTGTATGAAAATGACAGTGAACTGAAAGTAAAAATTGATATTGATTCTGTTGCCAAGACATTGACCATCAGTGATAATGGCATTGGCATGAACGAAGCTGATGCGATTGACAATTTAGGTACGATTGCCAAGTCGGGCACAAAAGCTTTTTTGGACAAATTATCTGATGGCGACAAAAAAGACGGTGCGTTAATTGGTCAGTTTGGTGTGGGTTTTTATTCTGGCTTTATTGTTGCGGATAAAATCGTTGTGGAAAGTCGTAAGGCGGGCGAGCCAACCAATCAAGGCGTACGCTGGATATCAAACGGTACAGGGCAATTCACCACAGAAATCATTAACAAAGACACGCACGGTACAGCGATTACATTACATCTAAAAGATGAGTATGTACAAGGCGAGCAAAACTATTTGGATCGCCATAAAATTCAATCGCTGATTAATAAGTACTCTGATCACATTAGCCTGCCAATCCAAATGCGTAAGCAAGAATGGCAAGATGAGCTAGATGAAAATGGCGAAGTTATGGCGGGCAAGGGGCAGTATGTTTTAACAGAGGAATACGAAACAATTAATAAAGCATCGGCACTATGGACACGCCCTACAAATGACATTACTACTGATGAATATCATGAATTTTATAAGACATTAAGTTATGACTTTGCCAATCCGCTGACATGGACGCACAATCGAGTTGAGGGGCGTGTGCAGTATACGCAGCTGCTTTATATTCCATCTAAGGCACCGATGGATTTGTATGCACGAGAGCAGCAGCGTGGACTTAAACTCTATGTTAAGCGTGTCTTTATTATGGACGATGCCGAGCAATTACTACCGATGTATTTGCGTTTTGTCAAAGGTGTGATTGACAGTCAGGATTTACCGCTGAATGTTAGCCGTGAGATTTTACAAGAAAGCAAAGATGTTAAGGCAATTCGTGATGGGAATGCCCGCCGTATTTTAACGCTATTGGCGAGTTTGGCCAATTCTGAAGATGCAGAAAAGCAAGACAAATACAAAGCATTTTATGCCGAATTTGGCGATGTATTAAAAGAAGGCTTGGGGGAAGATGTACCAAACCAAGAGCGAATTGCCAAGCTGCTTCGCTATGCCACCACCACAAACAGCCAGATTGCCACAAGTTTGGCAGACTACAAGGCACGCATGAAAGATGGGCAAAAGGCAATTTATTATCTGACTGCTGACAATATGGCAAGTGCCAAAAATTCTCCGCAACTTGAATTGTTTAATAAAAAAGGCATTGAGGTGATACTAATGACCTCAAAAGTCGATGAGTGGGCGATGAACTTTTTGACCGAGTTTGATGGTACGCCAATGCAAAATATTGCCAAAGGGGCGGTGGATTTGGGCGACCTGACTGACGAATCTGAAAAAGAAGCAGTCAAGCAACAAGAAGAGAGCCTAAAACCTGTGGTTGAACGCCTCAAATCTGTACTTGGCGAACGAACCAAAGATGTACGAGTGTCTAGTCGTTTGGTGGATAGTCCAGCTTGTCTTGTGGTGGCAGATGGTGAGTTGTCTCCACAAATGGTACAAATGTTAAAGGCGATGGGGCAGGCCGTGCCTGATATCAAGCCGACTTTGGAGATTAATCCGACGCACCCACTCATCACTCGCTTGGAAGATGATGGTGATTTTGATGACTTGGCACAGGTCATCTTTGATCAAGCCTTGCTTGCTGATGGTGGTCAGCTTGATGACCCAGCAGGCTATTTAAAACGCATCAATAAGTTGTTGCTTAAATGATTTTGTTGATATCCATAAAAAAACGCTCAGCCTTTGGGCGTTTTTTTATTGCTCGTGGGTTGATGTATTATATAAATTCATGCGTAAAACATTAAAAAGTTGTAAAATAAACCAAAAATTAAGCTATTTTTTCTTATGAGTGATTTTTCTATCCTATTTGCAACCATTGACCGATCAGCACCTTGGCTGGAGCCTTATGCACACATTCATCATGCTTTTAGTGAGTGCAAGCATACAGGCGAGCTGGCTGATTGGCTGAATGATTATTTTGCCAAAAACCACATCGCACCAGCCTTGTATGGTACAAATAGACCGCTATATTTTGTCAGCCAAGATGATTTGCCGCATGGCACAGCTTATGAAAGGCATATTTTTGCCACAGCACACATTCCTACCAGAAATAACTTACACGACTGGTTTGGTGCGTGTATTTGGTCAGTGTTTCCCAAATCAAAAGCGATCCTAAATCATGTGCATCTTCGTGAAATGGCAAATAATGGCGATAAGGGCTTAAGAAATCGTGTGCGTGATGCCATTACGGTATTTGATGAAAATGGAGCGATTTTGGTGGTGAGTGATGAAAATATTGGCAAGTCTTTAAGAGATTTTGATTGGCACAATACTTTGGTTGCCCCAAGGCGGTTTTGGTGTAATCCCACCCAACCAAAAGATGATGACAAAGCACAAGCTTTTATTTTTGGCCATGCCTTGCTTGAACAGCTCATCAATCCTAGAAAGCCTCTGTGTAGTCATACTTGGATTATCAAGGTTGGTGATGATTTTTTTGCCAAAAGTTTGACTGAAAAATTAACTGACCTTGATGATAGGCTAAGCAAAGAATTGGGTGATTGGTTGGTTGATAGAGCAACACCAAAAGATTTGTCTCCACTACCAATTTTGGGCGTACCGTTCTTTTGGGATAATGCAAGTCTGTCGTTTTATGAAGATGAATTTGTGTTTAGAAGAGGCAGAAAGGCGTGATGGTGTGTTGATGAATAAAACATCTATTAATATGCAAAGAGGGTGTCAAAAAAGCTTATTAAATTCAAACCCATAGTCGGGTGGGTTGGGCAGAAAACGACCCGTAACAATCATCAGTTCATGTTAAATGATGGCATTTGAACAGTAGTCAATGTAAAAAAAATTGAATGAATAAAAAGCCCAATTCTTTTGAATTGGACTTTAAAATTTGGAGCGGGAAACGAGATTCGAACTCGCGACCCCAACCTTGGCAAGGTTGTGCTCTACCAACTGAGCTATTCCCGCATATGGTCATATGTTTTGGTATTCAATGTGTATTTGAAAACTTGGAGCGGGAAACGAGATTCGAACTCGCGACCCCAACCTTGGCAAGGTTGTGCTCTACCAACTGAGCTATTCCCGCAATTTTTCATCTTTGATTTAAGATGACATACATCATTGCATGGGAGCGTATTATATAGATTTTTTAGCAGGTGTCAATATTTTTTTTCAAAATTTTTGAAAAATTTACCATTTTTTCAAACTTTTTTTAAAAATTTTGAAAAAGTTTGTTTAAAGCACACAAATAATCGCCAAAAAATAGCAAAATTAAGGTATCATACAGTATACAGTACAATGATACAGTAATTATCCAAACATCTAAGAATCTCTAAAATCATCATTGATAATTGCTAATTTTATTGATTTTAAGTCAAAATAAAACCACCATGACCAAGCCAAGCCAAGCCAAGCACACAATTTTTAATTTGCCAAATAACTTGACCATCGCACGCATCGCAATGATTCCGCTGTTTATTGCCATTGCTTATTGGCCGCCTGCACTTGGGATTGGCGTACCAGCCATCACCAACAATGCGATTGCACGCCTTGGTATGCTTGAATACAGTGACAGTATGCTTCGTCATTTTTTATTGGCTTTTTTGTTCATTTTGGCGGCGATTACGGATTGGCTAGACGGTTATTTGGCACGCAAACTCAACATCACATCAGCATTTGGGCGGTTTTTAGATCCTGTGGCAGATAAACTGATGGTTGCTGCTGCTTTGGTTGTCTTGGTGCAGTGGCATGCCAATATCATCATGGCGGTTTGTGCTATTGTTATTATTTCTCGAGAGATTGCGGTGTCGGCATTGCGTGAATGGATGGCAGAGCTTGGTGCACGCACAAGTGTGGCGGTGTCATATGTAGGCAAGTTAAAAACAGCTTTTCAGATGATAGCCATCTCTGTATTGCTTTTAAATTGGCAAAGTCTTGATGTCATTGGCTATGTGTTGATGATGATTGCGGTGCTACTGACATTGTGGTCAATGATGATTTATCTAAGAGCGGCTTGGCCATATTTAAAACAGCCCTAATGATCAAATAAGTACTCACAACCCATCATTTGAGATTTGGTTTAGGGTTTAATTGCCATCAATGAGTCATTAAGAGTTTAGTCATTGGCTTTCGCTTCGCTGCCAGCCATACAACCCAATGATGGCATTGACTTGGTAAATCATTGTCTGAATGGCAAAAATGACATTGCCTGACATGATGTTGACAATCAGCCATACAATATTGACCAAAATCCACAGCCACCAATTAAAGGAATATCGTAAAATCATCGTTACTTGGGCGGTGATGGACAGTACAAAAGCAATGACATTGATCCAAAAAAAGCTAACAATGCCCAAAAACCTACCGCCATCATCTTCAATCACACCGTAGCCTTGGTTGATGAGCCATTCATTGATATGTGGGAATGATGCCAGACCGATGGTAATAAATATGACGGTAATACCCCAGATGTATTTGTTGGCAGATTTGGGGGTCATGTTGCCATTTTTGTCGGTGTGTTCACGCCAATTTATCATGCCATAAGCGTGCGTAAAAAAGTTAAAAATCGGTGCAAGCATCAGGCCAACCGCCCCAGCCGTACCCTGTACAATTACTTCGCCTGCGGTGGCAGCCATACCAAGCCCATTGCCAAGCAAGTTTTTGCGAAAAGACAAGCCAACCACACACAAAAGGCCGATGATGGATACGCCAAAATAGAACCAATCAAGCGGTGCTCGCTCTGTCGTCTGCCAAAAACCAGTAAATAACGCCATCGCACCCAAAGTAAACCAGATTAAGATCCATCGTGCTGTCCAGTCTTTTTCACCATGGCCTGTGATGTTGTCTAAAAATGCAATTTTCATGCAATCATACTCCGCTTTTTTTATTTTTTATAATATTGTCAGGTCACGCCGCATCTTGGCACAATACATTCTCATCAATGAACTTCATCGCCTGTTCGTAGCGTGCGTGATAATCGGCATCATCAATCACAAAAGGTGTGATGTCATGGCGAGCCAGCATTTCTAAGATTCTATTTGCAAAGCGTGTACGCTCAGCGGTGCCACCAAGCCGTCTGATGCCATCTGCCACCCATTCGACATTATTATCTAGGTAAATGGTAAAATCCATGCGTATGTCATTGCTAAGTGCGGCTACCACAGGATTGGGACGATTTTCATACTCTTCGCAAAATGCTTGTGTTGTGGCAAAGTCAGTATCAACCAGTACAATCGGTGCAGTGGCGTGTTTTTTTGCGTCAAAAATCGCTTGTGCATGGCTGATGGCAATTGGTGTATAATCACTGTATTGCAATCCAAGCTCTGTGCCACCTAAATTGCTGTATGTGTATATCCGACCCATTTCAAGGGCAATGCTTGCACCATAATGGTTTGCCAGTTTATGCACTAAAGTTGTTTTGCCAGAGCTTTCGCCACCCACGATACACACCGTCTGCACATAGTTGGGTCTGGCAGGTGCTGCAATGTCATAAAAATGTGCGATGGGGTTTTGATAAATCTTGTCATCATCATAAACCCAATTTGGCAAAATCACCTTTGAAAACTTTTCGTCTAAACTTACGCCATCTTTGATGAAAATTTTTAGGTGATTGTTGTTATCATCTATGCCCAATTTTTTAACAATCAGCTCATCAAGGTGGAGGGTTTTGCCATAATCGCCCAGTGCATTTATATGAAGGCCATCTGTTGTATGTACTTTGATGAAGTCAAAGTGCTGGCAAGCTACCTGTACCCAACGAGCCTTATCCTGCATGGTGGGGCGAAAGCGACTGTTGCCTAGCTTTGGCGTGATGATGATGTGTAGGGTGTCACATTGACCTGCGGCAGTATTGATGTCCCTTAAATGCCCTAAATGTAGTGGCTCAAAATGCCCAATGAGCAATCCTGTGCTTGTCTTCATGTTTTTATCCAGTTTGGTGGTTGGAGAAACAGTATTATAGCAAACTTATTGAACGGTTTTAGTACTTGCTTCTAATAATTACAATAGGCGTCATTACGAATATGAATAAGGCATGACAACCTTTGGGTGAAGTTACAAAATTTAACATCACATGCCTGACCTAAAAAAATTGTGTTACTTTGGTAAACTGGGCAGGCTTTTTTATTGAAATTTAGAAAACTTAGCCATAAATCATTACTCATCGGTCATTGTTTGTTGGGCTGACACACTAACTAAGGAAAATATCATGAAAAAAATGATGAAACTTCATCGCTCTGTTAAGTATCGTGTTTTTGCGGGTGTGCTGGGTGGTATTGCTGAATATTTGGGGTGGTCACCAAATATGGTTCGTATGCTGTTTTTTGCCGTCATTATTTTAAGTGCGGGCGTTACCTTGCCGATGGCTATGCTGGCTTATCTTATTTTGTGGTTTGTCATGCCAGAGGCGACGCCAGCATCTTATGCCTAGAGCATTAAAGCTTTGATAATGCTTTACATAAAAACACCCAATGAATGAACCGCACCCCAAAAGTTGATGTCTAACTTTTGGGGTGCGGTTCAAAATAGGCGTGTTTTTTATTATGAAATTGAGTGTTTAAGGGCAATATTAATATTTGACTGTAAGATGTAAAAACATGAATTTTTGCAATCAAATCTCATCAACAAAATGGGGCTGTGTTGCTAGATATGGTTAGAATCTATTCACTATTTATTATCAATATTTTTTAGTGCTAAGGTTTGATCGTGCAACTTGGCTGTCTTGTTTGCTTCATTAAAAACAAGTTGCCAAATCAACGGTTTTTGTGTACATTAATGAGTTTTTTAATAAATTATTTTTATTAGGTATTATTCATCATGACTTTTCAACAAATCATCTTAACATTACAAAACTACTGGGCAAATCAAGGCTGTGTCATCTTACAGCCTTATGATATGGAAATGGGGGCAGGGACTTTTCACACCGCCACTTTTTTAAGAGCCTTAACGCCCGAAAAATGGCACGCCGCCTATGTTCAGCCGTCTCGGCGACCCACCGATGGGCGTTATGGCGACAACCCCAACCGTTTACAACATTATTACCAATTTCAAGTGGTGCTAAAACCCAATCCTGACAATATCCAAGAGCTGTATTTGGGGTCATTGCAGGCACTTGGCATTGATACGCTGACCCACGATGTGCGTTTTGTGGAGGACAACTGGGAGAGTCCTACGCTTGGGGCGTGGGGGCTTGGCTGGGAGGTGTGGCTAAACGGTATGGAGGTTACCCAGTTTACCTACTTTCAGCAGGTGGGGGGCTTGGCGTGCTTTCCTGTAACAGGCGAGATTACTTATGGGCTTGAACGGCTGGCGATGTACATTCAAGGCGTGGACAGCGTCTATGATTTGGTGTGGGCGGACGGCGAGTTTGGGCGGGTGACTTATGGCGATGTGTTCCACCAAAATGAAGTGGAGCAGTCTACTTATAATTTTGAATATGCCGATGTGGATAAACTGTTTGAACTGTTTGATTTTTATGAACAAGAGGCGGACAGATTGGTTGCTGTGAATTTGCCTTTGCCTGCCTATGAAATGGTGCTAAAAGCGTCTCACAGCTTTAATTTGCTTGATGCTCGTGGGGCGATTAGCGTTACCGAACGCCAAAGATTTATCCTAAGAGTACGCACTTTGGCAAAAAAAGTCGCCGAAAGCTACACCGTGGCACGAGCCAAATTGGGCTTTCCATTGGCGGACGAAGCGCATAGACAAGAAGCGTTGGAGAAGTGGTTGCCAAAAGAGAGTGATGAGTGAACAAAACAATGCCAAAATAACCAAGCATTAATAAAATGTTAAAAATTAGATTTCCTGCGATACTAGGTTTTCCGTTCGCCCTGAGCTTGTCGAAGGGTGGCGGAAAACCGTTATGGTTTGACAAGTTCACCACGAACGGTTTTCCTTATTTCAAGGTTTCGCAGGAAGTCTATTCTAAAAAGTGTTTCGCTAATCAATAATACGGCTATCCAAAAATTGGAGTAAAAATGCAATTAACCATTACCATTCCCAAAAGCATTGAACCTGCTTTAAAAACAATGGCAATCCAAAATGGGAAATCCGAGCTTGATATTATCACATCGTTGCTTATCAATTATTTTGAAGATGATGACAATGATATTATTACACTTGCCAAAGAACGCCTAAGAAATCCTGCTCCACGCATAAGAGTTACGCTTGATGAGTTATAATCTTGACTTTGATGAGCGGGCTTTTAAAGAATGGAAAAAATTGGGGGAAACTATTCGCTTGCAGTTTAAGAAAAAACTAGAAAAAGTTTTGGAAAATCCGCATATTGAAAACAATCGTCTGCACGGTGAGTTAAATGGGTGTTATAAAATAAAACTGCGTTCATCAGGTTATCGTTTGGTTTATAAAGTGGAAGATGAAACGGTGGTGGTTTTTGTTTTGGCGGTAGGTAAACGAGAACGCAATCAGGCTTATGACAATGCCAGTGAGCGATTGACGAAATTGCAAATATCATCAGATGCGAACCAGTAATTTTTCCTACAACCAATTAAGTTAAAAATGCAAATTTCTTTTAAATAAGAGAGATTAAAAAATGCCAACTTCATCATTTTTTAAAAATTTTGTGGTAACAGATGAAAAAGCGATTGAAGCGTTTTTGTATGATTTAGAAAATGTTAAACCCGTACAAATCAAATCACCCAAAAAAGAACAGTCAAGTGTTGATGAGTTTTTGGAAATTCTACAAAAACGCTTAGCAAAAAAATCGTAAGAAACTTAATTTGTAAGCTATCATTAAAAAGGTCAAACAATGAACACTATTCTTTTTGAACTTGGCTGTGAAGAATTACCGCCAAAATCACTCAAAACCTTGCAAAATGCCTTGCAAGATAATCTTAGCCAATCTTTGGGCGAGCAAAACATCGCCTTTGATGAGATTAAAACATTTTCTGCCCCACGGCGTTTGGCGGTGCAAATTTTGAAAGTGGCGACCGCTACGCCTGATAAGATGGAAATCAAAAAAGGCCCCAATATTAAGGCAAGTTTTGATGAGGCAGGCGAGCTGACAAAAGCAGGGCAGGGCTTTTTGCAAGGGCTAAATGCAACGGGTCTTAACTTGACCAAAGACGATTTAATCACTGTGTCCGACAAAAAAGGCGAGTATATCGCTTATGAGATGAGTGTCAAAGGCGAAAAAGTGGATGATATTTTGCCAAAAATTATTCAAAAAGCCCTTGATGAGCTACCCATTGCCAAGCGTATGCGAAGTGGGGAGGACAAGCACGAGTTTGTGCGACCTGTCAAATGGGTGGTTTTGATGCGTGATGAAGTGGTAATTCCTGCGACAATTCAAGGGCTAAAAACGGACAACAAAACTTGTGGACACCGCTATCATTCGCCAGCATTTTTTGTGCTTGACAATGCTGATAATTATGAAAAATTGCTTGAAAATCATCAAGTGATTGCCGATTTTGCCAAACGCCAAGCGGTGATTACCGAACAGGTCAAAAAGCTTGCCGATGAAGTGGGGGCGACCGCCATCGTGCCAGAGGATTTATTGGACGAGGTTACCGCCCTTGTGGATTATCCTGTTGCCTTGCGAGCAAGCTTTGATGAGGGCTTTTTGCAAGTGCCACAAGAGGCATTGATTAGCACAATGCAAGCCGACCAAAAATATTTTTGTCTGACTGATAATGCAGGCAAACTGTTGCCTTATTTTGTGTTTGTGAGCAATATTGATAGTAAGGACAAAAGCCAAGTCATCAAAGGCAATGAAAAAGTGGTACGCCCACGCCTAGCGGACGCCCAGTTTTTCTTTTTGCAAGACCAAAAACGCCCGTTGTTTGCCTTATCCGAAAACCTAAAAACACGCATTTTTCAAGACAAACTAGGCACGATTTGGGAAAAGTGCGAACGCATTGCCAAATTATCCGCCTTTATCGCTACCCAAACCCACGCCAATGTGGACAACGCCACACGAGCAGGACTTTTGTCAAAATGCGATTTGGCAAGCACGCTTGTGGGCGAATTTCCAGAATTGCAAGGCATTGCAGGCACTTATTATGCACGGCTAAACAATGAGCCAAGTGAAGTGGCAGAAAGTATCGCCGAGCAGTATTTACCCCGCTTTGCAGGCGATGACTTACCCAAAACCGACATTGGCGTGTGTTTGGCACTCGCTGACCGCCTTGACACAATGGTTGGGATTTTTGGGATTGGGCAAGTGCCAACAGGTTCCAAAGACCCATTTAGCCTACGCCGAGCCAGCATTGGGATTTTGCGGATTTTGATTGAAAAGAAAATCGCCCTAAACCTTGTGGCACTCATTGAACAAGCCCTAAAAGGCTATGGCAACAAACTGCCCAATCTTGCCAAAACCTTTACCGATGTGATGGAATTTATCAATGCACGCTATCGGGCGATGTACGAAGAGCAGGGCGTGGCGGTGGATACGATTTTGGCGGTGCAAGCGGTCAATCCGCATATGCCCCTTGATTTTGATGACCGTATTTGGGCGGTACAAGGCTTTAAGAATGAACCGTCTGCCAAAACGCTGGCACAAAATAACAAACGCGTGGCGAACATTTTGGCAAAAGCCGATGAAGGCATTTTGGCGGACATTGACGAGCGTTTATTGACAGAGCCTGCCGAAAAAGCCTTGTTTACGGCTTTGGTCAATGCCAAAAATGCGACCAATCCACGCATTGCACAGGCGGATTATAAAGGTGCTTTAAATGAGCTGGCAAGCCTTGATACGCCATTGACGCAGTTTTTTGACAATGTGATGGTAAATGCCGATGATGTGAATTTAAAAGCCAACCGTTTGGCATTATTAAAGCAAGTGCGTCAGCTTTTTTTGAGTGTGGCAGATGTGGGCGAGCTTGTGCTTTAGCTGATTCTCAAAGTATCACCAACAACAAAAGCCCATCAACTTGGTGGGCTTTTGTTGTTGGTAACTGGCAGTAAGGCAAAGGATTGAGGGTTTTATCTAAGCCCAATGGTCTTAGTGCTCACGAGTTGCACGAAAATCTACCTCAGGATAGCGCTCTTGCATGAGTTGCAGATTGACACGACTTGGTGCCAGGTAAGTCAGATAGCCACCGCCATCTACAGACAATTGATCGTGAGCTTTTTTCTTAAATTTTTCAAAGGCCACTTTATCATCGCAGTGCACCCAACGCACGGTAGCGATGGAAATTGGTTCAAAACTGCATTGTACTTTGTATTCTTCTAGCAAACGATGTGCTACCACTTCAAATTGCAATACGCCTACCGCACCTAAGATGAGATCATTATTGATTTGAGGCATGAATACCTGAGTTGCACCTTCTTCAGATAACTGCTGCAACCCTTTTTGTAATTGTTTGGATTTCATCGGGTCTTTTAGTACGACACGGCGAAACAGCTCTGGGGCAAAGTGTGGAATGCCTGTAAAATTCAAGGTTTCGCCAGCGGTAAAACTATCACCAATTTGAATTGTACCATGATTGTGCAGGCCGATAATATCGCCTGCATAGGCCTCCAAAAGGCTTTCACGATCGCCTGCTAGGAACATAAGAGCGTCCGATACTCGCACCTCTTTATTAAGTCGCACATGGTTCATTTTCATGCCTTTTTCATATTTGCCAGAGCATATACGCATGAAAGCAACCCGATCTCGGTGTTTTGGATCCATATTGGCTTGGATTTTAAAAACAAACCCTGTGAAATTGGGCTCATCTGCCTTGACGATGCGTTCAACAGCGGTGTGGTCTTTTGGTGCAGGGGCGTATTGTGTTAATACATCTAGCACCATATTAACACCAAAGTTGCCCAAGGCTGTACCAAACAGTACAGGTGTGATTTTACCATTTAAGAAATCTTCTTCATTCCAGTCGCTGGCAGACAGTTGGGCAAGCTCTAATGTTTCTTTAAATTCATTAAAAACCAAATCCCCAAGTCTTTCTTTGATGTCAGCATGGTCGTAGCCATCTCGTATCTCTATGTCGGTGATTTCGCCACCATGTCCTTTTTTATACATGTATAATTTGTCTTCGGCGATGTGATACGCCCCCACAAAATCCTGTCCCATGCCAAGCGGCCATGTGATGGGCACGCAGCGGATTTTTAGTACATTTTCAATTTCATCCAGTAAAGCGAGTGGATTTTGGATTTCACGGTCAAGTTTGTTCACAAATGAAATGATGGGCGTATCACGCATACGACAAACTTCCATGAGTTTAATGGTGCGTTCTTCTACACCTTTTGCACCATCAATCACCATCAAGGCAGAATCCACAGCGGTCAGCGTGCGATAAGTATCTTCTGAAAAGTCAGCATGACCAGGGGTGTCTAGCAGGTTCACCATGTGGTCTTTATAAGGAAACTGCATGACTGAGGTTGTGATAGAAATCCCACGCTCTTGTTCCATGCTCATCCAGTCGGAGGTGGCGTGTTTATCAGTTTTGCGAGATTTTACCTCGCCTGCTTTTTGGATAACCTGCCCCCAAAGTAGCAGTTTTTCGGTCATGGTGGTTTTACCTGCATCGGGGTGCGAGATGATGGCGAATGTTCTGCGTTTGGCGATTTCTTGATTGAGGTTGGTCATGATACTAATTAATATGAATAAAAGTGGATAAAGTCTATGATTATATCATGTTTTGATGGGATAATTAACCAACAGATGTGCTTGCGGATTGGTTTTTTGTAATGACTTTCCCAAAGTATTGGATTTTTGGTTATAATAGATTCAATTTAAAAAAACCAATGCAGATATCATGACCAACCTAACCGATTACACCACCATTCCCAATCTTGCCACCTTTGATACAACTTTAATTGATAAAGATAAACCGCCAGTCATACTTGTGGATGGCTCGTATTATTTGTTTCGTTGTTTTCATGGGTTGCCACCACTCGCCAACAAAGACGGATTGCCCACCAATGCCATTCGTGGTGTACTAAATGCGTTAAATAAGCTGATTAAGAAGTATGAACCTACGCACATGGCGGTTGCTTTTGATACCAAAGCTCCTACTTTTCGCCATGTGCTGTCAGATGCTTATAAGGCTCATCGTCCGCCAATGGATGAAGATTTACGAGTACAAATTCCTTATATTCATCAGATGATTGAAAGCTTGGGCATACCACTGATCAAAATTGATGGCTACGAAGCCGATGACATCATCGGTACACTTGCCCATACCGCTTGTGTTCATGGCTATCCTGTGGTCATATCCACAGGCGATAAGGACATGGCACAGCTTGTCAATGAGTGTGTCATTTTGGAAGACAGCTTTAAAGATAAAGTAACTGACATGGCGGGCGTGATAGAAAAATTTGGTGTGGCAAATACTCAAATCGCTGATTATCTTACACTCATGGGTGATGCGTCTGATGGCATCGCAGGCATTCCTAAGGTTGGGCAAAAAACAGCCAGCAAATTGTTAAATGAATACGGCGATATTGAGGGCATTTTGGCCAATTTATCACAAATCAAAGGCATGGTAGGTAAAAATTTGTCTGAATATGCCAACACCATTCCTTTAAATCGTACGCTGGCAACTATTGTCACCAATCTTGATTTATCTGTGTCGTTTAATGACATCAGATTAAATAACAGCAAACAAATCCAGACCCAACGAGCTCAAAAGCTCTATCCTTTATTTGAGCAATTAGAATTTAAAAAAGAAATGGCAGAACAAAAAGCTTTGCTGAGCGTTGCTGATTCGCCCACGACGAGTGGTTTGTTTGAAGATGACAATACAAACCCATCAGATCCTATAAATGATGATGTCAATCATGAGCTGACTGTCAAAACCTTGCCGCTTAAACAAGCCACTTATCAGATGATTGATAATAAGGCTGATTTTTTGGCGCTCATTCACCAATTAAAAGCCGTTTCTTATTTTGCCATTGATACTGAAACCACTGATATCAATTGGCAAAAAGCAGAGCTGGTTGGTATAAGTGTTGCCACTGCCAATTACGAAGCTTATTATATTCCTGTGGGACATACGGGCGATTTTGATATTTTATTAGAAAATCAGCTTGATAGGGATTTTGTTCTAAATGAGTTCAAACCCATTTTAGAAGATGTGAGCATTGGCAAAATTGGTCAGCACATTAAATACGATGCACATATTTTTAAAAATTATGGCATTAATTTGGTCAATTGGCACATGGATACGATGTTGGCCAGCTATGTCATCAATTCAGTCGCCACTCGGCACAATATGGACAGTTTGGCAGAGCACTATTTGGGTGTTAAAACCACCACTTTTGAAGAGGTGGCAGGCAAAGGTGCCAAACAAATTACCTTTGATAAAGTGGATATAAAAACGGCAGGCCATTATGCTTGTGAAGATGCAGACATTACTTATCGCCTATTTAGCGTATTTGATGAGTATTTAAAAAATGATCATAACGCCAAGCATTTATTGGATAAATTAGAGCTACCAACTGCTCAAATACTCACACAAATGGAGCATGATGGTATTTTAATTAAGACCGAATTTTTGAGCCAATTATCACTTGCTTTTGACAATCAAATCAGCCTGCTTGAAAATCAAGCATTCACCCTAGCAGGAGAGTCATTTAATGTCGCCAGCCCCAAACAGTTGGGCGAGATTTTATTTGAAAAACTTGGCGTTAAAGGTGGAAAAAAGACCAAAACAGGGCAGTACTCCACTTCAGAAGCCGTGCTTGCCAAGATTGAGCATCCACTTGTAGAGGTTGTGCTAGAACATCGTAGCTTATCTAAGCTTAAAAGCACCTACACAGACGCATTGGCAAAGGCAGCGGACAAAGATGGGCGGGTGCACACAAGCTATCATCAGGCATTAACAAGTACAGGGCGATTGTCATCGAGCGATCCGAACTTGCAAAATATCCCCATTCGTACCGACACAGGTAGGCTCATTCGTGAGGCTTTTATTGCTCCAAAGGGGCGTGTGATATTGGCAGCGGACTATTCGCAGATTGAGCTACGACTTATGGCTCATTTTAGCGGTGATGAAGGCCTAATCAGTGCTTTTAAGCAAAATCTAGACATTCATACTGCTACTGCTGCCGAGATTATGGGCAAAGACTTATCAGAAGTAACGCCCAGCGAGAGACGCTCAGCTAAGGCGGTAAACTTTGGATTGTTATACGGTATGGGCGTGTTTGGACTTGCCAAACAGTTGGGCGTGAGTAATGATGTTGCCAAAGATTATATCAAACGGTATTTTGCTCGCTACCCTGCGATTAATGATTATATGGAAGATACCAAAAATCAAGCAAAAACAGCAGGTTGTGTTACTACCATATTGGGTCGTAAGCTTTATACTCCTGATATTAATGCCAGCAATGCCATGATAAGGCAGGGGGCTCAAAGAGCAAGCATTAACGCACCTTTACAAGGTTCGGCGGCTGAGATCATTAAACTTGCGATGATGGCAGTGGACAAAGTTTTGCCAAAAGACCATGCCAAATTATTATTGCAAGTGCATGATGAACTTGTTTTTGAAGTAGATGATGATAAAGCAGAAGAAATTGGCAAGATGATCAAAACGGCAATGCAAAATGTTCTTACTCATACTGCCAAAGAGTTGGGCTGGAATGTTGATTTTGCTGTACCACTTTTGGTGGAGATCGGCATAGGAGACAGCTGGGATAAGGCTCATTGATGATGCGGTAAGGCTTAGTGCTTGAGTAAAGTTGGCCGGCTACATAGTCATGATTTTAATTTAAGTTGTTTATGTCTTATCGTATTATCATGTGAAAGCAGTTGTGATAAAATACGATGATCGGCCAATTAATGCCACTTGGTCGGTTTTATGACAAATTAGGAAGAACCATGATAACCTTAAAAGAGTTTAATGTCCTTGCTGAACAAGGGTATACGCATATCCCGCTCATCAAAAAACGCCTAATGGACGACGCCACCCCTGTCTCGGTATTTGCTAATTTGCGTAAATTTTTTTCGTCTGCTTATTTGTTTGAATCAGTGGTGGGGGGTGAGCGTTGGGCAAGATATTCGATGATTGGGCTAGGTTCGGACATCAGCATCAGCTATCACGATGGCAAAGTTTTGTTAAAAGATAAGCGTAGCGACACCATGACACAAAGCGAACAAAATCCTTTTGATTTTATTCGGCAATTTATGGCAAATTATAAAACGCCAACAAATAAAGAATTGCCCGATTTGCCTGCATTTAGTGGTGGTCTGGTGGGTTATTTTGGCTATGACATGATAAGAGTTATTGAGCCAAGTGTGGGCGATTCTAATTCTCCCAACCCTTTGGCATTGCCTGATATGTGGCTCACCTTATCTGATCAAGTGGTGGTTTTTGATAATTTACAAAATACTTTATCCATTGTGGTTTATGCCAACACAAATGTAAAAGATGGCTTTAAAAAAGCATTGAAAAACTTAGAAATCATTGAAAGCCTGCTCAATCATAAGCCTGATTTGATTGTAAAAAAACAGGCTCTGCCTCATTTTGTTTCACAAACAGGGCAAAATAAATTTTGCAACGATGTTAATCGCATCAAAGAATACATCAGGGCGGGCGATGTCATGCAAGTCGTCCCTGCTCAGCGTTTGAGTGGGGAGTTTGAGGGTGATTCATTGGCGGTATATCGTGCATTGCGATATTTAAACCCATCTCCATATCTTTTTCTCATTCAAGGCGAGCTTTTAGATGATGAGCCATTTCACATCGTTGGTGCATCTCCTGAAATTCTCTCACGCATTGAGACGGTGGGCGATGAACGCAAAGTAACGGTACGACCGCTTGCAGGTACAAGACGGCGTGGCGTAGATTCGGCCGAGGATTTGGCATTGGAAACAGAGCTGCTTGCTGACACCAAAGAAATCGCCGAGCATTTGATGCTGATTGACTTGGGGCGTAATGACATCGGCAAGGTATGTGACATTGGCACGGTGCGAGTTACCGACAAAATGTTTATTGAACGCTATTCTCAGGTGATGCACATTGCCAGCAATGTTGAGGGTGTGGTATCGGCGGATAAAGATGCACTTGATGTTTTTTGTGCGACTTTCCCAGCAGGGACATTGTCGGGTGCTCCTAAAATTCGAGCCATGCAGATTATTGATGAGGTTGAGCCTGTCCGTCGCAGCGTGTTTGGTGGGGCGGTTGGTTATCTGGGTTGGGCTGGTAATATGGATACGGCAATTGCCATTCGCACAGCGGTCCTTAAAGATGGGCAGGTACACATTCAAGCGGGGGCAGGTGTGGTGGCAGACTCCGATCCTGTGGCAGAGTGGGACGAGACCAACAAAAAAGCCCTTGCTATTGTTAAGGCGGTGGAGATGGCGTGCGAGGGGCTGGAAGTTTAACTTGATATGACAAACTCTTGGCTTTGAATTTGACGGTGGGCATCGATTGATAAAAGACTTCTATTTGGTCAGGCTAAATTAAGTCAATCAAATTGGGTTGGCTGAGGCTAAGAAGGTTTTTTTTATCAATGATATTGGCCATAAATTTTTGCCAGCGGCTAAAAAAACACTTGTATTGCTATCAGAATGCCTATAGAATTATAAGTCTAATTTTAAAAGGATTTGCACATGAAACAATCGTTATTGACCAAATACTCTCCGCTTGCTTTGACCTTGTCATTGGCTTTGTACGCTTCTTTTACACACGCTGCAACTTATAGCCAATTGATAACATTTGGTGATAGCTTGTCAGATACAGGAGCATTTGCTAAGACGATAGCTGATAAAGCCCCTATACTTGGCGAGGCTCAGCCATCTTTTATCACCAATCCAGATACGACCTGGGCGGGCGTGTTGGCATCATCTTATGGGCATACCGCAGACCCCAATGACAATGAGACCTTAAAAGGTACCAATTATGCCTTTGGTGGTGCCAAGGCTAAGAAAGATGCGGATTTTGTGTTGTTTACTGTTCCATCGGTTGAAAAGCAAATAAATAACCATCTGCAAGCTAATAATAAGGCCGACCCTAAGGCTTTATACACAGTATGGATTGGTGCAAATGATTTGATAGAGGCCGGTAATCAAAGGGATATAAAACAGGCTGTTGCCATTTTAACAGAGGCGGCAACATCTGAAATTTCATCTATCAATCGCTTACATGATGCAGGTGCGAGCACCATTTTGGTACCAAACTTGCCTGATGTGGGCCTAACGCCAAGAATGCTCAAAGACTCAGAGAGCTCGATGAAGTCGACCAGGGCTGCCACATTGTACAACAATATGCTATTTACAGGCTTAAATAAAAGCCAAGCGAATGTCGTCCCTGCTAATACATTTGCCTTATTACAAGAAACCGTTGCACATAAAGAAGCCTTTGGTTTTCAAAATGCCAATGATTATGCTTGTAAAGATGTATCATCTCTTTTGCCACTATCAACACAATGCAAAAAAGAATTTTGGAAAACGCCAACTGCAAACGAAACTTATGTTTTTGCTGATGATATTCACCCAGCAGGGCGTACGCATCGAATCTTAGCTCAATATTACCGCTCTATTATTGATACGCCTGCCACAGTAGGTCAATTGCCTCAAAAAATCCTAAGCTCAGCTGGTGTCAATGACCGTCATCTAAATCGTCAAATTGACCAATTCAGCAAAAAGACAAGCGGTATTTGGGCAGATGTTTCTACCAGTTCTAATAACAAACATTCGGTAAATGTTGGTCTTGATTTTGCTGGCGAAAATAGTCATACAGGTACTTATCTGAATCGTCAAAAATATGCTTATAAACTAAGCAATAATATGGATTCAGATGTTGGTATTACTGGCATTGCGTTGTATCATCGCCACAATTTTGGCAATTTGTCTTTAAACGCCAATGTTGGCGTTGACAAACTGTCCATCAGCACAAATCGCCGCATTGATTGGGAAGGTGAATTTCGTGCTCATACAGCTGATACATCTGGCAGACGCCTTCATGGTGGCGTAAAAATTGGTTATGGTGTTGATGTTGGTCAGGCCACAATTCGTCCACATATTGGTGCCAACGCTCAAAAATTAAAAATTCACACATTAACCGAAAGTAAGCCTAATTTGTCTACTGCCATGAGGTTTGGCGAGCAAGAACGCAAATCGCTACAAGGTGAGGTGGGTGTTGATGTTGGTTATGCCATTAGCCCAGCTGTCTCTATGGTGGGTGGGGTTAGCTATGGGCATGAATTCATCAATGATAAACAAGCCATCAAT
Organism: Moraxella sp. Pampa; assembly: GCF_035181385.1. Lineage (NCBI taxonomy): Bacteria > Pseudomonadati > Pseudomonadota > Gammaproteobacteria > Moraxellales > Moraxellaceae > Moraxella > Moraxella sp. Pampa. The sequence continues at coordinate 123,437 of NZ_JAXCJK010000002.1, read as the reverse complement.
GCGTCATTGACATCGATTCAGCAGTACAGCAAGGGCTTTAATACTGTTGTTGATGCCAATAAAGAGCATGCTGTTAATTATCATTTAGCCATTAACGGTCAATTTGAACACACAGCACTGCAAGTGGGTGCCCATGCGACCAAGCAATTGGGTAAAAACAAACCAGATGTTATGGGATTTGCTAGCATCGTACAGAATTTTTAATGCTAAATATACGATATTAGCCACAACAAAAAAGCGACAATGTCGCTTTTTTGTTTATTATATCAAGAGGGTATTTAGATTTTATCGCTTTACGATCACTTTAAATCATACTCTTTTAAATTCGCCAGCCAGTAATCTTTGAAACTGTTTTGGATAAGATATTAAAATTACTATCTTATTTTGATTGAAATTGAGCCCGCCACTATATTTGATTGATTTAATGCTGTGAATTATTGATGTTGATTTTGCAGTAGAATTTAAGCTAATGCTAATCGCAATGAATAAAAACCACGATTAAGGTAAAATGCAGGTGGTCTGAGTGTGGAATGCCGATGAGTGGACCATGCCTGCTGGTTATTTTTAAATCAAAATATTATTATTTTAAAATAATAATAAAAACAATAGCTTAAAAAAATTATTTTAAAAAAATAAAAAAAAATCTTGCATAATATCAAAAATATGTTATTATACGCACCACTTAGGAAGTACCGCCGGCTTAGCTCAGTTGGTAGAGCAACTGACTTGTAATCAGTAGGTCGCCAGTTCGATTCCGGCAGCCGGCACCAATCCTAAAAAAAACTTATTCAGATATCTTTATAATAAAATTATCTGTACCATCTTGGTGGGGTTGGGGAGCGGTCAAACCCAACAGACTGTAACTCTGTCGCGAAAGCTTCGAAGGTTCGAATCCTTCCCCCACCACCATTATTCCTGCCTTATATTTACTACCCTGCGGGTGTAGTTTAGTGGTAGAACCTCAGCCTTCCAAGCTGATGGTGCGGGTTCGATTCCCGCCACCCGCTCCATTATTAAAATTTTGCTCTTATAGCTCAGCGGTAGAGCACTCCCTTGGTAAGGGAGAGGTCTCGAGTTCAATTCTCGATAAGAGCTCCATATAAAAAACCCTTGAAATGAGTATTTCAAGGGTTTTTGACCAATACCGTGTATGTCATTCATATTTATGCTATATTCACGAGTCTGACATTGTTAATAATTTGTGAGTTTTTTGAAAAACTTAGTAAAATGTTAAGAAAAACACATAAATAGGGTTGTATCAAAACCAGATTTTTGTGGTATAATTGGCAATATATGAAAAATTTTATCATTTTTCATGAGTTATTTTGACAACAACTAGCCTACCCATTAGGGTCTGGGCTTCACAACAAGAGGACATACCCATGGCCAAAGCCAAGTTCGAACGCAACAAACCCCATGTCAACGTTGGTACCATCGGTCACGTTGACCACGGTAAAACTACTCTAACAGCTGCTATCGCTACTGTTGCTGCTAAGCATCACGGTGGTGAAGCAAAAGACTATGCTGCTATTGACTCAGCACCTGAAGAAAAAGCGCGTGGTATTACCATTAACACTTCTCACATTGAGTATGACACACAAGCTCGTCACTACGCACACGTAGACTGCCCAGGCCATGCTGACTATGTTAAAAACATGATCACTGGTGCAGCACAGATGGACGGTGCCATTTTGGTTGTTGCAGCAACTGATGGTCCAATGCCACAAACTCGTGAGCACATCCTACTGTCTCGTCAGGTTGGTGTACCATACATCATGGTATTTATGAACAAGTGTGACCTAGTAGATGACGAAGAACTTCTTGAACTTGTTGAAATGGAAGTGCGTGAGCTTCTATCTGACTATGACTTCCCAGGTGACGATACACCAATCATCAAAGGTTCTGCACTTTTGGGTCTAAACGGTGATGCAGGTCAATATGGTGAGCAAGCCATTCTTGAACTACTAGACACTCTAGACAGCTACATTCCAGAGCCAGAGCGTGACATTGACCGTCCATTCCTAATGCCAATTGAAGATGTATTCTCAATCTCAGGTCGTGGTACTGTAGTAACTGGTCGTGTTGAGTCTGGTATCATCAAAGTTGGTGATGAAGTTGAAATCGTTGGTATCAAAGACACTGCCAAAACCACCTGTACTGGTGTTGAGATGTTCCGTAAGCTACTAGACGAAGGTCGTGCAGGTGAGAACTGTGGTGTTCTTCTTCGTGGTACTAAGCGTGAAGAGGTTCAGCGTGGTCAAGTACTTGCTAAGCCAGGTTCAATCACCCCGCACACCAAGTTTGATGCAGAAGTATATGTACTATCAAAAGAAGAAGGTGGTCGTCATACGCCATTCCTAAATGGCTATCGCCCACAGTTCTACTTCCGTACTACCGACGTAACTGGTGCCATCACTCTACAAGAAGGTACTGAAATGGTTATGCCTGGTGACAATGTTGAGATGAGCGTTGAGCTTATCCACCCAATCGCCATGGACAAAGGTCTACGCTTCGCTATCCGTGAAGGCGGCCGTACCGTAGGTGCTGGTGTTGTTGCCAATGTTAAAGGCTAATCTTTAACAATAGTGCCAAAGCACGAATCTAAAACCAAAAACCCCTGCCTTGATGGTAGGGGTTTTTGGTTGGTGGATTTTATAGATTGAAGATGAAAAATTTTTTGTAAACTTTTCATAAGAAAATCTTGACTTATTGATGGGTTTTGCATAGGCTAATCACTGCTTTGAGCGGATTTAAATATTATCAAAGTTATTAGATGAAATATAAACAAATAAGGAGATTTTATGAAGCGTCGAGGTTTTTTGCAATATGGGCTTGGTGGTGTGCTTGCCATCAGTTTGCCAAAATTTGGCATGGCCAGCTCTTTACCATTGACACTAAGTGAGGAATTGCAAAAGAATCCTTTGCTGGATTTTGCAAGCTTGCCTAACTTTTTTGTCATCAAGCCTGAGCATATCAAACCTGCCATAACTCATGTCATCAAATACAATACCGATGTTGTCAAAGCAATAACTGCACAAGAAGACATCACTTGGCAGAATTTTTATGCACCCTTAGAAGACGCTCAAAATAAGATTGAGCGTGTGTGGTCGGTGGTCAATCAGCTTCACTCTTTGAAAAATTCTGATGAGCTAAGAGCGGTCTATGACGATGCACAAAAATCTTTAATAGAATTTGATACATGGTTTGGTATGTATCGACCGCTTTATGATGCTTTTAATAAGCTTAAACAGAGCGGGGAGTATGCTCGGTTTTCGCAAGCCCAAAAAAAAGCGATTGATAACGCCTTGCTTGATTTTAGATTGTCAGGCGTAACCTTAGAGGGGGCTAAAGCCAAGCGTTATGCTGAGGTGTCTGCGAGGCTGTCTGAGCTGTCTACTCAATTTAGCAACAATGTGCTTGACTCAGAGATGGGTTTTGAAATGCTCATTGATGACAAAGAAAAGCTGGCAGGGCTGGGTGAAACGGCGTTGGCGAATGCTAAAAAGTCAGCAGAATCACAAGGTAAGCTAGGCTACCGTTTTGGTTTGGATTATCCAAGTTATGCCGCCATCGTAACTTATGCCGATGACCGTCAATTGCGACATCAAATGTTTGAAGCATTTCGTACTCGTGCCTCGGATCAAGGACCTAATGCTGGAAAATGGGATAATACACCCATCATGAACGAGCTGGTGGAGCTCCGATTGGAGCGTGCAAAATTACTTGGTTTTGCATCGCATGCTGAGTATTCACTTGCCACAAAGATGGCACAAAGCCCAGCACAGGTGCTTGATTTTTTAAATGATTTGCTGACAAAAACCCATAAAAAATCTCAAATAGAAATTCAAGAGCTTAAAACTTATGGTAAGCAAAAAGGAATTTTGGCAGAATCTGATGAACTCATGCCTTGGGATTTTGCTTATGTGTCCGAAAAGTTGAAACAAGAGCGTTACAGCATTGACAAAGAAGCACTAAGAGCTTATTTTCCTGTCAATCATGTATTGTCTGGAATGTTTGAGATTGTTAAGCGTTTGTTTGGTGTGTCGGTGCGTGAAAAGATGGGCGTGCCTATACTCCATTCAGATGTGCGATTTTTTGAGATGTTTAAAGATGATAAGCACATTGCGTCTTTTTACTTGGATTTGTTTGCCAGAGAAAATAAACGAAGTGGTGCATGGCATAGTGGTGTTATGGGGCGTTACAAAACTGCGGAAGGAAAAATTCAACTGCCTGTGTCCATGATTGTTTGTAATTTTGCGGGTACTGGCGATTCCGCTTTATTATTACATGGCGATGTAGAAACACTGTTTCATGAATTTGGGCATGGCCTGCATCATATGCTGACCCAAGTTGATGTACAAGCAGTATCAGGCATCAGCGGTGTCGCTTGGGACGCTGTGGAGTTTCCAAGCCAGCTGCTTGAAAACTGGACATGGAATGCAGACACGCTTAGGATCATTTCCAAGCATCACCAGACAGGAAAGCCTTTGCCAAAAGACATCATTGATAAAATGCTTGAAGCGAAAAATTATCAGTCAGCAACCAGCATCGTCCGTCAGCTTGAGTATGGGTTGTTTGACTTTAGGTTGCATTTTGAATATCAATCAGGCGATGACAATGCGATTGCAAGAATTCGTGAGAATATTCGCCAAAATATCTCTTTGCTTAATGAACCTGATTGGGTACGCATGGCACACAGTTTTAGTCATATATTTTCTGGTGGCTATTCAGCTGGTTACTATGGTTATTTGTGGTCGGAAGTTCTGGCAAGCGATGGTTTCACCCGCTTTGAAAATGAAGGATTGCTCAATCGTAAGACTGGGCAGGATTTTGTTGATGCGATTTTGTCACAAGGTGGTTCAAATGAGCCAATGGTGCTATTTGAGCAATTTATGGGTAGAAAGCCGACTGTGACAGCGTTCTTAAAGGCAAGAGGTATTATTTGATAATAAACATAAACCATAAAAACCACAAAATATTTGTGGTTTTTTGTTATTTGGTGAATTAACGACAAATACATATTTCGTGTAATGGATAGTGATTGAAATTACCGCTGTCCTTGCCGAGCTTTTCTAATGCTGCTTTGTCTGCTAAATATTTCTCAATGGTTTGGCGGACAGTCTCAAAAGCAAGGTTTTTCATGTCTATTTCATGTGTAAAAAATAGCTTGCATTCTAGGCTTTCTGCCCCCACACCAAATGCTCCGTCTTGTAAATTTGCCAAATACATGGCATGAATCTGCCCTAGATTTGGCAGGTCAAACAGGGCGTATAATTTTAAGTTTACTGCCAAACCTTCTGCCTCTTCTGCTGTTTCACGAACAGCCCCTTGTGCCATTGTTTCGCCCAGCTCCATGAATCCTGCTGGTAAGGTCCAATGACCATAGCGTGGCTCAATGGCACGCCGACATAGTAGAATGCGGTCTTTGTGTACAGCAAGCACCCCGCAAATCACTTTGGGGTTTTCATAGTGGATATGACCACAGTCAGGGCAAACAAGGCGTTTTTTGGTGTCGCCATCAGGAATGATGTGTGTGGCCTGATGACCACATTCTAAGCAGTAGGGCATGGCTGGGTGTTGTTTTGGTGTTATAATAAAAGTAATGTCAATGCCGACTGGGTAAGTTTAAATGAAAATGCTTAAAATAACAAACGATTTTATAGATAAAGCCCCTGTTTGCCTGCCAACTGACCACCGCTTTTATGATTTATCTGTCAAGATAAATGCTTATCAGGGATTAGATATTTGCTTGTATGCTAACAATAATGAACTACCGACAGGATTGACTGGTAAACAGGCGGCGGAGCATGATGAGGATTTGTTAGAGAAAAATCCTTTGCCGCAGGCTTGCGTGCTGGTTGCCATCACAGACGAGCCAAACCCTAGGCTGCTGCTGACACGGCGATCAAATAGGTTGAGCAGTCACGCTGGAGAGGTATCCTTTGTGGGTGGTAAGCGTGATGAGGTAGACAAAAGTTCTGTTGATGTTGCTTTGCGTGAAGCGTATGAGGAGGTGGGGCTTGATGGGTTGGGGGTGGATATCATCGGCTATCTGCCGATGCAAATTTCTAAAAAAGGTCTGCTTGTACGACCTGTGGTGGTATCAATCCCCACTGATGTCGTGGATAAGATTATGCCAAATGATGATGAGATAGCACGAGTATTTTGGTTGCCCTTTGAGTTGCTAAAAACTGCCCCCACTAACTACGTCTTTGATGGGCAATTGACTGACCAAACAGCCAAGCTACACACCCTTGCATGGGTCTATGATGTAAACAATGATGGTATGACAGAGATTATCTGGGGTTTGACTGGGCGAATTTTGGCAAATTTGATGAAAATTGGCTTTGGCTTACAGTATGAATGGTATTACCGAATTGTTAAACAAGATGGATTTGGTATTTAATTGATGTGCTGTTTGTGATGAATAAAAATCTATTTGATTCACCTTATTGAGAGTGTTTTTTATACATTTAAATCTAAAATTTATTCATAAAATCCGCCATCTTTTCATGAGCGCTAATAATCTTTCCATTGACCAATCGTAAAAATAGCGTGCCTGAATGATTTTTTGCCACATATTTTTGCAAAAATAGCTGTGTATCACTACTGATGTCGGTATCGGTATCAAAATGATGGTTAAATATTACGCTAAATAAGTTAAGTCCACGAGCCTTGATTGCTTCTAGTGTCAGCAAAGTATGATTGATGCTACCTAGCTTTGCTGATGTTACCACGATGATAGGATAGTGCTTCTTGGCAACATAATCTAGCGTCAGTAGCTTGTCAGTCAATGGCACCAGAACACCACCCGCCCCTTCTAATAAAACGATGTCAAAGTGCTCATGTAGCCGTGCGGTGGCATCTGTGATGGCGTCTGTGTCTAGCGTGCGGTTTTCTAAGCGTGCTGATAGATGAGGGCTGGCAGGCTTAGCAAGGACAATGGGGCAACTTGTACCATTGATATCAAGCGTGTGTAGTGTCATGCCCATGAGCTGTCGGTGCGTGATGATATCATCAGCGATGTCGCCTGTTACCCCTGTTTGTATCAGTTTTTGGGTGATGACCGATTTGCCATACGCCATCAGCTGACGAGCCAAAATACCTGTGGCATAAGTCTTGCCAATGTCGGTGTCTATGCCTGTGATGAAATAAGTAGTCATTTGAATGATTTTTCTGTGATGTAAAAATACTCTTCTAAAAGTTTAATCAGCTGTTCGCACAATTTCTTCAAATCTTCATCACTCATCACATAAGCAGGCATGAGATAAACCAGCTTGCCAAAAGGCCGTACCCAAATGCCATATTTGGGTAGAAGCTGTTGAAAAATTGGCATATTAATCGGCTTGGTCATTTCAATGACTGCGATTGCCCCAAGCGTGCGAATATCGGCAATCATACTCCATGATTGAATGACTTGCAGATGATCATTCAACTTAATTTGCATATTCTTGGCGATATTGGGCGCGTCATTTTGGCAAATTAACTCAATGCTTGCCGTGGCTGTGGCACAGGCAAGTGGGTTGCCCATGAAAGTTGGGCCGTGCATAAGATAGGCGTGGTCGCTGTCATGAATGGTATCAGCTACTTTGTCGGTGCTCATGGTTGCCCCAAAGCTCATATATCCACCTGTCAAAGCTTTGCCTAATGTCATGATATCAGGGCAGATATTGGCATGATTTACCGCAAACATTTCACCGCTTCGGCCAAAACCTGTGGCAATCTCATCACAGATAAGTAGCACATCATAATACTGACAAAGTGCGTGCAAATGGGACAAATATGCAGGCGAGTAGAATCTCATGCCACCTGCTCCTTGTACAATCGGCTCAATGATAAACCCTGCTAATTTGTCATGGTATCGCCCAAAAAACCTATCCATGCTCAGGCGAGTAGCGTCATCTAGTGGTGTATCAAAACCCATCGGCGGCGATGGTAAAAAGTGCTGTACTGGAAGTTGTTTGCCGTAGATGGCGTGCATACTGTTGATGGGGTCGCAGACACTCATGGCGTGCCAAGTGTCTCCGTGATAACCAGAATGTGTACTACCAAAGGTGTTTTTGTGTGGCAGACCTTGAGCCAATTGGTATTGTAGTGCGATTTTTAAAGCGACCTCCACAGCCACACTACCACTGTCGGCGTAGAATATTTTGGTTAGGCTTTTTGGGGTAATGCCAAGCAATTTCTCGCCAAGCTTGATGGCAGGTTCGTGTGTTAGCCCGCCAAACATGACATGGCTCATTTTGCCAAGTTGCTCTATGATGGCCTGATTTAAAGTAGGGTGATTATAGCCGTGAACACTTGCCCACCAAGACGACATACCATCAATGAGTGCCGTACCATCTGCCATATGCAGGTGTACACCATGAGCATGGCCAATCAAATGATTGTCATAAGCTGGGGGCAGGCTGGCGTACGGATGCCAAAGATGGGTGCGGTCAAAGATTTGTGCTTTTTGTGAGTGGTTCAAATCCATGTGGCCTTCTGATGTTAAAAGCACTATTATAATTTAATTTTACGCATTTGGCTAAAACTGCCAAAATTTAGACTAGAATAGTTACAAAAAGCCACCTGATATTAATGATATTAATATCAAGCGACTTTTTTAAGCCAGTAGATTACTCTTTTTGTACAGCCAATGCTCGTAAAGACTCTGGCGATGACCACAAGCCTTCTAAATCATAAAACTCTCGAGCTTGTGGTGTCATGATATGCACTACTACCGCACCCAAATCCACCAGTGTCCAGTCGCTGTCTTTGTCGCCTTCACGACCTAATGGCATGAGTCCTGCTTCTTTGGCTTTGGCACCCAATTTATCTGCCAATGCCTTGACATGGCGTTTAGAGGTTGCGTTAGCGATGATGATGCGTTCAGCGACTTCGGTCAAATGCTCAACAGTCATGACGGTGATGTTGCTTGCTTTTAGGTCGTCTAGGGCATTTGTGGCAAGCTGTATTTGCTCATCCAGGCTTAGGTTTTTGGTGTTGTGTTGATTGTTCATATTTTTTGTCAAATTTGAATGAGATAAACTCAAGATTATAGCACAGTTGTGTCATAAAGTGTGTTTTTGTGAATGTAGCCCAATACTTCTGGTGGTAAAAATTTTGCAGATTCGGGATCTTTGTTGGCGATTAAGTGACGAATGTGGCTTGATGACATGGGTGGAATGGGCGTATTGTCTTGGTAAATTTTGCCGTCATGAGTTAAAAACTCACTCAAATCATCGGTCAAATTTGTTAAGATTGATGACGAAAATTCACCATTTTGTTGAAACTCACCACGCCAAAAGGCCCAGATATTGATGTGATTTAAGATTTCATTGCCATTTTTCCAACTTGGCAGAGTGTATAGACTGTCTTGTCCTAGAATAAAAATCAGCCTATCGGTGGGGTAAAGCTGTTTTAGTAGTTGTACGGTTTGTATTGTATAAATGGGCGGTGTGCGATTAAGTTCGCATGGTTCAATATTAATCGGTGTGTTTTTTGTGGCAAGATGTAGCATGGCAAGGCGATGTTCATCAGTAGTGGGCTTATCCTTAAAAGGATTGCCTTTGGTGGGCATTAGGCTTACGGTGATGTTTTTGGCATTCGCAAAGCTCATCAGTGAGGTGTGTACACTCAGTGCCATTGATAAGTGCGATGAATGAACAGGGTCAAAAGAGCCACCAAGAAAAGCACGAATATTCATGGTTTGATGGGTAAAAGAATTTGGTATTGAGTGTAGCAGAATTTTGACCGATTGACAAATTTATTATGATTTGGCGGGTTTTGAATTGTCAAAACACGCCAAAATCACCCCCACTTTATCTATACATTCTTGATATTCTTCATCTGATTTAGATTGGATAGTGATGCCACCACCTGCCCAAATTTCAGCTTGATCTGATTTTTGTACAGTGCGAATCAGCACATTCCAAATGCCAGTACCATCAAAATTCATATAGCCCATGGTCCCACAATATGCCCCACGAGGTGCGACTTCTAGCTCATGAATGATCTCGCAGGCACGCTTTTTTGGTGCACCTGTGATTGATCCTGCTGGTAATGAACCAAAAAGCACGGCAAGGGCGTGTGTATTGTCCAGCTCTGCCCAAATGGTGCTGACCATGTGATGTACATTTTTAAAGCTTTCAATCGCAAAGCGTTTGGGTGTTTTGACTGCACCAATTTTGGCATATTTTCCCAAGTCATTTCTGAGCAAATCTACTATCATTAAGTTTTCGCTGATGTCTTTTTCGCTGTTTGCCAGCTCGTTTTTTAGTTGCTCGTCAATCTGACCATCATTGTGGCGTGGGCGTGTGCCTTTGATGGGTTTGGTGATTAAATGAATACTGCCATTTTCTTGATAAAACTCAAAAAATAGCTCTGGCGATACTGATAAAATTTCAAAATCATTTATTTTTAAAAACCCAGCAAATGGAGCATTCATGGTGCCTTGTAAATGAGGCAGATGAACTGCCAAATTGTCCAAATTTGCCTGCCATTTTTGTGTCAAATTGATTTGATAAGTATCGCCTGCTTCGATGTATTCTTGGGTTTGGTCAAAAGCGATTTGATAATCTGCTTGTGTCCAAGTTGGGGTAAAGCGGGCTGGTTTAGGCGTTGGTAGGTGCTTGGTTAACAAACCTTCAAGGTTGTTTTTGATGTGTGTCAGCAAAATAGCAAAAGCGTCATCGTCATCATCATTTACCCCAACCAAGTCAAAACCATTTTTATTAAATTTTAAATAAATATCATAATGTCCTAAATAGGCACAAGGTTGGTTGGGCTTGATGGAGATGGTGGGATTTAGATGATGGGCGGATAAATCATAGCCAATAAAACCCATCAAGCCATTTGTATAATCGCCATGACCAGAATGTGTGCTAAAATTCTTGCTGTAGGCAATCAGCTCATTTTGCCAATCGGTGTAGGTTGATGGGTAGGTTTGACTTTGGTTTTGGCGATTGTTTTTGTGAATGTTTAGATTGCCTGAAAAAGTCGCTGTCCATGACACCGCAGGGCAAATGCCAATGATGGGGTGGCAAGTGTTGTTTAAAAAACACACCTGCCAATGGGGGCGGTGTATAGCGATGAGCGAGGTCATCTGGCTTGGTGTGCGTGGCGTAATAAAGCGATGTGTAAGCATTTTTAAAATAACGATAAAAAAGCAAATTGTAAAGCAAAATGTAGAAGGTGAAAAGAGAAAAGTGAGCTTGTACTGTTCAATCTTCTATGACAGATTCACCGATGTGATTAAATTTGTGGTTGTGTGTGGCCGCCACTACTTCTGACCTCACTCTAACCCCCTATGGCATTCATATCACTGTTCAAATTTTCTAACCACCAATGCTGCATTTGTCCCACCAAAGCCAAAGCTGTTGCTCATGGCGGTTTTGATGTCGGTTTGGCGAGTGGTTGTTACGATGTCAAAGCCTTTTGCACCTTCGTCCAACGCAGTGATGTTGATGCTTGGGGCGATAAAGTCATGATTCATCATCAGCACACAATAAATCAGCTCTTGTACGCCCACTGCCCCTAGGCTGTGTCCTGTCATCGATTTGGTTGAGCTGATGGGCGGGGTTTTGTCCACACCTCCAAATGCATCAGCAATGGCATTAAGTTCGGTAATGTCTCCTAGTGGCGTACTTGTTCCATGAGAATTGATATAGTCTACAGTGTCCAGCCCTGCTTGGTTAAGAGCGATTTGCATACAGCGAGTCGCCCCCTCTCCACTTGGAGCAACCATTTCTGCCCCGTCTGATGTTGCCCCATAGCCCACGATTTCAGCAAGTATGGTTGCCCCACGAGCTTGGGCGGATTCTAAGCTTTCCAAGATAACCATGCCACCACCCCCTGCGATGACAAAGCCATCACGAGTCTTGTCATAAGGACGGCTGGCAGTGGTGGGTGTATCGTTATGTTGGGTGCTCATTGCCCCCATCGCATCAAACATACATGACTGTGTCCAATGCTCACTCTCGCCACCCCCAGCAATCACCATGTCCGCCTTGCCAAGTTGAATCAGCTCCATTGCGTGACCTACGCAGTGGCTAGAAGTTGCACATGCAGATGATAAAGAATAGCTGACCCCTTTGATTTTTAGACCTGTAGTCAATGTGGCAGATACCGTGCTACTCATGATTTTGGGTACGGCAACCGCACCTACCCCACGCAGTCCTTTTTCTTTCATATTATCCACACTGCTCACCACATCAGCAGTACTGGCACCACCAGAGCCTGCTACCACAGCTATGCGTGTGTTGTTTGCAACACTATCTATGGTCAGTCCAGCATTTTCAATGGCAGATAAGGCTGAGACATAGGCGTAAAGGCTTGCATCTGACATAAAGCGTTTTAGTTTGCGGTCAATGGCATGGGTGTCAAGTAGGCTTTGGTCAATTGAGCCTGATACGCAGGATTTGAAGCCGTGATCAGCATAGCTTTGGTTGAAAATGATGCCTGATTGACCTGTTTGTAGGCTTTTGGTTACGCTAGCTAGGTCGTTGCCGATGTTAGAGACAATGCCCATGCCTGTGATGACAACACGCTTCATAAGATGTTCCTTTATTTGCTTTTTTTAATCAATTCAATAAAAAGTTTACACTTGTATTTTGACTCTATTGTAACAAATTATTTAATATATGGAAGAATTTTCTAAAAAAATTTACCAATTTTTCATGCAAGATTAAGCGTTTTTACATAATTTTTCACTTGTCCACTATTTTGTATCATACTCTAGTAATATTTGCTTGACATGGTAACAATTTACCTAACTTTTTATTTGATGAAACTGATGGTTTTGTGGTAATCTTAGCCAGTCCGATGTAATTATTGGAAATTGAAAAAATGTTAAAGGAGATGATGGTGTCAAACGCAAAAAACGAAAATCTTAACCAGCTTGCAGAAAGTGTTAAAAATGCTGATGACATGGAAGTGGTGGGTCATGTTGATATCGCCAACAAGTCGGTACAAGATGTGCTGGTGGTAAAAGGTTCTTTTAAAAAAGATGATGACAAGCAGTGCGATGACCTTGATGACAAAGTCATAAAAGACGCCCAAGAAAAATTTGATGAGGTAAAAGATGAAGTAAAAAAGACCGTCCATGACAAAGTAGAAGCCGCCAAGGACAAGGTGGAAGAAGCTAAGCTGGATACTCAGCAAAAAGTGGCGGACATCAAAGAAGAGGTGGTTGATCAGGCACAAGAGTTAAAAGCGGATGCTCAAGAAAAAGTGGCAGAGCTGAAGGAAAAAGGTGAAGATGCTGTTGATGGGGTCAAGCAAAAAGCCGAGCAAGCCTTGCAAGATGCCAAAGATAAGGCACAAATCATTAAGGGTGATATTCAAGATAAAGCTGAAGAGTTGAAAGACAAGACAGGCGATGCTCTTGATGTTGCTAAAGATAAAGCATTTGAGTTAAAACAACAAGTCCAAGACGCCATTGATAACGCCAAAGAAGTTGCTCATGATGTCATCGGTGATGTCAAAGATAAATTTGACCATGTCAAGGCTGATGCACAAGAAAAAACCGAGACCTTAAAAGTTGATGCTCAAGAAAAAGTTGGTGAGCTAAAAAACAAAGCTGAACAGCTGACCGAGGAAGTTAAAGATAAAGTAGAGCAATTGACACAAATTGCCAAAGATAAGGCGGAGAGTCTTTCTGGCGATGTTGAACGCATCAAATCCGATGATGCTTTGCAGTCAAATTCAGGTATTTTGGCAAAAATTGGCACATATTTTGCTGGCATGAATGATGCTAAGCAAACGCACTTTTCGTCAGTGGATTTGAATAATGAAGATTTTGGTGAAGATGCGTTTAGAGCGCAGGTAGCAACCATTGGTTCACAGCTATTTGGTGGAAAGCTTGCTACCGCACAGTCTTTGGTAAGTAAGGTGGCTCCTAATGCCAATGCTCAGAGCATTTCACAAGTTGTGTTTGATAAAGTGGCAAATTGGGCGAATAAGTGGGCAGAAAAGGATCTGAGCAAAGATGCTCGTTTTGATAAACTAACAACGCTTAGTGAAGCTGAGCGTGATGAATTTGCTCGTGATGTCGCAAACCAAAATCGTGCCTTGGCGGTGATGGGTGGGTTGTCAGGACTGTTTGGCATTAAAGGTGTCATCGCTGATACCGCTTGGCTACTTATGGTGTCATTAAAATCTGTTTATCAGCTGGCACTCATTTATGATAAGCCACTGCTGGGTGCAGATGGCGTAAAACTTGCCTATGGCGTGTTGTCTGGTGCCAATTTGAGCAAATTGCAAGAAAAGCAAGTTCTCTTGACAGCACTGGCACTTGGCAATGCTTTTTTTATCAACGCTCAGGATTCAAGCCTAAAACAAGAACTTGAAAAAGTAGGTTTAAAATATCGCACAGGCGACACTTTCGCCAAACAGCTTGATGATTTGTCAAATTTTATTGACATTGATAAGCTTAATACAAGCTGGTTTAAGCGTATTTTACCGGTCACATCGGTAGGTGTGGGCGTGTATTACAACCATGAGTTGATTGAGGAAGTGCTTGGTACTGCGATGGCGACTTTCCGTCCAGAAAACCCAAAATTATTGAATGATCATACCGAACAATCACCAAACGCTTAAGTCGTTCATCATGAAAAATAAATATTGAGCAAATGGGCGTCAATAAGAACCGCAAGAGTAAAACGAAATTCTTTGTTTTACTCTTGTATTTTTTTTTCTTTACACATATAATGTATTGCCCCCAAGTGGGGAATAGTCGGCTTTTTATAAAAAAATTAGCCATTTTGTTAATAACGGGAGAAATTGCCAATGGCAACCACAAACCAACTTATCCGTAAGGGTCGTAAGACCATTACCGAAAAGTCGAAAGTACCTGCACTACAAGCATGCCCACAACGCCGTGGTGTGTGTACTCGTGTATATACTACGACTCCAAAAAAACCTAACTCAGCCATGCGTAAAGTGTGCCGTGTTCGTCTAACTTCTGGCTATGAAGTATCTAGCTATATTGGTGGTGAAGGCCATAACCTTCAAGAGCATAGCGTTGTGCTAATCCGTGGTGGTCGTGTTAAAGACTTACCAGGTGTGCGTTATCACACCGTGCGTGGTGCACTTGACTGTGCAGGCGTGAAAGATCGTAAGCAAGGCCGTTCTAAGTACGGTGCTAAGCGTCCTAAGGCATAAGCCTAAGACATCATTTGCGTACTTGGGGTTTGGTGTGTCAAGCCCATTTACGCAGTAAGGCTGGTTAAGCTAGCTTTTATACCAGATTATCCTGAAGATATAAGGAACTATTATGCCAAGACGTCGTGTTGTTGCTGCCCGTGAAATCCTACCAGATCCAAAATTCGGCAGCCAAACCATCGCAAAATTCATCAACCATGTCATGGTTGATGGCAAAAAATCAGTTGCAGAAAAAATTGTTTATGGTGCACTAGAGACTGTTGCTACCAAACGCAATGTTGAAGATCCTGTGGCTTTCTTTGAAGAAGTATTAGAAAGTGTTCGTCCAACGGTTGAGGTTAAAGCTCGCCGTGTCGGTGGTGCTACCTACCAAGTGCCTATGGAAGTGCGTCCCTCCCGTCGTACAGCCCTAGCAATGCGTTGGTTGGCTGATGCTGCTGCCAAGCGTTCTGAAAAATCAATGGCACTTCGTTTAGCAGGCGAGCTAAATGATGCTGCAGAAGGCAAAGGTGCTGCCATTAAGAAGCGTGATGATGTTCACCGTATGGCAGATGCAAACAAAGCGTTCTCACACTTCCGCTTCTAATTCAAGGTGTATTTAGGCTTTTTTTAAAGCTGTATTAAATTAAATTGGAAAAAGTCAATTACCTAATTGCCCAATTTAATTCCAATCAGTCTGATGCTGTGATTTTAGTCAATTTTAATAAAATCTACGCATCAGGCACCCAATTTAATCAGAATTTTTCTAGGAAAAATTATGGCTCGTAAAACCCCTTTAAACAGATATCGTAATATCGGTATCTCGGCTCACATTGATGCAGGTAAAACCACCACATCAGAGCGTATCCTGTTTTATACAGGTAAAAGCCACAAAATTGGTGAGGTGCATGAAGGTGCTGCAACGATGGACTGGATGGAGCAGGAACAAGAGCGTGGTATCACCATCACTTCTGCTGCAACAACCTGTTTTTGGTCAGGTATGTCTAACCAATTTCCAGAACACCGCATCAACCTAATTGACACCCCCGGCCACGTTGACTTCACCATTGAAGTTGAGCGTTCTATGCGTGTTCTTGATGGCGCGTGTATGGTTTACTGTGCCGTTGGTGGTGTTCAACCACAGTCAGAAACTGTATGGCGTCAAGCTAACAAATATAAAGTGCCACGCTTGGCATTTGTTAACAAAATGGACCGTACTGGTGCCAACTTCTTCCGTGTGGTTGAGCAAGTTAAAAGCCGTCTAGGTGGTAACCCTGTGCCAGTAGTTGTGCCAATTGGTGCAGAAGATACTTTTGAGGGTGTTGTTGACCTACTAGAAATGAAAGCCATCATTTGGGATGTAGAATCTCAAGGTATGAAATTTGAGTATGGTGAAATCCCTGCTGATTTGGCTGATGTTGCCGAAGAATGGCGTAACAATATGGTTGAGGCAGCTGCCGAGTCTTCAGAAGAGCTGATGGACAAATACCTAGAAGAAGGTGATTTGAGCCGTGAGGATATCGTAGCAGGCTTGCGTACTCGTACTCTTGCGTGCGAAATCCAGCCTATGCTATGTGGTACAGCCTTTAAAAATAAAGGCGTGCAAAGAATGCTTGATGCTGTCATTGAATTCTTACCAGCACCTACTGATGTTGATGCCATTAAAGGTATCTTAGATGACAAAGACGAGTCTGAAGGTAGTCGTGTATCTTCTGATGATGAACCGTTTGCTGCGTTAGCATTTAAAATCATGAACGACAAATATGTCGGTAACTTGACATTTGTGCGCGTGTATTCAGGCGTAGCAAAACAAGGCGATAGTGTTTACAACCCAGTTAAGATGAAGCGTGAGCGTATTGGTCGTATTGTTGAGATGCATGCCAACTCACAAAATGAGGTTGATGAAGTCCGTGCAGGTGACATCGTTGCACTTGTAGGTCTAAAAGATGTAACCACTGGTGATACATTATGTGATAATGACAATGTCATTACGCTTGAGCGTATGGAATTTCCAGATCCAGTCATTTCATTGGCTGTTGAACCAAAAACCAAAGCTGACCAAGAGAAGATGTCTATCGCACTTGGCCGTCTTGCAAAAGAAGATCCATCATTCCGCGTACGCACTGATGAAGAATCTGGTCAGACCATTATTTCAGGTATGGGCGAGTTGCACCTTGACATCATTGTTGACCGTATGAAGCGTGAATTTGGTGTTGAAGCAAATATCGGTGCACCGCAAGTTGCATATCGTGAAACCATTCGCCAAACTGTTGAAGTTGAAGGCAAATTTGTTCGCCAAACTGGTGGTCGTGGTAAATTTGGTCATGTATGGCTACGCCTAGAACCACTTGATCCAACAGGCGATGTAGAGTATGAATTTGCAGAAGAAATCGTTGGCGGTGTTGTGCCAAAAGAATATCATGGTGCGGTTGATAAAGGTATCCAAGAACGCATGAAAAATGGCGTTTTGGCTGGTTACCCAGTGGTCAATGTTAAAGCAACCCTATACGATGGTTCTTACCATGATGTTGACTCTGACGAATTGTCATTTAAGATGGCAGGCTCTATGGCGTTCAAAAAAGGCTTCATGCAGGCGTCTCCAGCACTACTTGAACCTATCATGAAAGTTGAGGTAGAGACACCAGAAGACTACATGGGCGATATCATGGGCGACCTAAACCGTCGTCGTGGTATGGTTCAAGGTATGGATGACTTGCCTGGTGGTACTAAAGCCATTCGTGCAGAAGTCCCATTGGCAGAGATGTTTGGTTATGCAACCCAGATGCGTTCTATGTCTCAAGGTCGTGCAACTTATTCTATGGAATTTGCTAAATACCAAGAAACTCCTAAGAATGTTGCTGATGAGATCATTAAGAAATTCTCTGCCAAAGATGACGATGATGAGTAATTCATTGTTTATTTAACTTAATATTTAAAAGCAGATGCTCTTAGTTGTGGCTTAGTATATGACTAAGAGCGTGAATTAAACCATTTAATCATTTGCCAAAGTATTTTTTTATTTTTGGTACTTTAAAAGGAATCATACCCATGGCCAAAGCCAAGTTCGAACGCAACAAACCCCATGTCAACGTTGGTACCATCGGTCACGTTGACCACGGTAAAACTACTCTAACAGCTGCTATCGCTACTGTTGCTGCTAAGCATCACGGTGGTGAAGCAAAAGACTATGCTGCTATTGACTCAGCACCTGAAGAAAAAGCGCGTGGTATTACCATTAACACTTCTCACATTGAGTATGACACACAAGCTCGTCACTACGCACACGTAGACTGCCCAGGCCATGCTGACTATGTTAAAAACATGATCACTGGTGCAGCACAGATGGACGGTGCCATTTTGGTTGTTGCAGCAACTGATGGTCCAATGCCACAAACTCGTGAGCACATCCTACTGTCTCGTCAGGTTGGTGTACCATACATCATGGTATTTATGAACAAGTGTGACCTAGTAGATGACGAAGAACTTCTTGAACTTGTTGAAATGGAAGTGCGTGAGCTTCTATCTGACTATGACTTCCCAGGTGACGATACACCAATCATCAAAGGTTCTGCACTTTTGGGTCTAAACGGTGATGCAGGTCAATATGGTGAGCAAGCCATTCTTGAACTACTAGACACTCTAGACAGCTACATTCCAGAGCCAGAGCGTGACATTGACCGTCCATTCCTAATGCCAATTGAAGATGTATTCTCAATCTCAGGTCGTGGTACTGTAGTAACTGGTCGTGTTGAGTCTGGTATCATCAAAGTTGGTGATGAAGTTGAAATCGTTGGTATCAAAGACACTGCCAAAACCACCTGTACTGGTGTTGAGATGTTCCGTAAGCTACTAGACGAAGGTCGTGCAGGTGAGAACTGTGGTGTTCTTCTTCGTGGTACTAAGCGTGAAGAGGTTCAGCGTGGTCAAGTACTTGCTAAGCCAGGTTCAATCACCCCGCACACCAAGTTTGATGCAGAAGTATATGTACTATCAAAAGAAGAAGGTGGTCGTCATACGCCATTCCTAAATGGCTATCGCCCACAGTTCTACTTCCGTACTACCGACGTAACTGGTGCCATCACTCTACAAGAAGGTACTGAAATGGTTATGCCTGGTGACAATGTTGAGATGAGCGTTGAGCTTATCCACCCAATCGCCATGGACAAAGGTCTACGCTTCGCTATCCGTGAAGGCGGCCGTACCGTAGGTGCTGGTGTTGTTGCCAATGTTAAAGGCTAATCTTTAACAATAGTGCCAAAGCACGAATCTAAAACCAAAAACCCCTGCCTTGATGGTGGGGGTTTTTGGTTGGTTAAAGTTTGTGGGTGTTTGGTATTGAGTGTTCTATGAGATCGTCTGACCACCTTTTTTTGATATGAGTATTCGCCAGTTTGAACCGCCAAAACAAAAACGACCTATTGATATGACCATGCAATAGCACAGACTGTGTGATATAATTTTGCATTCTTTATGATCACCTCTTTGTGTTTGATATGTTTTCCTTTCTCTCTGTAGAATTTTCCTTATTGCTGATTGTATTTTTGGGTATCTATTGGTCATTTCGCCAAAAGCCACAATGGCAAAACCTCTTACTTATTTTGATCAGCCATGCGATTATTTATCTGATGGCGGGCGTTGTGGCAATTGGTGTGTTATTTTGTTTTAGCATACTGATTTATCTGATCAGTCAGTTGATGAATAAATATCATGATCATAAAAAGATATTCTTGGTTGTTGGCGTCATCATGACATTGCTACAATTAAGCGTATTTAAATATTATGATTTTTTTAGAGAAAATATCAAATATGGTTTGGATTTGTTGCAATTAGATTCATCTCATCTGATGGCAAACATCTTATTTCCTCTGGGGATTTCTTATTATTCATTTCAGGCAATCAGTTATTTGGTGAGTCGCTATCATGATGAGAACGAAGTCCCATCATTTAACTTGTTTGAGCTATTAACGCATTTTTCATTTTTTGCCACCATCAGTGCAGGGCCGATTGCACGAGCTCAATCAGCGTCAGGATTGACAGACTTGCAAGATAATCCAGTAAGCATGAGTGTGCAAATTCGCCAACAGGCCCCAAGACGAATATTGTTACCGACAGTGGCCTTGGCACTGATTTTGTTGGCACTGATTAAAAAATGGTGGCTGGCAGGGTGGCTGGCAGACCATTGGGTTAATCCCATTTTTGCCAACCCCATGCAATTTCATAGTTTAGAAGTATTGGTGGCGATTTATGCTTATACCTTGCAGTTGTTTTTGGATTTTTCAGGTTATAGTGAGATGATGCTTGGCTTTGGGTTGTTACTTGGTTTTCGTTTGCCTGTAAATTTTAAAGCACCACTTCTTGCTCATAATATTCGTGTTTTTTGGGATCGTTGGCACATCACCTTGTCCACTTGGATTCGTGATTATATTTATATCCCTTTGGGGGGTAGTCGAGGTGGTTTTGCACGCACGCAGTTAAACCTATTGATTGCTATGGGTTTATCAGGTATCTGGCATGGGTCTAGCTTGAATTTTCTGGTGTGGGGGTTGCTGCATGGACTGGCGATTATTTGGTTAAATTGTACGGACAAATTCTGCCAAAATTATTATCAGCTTTCTACCAAAGATGCTCGCAATTTGTTGTATAAGCGCAGCCTCATGGGTAAAGCATTGAGTATTTTTATTACAATTACTTTTGTCAGTATTTGTTTTGTGTTTTTTAGAGCGACAACATGGTCGGAGTCCATGCAGGTTTTTATGGCGTTGTTTGGCAATCGTCATGATGTTATTTGGCATAACAATCCTTTGTATATGCTTGCTATTTTTTTATTGGCATGGCCAATTTATGGATTGGTATACCCTCGCTTGCCTGTTTGGGTAAAAAAAGCGGACAGACTTCCTAAGGTGCTATGCGTTGGGCTGTTGTTTATTGGCTTTGTGATTGTGTTGATTTTTGCACCATCAGGAATTCCAGGGTTTATTTATGCAAACTTTTAATCGCATCATCAAACCAAAAGGCCAATCGCAAACACAGGCAAACGATGCTTATCAGCATGGTAGAACCTTAGCCTATCTATTGGGTGTGCTGAGTACATTTTTTGTACTAGGTCTTTGGATCATGCAAAACTCAGTCAATGCTTACTACTTGCAGACATACCACAAGCCTAGCCCCTTGACGATGTTGGAGCATCATCAGCTATGGCGTACTGGTGGAGAAATCGGCGATCAATTGTATTGGTATCATGGAAGGTTTACCGATGCGATTGTGTCCGCCAATGAGCAAATGGTGGTTTATTTTAATGAGCATCATGCTTATACACCTAAATACAAGGCTAAAATTGCTGAGCAAATGCGTCTTGTCGCTGAGCAAGCAACACTGGTTGATGAGCAGTCCAAAGAAATTGAGGCGAAAAATCAGTACGCACTATCCATCTCTGCTGGCGATGAAATTTTTTTTGTTGGTGATTCGATGATGCAAGGAGTGGCGCCTCATACGCAGCAATTTTTACAAAAAATTCACAACATCAAGTCGGTCAATCTGAGTAAGCAAAGTACAGGGCTTTCTTATCCAAGTTTTTTTAATTGGCCAAAAACCATTGAGGAAACTTTGGCAAATAATTCAAAGATTAAAATTTTAGTGGTATTTTTGGGACCAAATGACCCTTGGGATATGCCAAATTTGAAAGGTGGTAAATTTTTAAAATATGGTACACCAGAGTGGGACATGAGCTATCGTGAACGCATGGCGAGTATTTTAAATACTGCCAAAAACTATGATGTCAAGGTGATTTGGATGACGCCACCAAACATGAAAAAGGTCAGTCTTAACGAGCGAATGATTCATCTTAATGAAATCATGCAAGCTGAGTTAAAAACGCACAATGCCTTGGTTATTGATACTCGCCCCTTGGTAGGGGGTAGTAACAATATTTACAATGATTATCTTGTAAAAGATGGTGAGCAGATTAAAATGCGTAGCTCTGATGGTATCCACTTTACGGCTCAGGGGCAAAAATTATTGGCACAAGTATTGGAGCAGCATCTGAGCATTGTTCCTTAGGTTCTCATTAAGTGACTGCTTTGATTAATGATTGGGGTGAAAGATGAAAAAAATATTCATGGGTTTGTTGGTATTGTCTGTCAGTACGCATGGCTTTGCCAACTATCTTAGCAACTATAATGAACCAAATGCCACCAAGTTGATTGAAGCGATGAGACGACATAGCTTTCATGTTGTGCAGTTGGGGGATTCGCATACCGCAGGCGACAGCATGACAGGCACACTTCGTGATGAGCTTCAAAGTAGGTATGGCAATGGTGGTATGGGCTGGTCAATGCCTATGTATTTTAGTGGTCAAAGATTGTTAAAATTTGGCTACGATAAACAAGACTGGACCCCCATTTCTAGCCGCCGTAATCATCAAGAAGATTATACCATTGGTGGTCTTTTGGCCAAACCAAATGGCATGGGTAGCCAGCTGACCATTAAATCCAGACAAGATCAACCAGAACAGCATATTGTGGTGAGTATCAAGCAAGGCGATGGCGATGGATTTTTTAGTGGTATTGATGCTTACGGTAGGTCTTTTTTGTTAGAGGCACCAGTGAAAAATGGCACTTGGCAAACCGCTCACATTCAAGCTAAGTTGCCATTTACCATTACAGCACAAGGGGTGATGAGTGATTCTTATCTTGGCGGCTGGTGGGCTTTTGAGCCAAATCGAGCGGGGGCACTGGTGTCAGCTTTGGGCATTAATGGTGCTGAGTTGGCTCATTGGAATCGTTGGAATGATTTGGCGTGGCAAAATGAGCTGAAAGATGTTGCTCCTGACCTAATCATTCTGGCGTATGGAACGAATGAAGCGTATAACGACAGGGAGCCAAAAGTAGTACAGCAGGTGCTACAAGAGAAAGTTCGTAGCATTCGTCAAGCTGTGCCAAGTGCGGCCGTGATGATTGTTTCATCGCCTGAGACATTAAAAAGTACCTCGGGGCAGTGTGGTACTCGTCCAAGTGGTCTTACGCAGATTCAGCAGGCCCAAAAAGATGTTGCCATGAGTGAGCAAACTTTATTTTGGGATTGGCAACAAGCAATGGGTGGTGAGTGTTCGATGGCGACATGGATGCGTGATGGCAAAGCCGCTAAAGATGGCGTGCATTTTACTCATGCTGGCTATGCTCAGCTTGGCAAGCAGCTTGCTAATGATTTAATAGAATTCACCTACTAAATTTTAAGTTTTGAGTCTTTATTTAAAATGATAAAACATATTGCTAGGTTGCGATGAATCATTGTGATGTGGTAAATATAAGAGCTGTTAAACTTAAACTTAACCGACTAAATTATGCCAGTTTAAGTGACTTTTTATTATGATCAAGCGGTCGGTGTAGGGGATATGAAAAATTAATTAAATATCGAAAAAAATACTTGCGTGGCAGAAAAAATCTGCTATAATAACAGCCCTTAACACCTTAGGCGATTGGCTCAATTGGTAGAGCATCGGTCTCCAAAACCGAGGGTTGGGGGTTCGAGTCCCTCATCGCCTGCCATCTTATATTTTCTAAACCATTCTTTTAATTTTATAAAAATTGGTCACTCCAAGGCAAACTTCTGCATGAGCGATAATAAAGATAATTTTGATACACGAGTAGAGACTGTGGCGTCAAATGGCTCAGCTCAGCAAAAAAAGGCGGTTACCGTTTCCAAAGAGAATGTAGTCGAAGTTGCTAAAACTCGCTCAGCAAAAGATTATTTGTTATGGAGTTTGGCAATTTTGGCTTTAATTGGTGCGACCTTGGTATCAGAATATCTGCCCAGATATCTGCCAGCAGCCAATAATATTTGGGTGCAGTTGGCCAACACGGCAGGATTGGTTATTTTTGCTCTTATTTGTCTGGCTTTTACTAACCAAGGTTCTGCTTTTAAGACGCTTTTAAAAGACGCAGGCATTGAGCTTCGTCGTGTTACTTGGCCAAGCAAAGATGAAACCTTCCGTTATACATGGCAAACCATTTTGATGATAATTATCTTTGGTGTGGTGGTTTGGTTGTTAGATAATATTTTTAATAAAATTATTGGTTTAATCCTTAACTAATTTAAAGGTGATGTGATGCGTTGGTACATTATCCAAGCATTTTCTGGCTATGAAAAGCAAGTTCAGCGTTCTTTGATAGAGCGTATTAAGCGTAGTGAATTTGTCGAATCTTTTGGTGATGTGCTTGTGCCAACCGAAGAAGTAATAGAGATGCGTGATGGTAAAAAACGCACCGTTGAGCATAAGTTATTTCCAGGTTATGTGCTTATTAATATGGACATGACAGAAGATACTTGGCATATTGTAAGAAGTTGCCCAAATATTACAGGGTTTATTGGGGGTACGCCAGAAAATCCTGCACCCATCACACAAATTGAAGCTGACCGTATTTTAAATCGCATTCAAAAAGGCAGTGAAGCACCTCGTCCAAAAACAATGTTTGAGCCAGGTGAAGAGGTGTTGGTGATTGATGGTCCATTCACCGACTTTAAAGGTCTGGTGAAAAAAGTGGATTATGATAAATCTAAGTTACACTTAACTGTCAGCGTGTTCAATCGTCCGACAGAGGTTGAACTTGAATTTACAAAAGTTGAAAAATTAAACTGATTTTGATATAATTATTTTTTTGGCTCTAAGCTATGCTTGGAGCTTTTCGTTGAATTAAATGTTTTTTAATTCTTAACCTTGGGGAGCTAAGTTTTTTTAGCGTCATCACCCACCATTGGAGAAATTTTATGGCAAAGAAGATTGATGGTTACATCAAACTACAAGTGCCTGCTGGTAAGGCGAATCCATCACCACCAATTGGTCCAGCTTTGGGTCAAAAAGGTGTAAATATCATGGCTTTTTGTAAAGAGTTTAATGCAGCATCTGCAAACTTTGAACCAGGCCTGCCAATCCCAGTTGTTATTACTGTTTTTAGCGACAAGTCTTTTACTTTCATCATGAAGTCGCCACCTGCGGCCGTTCTACTGCGTAAAGCAGCAGGCATTGCCAAGGGTTCTAGCGTACCTAATAAAGACAAAGTTGGTACTGTAACTCGTGCACAACTAGAAGAAATCGTAAAAACCAAAGAGGCAGACCTAACCGCTGCTGAACTTGAAGCGGGTATTCGTACCATTGCAGGTACTGCACGCTCAATGGGTCTGAATGTGGAGGGTGTGTAATGGCTAAGCTAACTAAGCGTCAAAAGCTAATCAATGAAAAAATTGATGGTAATAAACTATACACCATTGAAGAGGCGGTTGCGGTTTTAAATGATTTGCCAGCGGCAAAATTCAAAGAGTCTATCGACATTGCTATCAACCTAGGTGTTGATCCTCGTAAATCTGACCAAGTGGTTCGTGGTGCTACCAACCTACCTGCAGGTACTGGCAAAACCAAGCGTGTTGCTGTTTTTGCTCAAGGCGCAGCTGCTGAAGCTGCCAAAGAAGCAGGTGCTGATGTTGTTGGTTTTGAAGATTTGGCAGACAGTATCAAAGCTGGCAATCTAGATTTTGATGTGGTGATTGCATCTCCAGATGCCATGCGTGTGGTTGGTCAACTAGGTACTATCCTTGGCCCGCGTGGTTTGATGCCAAACCCAAAAGTTGGTACAGTGACAGCTGATGTTGCTACTGCGGTTAAAAATACCAAAGCAGGTCAGGCTCAATATCGTGTTGATAAAGCAGGTATTATCCATGCTTCTATCGGTCAAATTGGCTTTACTGGCGAACAGATTGAACAAAACGCAACTGCGTTGTTGAATGATTTGAAGCGTGCTAAACCAGCCACTTCTAAAGGTGTTTATATTAAGAAAATTACTTTGTCTAGCACTATGGGCCCTGGTATTGCAATCGATCCAGTTCCACATCGTGCCAACAAATAATTTTCATGATTGATGTCATGACTGGTGAAAAACCAAATTGAGATAATCCTTGCTTTTTGTGGTTTTTCACTTATAATGACCGATTGATTAATGATTTCCCGTAACAGTTCATTAATACAACGATTTTTATTAGTTCAGCACAGCGGGTTGTGCTGTCTAAGACCGTAGGTGTGATTGCTTGTTATCAAGCAGTCACCTAAATTATAAATAAAATTATGAGCCTACGCAGACGGAAAGACGATAAGTCGCCGTATATTGGTGCAAATCTGTATAGATTTGTGAAATTTGCTTATTATCTTTTTTTAGATAATAAATATGGAGACAACCCATGGCACTAAATCTTCAAGACAAACAAGCAATTGTTGCTGAAGTAAATGAAACTGCCAAAGGTGCGCTCTCTGCTGTTGTCGCCGACTCTCGTGGCGTAACAGTGGCACAGATGACCGAACTTCGTAAATCAGCTCGTGCAGCAGGTGTCGACATGCGTATTGTGCGTAATACTTTATTACGCCGTGCCTTGGAAGATACTGATTTTGCTTGCATGAATGATGTATTCGTTGGTCCTACTTTAATTGCATTTTCTAATGAACATCCAGGTGCGGCAGCGCGTCTGTTTAAAGAATTTGCAAAGGGCAACGACAAGTTCGAAATCAAAGGCGCGGCTTTTGAAGGCGAATTTATTGATGCTAAATCAATCGATAAGCTTGCTACCCTACCTACTTACGACGAGGCCATCGCCCGCCTAATGGGTACAATGAAAGAAGCAGCAGCAGGCAAACTTGCGCGTACTCTTGCTGCACTTCGCGACAAATTGCAAGCAGAAGCGGCTTAATATTCTTAATTTTTTTGAAAATTATCCGTTTTATTCAATTCATAATTTTATTTCATAGGAATAATTGCTATGTCACTAACTAACGAACAAATCTTAGATGCAATCGCAGAAAAATCAGTCATGGAAATCGTTGAGCTTATCTCTGCGATGGAAGAAAAATTCGGTGTATCTGCAGCAGCTCTAGCAGCAGCTCCAGCAGCTGGCGGCGAAGCAGCGGCAGCTGAAGAAAAAGATGATTTTGATGTTGTTCTAACTTCTGGCGGCGACAAGAAAGTAGCTGTTATTAAAGTTGTGCGTGAAGTAACTGGCCTAGGTCTAAAAGAAGCTAAAGACCTAGTTGAAGGTGCTCCACAAACTGTTAAAGAAGGCGCATCTAAAGCTGAAGCTGAAGAGCTTAAGAAAAAACTTGAAGAAGCTGGTGCTTCTGTTGAACTTAAATAATTTAGTCTGTTCAAGCTATTAATATCTAGTTAATAGCTGAATGAAATTATTTATTAAAAAGCCAATTTTGCACTTGCAATTTTGGCTTTTTTTTATTATAATTTAGTATTTGACCTTTTGTGTCTATCCGAATTGTCAATCGGGTAACACAACCTAAAAGGACAAACACGCTCTATGCAAAACGACATTGTTCAGCAATAACCAAAGATTTAGCTAAGTGCCGATATGGCATTTGGCACTTTGTCGTGTTTGTGTGGTTGGCTTACAGTTTGGGCACATCGTGTGTGTTTGGGTGGTTTCATGGGTTTGCTGGGCGTTTGACAGCCGTCCTTTTTATTGACAGTTTTTCATTTTTAAAGGTTGGCTCTTGTTCTTGCAATGGGCCCTTCCAAATTAACGTAAGGAATCTTAATGGCTTATTCTTATACCGAAAAGAAACGCATTCGTAAAAGTTTTTCTAGACTTCCAGACGTCATGGATGTGCCATATTTATTGGCCATTCAAGTGGATTCTTACGAGCAGTTTTTGCAAGAGCATAAAAAGCCAAGAGAGCGTGCAAATGTTGGCTTACAGGCAGCTTTTTCATCAATTTTCCCAATTACCAGCCATTCAGGTAATGCTGAATTACAGTTTGTTGAATATTATTTAGGTGAACCAGAATTTGATGAGCGTGAATGCATCATGCGTGGCTCGACTTTTGCTGCACCACTGCGTGTAAAAATCCGTTTGGTCTTAAAAGATAAAGACAATAAGGACAAAGATAGCAAGGCTGCCATCAAAGACATTCGTGAGCAAAGTGTATTTATGGGAGAAATCCCATTGATGACAGATAATGGTACATTTATTATTAATGGTACTGAACGAGTCATCGTCTCTCAATTACATCGTTCACCTGGCGTATTTTTTGATCATGATAAAGGTAAAACGCATTCAAGTGGTAAGGTGCTTTATAATGCTCGTATCATTCCTTATCGTGGCTCTTGGCTTGATTTTGAATTTGATGTCAAAGACTTGGTATATGCTCGTATTGACCGTCGCCGTAAGTTGCTTGCAACCATCATCTTGCGTGCCATTGGTATGGATACTGCCGATATTTTAAATACTTTCTTTGAAACCATTGAAGTATATAAAGGTGAAGAATCTTTTGAAGTGCAATTGGTGGCAGAGCGTTTGCAAGGTGAGATGGCACAATTTGATATTGTGTCGCCAGAGGGCAAGGTGATTGTTGAGCAGGGCAAGCGTATTAATGCTCGCCGCATCAAAGAAATCATGGCATCTGGCATGACTAAGCTGGCTGTGCCTGATGAGTATTTGTATGAGCGTATTTTGGCAGAAGATATTGTTTATCATGATGAGGTGATTGCTCGTGCAAATACGTTGATTGATCATGAACTTTTGGTAAAACTTGCTGATAAGAATATCAAAGGATTCAAGATTTTATTTACAAATGATATTGATCATGGTGCGTATATTGCCGATACTTTACGCGCCGATACGGTGCTTAGTCGTGAAGAGGCTTTGATTGAAATTTACAAAGTCATGCGTCCAGGTGAGCCACCAACGCTAGAGACGGCTGAAAAGTTGTTTGAACAAATGTTTTTTAGCCAAGAGCGTTACGACTTATCTAATGTTGGCCGTATGAAGTTTAATCGTCGTTTGGGGCGTGAGTTCATTGAAACCGATGATATCAATGCACAGCGTGAACAAGGCGTATTATCAAACCAAGATATCGTTGATGTACTAAAAGAGTTGATAGAAATCCGTAACGGTCGTGGCGAAGTTGATGACATTGACCATTTGGGTAACCGCCGTATTCGCTCGGTGGGCGAGATGACCGAAAATCAGTTTCGTATCGGTCTGGCTCGTGTTGAGCGTGCAGTAAAAGAGCGTTTGACCACAGCTGAGTCAGACAGTTTATCACCGCAGGATTTGATTAATTCAAAACCTGTTGCAGCGGCAATTAAAGAGTTTTTCGGTTCATCACAGTTATCGCAGTTTATGGATCAAAACAATCCATTATCTGAGATTACCCATAAACGCCGTGTGTCTGCACTTGGTCCTGGCGGTCTAACTCGTGAGCGAGCAGGCTTTGAGGTGCGAGATGTGCATAATACTCATTATGGTCGTGTCTGTCCAATTGAAACACCTGAAGGTCCAAACATTGGTTTGATTAACTCATTGGCGGTATTTGCCAAAACCAATAATTTTGGTTTTTTAGAAACGCCGTATCGTCGGGTTATTGATGGCAAAGTAACCGATGATATTGAATATATGAGTGCCATTGAAGAGGTTGGTTCTGTAATTGCACAGGCAGATTCACCAATGAATGACAAGGGTGAATTGACTGAAGAAATGGTCATGGTACGCCATCAAGGTGAATCGGTACGCATGGGCGTGGATAAAGTAACACACATGGATGTATCGCCACGCCAAGTTGTCTCTGTTGCTGCTAGCTTGATTCCTTTCTTGGAGCATGATGATGCCAACCGTGCTTTGATGGGTGCAAACATGCAACGCCAAGCTGTGCCTACTTTGCGTTCTGATAAGCCATTGGTTGGTACTGGCATGGAGCGTCATGTCGCACGAGATTCTGGCGTGTGTGTGGTTGCCAAGCGTGGTGGTACGATTGAAGAAGTAGATGCCAGCCGTGTGATTGTGCGTGTGAACGAAGATGAAATGACCGCAGGTGAGGCGGGCATTGATATTTATAATCTGATCAAATACACTCGCTCGAACCAAAATACCTGTATCAATCAGCGTATTATTGTGAACCAAGGTGATGCCATTGCTCGTGGTGATATTTTGGCAGATGGTCCATCAACTGATTTGGGTGAATTGGCTCTTGGTCAAAATATGCGTGTGGCATTCATGCCTTGGAATGGCTATAATTTTGAAGACTCTATCTTGCTTTCTGAGCGTGTGGTACAAGAAGACCGCTTTACCACCATTCATATTCAAGAGCTAACCTGTGTGGCTCGTGATACCAAATTAGGACCTGAGGAGATTACAGGCGATATTCCTAATGTGGGTGAGGCAGCACTTGCCAATCTAGACGAGGCAGGTATTGTTTATATCGGTGCAGAAGTAGATGCAGGCGATATCTTAGTGGGTAAAGTAACACCAAAAGGTGAAAGTCAACTAACCCCAGAAGAAAAGCTGTTGCGTGCGATTTTTGGTGAAAAAGCAGCCGATGTGAAAGATACCTCTCTTCGTGTGCCTTCATCAACAAAAGGCACGGTCATTGATGTGCAGGTTTTCACCCGTGATGGGCTGGAAAAAGACAGCCGTGCCAAGTCAATTGAAAAAGCCATGCTTGACAGTTATCGCAAAGACTTAAAAGAAGAGTTGGTCATCTTTGAGGCAGCAGCTCGCAGTCGTATTGTACATTTGCTAGAAGGTGAAACCATCAGTGGTGGTGCAGGCTTTAAAGCAGGTACGATACTAAGTGGTACTGATATGGAAAGCTTATCGCTTGAAAGTCTGCTTGATATTCAGCCAGCCAAAGAAGATGTGTCTGAGCGTCTTAATCAAATTGCTGAGTATCTTAGCGACAAGCAAAAAGAAATTGATAACAAATTTGCTGAGAAAAAACGCAAATTAACGCAAGGTGATGACTTGGCTCATGGCGTACAAAAAATCGTTAAGGTTTATTTGGCGGTTAAGCGTCGTATTCAGCCTGGTGATAAGATGGCAGGTCGCCATGGTAACAAAGGGGTGGTATCACGCATTATGCCTGTTGAGGATATGCCTTATGATGAAAATGGCAATCCTGTGGACATTGTGCTAAATCCGCTGGGTGTACCGTCGCGTATGAACATCGGTCAGGTGTTAGAAACTCACTTGGGCATGGCAGCTCGTGGTCTTGGAGATAAGATCAATGATATGATGCGTGCTCAGGCGGCTGTCAGCGAATTGCGTGAATTTTTAGATAAGATTTACAATAAAGTTGGTGGCGAGCAAGTTGATTTAAATAGCCTATCTGATGAAGATATCTTAGCGATGTCAGAAAATTTACGCAAAGGTGTACCGATGGGTACGGCAGTCTTTGATGGCGCTAAAGAAACACAAATTAAAGAGCTGTTGGAACTTGCGGGTCTTGATAAATCGGGCCAGCAGACGCTATACGATGGTCGTACTGGTAAGAAGTTTGACCGTCCTGTAACTGTAGGCTATATGTACATGCTTAAGCTAAACCACTTGGTTGATGATAAGATGCACGCCCGTTCAACTGGTTCGTACAGCCTTGTTACCCAGCAACCGCTTGGTGGTAAAGCCCAGTTTGGTGGTCAGCGTTTTGGTGAGATGGAGGTTTGGGCATTGGAGGCGTATGGGGCAACTTATACCTTGCAAGAAATGCTTACCGTCAAATCAGACGATGTTGAAGGTCGTACTCGTATGTATAAAAATATCGTTGATGGTGAGCAATATATGAACCCAGGTATGCCAGAGTCATTTAATGTACTGACCAAAGAAATTCGTTCGTTGGGTATTAATATTGATTTAAAAGAAAAGAAAAAATAAGTCAAACCCGAGAAATCACATTCATCTAGGCTTGTCATTGCCTAGGTGAATGAATTAACGAATACCGATTTGACGAACATAATGGAGAATCCTTTTGAAAGATTTATTAGACATCATGAAAGGCCCTGCCGATAACGGCATTAAAGAATTTGACAGCATTCAAATTTCCTTGGCAAGTCCTGATACCATCAAGTCATGGTCGCATGGCGAGGTTAAAAAACCAGAAACGATTAACTATCGTACCTTTAAGCCTGAGCGTGATGGCTTGTTTTGTGCCAAGATTTTTGGCCCTGTCAAAGATTTTGAATGTCTGTGTGGCAAATATAAACGCCGTAAATTTCAAGGCATCATTTGTGAAAAATGTGGCGTTGAGGTTACCACTGCCAAAGTTCGTCGCGACCGCATGGGGCATATTGAGCTGGCCAGTCCAGTGGCTCATATTTGGTTCTTAAAATCATTGCCAAGCCGTATTGGTCTACTGCTTGATATTACCTTGCGTGATATCGAAAGAGTACTATATTTTGAAAGCTATATTGTTACCGACCCTGGTATGACCGCTCTTGAAAAATATCAGTTGCTTGACGATGAAGAATATTTTACTGCTCTTGAACAATATGGCGATGAATTTATTGCAAAAATGGGTGCAGAGGCCATTCAAGATCTACTAAAAGATATTGATGTTGATGGTGAAATTGACGAACTGCGTGCACTCATTCCACAGACCAGTTCAGAAACTAAACTGAAAAAAATGTCAAAACGATTGCAGTTGTTGGAATCTTTTTGTGATTCTGGCAATAAGCCTGAATGGATGGTAATGACAGTATTACCAGTGTTACCGCCAGATTTGCGTCCATTGGTGCCGCTTGAAGGTGGTCGTTTTGCCACAAGTGATTTGAACGATTTATATCGTCGTGTTATTAACCGTAACAACCGTCTAAAACGCCTTTTAGAATTAAATGCCCCTGATATTATTGTCAGAAATGAAAAGCGTATGCTCCAAGAAGCGGTGGACGCTTTATTGGATAATGGTCGTCGTGGGCGTGCAATCACTGGCTCTAACAAACGCCCACTAAAATCACTTGCTGACATGATCAAAGGTAAACAAGGTCGTTTCCGTCAGAACCTGCTAGGTAAGCGTGTGGATTATTCGGGTCGTTCGGTGATTGTGGTAGGTCCTACGCTTCGTCTACATCAGTGTGGTTTGCCTAAAAAAATGGCACTAGAACTGTTCAAGCCATTTACTTATGCTAAGTTGTTGCAAAACAACATTGCTCAAACCATTAAATCTGCCAAAAAAATGGTAGAGCGTGAAGAACCAGCCGTTTGGGATATGTTGGCAAGCGTCATTCGTGAACATCCAGTACTGCTCAACCGTGCACCAACTCTTCACCGTTTGGGTTTGCAAGCATTTGAACCTGTGTTGATTGAAGGTAAGGCGATTCAGTTGCACCCACTTGTTTGTGCGGCATTTAACGCCGACTTTGACGGTGACCAAATGGCGGTGCATGTGCCACTGACACTTGAAGCTCAGCTAGAAGCTCGTGCCTTGATGATGTCTACTAACAACATCTTATCGCCAGCAAATGGCGAGCCAATCATTGTGCCATCACAAGATGTTGTTTTGGGTCTGTATTATATCAGTCGTAGCCATGTGAATGCCAAAGGCGAAAATATGGTGTTTAGCACCGTTAATGAGACCTTGCGTGCGATTGGCTCTGATGATTTGTCTGTAAATGCTAAGATTAAGGTGCGTGTTACAGAAACCATCATTGATGAAAAAACAGGCGAAAAAACCACCAAAACCGAAGTTAAAGATACTGTAGCTGGGCGTTTGCTTATTTGGAATATTATGCCAGAAGGCATGGCGTTTAGTGAATGTAATCAGGAGATGACCAAGAAAAACATCTCTAAGTTGCTGAACTCGTGCTACCGTAAATTGGGCGTAAAAGAATCTGTACTATTTGCCGATCATTTGATGTACTTGGGTTTTGCTCAGGCGACCTTGTCTGGTATTTCAATTGGTATGGAGGATATGGTCATTCCACCTGCCAAAAAAGAAATTATGGAAGCAGCTGATGCAGAAGTGCGAGAAATTGAGCAACAATTTGAGCAAGGTTTTGTAACTGCAGGTGAACGCTATAACAAGGTTGTTGATATTTGGTCTCGTACATCAGATAAGATTGCCAACGCGATGATGGATAATTTATCAACCGATGAGGTTGTTAATAGCGATGGTGAGACTGAGCGTGAAAAATCATTCAACTCAATTTATATGATGGCAGATTCTGGTGCTCGTGGTAGTGCCACCCAGATTCGACAGCTTGCTGGTATGCGTGGACTTATGGCAAAGCCAGACGGTTCTATTATTGAAACACCAATTAAGGCAAACTTCCGTGAAGGCTTGACAGTATTGCAATACTTTATCTCGACACACGGTGCTCGTAAAGGTCTTGCTGATACCGCCTTAAAAACCGCAAACTCTGGTTATTTGACTCGTCGCTTGGTTGATGTGGCACAAGATTTGGTCATTACCATTGATGACTGTGGTACAGAGTCTGGTCAGCGTATGACGCCTGTGATTGATGGTGGCGAAATTGTTGAACGATTGGGCGATCGTGTGCTTGGTCGTGTTACTGCAAAAGATGTATTAACCGCTGATGGCGAGGTTATTGCCCCTGCTGGTACGCTGATAGATGAGCGTATGGTTGAAAAACTAGATGCCAACGCAATTGATGAGGTTTATGTGCGTTCGGTGATTACCTGTGAGTCAGGTCATGGTGTGTGTGCTAAGTGCTATGGCCGTGATTTGGCACGAGGTCATCTGGTAAATATTGGTGAATCTGTGGGCGTGATGGCGGCTCAATCAATTGGTGAGCCAGGCACACAGCTTACGATGCGTACCTTCCATGTGGGCGGTGCAGCAAGTGCAGCAGCTGTTGATAACAGTGTTTCTGTAGGTAGCAACGGTACTGTTCGTTTCCACAACATGAAAACTGTAGAACATGCTGATGGTCATTTGGTGGTGGTGTCTCGTTCGGCAGAAATTGGCGTTGCAGACACACAAGGTCGTGAGCGTGAACGCTATAAAGTGCCTTATGGTTCTAATGTATTGCTCCGTGATGGTGCTGAGGTATTGGCAGGCGATGTGATTGCCAAGTGGGATCCGCATACTCACCCAATCATCACAGAGTTTGCAGGGGTGGCACGATTTAGCGATATCACAGATGGCATGACAGCAACCGTAAAAGTGGACGAAACCACAGGTATGAGTTCATTTGAAATTTTGGCAAGTAAAGACCGCCCAAGTATCGCAAAAGATTTGCGTCCTGCAATCATTTTGGATACTGCTGATGGCAAGGAAGTGATTTATTTCCTACCTGCTGAGACGGTCATTCGTGTGTCAGAAGGCGAGCAAGTTACTGCAGGTTCGGTGTTAGGTCGTGTGCCACAAGCTACCTCAGGCACAAAAGATATTACGGGTGGTCTGCCACGCGTTGCTGACCTATTTGAAGCACGCCGTCCAAAAGATCACGCTATTATGGCAGAAATGAGCGGTGTGGTTTCTTTTGGCAAAGAAACCAAAGGCAAAAACCGCTTTATCATCACTGATGAAGATGGTAATGTTCATGAAGAATTGATTCCAAAATGGCGTCAGATCAATGTGTTTGAAGGTGAAACTGTTGAGCGTGGTGAGGTGGTGTCTGATGGCCCACAAAATCCGCATGATATCTTACGCTTAAAAGGCGAAACAGCACTTGCCAATTACATCGTTAATGAAGTGCAAGAAGTTTATCGTCTACAAGGTGTTAAGATCAATGATAAGCACATTGAAGTCATTGTGCGTCAAATGCTGCGTAAAGTTGAAATCACCGATGGTGGCGATTCTAGCTACTTCAAAGGTGATCAGGCTGAATATACGAAGATTCGTGCACTGAATGAAGAGCTGATTGCAAACAATAAGTTCCCAGTACAGTTTGAGCGTCAGCTACTTGGCATCACCAAGGCATCGCTTGCAACCGAATCCTTCATTTCGGCAGCATCATTCCAAGAGACCACCCGAGTGCTTACTGCGGCTGCGACAATGGGCAAGGTTGATGACTTAACAGGTCTAAAAGAAAATGTTGTTGTGGGTCGCTTGATTCCAGCAGGTACTGGACTTGCTTATCACCAAAACCGCAAGCGTAAAGCAGAGCTTGCCTTGGAAAATACAACAACCAATGACGATATCACGCTTGATGATATTTTAGCACCAAGCGATGCTTTATCGACAGAGGACAGCTTTGCCAAGGCCTTTGCTGATGAGCTGGGTCAAGACAGCTAAAAATATAAAAAAAGCTCACTGATGGTGAGCTTTTTTTATGGTATTTTATGGTATGATGATACCGATTTTAGTGCCAAGCATGATACTGACTTTAAATGAATTTATTGAAAAAGCTGATGATTACTTGCTATTTACAAAGGCTTTTTGATTGGTTTGAGAGATTTTTGTATTGCTTTTTAAAGGCAATTGGTTGCAAAATTGATATAATCAGTGTATAACTATATTCCGCCTTGTTTTTAATATGTGAGAAATTTTTTATGACTTTATCGCTCCAAAAAGACAAAATTCGCTTTTTACTTCTTGAAGGCGTGCATGATAACGCCTTAAAAGTACTAAATGATGCAGGCTATCATAATATTGAATACATCAAATCTGCACTTGATGAGGCTGAGCTGATTGAAAAAATCAAGGACGCACACTTTGTTGGTATTCGCTCACGCACACAATTAACTCGCAAGGTGTTAGAATCTGCCGAGAAGTTGATCGCAATTGGCTGTTTTTGTATTGGTACCAACCAAGTAGACTTAGATGCTGCTTTGGAATTGGGCATTCCTGTGTTTAATGCTCCTTATTCCAATACTCGCTCGGTGGCGGAGCTGGTGCTGGCTGAGACAATCATGCTGATGCGTGGCATACCTGAGAAGAATGCGGTTGTGCATCGTGGTGGTTGGAATAAATCTGCCAAAGATAGCTTTGAGGTGCGTGGTAAGACGATGGGCATTGTAGGCTATGGTTCTATTGGCTCTCAATTGTCAGTGCTTGCTGAGGGTTTGGGCATGAAAGTGATTTATCATGATGCGATGACCAAATTGCCCTTGGGTAATGCCACTCAAGTTGCCAGTTTAGATGAGTTGCTTGCCAACGCTGATGTGGTAACACTACATGTGCCTGATTTACCAAGTACGCGTAACATGATGACCAAGGCTGAATTTGCTAAAATGAAAGATGGTGCATTCTTTATTAATGCAGCTCGTGGTGGCTGTGTGGACATTGATGCATTGGCAAAGGCTCTAGAAAGTGGCAAAATTTTGGGTGCGGCAATTGATGTGTTTCCAAAAGAGCCTAAATCTGCCAATGAAGAATTTGTCTCTGCGCTTCGTGCTTTCGATAATGTCATTTTGACGCCACATGTAGGGGGCTCAACTCAAGAAGCACAAGCAAATATTGGCCTGGAAGTCGCTGAGAAGTTTGTTAAGTATTCTGACCAAGGTGATACGACCAGTGCAGTCAATTTTCCGAATGTTTCAATCCCATTTATTGTAGGTACGCACCGTCTGCTACACATTCATAAGAATGTCCCTGGTGTTTTGTCGCAAATTAACGCCTCATTTGCTGATGCTGGTATTAATATTGTCGCACAATCACTCATGACTAAGGGTGATGTCGGTTATCTAGTAATGGATGTAGATGATAATGATTCTGAAAAAGCAATGACTCGCTTGCGTGCTGTCGCTGAGACAATTCGAGTACGGGTACTATTTTGACGAACCGAATCATTAACAAAATAAAACCGCTTTCTTGATGAGGTGGTTTTATTTTGTGATAAAATGAGCTAATTTTTTGGGCAGTTTTAATTAAAATTTATAAGGAAAAAAGTCATGACCAGACATTTTGATTACATCACCATCGGCGGTGGTTCTGGCGGTATTGCATCAGCAAATCGTGCTGCTATGTATGGCAAAAAAGTTGCCATTATTGAGGCTAAGCATGTCGGCGGTACTTGTGTTAATGTTGGTTGTGTCCCAAAAAAAGTGCTGTGGTATGGTGCAAACATGGCAGCTGCAATCCATCACTACGCTCCTGATTATGGTTTTAAATTAGATGTTCAGGATTTTGATTTTGCCACGCTTGTCAAAAATAGACAAGCCTACATTGGCCGTATTCATCAGTCCTATAAAAATACTTTTGAAAAAAATGGTGTTACTTTAATCAATGGATTCGCTAAATTTGTTGATGCTCAATCGGTGGAGATCAACCATGAAGATGGTACCAGTGAGGTCATCACAGCCGATCATATCTTAATTGCCACAGGTGGCCGTCCTTACCGCCCTAACATTGAGGGTGCAGAATTTGGCATTGATTCAGATGGGTTTTTTGATTTGACCAAATTGCCCAAATCCGTTGCTATTATAGGCGGCGGTTATATTGGTGTTGAGATTGCGGGCGTGATGAATGCACTGGGTGTGCAGACGCACCTTTGTGTGCGTAGTGGCATTTTAAAGGGTTTTGATGATGACATCGTTGAGGTGTTAACTGATATCATGACAAAAGATGGCATCACCTTCCATACGGGCGTCAATCCGACAAAGATTGAAAAAGGCGAGGGTTTAACCGTTCATCTAGATGGTGGCGAGAATTTGAATGTTGAATGCCTAATTTGGGCGACAGGCCGTGTTCCTGCTACTGATACAATCAACTTGGAAGCTCTGGGCGTGGCGACGAATGTCAAAGGGCAAATCATCACTGATGAATTTCAAAATACCAATGTCAATGGTATTTATGCTGTGGGCGATATCATTGAAAATGGTATTGAATTGACCCCTGTGGCAGTTGCTGCAGGGCGTAGGCTTTCTGAGCGACTTTTTAATAACAAGCCTAACGAACGCTTAGATTATAGCAATGTTGCTACAGTTGTATTTAGCCACCCACCAATTGGCACAGTCGGCATGACCGAGAGTGAGGCGGTGGCTCAGTTTGGTGTAGATAAAGTAAAGGTCTATCAATCAAACTTTACGCCAATGTATTCTGCCATCACTGCCCATCGTGAGCCATGTCGCATGAAATTGGTGTGCGTGGGAGATGATGAAAAAGTGGTGGGCCTACATGGCGTGGGCTTGGGTGTGGACGAGATGATTCAAGGCTTTGCTGTCGCCATTAAGATGGGGGCGGTTAAGCGTGATTTTGATGATACAGTTGCCATTCACCCAACAGGTTCAGAAGAATTTGTTACGATGAGATGAGGGCAAGCATGAGATTTATGCTTAAATGTGATAAAATGGGTGCATCTAAAACCAAAAGGAAGGTGAGAATATGCTAAATATGACGGCTTATCAGAGCAATGCATCTGTCGTAGCACATCTAAAACCAAGCCTGCTTTGGCAATGGTTTGCTAGAATTTGTGCCATTCCGCACCCAAGCCATCATGAAGAGGCACTTGCCAATCATATCATGGATTGGGCCATATCTTGTGGGCTGTCCGCTCGCCGTGATGGCGTGGGCAATGTCATCATCACCAAACCTGCCACTTGTGGCATGGAAGACCGTGAGTCAATTGCCCTACAAGCACATCTTGACATGGTGCCACAGGCGAATGCTGATACACTGCATGACTTTACACAAGATTCTATTATTTTGCGAACAAACCCTGAAAATCCAAATTGGCTTATGGCGACTGGTACGACTTTGGGAGCGGATAATGGCATTGGCATGGCCAGCTGTCTTGCGGTGTTGCAAAGTGATGATTTGGCTCACCCTGCCATTGAGGTACTGCTTACCATGACCGAAGAGACAGGCATGGTGGGTGTGTTTGGATTGCAAGCAGGAGAGCTTAAATCAAAGCTGATGATCAACACTGATACTGAGGAGATTGGTGAGGTTTATGTTGGTTGTGCTGGCGGTATAGATGCCAATGTACAACTACCTTGCAAGCAGATTGACAATCATTTTGACAGCAGTTTTGTTTTTGCCATAAAAGGTCTTAGCGGTGGTCATTCTGGTATCGACATTCACAAGAATCGAGGCAATGCCATAAAAATTTTGTCTCGCATTTTGGCGATGGTCTTGCCAAAATTTGATGGTAAGTTTGCTATTGCAAATCTAAAAGGTGGCACACTTAGAAACGCCATTCCTAGAGAAGCAAATATTACTTTGGCGTGTGATGAAATGACACAAGGCGACTTGATGACGGCGTTACAATCGGCTTTTGATGTGGTGTTTGATGAAATCAAAAAGGCAGAGCCAAAAGCTGTTTGTGTGATTAAAAAAACAGCAAAAGCAAATAAAGTACTAGGCATAAAAGATACGGCACGCATCATTCATCTGGTGAATGCCCTACCAAATGGCGTGGTACGAAACTCTGACATGGCAAATAATACAGTAGAAACTTCATTGTCTTTTGGTGTGCTAAGCCTTGATGAACTGGGTCTAAATGCCAATTTATTGATTCGTTCTTTGGTGGAGTCTGGCAAAGATGCTGTTTGCCAGACCATCAATAGCTTGGCAACATTGGCAGGGGCGAGTGCTGAATTTGTGGGCAGTTATGTGGGCTGGAATCCTGATGAGTATTCAAAAATCACACGCTTGACCAATGAATTGTACGCCAAAATACTGGGGCATGAGCCAGAGGTAAAGGTCATTCATGCAGGACTAGAATGTGGATTGATTAAGCAAAGCCACCCTGAGATGGATATTGTCTCTATCGGGCCAACCATTAAAAATGCCCACTCGCCACAAGAGATGGTACATATTGATAGCGTGAATACTTATTGGCAGTTGCTTACGCAGATTTTAGCTAACGCACCCAAAAAAGCCTAACTTTTGTTTGAATTTTTAAAAATCATTCTTGTTGTAACAATATAAATCTTTTATTCACTCACCAGTCATGATAATGCACCATAACAGCCAAACCGACCAACTCAGAGAGCGATTTTGGGAAAAATATCCTTTAAGCGAGCTTAATGATGATGAATGGGAAGCGCTGTGCGATGGTTGCGGTGTGTGCTGTTTGGTAAAATTTTTGGACGATGATGATCCAAAATTTACCACATATACTGATGTGGCCTGTCAATTGCTTGACTGCACAACTGGGCATTGTTCTGATTATGTTAATCGTAAACAATATGTTCCTGACTGTATTCGTCTGACCGCTGACATGGTGGTAGATATGATGTGGCTACCAAGGCATTGTGCCTATAAAAGACTGCATTTGGGGCGACAACTGCCATATTGGCACTATCTTGTTGCAGGGCAGACAATGCACGATAAAGCGATGAGTGATGTTGGTGTGCGTGGTCGCTGTGTGTCTGAAAGCTTATTTGACGAAGAAGATATTGAAGAAAGAGTGATTCGCTGGGTGAAAGTCTAAAAGCGATGTATGCTTATTGCGAAATCAACAAAAATTATTTGAATTAACGCTTGAATAATCTTGATAAATCCGCTAAATTAAACAAAACTTTCTATCAATTCTAAGGGATTTGCAATGTCTGACGACAGTCAATCGGGCAGTTGGAGGCGAGGGCTAAAGCGTTGGCTCTCCACTGCCCCTGAAACTCGTGATGATTTGTTGAAGTTGGTGCAGGATTCACGCCAATTTTTGGAGCCTGATACAGTAGATATGCTTGAAGGTGTGCTTGATTTGCCAGCAACCCAAGTGCGTGAAATCATGACACCACGCCCACAGCTTGCTGCTGTAAATAGCAATGACAGTATCGCTGACATTTTGGCATTGCTTCTTGATACAGAGCACTCCCGTTATCCTGTATTTGATAGCCATGATAATGATGCAGTGATTGGGATTTTGCTTGCTAAGGATTTGATACCTATTTTTGCCAAGCATGCAAAAGGCATTGATGAGCCGTTTATATTAAAAGATATTGTCAGAAAGCCTTTGTATATCAACGAATCAGCACGCTCAGATACCCTTCTTCGCCTATTGCAAAAGGCACAAGTTCATATGGCGGTGGTGCTTGATGAGTTTGGTTCGGTATCAGGCATTGTGACAATGGAAGATTTGCTAGAAGAAATTGTCGGTGATATCGTTGATGAGCATGATGATATTGATGAAGACAGCGATATTAATAATATTGTTCCGCACGCCACCAAAGAGGGTGTGTGGCTGATTCAAGCATCAACACTGATTGGTAGCTGTAATGAAACCATTGGTTCACAGTTTGATGACAAAGATGTGGATACGATGGGTGGGTTGGTCATGCAGGCACTTGGTTCGGTAGGCCATCTTGAGGGCGAGATGGTACAGATTGATGATTGGCAGATCACGGTCATTGATGTAGAGGGGCGATTCATTTATCTGCTAGAAGTAGCTTATTGCCCACAATCAGAGGTTTAACATCTAAATTTCATCAAAAGCACAATCATCAATTGTGCTTTTTTATTTTTATTATATGAATCTATTGGGGATAAGCTGTGCTTTTGGATTGTCTGGGTGTGGTCTGTCGGCATTTTTTAGGGTGTTGATGATCCATGTATCAGCATTTTTGACCGCACCAATTAAGTCGTCCCCTATTGCCAATCTTCCTGCAATGTAGCTGGCCAGCGAGCAACCTGAGCCGTGAAATTCGCCATCTAACCGTTCAATGATGCTTGTGTGAGCAATTTTTTCATTGATATATAAAAATTGTTCAATGTTACCACTTTCAAAATCATGTGAAGTCTTGACCAGTACAGCTTTTACGCCCGTACCATTTAATGCCTTGGCACAATCGTGTAGGTCGTCAAATCCTGTTAATGCACGCAGTTCGTGTGTGTTTGGTGTGATGAGCGTAGCGTGAGGTAATAGTTGGGCGAATGCTTTGACTAGCGTGTCTTTGT
The DNA here is from genome assembly GCF_035181385.1 of Moraxella sp. Pampa. Lineage (NCBI taxonomy): Bacteria > Pseudomonadati > Pseudomonadota > Gammaproteobacteria > Moraxellales > Moraxellaceae > Moraxella > Moraxella sp. Pampa. The sequence goes on along the minus strand of NZ_JAXCJK010000002.1, from coordinate 80,758 downwards.
CGCCAAGATGACCGCCAGAGTTTGCCACCAAAACAGGGTCTAGTACAAATGGCGTGCCTGCATCTATGATGTTGCTGACAAATAAATCGGTGAGCATGGCGATATTGTCTACCGTGCCTAACATGCCTGATTTAATGGCTTTGACGGGCAAATCATCAAGTACGACCTGTGCTTGAGCTTTTAGTAGCGTGCTTGATACTGGCTCAAAGCCAAGCACCGCTTGAGAGTTTTGTACTGTAATGGCTGTGCACGCCACCGTTGCGTGTGCACCTGATGCACCGATAGACTCGATGTCAGCTTGCAATCCAGCCCCACCTGATGGATCAAGCCCAGAAAAACACAGCACGGTGGGACGCATGGTATGTATGGCCATAAAAATCCTTATCATAGAGCTTGCTAGATTGATGATATCATAGCAAATTCTACGGATTTTTTCATAGGTTTATATGCTTTTTTTGAAAATTTTAGCTTTTTTGTCAAAAATTGCTTGCAAAATATTAAAACTTTGTTATAATTACCGCCCACAACATGCTGTGATTTACACGCATTTTGTCAAATAAAACGGTGACGTGGGTGAGTGGCTGAAACCACATCCCTGCTAAGGATGCATACGGGAAACTGTATCGAGGGTTCGAATCCCTCCGTCACCGCCATTTATTTTTTTTGAGTTACTCTGAAAATAAATTAAAAAAATACTTGACTTACTGAATTATTTTAGTATAATAGTACACCATCAAGACGAAAGCAGTTGATGTTAAATCTTGACAATACGCACCCGTAGCTCAGTTGGATAGAGCACTTGGCTACGAACTAAGGGGTCGGGAGTTCGAATCTCTCCGGGTGCGCCATATAACAAAAAGTCATCAAAACAAAATAGTTTTGGTGATTTTTTTGTGCTAAAAATCTGGTGAAATGTAGCAAAGACTTTAATTAAAATGTTTGGGGAATTTCTTGTTGTTTCATGCTAAAATAAAACGAAATTTTAATTCATCATACATCATGACCAAGTTTATGAAGCAACACCAAAAAATTTCTCAATCACCAAAAATCAAAACTGTTCAAGATGAGCCAATTGTTATCTCAGGCCCTGTGGTTCGTTTATTAACCATGTTGTATGATGGCATGCTGATTTTGGCGATGTTGTTTTTAATGGGGCTTGTATTATCAGTGGTTGGTACGCTGATGTTTTTTGAGGTGGGAGGCAGTGCTGCTGATGCAAAATCTTTGCCAGTTTGGTATCAAAACGGCGTGATGACCCCTGCCTTTGTACTGACTTTGGTGGGGTTTTATGGCATATTTTGGCGAAAGTCTGGACAAACGCTCGGTATGCAGACTTGGCGACTAAAAACCGTTACAAGAGATGGTCAACTTTTGACTTGGGGTGATAGCTTTAAGCGTATTATCGGTGCGTGTGCTGTGCCATTTTTATTTGCGTTGATAGGTGCAATGGTCAATGGTTCTCGTTTGGCGATTCTGCTGAGTGCTTTTTTTGGCTTGATGTTTAATTATGTATTTTGCTGGTTCAATCGTCGTGGTTTATCGGTGCATGATATTTTGTCCAACACCATGACTTTAAAGGTGCCAAAATTTGAGCATGAAGGTCTTTTTGCCTCATTAAGGCGTAAGGGTTTGAATAAATAAAATGGATTGTGCTAAAAAAGCGTTCATGAAATTCATCATGAACGCTTTTTTTAGATGACCTTTGAGAATCGGTTGGTGTGTTTTTGTGTGAGATATTCATCAAACAGCATGGCCACACTGCGTCCTAAAATCCTTCCCTTTGGTAAGATTTCAACACCTGATTCATTGATGACAACCAATTCATCATCTGCCATGTCGGCAAGCTGAATCAGCTCATTATTAAAATAACTTTTTGCATCAATGTTAAATTTTGCGTTAATATCGGCAAAATCTAGGCGATCATGGCATAAAAGATTCATGATGACATAACGGCGAAGTTTGTCTTTGGCGTTAGATTTGATGTGCTTGACAGCGGGCAATTTGCCATCATCAATCATGTGTTTATATTCAGTCAGGTCGGTGTGATTTTGAAGAATATCTTGGCCAATTTGACTGATGGAGGATACGCCAAAGGCAAGTAAGTCACATTCACCAAGGGTGGCATAACCTTGAAAGTTGCGATGCAGTTTTCCTTCTCGTTGAGCGATTGCCATGGCATCATCTGGACGGGCAAAGTGATCGATACCGATGTATTGATAGCCTGCATCGTTGAGTGTATTGATGGTATTGCCAAACATGACCAATTTATCAGCAGGGCTTGGCAAGTCTTCGTTTTTGATACGACGCTGGGCGACGAACCGCTCTGGCAGGTGTGCATAATTAAAAATCGATAGGCGGTCAGGGCTGATGTCGATGATTCGTGCTACTGTATCTGCCATACTTTTTATTGTCTGGTGTGGCAGGCCGTAAATTAAGTCAATGTTGATTGAGCAAAATCCAAGTTTGCGAGCATCTGCCATTACTTGGCGGATTAAAGACTCTGGCTGGATACGATTGACAGCAATCTGTACTTTTTCATTCAAATCTTGCACGCCAAAGCTTAGGCGGTTAAATCCCAACTGTCTGAGTGTGGTTAGTGTATGCTCCCCAAGCTCTCGTGGGTCTATTTCTACTGAATAATCACCATCTGGGGCAAACTCAAACTCATCTTGTAAAAACTCCCAAAGTGCCACCAATTCATCATCACTAAAAAAAGTCGGTGTACCCCCACCAAGATGTAGCTGTTTGACGATTGGATTGCCATTTAAATAGGATTTTTTGTGCTTGACCTCTTTGATGAGATAATCTAAATAATCGCCAGCATCGCTATTTTTTTTGGTAATGATTTTATTACAGCCACAGTAATAACATAGATGACGACAAAATGGAATGTGAAAATACAGTGAAATGGGTGTTTTGGGATCTTTTTTTGCTAAAATTTGTTGTTCTACGCCATCAGCGATGGGCAAGAATTCAAGTGCGGTGGGGTAGGAGGTGTATCTTGGACCTTGTCGGTTGTATTTTTTAATTAAGGACTCATCAAAGTGTACATCGCTAAAATGTAGAGGTTGATGATTGGCATAAGGATTCATGGCTCGCCCCTTTTTTTAGCATTTGTTTTTAGTTGGTATGTTTGGATTATTATACCTTGCTTTTAATGGGTTATCAATTTATCGGATAATATTTGCTAAGATGTTTTAAAAGAGTGATTTGCTCATTTTTTTTAGCGGTGTGTTTTTTATGGTGCTGATTTTGCGGTTTTGATATGGGTGATAGATGGAGGTTTGGTTTGCTGGTGATGATCAGATGGGGGCTATGCTCTGGCAGTTGTGCTAACAATGATGATTTTGGTTTAAAAAAATAAAAACCGCCCATCACGAGCGGTTTTTATTTTTTTTAGTACAGGTTATTTGACTTATTGTCTATGCTTTAAATATTCCTGCTCTTTTTTGGCATCTTCTGCACGCCATTTAGCAGTTTTCATCTCATCAGCAGTTGGGCGTTGCTCAAGATTTGGCACACTGGTAATGCCCATTTCATTCAATGCAAACGCCACAGTTGTTAGTTCATTCTCTACGCGTTCGGCATAGGTGTTAGGACCATGGCCATGATCTTCAGAAGCACTTAACAAAGCAGGTCTGTCACAACTTTGAACCTCTTGTAGCTTGGCAGCAAAGCGGTAGGAGTGTGAAGGTACGACTCGGTCGTCTCGTTTTGAGGTCTGAATGAGTGTAGATGGGTAGCAATTGCCTGATTTTAGGTTTTGATAAGGTGAATAACTCATCAAAACATCATACACATGGCGACTTTCCTCAGGTGTGCCGTATTCTTCCATCCAAAATTGGGTGATGCCAGCTTTTTCATGACGAAGTTGGTCAAGTACAGCAACTTGTGGGAATGCCACTCGGTATTTGCCAGGGTGGCGAACCATCGCTGCACCAACCAGCAAACCACCATTTGAGCCACCAATGATGCCCAAATGATCAGGGTTGGCATAACCTGCATTATTTAGATAATCAGCAGCAGAGGCGAAGTCATCGTAGCCTACCAAGCGTTTATCATGTTTGGCAGCATTTTGCCACGCATCACCGTATTCACCGCCGCCACGAATGAAGGCGTGTGCCCACACACCACCGTTTTCTAGCCAGATGGCATTGGCAGGAAAACCGAACACTTGGTCATAGATAACCCCATAACCACCATAACCATATAGTAATGTTGGGTTTTTGCCGTCTAATTTGATGCCCTTTTTGTAGCTGATGTTCATTGGGATTTTTGTGCCGTCGTTGGCGGTGTAAAATACCAACTTGGTTTCAAACTGGCTGTCATCAAAAGGCGTCAGGTCGAAGCGACGAATATCCAAGAACTTTCCTTTGGCAATACTATACTTGTAGTCTGTTGATGGTAAAGTTGGATTGCTAAATCGGAATTTGATATAGTTTTCTGAGGCTTCTGGGTCATGCTTTTTGGCTTCAGCGTCTTCTTCCTCATCTGAAGAGTCATCAACGACATTGCCTGAAAGCTTGGAAATATATCCTGCACCTTGTGCTGGGGTCAGATCTTTACTTTCTCCTGTTTTGATGTCTATAAGAATCAGGCGACTCACCCCATCTTTTAGATAGCTCACCAAGAAGTAGCCATCGCCTTCTTTGTGATAGTAGGCCTCACGCATGATGTCGTATTCAGGCGGTGTGGTTAAAAATACCTCACGCTTATTTAGGTTGTCAAGATTGATTTTGATGATCTCGCCCTTGCGGTTATTCTCACCGCTGATGATATAGGCATCGCGTGTCTCTGGATCAAAATGAACCAGTTTTGCTAAGATGTTATTATTAAAAGATGGATTATTTTTGAACACTTCATCAAAGAATTTCTTGCTGTGCAGGCGATAGCTTAAATCTGTTTGACGGTCTTTAATATAAACGGAGTCAGCACTGTTCCAAGTGTCCATGACGATATAGCGTTTGTCCTTGCCTTCAAAGGAGATGCTATTGATACTAGCTCCATCAACATGCGAAAGAGGTATGGCGACAGGATCGATGAACTTTTCTTTGCCAATGTCACGGTAAAAGACCAATGAACGATGCTCTTCAACCGCTCCATAGTAGATGGTATCATCATCGAACCATTCTGCAGCAGGGTTTGTGCGATTGATGCGACCGATGATTGGGGTAGCAAGTTCACCTGTCTTGGTGTTGATGATGTGCAGGAACCAAGGGTCAACATCAGCACTGCCTTGTCTTACAAAAAAAGAAATGTAAGAACCGTCTTTGCTGGCTTTGACACTGCCACGAATGGTTGCTTTGCCATCAGGTGCTTTCTCGCCATCAGCAGAGATGTTTGCCTCATTGACAAGCTCGGTCCGTGTACCATCAGGAGCAATTCGCTCAATGCGAAAATAACCATCGCTGTGGCGATACGATCGAATCTCACCAATGTCTTTGCGATAGATTCTCTCAACGGTGTGTTCGACATTTTTTAGAGCGTCGACATTTTTTTTGAGCTGTTCATAAACAGGTAACTGTTGAATGTAGCTTTCAGTGACGGCATTTTGGGCATTAACCCAGTCATTGACACGGCTTGAGGTTGGTGTTGGAACGGTTTGCAAGTACTCGACAACTGCTTGGGTAAGAGGCTTGTCGTCTTCTTGAATGGTGCCAATGAGGTTGCGTTCTCTGTCTTTACTGCTCTCTTTAGCAATACGAGCATCAATATTATCGTAGTCTTCCAACCAGCGATATTTATCAACATGAGTTGCGGCAGCATAATGGTCAATGCCATCATCAGGTGCATGAGGATTGGAGCTGTGTACGGCATTTCTTGTAGAAGCTGTATTGGCTGATATGCCAAATTCGCCATACAAAAATGGATCCAGCTGTTCTTGATGAATGGGTGTGTGTGGGTAGTTTAATTTTTTTACTTGGTTTTTGTCATCTTCTGCATGGGCCATACCTGCAGATAGGCAAGCAGCCAAAGCAAGAAAAAGCGTGCTTAATTGAGTTGGTTTCATTTACAATTATTCCTATAAGTCAGTCCCTCAATATGACCATCAATCACATTGTAAAAATGCTCTTGATGGTCATGTGATGGGTCTTAGAAAGTGAAGACAAGTCCAGCACGAACATTCTTATCGCTAAGACGGCTGATGTCTTTGCTTGCAACTTTAAATGTGGTCTCTTCGATATCATAACGGGTGTATAGACGCACATTAGGACGCACACGGTAGTCAAGCTGAACATAGCTTTCTTTGGTATCGGCATTGTCAAACAGATGAGTTTCATCACCATCTACATAAGAATAATATTGCTTGGGATCATTAGGATCAAGGGTTCTAAGGTCTGTACTTAAAGGTTTGGCACCTTTTTTAAGCTGCGTGCTGGCTTTTTTGATGCCGTGACCTGCACTGACTTGGAAAATAGGGTTGATGTCATAAGCAACTTTTGCACCCAAGTAGTCGCTGGTTTTGGTGTCAAGTGGCGTTTTTTCATCTTTTGAGAAAGTCTCTTTTTTGCGACCAATATCAGCAGCAACCAGCAATTTGCCTACTTGGTATTCAACAGAGCCAGCCACACTTTGGGTTTGGGCGGGGTGTTGGTTTAGGGTGTTATTAATCCACCCAAAATCAACCCGATTGCCACCTGAGTTTAAAACAATAGGCGTGTATGCTGGATTTGCCTCTTTTTGGCTATAACCCAAACCAAAACGAACACTGTGGTCTGCTTTGATTGGGTAGCGGTAGCTTAGCGAAGCACCATAGCCTGATTTGATGCCAGAGTTATCATCTTTTCGTACATCATTCACACCAGAGAAGCTGTAATAAGCACTGGCGTGCAGTCCTTTTTGGCCATAGTAGTCTAAGCGAAGTGCTGAGGTGCTAAATATGTCAAGTGGTGTGTCAGTGCCTGTGCGATTGACATAATTGGTGTGTAGGTATTGACGACCCAAGCTGACTGCACCAATGCCCTTTTTGTCAATTGATAAGCTTGAGTTTGATAGATACATATTGCGACTGTCGCTGTATCCTAGACCAATGTTGGCAGTGGTACGCCAGTCATTAGGCAGTTTTTGAGAGGCACGAAATTCCACATAAGAAACCCCTTGATTTTGTCCCAATCTGGTTTGTTTGTCTGTAGCATCTTTTGGAGTCTCTACAGGTGATACTCCGCCATCGCTGTGCCAATCTTCACCATCACCATCGTTTAGGATATGGTGCTTGGCATCTTGGTTGGTGGCTTGCATATCAATCTGACCGTTGATGTCAAGGCTTAGACCGTCTTTGGTGTACAAATTATACACAGCATGGCTGCTCATGCCAAGACCAATGACACTGAGGGTTAAAGCAAGTTTGGTTAAGCGAAAAGTGGCTGTATTATTCATATAAAAAGTCCTTTAAAATTAAAATGAGAAAGAAGCACCAACAGAAGTATAAAGTCTATCACGCTTACTAAATTCACCCTCTGTAACATAGTTCTTGGTTTGGGTGTTTGACACCTCACCATTTAGGCTGATGTTTTTATATAGCTGATATTCTAGCTTGGCAAGATAGCGATCTTGTTTAACTTTTTCAAAAAATTGAGCTTCGTTTACATTTTGGTGTTTGGCCAAATCTTTGAAACTAACAGCTTTGCCATTGGTGTCTGTCTTATGAGCGTAGCTTAGAGTGCCACTCAGGCGAGGCGTAAATTCATAGGTTGCTTTAACACCATATACTTTGGTATTTAAGTTGTCCCACCAAACGCCATTGTACTTGTTGTTTCTTTGGCCATAATCTAAGCCAAGTTTTAGATTATTGTCCTGCAAACCGATGCCCACAAGATAAGATTCTCCCTGACTGATTTCCTCAGCATAATAAGGGTCTTTATGTCCTTCGCTTTTGGTATAGCCTGCCGCCAGCGTTAAGTTGTTTCTTGCCCCAAAATCAAACTCATATCCCGCTGAGACACCGCTACTTTTATGCAAACCAAACTGATAGCGACTGTTGACATCAGGCGAGGCATTAAATAAATGGTAGCCAGCCAGTGTTAAGTTGGGTATTTTGGTGTAGCGAGCTGAGATATTTGTACCTCTGCTTTGGAGAATATTGTCAACATCGGTCTGCTTGACAGGCAAACGAGTCCAGCCATCACCAACAGTAACACGACCCAATTCTCCAAATGATCCAAAATCGAGTGATACACCCCAAAGCGCACCGTAGTTAGTACTAGAATTTTGGTTGTAATACAGATAAGTGGTGCCGCCTAATTTAAGTTTTTTGGTCAATGCTTGAGTAACATACAGCTCAATGCCTGCATCATCAAGACCTTCTGCTTTGAGACGCTCATCGGCATCTTTACGGTCTTGGTCAGCCAGTACATCTGCTAATGTACCATCTTTACCATAAATGGCAGGGTCTGCCATGGTATAGTTAAACTTATCTGAAGTGGTGCTGAGCCTAGGATTGACACTACCACCAACATATAATTGTAGACCATCTCGGACATTTGGAGTGCTGATCCACACACTGTGAGCAGGCATTGCCAAAGCTGCCAGAATGGAGATGAATAAAAATTTTGAGGTAGATTTAAGTTTGGTGTGGGGGGTTATCTTAAGCATAAAAATTCGGTTCTCCTTAACAAGTAAACCAGTCCTAGCGGTGTCTGTAAATTTGAAAAAAGCAGTCATGGCAAGAAAGGGTCTTAAGACAAATATTACCAAAAGTGCTCATTTAGTAAAATGATACAAAACTCTTGGTTTGTTTAGATTAGCATGACAAATATTGAAAATCAAGCAACAATTTTAAAAAATAAATAATAAGAGCCTGACTATCTGTTTTGTATGTAAATATTTGTGATCAACAGCCTGATTGATGTGTGTCATGGCTAACAATAGCACGGAGCGTCAAGCTTGTATGTGAGTTAAAGTTTAAAACTGTTGATGTTATTTTGGGCTTTATCAAGATTGCCTGACATGATAAGCTTCAGATTATCGATGGCACAATCTAGTGCTTTATCAATACTGATGAAGTCATTGCAACTTGGCTTGGACAGCACCCAACCACTGACTTTGCTGGCGTGCCCAGGGTGGCCAATGCCAATGCGTAGGCGATGAAAATCAGCACCGATGTGCGGTACTATATCTCTTAGTCCGTTATGCCCACCATGCCCACCACCTGTTTTTAGGCGGATACTGCCTGCATCAATATCCAATTCGTCATGAGCGATAAGCATTGCATTTGGTGAAATGTTATAAAATTTTGCCAAGGCAGCGACAGCAAGCCCAGAGCGATTCATGAAGGTATCGGGTTTTAATAGGCGTACATCTTGACCAAAAATCATACCACGACCAACATGACCGTGGTATTTTTTATCATGGCTTAGGTTGATGTTAAATTGCTCGGCAATTTTATCAATAAACCAAAATCCTGCATTATGGCGAGTGTCTTTGTATTCGTTGCCAGGGTTGCCAAGTCCAACGATGAGTTTTATGGTCATGTCTTGTCTTTATGAGTAAAAAAATTACCGATTATTATAGTTAATTTTTAATAAAATGAAAATAAATTGGTAACAAAAAAGCCAGCAAAATTTTGCTGGCTTTTGAATCATTAGAATGATTTACTCTGATGGTTGTATCATTCTTCTTCTTGGCTTTGTGCATCTTCAGCAGGTGCTTCAACAGCTTGTGCTTCAGTGCTTTCTTCTTCGCTCTCTTCTTCAACTTTTTCTACAGTTGGTGCTTGCATGCTAACAACGGCGTTGTCTAGTTCGCTGTCGTCATGTAGAACCAATGTCAAGCCTTCTGGTAGTACAACATCGCCTAGGCGAATGTTGTCGCCCACTTCTAGTGCAGCCACATCAACTTCAATGAATTCAGGTAGGTTACGTGGTAGGCAAGTTACTTGAATGTCGTTCATCAGCTGAGTAAGTACGCCACCAGCTTTTTTGCCAGCTGATGCTTCTTCATTAACAAACTGTACAGGTACATTAAAGTTCATCTCTTGACCACGAACAATGCGTTGGAAGTCAGCGTGTAGCGGAAAACCCTTTGACGGATGGCGTTGTAGTGCCTTGATGACCACTTCGTGCTTTTGACCATCTAGCTCAATGCTGATGATGCTAGAAAAGAATGCGTCTTCTGAAATGGCTTTAACTAATTCATTTGTTTTTACGCAAATAGAAACTGGCTCACCTTCACCACCATAGATGATGGCAGGAATTAGATTTTCTTTACGCAGGCGGCGGCTCGCACCTTTGCCCTGCTGTTCGGTAGCGCGTGCTACGGCATTTAGAGTGTAACTCATGATGATTCCTTAAATGGGAAATGAATGAAAGATTTAGGCTTGCGACCAGCCTAATCATCTTCCAAGGCAGTTGGCAAAAAAGAAGGATAACTTCGCTTTATGCTTGGAAAATTAGCCATCAATTATACTAAAAATTTTTATCATTGGCAAAGGTTTTTGTGCTGATTTGAGCTTATTACCAAGAAAAGATGGTTGTTTCATGGTTAATTTTGGTAAAAATATTTAAAAAATCCACCATTATTGAGAACAAGTCTCATATTCTTTATCTATTTTGGAGGTTTTTGTTATATAATAGATAAGTTTGTTACAAAAATAACACGCCTTGAATGATGTTTGTAATGATATGGCTCATATCAGCAAAAAAACAAGGCGACAAGACTGAATTTTTGCTTAAGCTTTTAAGTTTGCAAAAAAATGCTTTTAACGGTTAAAAAATTTTAAGGAGAATGTCATGAGCAATGTGGCTTCTGGCGTATGGATTTCTCTGGCAATCTATTTTCTATTGATGATTGCTATTGGGGTGTATGCTTATTTTAGACAACAAAACGATGTTGAAGGCTATATGCTTGGCGGTCGTAATCTAAGCCCTGCGGTGGCTGCATTGTCGGCAGGTGCGTCGGATATGTCAGGCTGGTTGTTGCTTGGCTTGCCAGGCTATATGTACGCCTCTGGTATTGTCAGTTTTTGGATTGCAGGCGGTTTAATGGTTGGTGCATTTGCCAATTATCTATTGGTTGCACCTCGTTTGCGTATCTATACCGAATTGGCAGACAATGCAATCACATTGCCTGACTTTTTTGCCAATCGTTTTGATGACTCATCACACGCATTGCGTTTGGGCTCTGCGTTGGTGGTGATTTTGTTCTTCACGGTTTATACGGCAGCAAGCTTAGTTGGTGGTGGTAAGCTGTTTGAAAACTCATTGGGTTTGTCGTATGAGCTTGGCCTATGGGTAACGGCAGGCGTGGTTGTGGCCTATACATTATTTGGTGGATTTTTGGCGGTGTCATTGACTGACTTTGTGCAAGGCATCATCATGTTGGTTGCTATGTTACTTGTACCATTTGTGGCGTTTACCCAAATCGGTGGTATTTCTGAGGGGTTTGTGGTAGCACAATCAGTTAATCCTGACTATCTTAATATCATGAGTGGTGTGAGTGTCATGGGAGCAATCTCTTTGGCGGCATGGGGTTTGGGCTATTTTGGTCAGCCACACATCATCGTGCGTTTTATGGCACTTCGCTCACACAAAGATGTGCCAACAGCGTGTGCCATTGGCATGAGCTGGATGATTTTGAGCTTGATTGGTGCGTTGATGGTGGGTCTGTCTGGTCTGGCATATATTCATAACCAAGGCATGACCTTAGATGATCCAGAAACCATTTTCTTGGTATTTTCACAAATCTTATTTCACCCACTGATTTCTGGTTTCTTGCTTGCTGCAATTTTGGCGGCGATCATGAGTACCATTTCAAGCCAACTTTTGGTAGTGTCAAGCTCACTTACTCGTGATGTATATAAGTTATTCTTGAATAAAGAGGCTTCGGAGGCACGCCAAGTTTTGGTGGGTCGTATCTCGGTCGTTGTGGTGTCAATCGTTGCCATCATCATTGCAGGTGATAAAGACAGTTCGGTATTAAAACTGGTATCGCACGCTTGGGCGGGCTTTGGTGCGGCATTTGGTCCTTTGGTATTGTTTAGTTTGATGTGGAAACGCATGAACCGCCATGGGGCGTTGGCTGGTATGATTGTCGGTGCTTTGACGGTGATTATCTGGGTATATGGCGGTTTTGAAATTAATGGCCAGCCTGCCAATGATGCCATCTATTCTATCATGCCAGGCTTTGTGTTTAGTGCCATTGCAACTGTTGTGGTAAGTTTGATGACAGCACCACCAAAAGCCTACATTGTTGAGCGTTTTGAACAAATGGAAAAAATCTTAAAATAAAGATATCGATCCATAAAAAAAACACCGCATTGACGGTGTTTTTTTATTCATGGGTGATTGAAAGACTAATAGTAAAGACCGGTAGTGTAGTATAAAAGGTATAAATAAAAAACCCATCGGCTTGATGGGTTTTTAAAATTGATAAAAACCTTATGCACCATAGTCAAACAGTGCACTGATGGATTCTTCATTGTTAATACGGCGTAGGCTTTCTGCCAGTAGCGATGCGATGCTTACTTGGCGGATTTTTGGGCAGGCTTTGGCAGCATCTGATAGCGGAATGGTGTCTGTAACAACAATTTCGTCCAATGCTGAATTGCTGATGTTGTCAATCGCCTTGCCTGATAGGACAGGGTGAGTGATATAGCCAACCACACGGCGTGCACCATTGTCTTTTAGGGCTTGAGCGGCTTTGCACAGCGTGCCTGCGGTATCTACAATATCATCAATGATGACGCAATCACGAGCGTTGACATCACCGATGATGTGCATGACTTGTGATTCGTTAGCACGAGCACGACGCTTGTCAATGATGGCAAGGTCGGTATCACCAAGCAGCTTTGCCATGGCACGAGCACGCACCACGCCACCCACATCAGGCGATACAACCATGAGATTTTCGTAGTTTTGCTGTTTTAAATCGCTGAGCAATACAGGCGTGCCGTACAGATTGTCCACAGGCACATCAAAAAAGCCTTGAATTTGGTCTGCGTGCAAATCCACCACCATCACACGGTCAATACCAGAGATTGACAGCATATCAGCAACCACCTTAGCAGAAATGGGCACACGAGCCGAACGAGGGCGTCGGTCTTGGCGGGCGTAGCCAAAATAAGGAATTACCGCTGTGATACGACCTGCACTTGAACGACGAAGTGCATCAGCCAATAGCACAATCTCCATGAGATTATCATTGGTTGGTGCACAGGTAGGCTGTAGGATAAATACATCTTTACCACGCACATTTTCTTTAATTTCGATGGCAATTTCACCATCAGAAAAGCGGGTAATGTCGGCTTTACTTAGAGGGATATGAAGATGGTCAGCGACAATCTGAGCAAGCTGTGGATTTGCACTACCTGAGAAGATGGCCATGTATGACATATGATAATCCTATAAAAAGGCTAAAAGAAATAAAAGAAAAAATCTTAGTGTTTATTTTAACATTTTTATACAAAATTTGCATCGCTTTGGTTGATTTTCTTGTAACTGATGCAGGCTGTTGGTTTTTATATGGTGTGAAAATTAGGTCAAGGCTGGATAAAACAAAAGCCAATTCCGAAGAATTGGCTTTTGTTTCAAGCTAGGCTTGAATATGGCAGAGGTAGCTGGACTCGAACCAACGAATGTCAGGATCAAAACCTGATGCCTTACCAACTTGGCGATACCCCTAGATAAACTTTTAAAAAAAGTTTAAAAATGGCAGAGGCGGCTGGACTCGAACCAACGAATGTCAGGATCAAAACCTGATGCCTTACCAACTTGGCGACGCCCCTATATAGGCGGATAATTATACCGAAAAATTTATATTATGCAAGTATTTTTTTTAAAAAAATCTAAAAAAATTTATTGATTAAATTTTTCTTTTGTTTGGTGATCATGAACCATAAAGGCTACTGCAAATGACTGCACGGCACGGTGCACTATCTCGCCATCGCTCGGCGTGCACCAAATCATCATCAGCTAATGGCAAAAATACTGCACTGCCTGTGCCTGTCATGCGTGGTGTTGAGGTGCTGGGTAGAGCGTCTAAGTAGTTAAGTGCGATTTTGACAGGCGGGCTGTCGGTGCTGGCAATGTGTTCAAAGCAGTTGTGAAATGGTGGGGTGAGCTTGGCGTCAAATGCTGCATATTGTTGCTGTAAATCATGAATCAGATGAGTATTTTTTTTAAGATTTGGGTGTTTGAAAAAATGTGCAGTGGCAAGATGTGCGTTTGGCATGAGTAATAGATAATGGCGTTTTGGCAAATCAATGCTTGATAGTTTCTCGCCGATACCTGTGGCGATGGCGTCTGAGCGATGAGTATGGGCAAAGATAAAAAATGGTACATCAGCTCCTAAAGTGGCAGCGATGCCAATCAGCTGTTGGGTGGATAGATTAAGCTGCCAGAGTAGGTTGATGGCGATGAGTGTGCTTGCACAATTTGATGAGCCTCCTCCAAGACCTGCTCCTGTGGGGATATGTTTTTTAAGGGTAATGCGTACAGATTTGGCATGGTTTGGATAATGTTTGGCAAGTGTGTAGACGGCTTTAGCAATAAGATTATCGTTAAGAGTGTCCGTCAGATGATTGGCACCATGAAGTTGTAATAGCTCGTTGCCATCACATAACATAAAACTGAGCTCATCGCCAAAATTGATTGCACGAAATACACTTTGTAAATCATGATAGCCATCGGCACGCTTGCCTGTGATGTGTAAAAATAAGTTTATCTTGGCAGGAGAAATTAGGCGAATTGTTTGCATGTCAAAATTATTCATGTATGAGCCGACCAAATAAGGTCATTTGTGATGAGTGATGGTCATGATGATGCGATGACCGTCGGTATGGGTAATGCGTAAACGACTCGGTGTTTTATCCTGATCTTTGTATTCAAAATACGCCGCCCAATCACCATTGATGGCTTTGATGAGTCTATTTTGCCCATCTGTGTCCTGACTGCTGTCACTTGGGGCATTTTGCCCAACTATCCAATGTGGCAATTGGCTGATCGGTGCTTGCCAACCTGTCGCTTGTTGTAGTAGCTGTTCTGGGGTATCGGCGGTGATTGGGCCTGTCAGTTCATTATCAACAGTGGCAGTGCGTCCATCAAAGCTGATGGTTGTTGTGCCAATCCCTAATGCACCGACCAAACCAATCGCAAATCGCTCGCCTGCTTGTTTCCACGAATAAAATGCTGAACCTGATTGAGTTTTGCCAGTTGATGTGCTGGCGATGCCAATTTTGCCACTGATATCAAACTGTATTGGTGCATTGATGTTGTGGTCAATTGATGGGGGCAAAGGGGTCAGAATTGTTTGACAACCTGCCAAAAATACTGTGCTGACAAATAAAATGCCCACACACAATGGGGCAAACAAGCGATGGGGTTTTTTGGTGTTGTTCATGAATATTTTTTGAATGTCCTGTAATATTAGTGAGCAGATCATTTGCCCATCTTGTCAATAAAGTTGGGTAATATTGGTGTTGGGCCGATTGTTTGGGTTATTATCGTTTGGGTTGTTAAAGTCGTATTTGGCTTGCAACTCTGCTAATATTTTTTGAACCATGTCCTCATTGCCCAAGCCCTGATAGGCACGCAATAGCAAAATCCCTGCATTCAAATCAAGCGACACTTCATAAGGTGCTTGTAGGTGGCTGATGATGGCTTGATAGTCGTTGTTTAATAGGGCGTTTTCACTCAGTAAAATGAGTGCGTTTAGTTGCAAATCTTTGTCATACAAAGGATCGTCAGCACGAGTCTGGCTGATGGCTTTGGCGATAGCAAGGGCGTTTTCATCGTTTGGATTGGCGTGTAAATTCAGCTTGGCCAAAGAAAGCTGATAGGCCAGATTGTGTGGGTCTAATTTGACCAACTTGGCGATGATGTCTTGCTTTTCATCATCGCCAAGTTCGTTTTCAAGCAATTGATAGCTGGCAAAAAGTAAGCGGTCATCATTGGGGTATTGGCGGTTTGCTGTGGTTAAGATGTCCTTGGCAGACTCAGTATCGCCTTGGCGTAAACGGATTTCAGCTTGCAAGATGTAGCTGTCGGTGGCATAAATTTCGTATTCATCACGCAGACGCACGAGTGTAGACATGGCGGCCTCAACATTGTTGTCAAGCAAATAAAAACCTACAACTTTGGTGCGTGCTTCTAGGACATTATCGTCATTTTTAACTTTTTCATAATGCTGTCGTGCGTGCAGGGCATCACCCAATCGCTCATAACCAATGCCCAGATAATAGTGTGCCTGACTGGCAAAGTCAGGATTTTTGGTCAATGGTGTGAGCAGTTCTATGGCTTGTTTGTGTTTGCCGATGTCAAGCCCTACAAGCCCTGCTAAGAGCGTAACATCAGGGTTTTGGGTGTTTTTATTGGCAGTCAATAGTAACCGCCAAGCGTCTTGTAGGTTGCCTTGGCTGATGAAATGACGAATTTCGTACAAGTACAGCGATGTTTCTTGGGGTAGGGCTTTGCGTTTGGCGTGCAAAAATTGCCACAGCTCATCTTTGCGTTTTGCGATGTTTAAGATGTCAATTTTTAGGTTGATGAAAGCCAGATTATTCGGCTCAGCTTTTAAAGCATTGTTAATATGAAACAGTGATAATTCATACTCGCCAAGTCGCATCAGCAGACCTGAGCGTAGTGCTGCCACCGAAGTGTTCTTGCTGTCAATCTCCCGCAAAGCGTGCAAAAGTGCTTGTTGGTCTGTGGGCTCGTTGGGAAAAATGCTACCAAAAATCTGTGTCAAATCTGCTTTGGGGTCGTATTTTAAAATCATCGTAAGCATTCTTGCTGCTTGATTATAATCATATGCCTTTAATGCCAGATGTGTTATATAAAACCATGCAGGAATGTGATCAGGATTTTTGGCCTGCCAAGTATTTGCAAAGACAAGAGATTCTTGTGGTTGCTCATATTCAATAGATAGGCTGAGTGCTCGCTCAAAAACTGCGGTGGCATTGGCTTTGAATGATTCGGCTTTATAAATCGCCAAAGCCTGCTCAATATTGCCACGGTCAACAGCAAACTCTGCCATCAACAGTGCATATAAGTCTGGCGTATCCAGCGTTGGCACATCTTCTTTGGTTGAGATATCATCAGCCAGCAAGTCAGTTAGGCTGTGGTGTGCAGGTACATAGTCATCATCTTTACCATCATCAATGAGCTGAACTGGCTCTTCTTCTGCCAAATCATCATCTTTATCGTTTTGATTATTTTTTTTATAAAGTGGCAATAAAATCTTTAATAATGGGTCAAATACGCCTGCATATACAGGTGTGATGTTTGGTAGCAGTATGGCACAACAAAATATGGCAGTAACCACGCTTTTTGAGCGTTTTGTTTTGGCAAATAAGGCACCCAAAGACGGTGGTTGACTGTCTTTTTTGGTGGGGTAAAGATGCTGCC
This sequence comes from Moraxella sp. Pampa, assembly GCF_035181385.1. Classification (NCBI taxonomy): domain Bacteria; kingdom Pseudomonadati; phylum Pseudomonadota; class Gammaproteobacteria; order Moraxellales; family Moraxellaceae; genus Moraxella; species Moraxella sp. Pampa. The sequence continues at coordinate 63,419 of NZ_JAXCJK010000002.1, read as the reverse complement.
AGAATTGTAATTTCATTGTGGTTTAGGGCTTTATTTGGTTGGTGCTTGACATTGCAACAAAAGAGTGGGCTTTTTGACTCATCTATTATAAGAGGATTTTTAATAAGTGCAAGGGGAAATGATGTTTATTGCATGGTGGTTTGTTTTGGTTTTATTTCGCCAAATCCATGCTTTTATCAGTGATTACCATCAATCTTATCACAAATTGCCCAAAAGCTGTTATAATAGCGGTTTTATTGTTATTTTATTGTTTTTTGGCAAAAATTGCCGTCTGCCATCAATTTAATCAAGTCAAAAGTAAAGTAATGAGATGAAATTAGCCGTCATCGGAGTCAATCACAAAACCGCACCTGTCGAGCTTCGTGAGAAGTTGTCGTTTGGGCAGGATTTGCCGTGTGCGATTGATGAGCTAAAAGCACTGACAGACGGTGTGGTCATTGTCTCAACCTGTAACCGTAGCGAAATTTATGCCAAACTGCCCAGTGATGCAAATACGGTTGGTGAGGACGATGATGATGCATATTTGATGAGCGAAGCTGTACAAAAGTTACGCCATTGGCTGGCGGATTTTAAAGGCTTGAGCCTTGATGAGATTGCACCATTTTTATACATTTATGAAAACAACCGAGCTTTAAATCATTGGCTACGCGTAGCAGCAGGACTTGATTCGATGATTTTGGGCGAACCACAGATTTTGGGGCAAATTCGTCAAGCGGTTGCTTTGTCTCGTGAGTATGGGGGCATGGGGCAGGGTTTTGATTGGCTGACTCAGCAAATCTTTGCTGCTGCACGCACGGTTCGCCGTGATACCAAGGTGGGGGCACAGGCGGTAACATTGGGTTTTGCTACCGCCAAGTTGGTTACACAAATTTTTGATGAGCCAAATCAACTGACTTTCATGCTGGTTGCAGCAGGTGAGATGAATCGTCTGGTGGCACACAATGTGGCATCACTTGGCGTGGGCCGTGTTATCATTGCCAATCGTAGTCGTGAGCGTGCTGAAAATCTAGCGATGGAATTGGCGAATATGGCAAAAAATGCCAATCGCACCATGCAGATTGAGCTTGTGCCACTCAATCAACTTGATGATTATTTGCCTCAGGCAGATGTGGTGAGCAGTTGTAGCGGCAGCATGAATGCACTCATCACGCATCAGATGGTAAAATCCGCCTTAAAGACCCGTCGCCATCGGCCTATGTTGATGGTGGATTTGGCCGTGCCACGAGACATTGAGCCATCTGTGGGTGAGTTTGATGATGTGTATTTGTATTCAGTTGATGATTTGCAACATGTCATCGCAGGCAACCTAGAAGAGCGAAAGCAAGCAGCAGTAGAGGCGGAGCTTTTGGTCAGTCAGCTTGTGCTTGATATTGAGCATCAAATGCAGGTGCGGACTTCACGCACGCAGATCGCCAGCTATCGCCAAACCGCCGAAAATCACAAAAAACGCCTACTGAACATCGCCTTAGCTCGATTGGCTGATGGTGATGATGCCACCGAAGTGATGACGGAGTTGGCGCGCACTCTCACACAGACACTTGTGCACGCTCCATCTAAGCTGATTCGCCATACCGCTCAAACCGCCGAACCTGATGTGCTTGATATGATAACGCACACGCTAAACCACGCCTATCGTGATTGATTTTTTTAAATCTTTTATTGAGCGGTCATTCATCTAATAAATGATCAAGATTTTGTGCAAATTTGGCATTTGCCTGATTTGATGGTTGATTTTTGTCCATAAGATTGATAAATTGACTGACAAGACGGCTTGATTATTTTAGGAGAAGATGATGCCTGCTTTAAGAAAAGATATTGACCCAAATGGATTGCTTGAGTACTCTGTGGTTTATACGGACCGTGCTTTAAATCATATGTCCAAGGCATTTCAAGCTGTCATGTGTGATTTATCAAGTGAGTTAAAATCACTATACAATGCTCAGTCGGTTGCCATTGTGCCTGGTTCTGGAACTTCTGGCATGGAAGCGGTGGCGAGGGTCTTTGCTAAGGATAAAGATGTTGTGATTATCCGCAATGGCTGGTTTAGTTATCGCTGGACGCAGATTTTGGAGGTAGCGGGCGTGGCAAAGTCAAGCAAGGCGTTTTGTGCCAGCCATGACAAGGCCGAACAAGCGGTATTTGCTCCTGCTGATATTGATGAGGTGGTGGCATTTATTGGTAAGCACAGGCCACAAGCGGTATTTGCTCCACATGTTGAGACTGCATCTGGCATGATGCTGACAGATGATTATATCAAGGCATTAGGCAAGGCGATACATGAAGTGGGTGGTGTCTTAGTGATTGATTGTATTGCCTCAGGTTGTATGTGGCTGGACATGCAGGCACTTGGGGTTGATGTGCTGATTAGTGCACCCCAAAAGGGTCTGTCTAGCACACCATGTGCTGGTCTTGTGATGATGAATGAAACGGCTTGTGAAATGGTTTTGGCAAGTGTGCCAAGCAGTTTTGCTCTGGATTTAAAAGCATGGCTAAATATCATGATGGCCTATGAAAAGGGCGGTCATGCCTATCATGCAACCATGCCTACTGATGGGCTAAGACAGCTAAGAGATGCTCTTTTTGAAGCAAGGGTGGTTGGTTATGATGTCCTAAAATCCGCCCAAATCAAGCTGGGTCAGGGTATTTTAAAGGTACTAAATGATAAAGGCATCAGCAGTGTTGCTCACCCAGACTATCAAGCAAGTGGCGTGGTTGTGTGCCATGCACCAAACGAGGCGGTGCATAAGGGTGTGGCATTTGCTGAGCAGGGATTGCAGATTGCTGCAGGTACGCCACTACAAGTGGGTGAGCCTGAAGGTTATCAGAGTTTTCGCATTGGGCTATTTGGGCTTGATAAGCTGACCGATGTTGATGGAACAATTGCACGGTTTAAAGCGACGGCGGACAAAGTATTTGCCTGATAGAAATTGATTGTATCAATCATAAACCCCCCCCTTTGGTGAAAATTACCAAAAGGGGATTGGTTTATCAAGTGGCTAATCAATAACCACAGGGTAAAATGGTTTGCCCCAATTTCTGTGTGGATTGTCCAGAATGATCTGTATGACGATTGGAATGATGCTCTTTAGAATTTGGCAGGCATCTTGGAGCTGTTTGCGATTAATACTGCTGTCATAGGTCGCACCACCATGAACGATTTGATTTCTTAGGGTGTAAAGCCTATCAAAAATCACAATCATCATTGCATCAGTATCTTTATTAGACAAGGCTTGATAGGCTTTTTTGTTGGATTTTGTAAAATCTTCCTGCCATGCCGCCTGACTAATTTTGCCATTATGATGATCCCAAAATGGCTGAAAGACATACCGATTGTTTAGCATGGTACGAATACTTTGAGAGAATTTTTGCCAGATGAGCTGATAAATATTTTTATCTTTATCCAACTGGCAGACATGACGCAAAAATTCTACAAAATTATACCTATCAGAGCTATGTGTGCCAAGTTCTCTGGCATAAATAGCATTAAAGCTGACCCAAAGACTGATGAACTGTATGTCCAAATCATCTTGGCTGTTTTCTGCTTTTTGTAGCCAGCTTAGAGCACGATGCAGGCGTAGGTTTAGGTTGTCGGGACGGTTGGGTTTGTCATTGGTAAATTGGGTGTAGATATTTTCATAGCTCACGGAACTCACCTTCAATAATCTCACCTTCTTGTTTCCACTGATTGAAATTGGCTTGTTGATTCACAATATTGTCCTGCTCTTGCTTTAAGCTATTCACCGCCTTATCCAAATCAAAAAATCCATCAAAAAACATCGGAATAAATTTATTGCTATCAATAAAAGCCAATAAATCTTTTTGTTGTGACTGCAAATCATCTCTTAGGGCCTCCATTGCAAGCTGAAATGCTTCTTCTGCTTTTTGTTTTTTATACGAATCATAAAATTCCATTGCAACGCCTAAAATTGCAATGGCACCATTTAGGTTTTTTGCAAACTTAACTGCTCCATAAGGCTTAAATTTTAATGCCTTGGAAAAATCAAGACCTGCCATACTAGCCATAGAGCGAATACCATCTCTGACTGCCAAAACGTGAGCATTATTTATTTTTACATTTTTTACAAGGTGGTTTAGTCCTTGCTTTGCCATTTTATTCACAGCACTGTCAATATTATCAATATCAGCGTTGAATTTAATTACCTGATCGTTCAGTTCATTGGTAATACTCGCTGTTTCATTCAGCAAAACTTGATTGATAGCACTTTGCACTAAACAGCCATCTTTGCCAAAATTTAGATTATAAAAATTTTGTGCTGTTTCTATACTAACGCCATCGGCTTGTATGAAAATATCATCAAATAAATTTCTTAAGCTACTTTTAATATTCACACGTGCTTGCTGAATTTTTTTGCTTAAAAGCTGAAGTTTATTATACTTTAAATCGTATAAATCATTTAACTCATTACCTATTTTTACCAACTCATGATTTTTTTCTTCAATCTTTGGCACTTCTTGCAATAAAATATCGTTAATAATTGACTTTTGAGTCTGTACTACGACATTATCGAGCCCACCGTTTTGTACAACAATATCCTTAGTGGCTTGTTGCAAAGTATCAATATGTGATAATTGGCGAAATTCTTCTAGATTCTCAAGCCAATACTCCACACCTTCATCAAAAGGATTAGCGGATACCGCAACAATATGTAACGCATTTTTTTCTTCAATAGATAAATTTAAAAAATCGTTTAAACGCTTAGTAACATCATCTCTTTTTATTTTTAAACTGTTTTGATAGTCTGTCTCATCTTCAACATCAGCCACTTCATCAAAACGACTTAACACGAACACAGTTCTTGATAATAAATTCAATTCTCTAAATAGCCAAATTAAGTCTTCCTTATGGCTTTCTTTAATTGGATTACTTGAATTCATTACATATAACACAATATGTGCTTCACTGACATACTTTTTGGTAATGTCCTTATATCTTTCAACTTCATTATCAGAACTTTTTTGCTCTTTGTAGCCGTACAAGCCAGGTGTGTCAATTAGTACACAATCATCGTCAATCTCATAAATCGTTACTTCGTTTGATGATTCTGAGGCGCTAATTTTCATTGTTGATTTATCAATTTTGCCAAGCCAAGCGGCAGCAATCGATGTTTTACCTTCAGAAAATCCACCAATCAAGGCAATCTTTAGTTTTTCATTTTGTTTCAAATCAACCGAAGCCTTAATTTTTTCTTTAAGACTGTTGGGTGGTTGTAAACCAAATTGCTGACCTTTTTGAATAAAGTTCGCTAGTTTCTCTGTTAATTTACCCAAAGCTTGTTGTCTTTGATGATATAGTTGAATAGTGTCATTCATGATAGCACTCCGATTAGTTAATATCTAGTTTGGCAGATAGTCTGGTTAGTGAAAGAATTGATGATTCTAAATTTTTATTGACTGATTTAATATTAGCAACAATACTATCAAATTGTTGCTTTATTTGTTGGTTTTCCTGTATCAAATTTTGAGTTATTTGTTGAATATTCTTACTAACTCCTTTTTCCATTTGCTTAGTGACTTTTGGTAGATTGCTATCAACATTTTTCTTTTGCTGGGATTTTTTGTAATCACTAGAGAAAAATCCCCACACAGATTTAACAAAACTAAAAATCAAGCCGAGTGCTGTTGCTGAAATCGCTACCCAACCGACGGGATTCCACCATATTGCCATACCAATACCAATAGCAACACTTATCAGTCCCATTTTGTTAATGCCATTTGAAATATTAAAATCTAAATCAAAGTCAAGGCTATTATTCATATCAAAAAAATTTTGATAATCTGAGCTTAATTTTTGTATATTATGCATCAATTCATTTTGTGTCTTTTCAATATTTTCACGAAGTTCATCAAAAACTTGCCCAAACGAGTCTTTTAATGCCACTTCAAAATCATTTGATTGAAATTTTAAAATATCATTAAATTCAGATTTAAAGCTATCATTGCTGACATCTGAATCGATGTATGCATATATCTCTTTACGGACACAATTTCTAAAGTTATTAATTTCAGTATTTTGCTTAGCCGTTAATTGCATTTCAACTGTTTGAAAATGACTATCAATATTTTTATTGGCTAATCGTACTTTTTTTGTGATATCTTGTTCAAATAATTTTGAGGTCTCTAACGCAAGTTTTAGTTGTTCTGCTGTTTTGTCTAAGACAACTTTCACTTTATTAAAATTACTCTTTTTAATTTTACCCTGAGCATTATAAATAATTTTTTCAGTTAGCAATTTTTCTAAGTTATCAAGTTTTGATGCTGAATATAAACCATCAGAATCGGTGTTTTCCAAAAATTTTTTTTGGTAATTAAAATGTTGTGATAGAGGAACCAGGCATTTTGCCTGTGATAAAAATGCGGGTAACCCTGCTATTGATAGCAACCCTTTATAGTTTTGACCTAGGCTTTGCTTTAATGTAGTCTCAAATTCATCAAGGGCATTTTTTTCATTATCGTTAGAAATCAGGTTCTCTTTTAAGGCCTTAGGATTTCTTATAGACTTATTATAAATTGCCCAAACTTCCGTTTGACTGGTTAAGTAACTTTTTATTTTTTCTAAAGTTCCTTCATTTGGTTTACCATTTTTATTAATAACATATATCACGGCATGAGCCTTTTGCACAGCTTTATTAATTTCTTGAGTAACAATTTTTTCGTTGCCTTCGATACCTGGCACATCAAAAATGCTAATGTTTTGATTGCTAATATTAAATAAATAAGCTGTTATATTTTTTGTAAAGTCGGACGTACCATCACCAATAATACCACCATCAGCATAAGGCTCTAATTGCTTGGTTTGGAATTCAAAGCTATTTAGCCAGTTTGTTAATTTAGCCGATACGTCGTTTGCATTAGAGATTTCACCTTCAATTTGGTTTAGTTTATTTGATTTTTCTTGTTGCAGTTGGTTGATTTTTGGTTGTATATGGCTAAGTTCCTGATTCATTAATTCGCTAATTTTTTCGGTTGACTCATCTTTCTTTGTCAACTTATTCAGACGATAGGTTGATAAAATAAACTCTTTCTCAGCATCAGTTTTTCTTAAAAACTCGATCATTATATAAAAAAGCTTTTCAAAAAATCTTAAACTCTCTTGCCATTCTGCAATGTCATTTTTTGGTTTGTGATGCTTTTTTTGTTTAATCTTTGGCTTTCTACCAAAATTAATGAGTTGTTGCCGAAATTGTTTTTCGATATCGTTTTTTTTATGCTGAATTTTTGAAATATTTTCATTAAATGTAGCATGGATTTCTGATTTTTTATCATTTAATCTATAAAGTAATTCTTGAATGCTATTTAATTCTTCTTTTGCATCTAAATATTTATCTTCAGATAAACCGAGTTGATTGGCTAAATTATTAAATTGTTCTTGCTGTTCCAGCTTGGTTTTCTCTTTCATTAAAATACGCAGAGTTTCAATTAAAGTTGATTTACCTGCTTTGGTTTCCCCAAAAAAAGCAATAGAAAATGTATCCCACTCAGCATTATTTTCTAGCTGAATGACAGACCCGTCAATCTCGCTTTGAACTTTTTGCAAAATCTCAGCAGATTTTTGATAGCTTTCTTTATCCATTTTTGTATTGCCTTGAACCTTACCTAAATCTTGGACAATAACATCAACCATATTTTTTACAAAACTATAAACAGTTTTGGGATTTTCTATATCCAAATTCCTGATTTGAGACACAATCTTACTCCAAAAAGTTAATACAAAATCACAATCTATTCAACTGAATAAATTTTTCCACTTCTACAACAAATTCTGACAGTCCAAATTTTTCCAATTCACTTTTTAAAGCAAGCAAACTGTCCTTATCCACACCATCATCATAAAAACCCAGCATGACACCAAGTTTATCTTTTCTAAACAAACCATTTAACTTACCTGCAATCGCAAAAAACTTTTTGGGCGGCCCTGGTGGAATTGCATTTTTTCTGCGATTATAGAGATGAGAGCCAGGTAAGGTGGTTTTACGGTCAGGTGCGGACATTTCACGTTTTTGATAATCTACCCCTGCCATCACCATTTTTGCTTTGACAAATAGTGGTTGCAATCGCTGTAGCAAATCATCAGGCAGCATATCTCTTAATTCGTTATCCATCAACATAAAAATCAACGCCTGCTCATAGCTCATTTTATTCTTTTTACTACCCGCTACTCGTTGCCACCGCCAGCTGTACGGCTTGTCATCTTTTCGGCATTCAAGCGGAAAGATGTTTGCCAAAGCATTTAGGTCTCTTTGCACAGTGCGTTCTTTAACATCAAAGCCCAAATTTTGCAAATGCCTCAATACATCATCGCTAGATGTATAGTTGCCTTGCCCGATTAAAAACTGGATAATCTGCCATTGTCTTTTGATGTGATTTTCGTTGGTTATACTCATTTTGTTTCACTAAGTTTGTTAAGTTGTTAATAAAATAACAAAATCCTCACCAAAAATATAGGCATTTGTCTAAAAGCTCCGTCATAGTATGTCGCAACACTGTCTGTTGGCTGTTTTCTTTGGTAAAAATTTACGATATGCTTACAAAATTAACCCAAATAGCCATATATAAGAATTAAACTCTTAGTATATAACTAAAACTCCCTGTACATCAAGTGGTAAATGTCTAATATTGCGTAAAATTATGCCAATAAGATGACGGCCATGAGTGATGATAATCAAAAAATTGCAGAACGTATCGGACAAATGATTGCTAAATATCGTAAACAAAAGCAGCTTACTCAGGCTGGGCTTGCTGAAAAGATGAATATCAGCAATGATGCCATGTCCAGAATGGAGCGGGGTGGCATCATGCCCAGCATACCACGATTGATACAGCTTGCAGAGATTTTGGATTGTAAGACGACGGACTTTTTGATTGGTAGTAGTCCACGGCTGATAGATCAACTTGAACGCATGCATGATATTTTGTCCAGATTAGATGAGCTGGAGCGAGAGAAATTTTTGGATATGGTGGAGAGTATGGTGGATTGGCACTTAAATCATCGGTGAGCTATAGGTGGCGTCATTGATGTTTTAAAGCCGTACAAATCACTGTTTGGTGAGATTTGTTGTACCAAATTAGAATTATATGGGAGATCAGACCCTGCCCTACAGCCCATGCGGTAATAATGACTATACATACAAACCTATTTGGAGCATTTAAGTGGGTTTTTGAGCTGTCTAACGCTTTGCTGTCAATTTGATGGCTGAGTCAAACTCACCAGTTTCTTATTGATACTGTATAACTAAAGACTGCCAGTGCAAGCAGGGTTTTTTGTATGGTTTTTTTGGCGGGCGTGCGATTGCTCTAATGTGATTATGATTGATAGGGGTTGATGCCTTGTTCACTACATACTTCCAAGAACCTGTGTAATGACAACGCCCCTTGCTCGTATAAGTCGTCTGTGCTATCACCATAAAAGCCTGCACTGCCGTTTAGTCCGATGAACTCCCCATAAAATAAACCAATCTCACTGTCAAAAGTGATGATGGCTTCGTGGTCATTAATTGTCATGGTGTTGGTCATTGTTTTAGCTCCGTTGGTGCGATGTTTGTACCATCAACTCGTTTTTTTTACACCTACCCCCTCCATTTTGTTGGTATTTGGGTTTGGGTGTGGTCTAAAATGGCTTGTGGTATTTTGATGTTTTTTAAGATATTGGCTTGTCTGGCATCACGCCATAGTATCAATAAATATTATCCAATGCAAGTATCGATACCATAAAAATCTCAACAATACAAACATAGGCTATCATAAATAACATAGCGCAATTTGACGATACGGTCATTAATCTGCTCAAAGACGACCTGTTTGCTAAATTACCTAGATTTTACTCACACTTCTGGCGGTTTGGTATTTGGCAATGCCCTTATCAATCATATTGATAATCTGACAATACGACATCTTAAAAATCATATCAACCAATTCACGGCTGTAGATTTTGGGCTGGTGGTTTTGATGATTTGGGCGGCATAGTGGTTCTTGCTATGCCAAAAAAAGCCCTAACGGTAAATTTATTTACTGTCAATTTTACTGTTAAAAACTTGAGCTTGCAAGCAAACCATTGATGTTTTTTGATACGCTTTGAGACAATGACAAGGCATTAAAAACCCCTGTAGGTCTTATGCTACAAGGGTTTGAATGGGGTTTTTTATGTTGTTTGATACGGTGTGATAATGATTGATTTTACTGCTAAAAATCCAGTTTGGCGGAGACGGAGGGATTCGAACCCTCGATACGCTATTAACGTATACACACTTTCCAGGCGTGCGCTTTCGACCACTCAGCCACGTCTCCAGTCTGAAGTATTATAACGCATTTTTTTGGATTTGTCTTAAAAATTTTGGCGATTGTTTTAATATTTGTTGATTGACTATGATGCACAACAAACCATCAAAAAAGCCTTGATTTACAAGGCTTTTGATTTTGGTATCTGTTAGCATAAGTTGTACCGTCTTAGGTGTTACATTTTATGTAACAAAAATGTAACTTTTTATCTTGATTAACCTTGATTAACCTTGATTAACCTTGATTAACCTTGATTAACCTTGATTAACCTTGATTAACCTTGATTAACCGTGTTTAAGTTTGCCTAAGATTATACAACAAAAAACCCCTGAAAACTATTATTTTCAAGGGTTTTTGACTAAGTTTGATTAACTTTAATTTTCTTTGATTTATGTAAATGGTGGAGATGGCGGGAGTTGAACCCGCGTCCGCCAGCACTACGCCCATAGTTCTACATGCTTAGAATCTGTCTATGGCTTTAATCCGCACCGAACCGACAGTCAGGATGGATTGGACGATTTGCTAAAAGTTTCGCACCTGTCATCGCAACACTAACAGGCACTATCCTTTGTGCGTTCGCTTCGGGGTGAGCAACCAGACCAAAGGCAATCTGTGCCGACCCAAGTAGCCCTTAGGCTGCTAGAGCGTAAGTTTCGTCGTTTGCGACTATTTTAATTGGTATTGTATTTACAAGAGATTACCACTCTTGACATGCACTATTGAGTTTCATTACCAGCGTCGAAGCCAGAACATCCCCAATTCTTAGTATCCTAACAAATAAGCTGCCAAATTGCAACGGTTTGAATGTAGTGTTTTGTATCTTGGTATCAAAAACTAACCTCTTTGCCAGATTTATCAATGTAGTAAGCATGATTGTCCTTGATAACAAAGGCGGTGCCATCAATGAAATTGGCAGGTGTATCATAGATGGTGGCAATGACCAGCTCGCCTTTGGGATTGATGTAGCCGTATTTATAGCCATCATCAACTTTAATGCCGACAGATGCCAATCCTTCGGAAAAATCCTCTGCTGTGTCAAATCTTGGTTCAACGATAATTTTACCATCTTTATTGATAAAGCCCCATTTGCCATTAACCGCCACACGCACCAAGCCATTTTCAAACCAATCACCAGTATTAAGATAAATAGGGGCAATGACAATTTTGCCTTTTTTGTCAATAAAACCGTATTTGCCGTTTTGTTTGATCTTGGCACGACCTTCCCAAAAGCCCCATGCGTTAGAAAATTGTGGCTCTATGATGATTTTGCCCTTGGGGTTGATGTAGCCGTATTTACCACCTTTTTTGATGAGTGCCAAGCCATCATCAAAGTTGGCTGCCATATCAAACTGTGCTTCAATGATGATTTTACCTTGGGCGTTGGCATAACCATACAGATTGCCTTTTTTGACGACAGTGAGATTTTCGTTGTATTGGCAGTCTTCGCTTTCGTGCAAAAATTGATAGCCATCAGATAGGGTGATTTGACTTTCGCAAGCGATGGCCGATTCTGGTAAGTTGAGTGGTTGTGATTGCATGGCATGGCTGACAGTACAAGACAAGATGATGCTTGTGGCAAGAGATATTGGTATTGGTTTGAGTGTTGCTGGTTTCATAATCAAATATCATTAATCAAGTTGTACCTATTGTATCATGACAAAACATCGATGGCAGCGATTTTTAGGGCATTTAGTTTATCACTGCTTAACACTTGTTTGTGTTTATCACTTAAATAAAATATATCTTCGGCTCGCTCACCCAGTGTCGTAATGCGTGCACCGTGCACCTCAATATTAAGCTGGCTAAATACATTACCTAATTTTGCCAATAGTGTGGGGCGGTCTTTGGTGGTGATGAGCATCATGTGTTGACCTGAGCGAGTTAATGATGTCGCTTCGCTAAATTGTACCTGTGTTGGTACGCTAAAATGTCTGAGCTGTCTATCCAAACTAAAGCGGCGTGGTGCAAATTTACTTTTGCCATCTTTAAAAGCTCTGCTTAGATTGTCAATGAGCATTTGCCTGCGAATGTCGTTGGTTAAGATGTTGTCTTGTTCATTGCCAGCGCCGATGGCATAGCGGTCAATCAAGACATAAGAGTCTAGTGCGGCAGATATGCCATCGATGTCTGCAGTTAAAATTGTTGCATCTAGCACGGACAGCCCCATCTGGTCAAGCACATTCACTGTTGCGGCAAACAAATCGTCTTGGTCTTGTGTGCAGATGAATAGTTGCACTGCATTTAATGCCAAATCAGAATGCCTGCGTAAGGAGATTATGGGCTGATGTTCTTTGAGTTGACTGGCATGGGTGATGACTTCTTGGCTTTGCCATGCAATGTCGGAGTGTTTTTGCTTTAAGAAAAAATCTTCGCCAAAATTTGTCCATAGCGTATCAATCGCATCATTTGGTGCATTCATCAAGACTTTTGCTCGTTCTTTGCGGTGAGTGATGACAGCGTCTTTATCAATGACTTCCTCACCAAGACTGAGTACACGGTGGGTGCTGATATAAAGCTGTTTTAATAACGATGCACGCCATGAGTTCCAAAGCTGTGAATTGGTGGCGTTCATATCAGCAACTGTCAATACATAAAGATGGTTTAGATGTGCAATCGTCCCTGTAAATCTGGCAAAGTTGCGAATCACATCAGGGTCAAAAATGTCTTGTTTTTGGGCGGTTAAAGACATGGTTAAATGTTCACGCACCAGCCAAGCCACAAAATCTGTATCTTCATCTGACAGCCCGTGTAAGCTGGCAAATTCACGCACATCGTCTGCACCAAGTTCGCTGTGGTTGCCACCACGCCCCTTGGCGATGTCGTGAAAAATAGCAGCGATGATGAGCAGGTCTTTGCGGTTGATTTTTTGATACACCTCGCCAACTAGGTCAAATTTTTGTTGATATTCAATATTATTCGCATCACCAAAGTGGTGTAAAATCTTTACAAGTAGCAGCGTGTGCTCATCTACTGTATAGCGATGAAATAAGTCATACTGCATCAGCCCCATGATTTGCCCAAAAGCAGGTAAATAGTTGCCCAAAATGCCATATCGTTTCATGATTTGTAGGCGGTAAAAAAGCAAGTTACTCTCTTGTAAGTTGGCCAAAAACAGCGTGCGATTGATATGACTTTGACGATAATCATCATCAATTTGATGGCTGGCAAGGCGTAGAGCACGAAGTGTGCTGGCGGCAATCTTTTTAATGCCACGCTGCCCCATGATGAGAAAAATTTTTAGCAAGTTTTCAGGTTTTTTGATAAAAATATTGCCATCTTTAGCGGCGATTTGTGCGGGTGAATTTGAATTATTTTGGCTGTTGGTTTCTGCAGTTTGATGTGCTTGGAGGATTTGATAAAAGTCTTGATCGATACTGATGTGATGATGATTAAGCGTCAGATGGGACTCTTGATAGTAGGCACACAGCATCTCACAAAGGGCAGCAACTTGCATGGCGTGTTGATAATAAGTACGCATCATGTTCTCTAGGGCGTGTGTGAGTATTTTACCATCGGTTGAATCTGACAAAATATTTAGGCGTTTGGCGATATTTTTTTGTTGGTCAAAAAGCAAGCGATCATCACAGCGACCTGACAGCATATGCAGATGATGACGAATGCACCATAAAAATTGCTGGGCATTTTTTAGGTCAATGAATTCATCATCACTGATAAAGCCCACCTTGACCAAATCTGCCAAATCATGCACGCCATCAAAATAAAACTTGCCAAGCCAAACCAAAATATGCAAGTCCCTAAGTCCACCAGGGGCGTTTTTGATGTTGGGTTCTAGGTTGTACTCGGTGGCGTTATGAGCCAAGTGGCGAGTCTTTAATTCATCAAATTTGGCATAAAAAAAAGTTTTGATACTCCATGCTTTTTTTATTGACTGCATGGGGATATTTTTAAGATGAAGGTTGCCTGCAATGAGCCGAGATTCAAGCAATGCCGTGGCGATGGTGTGATCGGTAACGGCAAAAGCGGTGTCTTTTACTGTGCGTACACTGATGGCAGGTGTGATGCCAATGTCCCATAGCACCGCCACAAAGCGTTCAATGGATTGTTCAAAGGGCTGTATTTCATCGCCCAAGATGAGTATGTCAATGTCGGATTGAGGAAATAGCTCCGTGCGTCCATAACCGCCAATGGCAAACAAGGCAAGGGTATTGGGTAGGTGTTGATCAAATAGCTTGGTCAGTAACAAATCAACAGCGTGTGTGCGTTGTTTGATTAAATTGCCAATCTGGCTGGTGGGGTCGTCTGAAATTAATAACTGTTCATCAATTTGGCGGTTTAATTCATCAAGCCATGTTTTGATGGTTGTGCCATCAAAGGGTGTGTTATCGGCTGGCTGATTAATTTGCGGTAAGGGTGGTAGGGTTGCAGGTGCATTCATGACGGTTTAAAAATTTAAACATTGTGGCTAATTTTAGTTTTATTTTTTTAGTTTTATTGCAACTTGATGGCCTATTGATTTATTGGCTTATTGGGTGGATATTTTAATGGATAAAAAAATAATCCATTAAAATATCCTGTGCTTGGCATTTTGATTGATGGCTTGATTGGTATGCCATTTTAATTAGGCCATGCTAAACAATTATGCACGCAAAAAACTTAAATCCTCACCTTGTCTTTGTGTGGTAACAATACAACCATTGTCAGTAACAATCAGTGTATGCTCCCATTGGGCGGATAGTTTGCGGTCTTTGGTGATGGCAGTCCAACCATCTTTCATGATTTTGGTTTGCCACACGCCTTGATTAATCATAGGTTCTATGGTAAGTGCCATGCCTGTTTTTAGCTGTACGCCCGTGCCTTTTTTGCCATAATGTAGCACTTGTGGTTCGGCATGAAATGTCTTGCCAATGCCATGCCCACAAAATTCACGCACGATAGAAAATCGTTCAGGCTCAACCACCTCTTGAATGGCAGCACCAATGTCGCCAAGATATGCACCATTTTTGACAGCCTTCATGCCAGCGTACAGGGCTTTTTGAGCGGTGTCGCAAATGCGTTCTGCCATGATAGATCCCTCGCCAATGATCCACATGGCCGAAGTATCGCCATAGTAGCCATCTTTGATGACAGTAACATCAATATTGATGATATCACCATCTTTTAAGATACGCTCATGGTCGGGCATACCATGGCAGACCACATGATTGATTGAGGTGCAAAGCGTAAATGGATAACCTTGATAGTTTAGGCAGGCGGGAATGGCATCTTGAACTTCGGTAATGTGCTTGTATGCCAAATCGTCCAAAAAACCTGTGCTGACACCAGCTTTGACATGAGAGTCTAGCATCTCTAATACTTCTGCGGCCAAACGACCTGCGATTTTCATTTTTTCAATTTCTTCGTTGCTTAAAATGGGGATATTTTTACTCATGGTTTTTTACTCTATTTACTCATGTTTTTTTGCTCATAAACGAACTTGGTTGCACACTTTTAGAATGAAAAATGGGCGAATCTTAACGCCCATTTTACTAAAAATTGACAAATTTTGCTTAGTTTTTCAGTGAAAATTACTCTTCATCTAACAAATCTTGTTCTCGAGCTGCCTGCAATATGTTGCTAGAACGATTGCCCGAGCGACAAAAAATGTGTAATGGGCGTTGAGTGGCATTGAAAAAATCGGCAAATTCTTGTACATGATTCATGTCAAGCATACCACCAGCAAAGGCAATTTGTTGATAGGCGATGTTATGTTTGGTGCAGGCGGCTTTGATTTCATCAGAAGTTGGCTGACCTGCTTCTTCACCATCTGGTCGGTTGTTGATGATGGTTTTTACGCCTTGTTCGGCAAGATTGACAACATCATTGGCTGTGATTTGTCCTGAGATGGTGATGCGAAATTCTGGGGCGACTTCGGTCATTTTTTATCCTTGTTGGTGCTTAAAAGTTGGTACTTAAAATATTAAAAATATGAGCATGGGGGAAAAAGATTAGATTACCTTGTTTTATGGTTTTTGGCAAATGGTATTTTATGATAATGATTATGATAATAAAAAAGACAAAGCTTTATTCTGAGTGTGTCATGACCATGTGGTCAAACGCCCAAAAAATCCTAAAATATCAAGATGGTATTATGATAAAATTGACAAGATGCCAGCTCACGCCAGCCATAAGGATCATTATGAAAGCATTGTTGAAGTCAGTACTGCAAAACGCCCTACAAATCAGCCAAAAACCATCTGCCAAACTGCTTAATAAATCAGCCAAAAACCTCAACCAGCCGAATCAACCAGCCGAACAAAACGAGGGGCATCTGGCGTATCCACACCTGCTACGCCCGTTGGATTTGGGTTTTACCACAATAAAAAACCGCATTGTCATGGGGTCAATGCATACAGGGCTTGAAGACAGATTTTTTAATTATGCAAAGCTTGCGGCGTATTTTGAAGAGCGTGCCAAAGGTGGTGTTGGGTTGATTGTTACAGGTGGCATCTCTCCTAATCGTGAAGGCTGGCTGACCCCATTAGGTGGCACACTCAATACCTTGGGTGATGTTGTTCATCATGTGCGTGTTACTCGGGCGGTGCATCGACATGGGGCAAAGATTATTTTGCAGATTTTGCATTCAGGTCGCTATGGTTTCCACCCCTTTGTGGTGGCGCCAAGTGCGATTAAGTCGCCAATTTCCCCCTTTAAGCCACGCCAAATGAGTGTGAAAAATATCCATGCAACGGTGCAGGATTTTGCTCATACAGCAAGTCTTGCCAAAAAAGCAGGCTATGATGGTGTGGAAATCATGGGTTCAGAGGGCTATCTGATTAACCAATTTTTATCAAAGCGCACCAATCAGCGTACCGATGATTATGGCGGTAGCCTTGAAAATCGTGCCAGATTTGCCCTTGATATTGTTCGTGCTGTGCGTGAGCAGGTGGGCAAGAATTTTATTATCAGCTTTCGTTTGTCTATGGTGGAGCTGGTAGACAACGGTATGGTTATGGAAGATGTCATCAAGCTTGCCAAATGGTTGGAGGACGCTGGCGTAACTTTGCTAAACACAGGCATCGGCTGGCATGAAGCTCGCATACCAACCATCATAACCTCTGTTCCTCGTGGCAGTTTTGTGCGTTATACCGAAGCGGTCAAACAGGCGGTTGACATTCCTGTTATTGCCGCCAATCGCATCAATATGCCCCAAACTGCCGAAAAGATTTTGGCAGATGGTCAGGCGGACATGATTCAAATGGCACGCCCATTTTTGGCAGATAGTCATTGGGTGAATAAGGTAGAGCGTAATCAAGTGCATCTAATTAATACCTGCATTGGTTGTAATCAAGCGTGTTTGGATCATGTTTTTGATCATCATCGTGTCAGTTGCTTGGTAAATCCTTTGGCGTGCCATGAGAGTGAATATACCATCAAATCTACCAAAAAGCCCAAAGATATTGCTGTCGTTGGTGGCGGTGTGTCTGGTATGATGGCAGCTTTGACAGCAGCGCGTCGTGGCCATCGTGTGGTATTGTTTGAGGCCAAAGAGATATTGGGTGGGCAATTTAATTATGCAAAAGTTATCCCTGGCAAAGAAGAGTTTTTTGAGACGATTCGTTATTTTCATGCACAACTGGCCTTGCATCAGGTTGATGTTCGTGTCAATACAAGCGTAACTCGCCAAATGCTAGATGATATGGCGTTTGATGATGTGATTGTGGCAACTGGCGTCATGCCAAGACAGCTTGATATTGAAGGGGTGAATTTGCCAAATGTGATGAGCTATGCTGATCTGCTGTCGGGTAAGAAGGTGGCTGGCAGGCGTGTGGCGGTGCTTGGGGCTGGTGGCATTGGGTTTGATGTGGCGGAATTTTTGGTGCATGGGTTGGGTATTGATAGGCAGAACAATACACTCAATCATCAGCCCCATGGGCAGACGCCAGATGAATTTTTTAAACAATGGGGTGTAGATGGCAATGCTCACTATACAACTGGTGGGGCATTGGTTAAGCCGTGTCCTGCCAAGCCATGTCGTCAAGTCTATCTACTTCAACGCTCTGAGGGCAAGCTTGGAAAAACTTTAAATAAGACCACAGGTTGGGTGCATAAAGCTGTCATTAAACAAGCGGGCGTGAAGCAAATTGGTGGGGCGACTTACAACAAAATCACTGATGAGGGTCTGTGGATCACCGTGAATGGTCAGTTGCAATTATTGCGTGTGGATACGGTGGTTGTTTGTGTGGGGCAAGAGTCGGTCAATGCACTCATGCCTCATGTTGGCGATGCACCGCACGCACAGTATCATGTCATCGGTGGGGCAAAAAAGTCTGAACGCCTAGATGCCAAGCGTGCGATTAAAGAAGGCTTTGAAATTGGGCTTTTGGTGTGAGCTAAAATGTGAGCCAAAACTTGGTTGTTGATATGACAACTTAAAACTGTAAGGCTGATTTTTGTGCATTTTTTTGGTGTATGATGCGTATCATCTTGAAATGCTGATATGTTTTAGTCATATGACAATGGTTGTGGGTGATATGGTTGATGGTTGGCATTGCCATGCCAGTTCATCAATTTGGCACATCAATTGATACTGGTAATGTATGATTAGGAAAACTAAGATGAATGTCTTATTGTTAGGTAGTGAATGCTTTAATGGTGATACGGCCGTCATCACAAATGCAGGGCAAATTTTGCACATTAAAACCGTATTAAAAGCCAAAATTGGCGATGTTTTAAAAATAGGTCAGCTTGGTGGCCATTTGGGCATTGGTGTATTGGCTAAATTGAGTGATTTTCAAGCGGTGTTTACCAATGTTGTGCTGGACAAGTCGCCACCTGCCAAACTTGGCGTTACTCTCATGCTTGCTTTGCCACGCCCAAAGGTGTTAAGACGGCTTATCATAGATATGACAGCCATTGGGGTTGATCACATCATTTTAATCAACAGTGTCCGTACTGATAAAAGCTATTGGGGGTCACCCTTGCTTGGTCGCCTTGATGAGTTTATCATAGAGGGATTGCAGCAGGGTGTAGATACGATGGCCCCAAAGATTACCCTTGCCAAGCGTTTTAAACCTTTTGTTCAAGATAGCTTGCCAGCTCTTATCACGCCAAATCGTGCGGTGGTGTTTCACCCCTATGATTCTCAGGGTTTTGGTGAATTTTGTGGTAAAAATGACTTGCCTATTTTTGTTGCTATCGGTGCAGAGGGCGGATTTGTGCCATATGAGATTGAGCTATTAAGGTCAATTGGTGTTGTCTCTGTGGCTTTGGGCGAGCGAATTTTACGCACCGAGGGTGTGGTTAATGCGGTACTTGGTCGCTATTTATTATGATGATTAACAAAGATTTTAAATCTTGATGACGGCAAATTGGTGTATGGTTAGAACGCTATTTGTGGCAAATATATTGAACCAACCATTAGAATTTGGCGACAAATTTTTGGTTGGCTTGGCGTGAATCATAACACCAAGCCCAAGCCGTTTAAGGCGATGAATGGTTTTTACCTGCCAAAATGTGCAAATACCGCCCCATCAGACGAAATGGCATGACTTGTGAATATTTTAGCTCCATTTCAATGACGGCATCATCATTATTTAGCCCACCACGCTTTAAGGGCGTGTAGTCTGAAAACACCCGAATGCCAGAGTGAGCATAAACGGTATAACCGTAAGATGACAGCCAATGTTCGACCGTGTTGTTATCAACAGGGCTGTTTGGTGTCAGGCTGTTGTTGTCGGCAGGTTTTGGTTTATCGAGCTGATAAAAGTTTCCCATAATCAGATTGCGATAAACCAGACTGGCAGGGTTATAAAAACACAGCGAAAGCACACCATCATCTGCTAAAAACTCATCAAAAAAATCCATGATTTGTTCAGGATTGCCAAGCCATTCAAGTACGGCATGACATAAGATAAGATCAAATTTTTCACCTTTAATGGTGCTTGGTAAATCTTGATAAGGGCAAGTGATGAAGCGAATATTTGCCAGATTTTCATCACAAGCAGTCTGGCGTGCCTTGTTTAGCATATTGGCAGAAATGTCGTTGATGGTGCAGTGATGAGTTTTGGCAAGTTGTAGGCTAATCTGAGCAAGTCCTGCACCAACATCAAGTATTTTTAAAGGTCTGCCAAGTTTTTTGCCAAGCTTTGCTGTCATCTTGTCAATGTCTCGGCTGAGTACGGCCAAGCGGATTTGTCCTTTTAGACCGCCATAGATTTTTTTGGCAAAGTGGTCGGCAATGCAGTCAAAATTGCGGTCGGTGGGTGTGATGATTGGTGTAAAAATTTCATTCATGATGTTGTCGCATTTTGGTAATAATGGCGAATATTTAACAAGATTTGGGTTTGAATTGGGTTTTTTGTCTGGGTTTGTGCTCAAAAAGTCGTGATGGCTGTGTTATTGCTGTGTTATAATAACAAAAAGTATATCGGACGGACTTTGTGTGTATTTTATCATAAAGCAAAGCTGTGCGGAATTGTTAAATTAAAAAAGCAAATAGGTATTTTATGAGAAAAATCAACGCATTAAAATATGCTGTGAGTGCATCTTTGGTGGCTGTGGTGCTGTCGGCATGTGGCAATAAAGAGGGGCAGTCTGCTGAGCCAGAAATGGAAGTTGCTGAGCCTGTGGTTCAAGAGATTCAGGTTGTCTGTGATGAGCCAAGTTTGCGTAACCGTCTGGTTGATGCTCTGCAAGCAGGCTTGCTTGACAGTGCTTTGATGGCGATTCAAAACTACGATGATGCCATGCGTTTGGGATTGGAACAACAAGTTCGTCAAAAACTTACCGAGGTGAATATTGACCTACAAAATGTCGCATCGTCTGGAGCGACTTGTAGTGCTGATGTGCATTTTACCTTGCCTGCTCAAACCATGACTCATGCCAGTCAAGCCTTTAAAAAATCGGGTCTTGCACCGCTTGATGAGCAAGCCGCTGAGATTGGTTCGGCACTCATTGGTAATAATCGATTGATGACCAAAGGTTTTTCTTATGCCATTGAGGACAATAGAGCCTTGCTCGATTCGGATAATGCAATTCTTGATTTGGTGGCAGATACCATTGTGGCATCAACGCATAGCATGGTACGCCAATCACGAACTAATGCTCAAAATGCACCAGTTCGCTTAGAGCCAGTTGAGCCAATTGCCACGCCACGAGTTCAATCGTCAGAAGAAGCGGTAAAAGAGCCACAAGCTCGTGAGCATGAGGCTTTTTTGCCACCAACAGAAGGTCGTTCACCAGTTGATACGCCTGCCAAAAACAAGCCAAAAGCTGAGACCAAGTCAAAAGCAGAGTCAACGAAAACCGAATCTAAGCCAAAACGCAATCATGTGGCAGATGAAAATGTTGAGCTGACCATTGTTGAAAGCAATGAAACTTACTGATATCAGCCAATATCATTTTAATGATTGATTTGACGACCCCAAATTATATGCTTAATTTGGGGTTTTGATGTATTTACTAATCATGATAAAAAACGCTGACAAATGCGGTATAATAGCAGGTGGTCTTGGCAATTGCAGGCAAATTAATCAAAAAATATCGCCATTTTATCAAAAACTCATGTTGAGACTTTATTAATCGCTAAGCCAAGACTGCTTAGTACCCAAGTATTAGCACAACGGAAAAATTAATAGTGTCGAATTTGCCCAATTTGGCAAATTCCTTTTGGAGAAAAAGATGCAATATAATCCTGTTCTTAAGTTATCAGCTTTTATGCTGTCAGCATTCACCTTATTTGGTTGTAACCAAGAAAAAAAAGTGGATACTGCCGATTCTGCCAAAGCCGAATCACAAGCTGAAATCGCCAAAGACTCAAAAACCATCGCCATCAGTGCCATTGTTGAGCATCCATCGCTTGATGACATTCGTCGTGGCATCATATCAGGTCTTGCAGATTTGGGTTATAAAGATGGTCAAAATTTAACAGTGAATTTCCAATCAGCACAAGGCAACATGGCAACCGCCAGCCAAATCGCAAAACAATTTGCCTCAGAAAACCCAGATGCAATAGTTGCCATTTCAACACCAACTTCCCAAAGTCTTGCGGCAGCAACCCAAACCATTCCGCTCATTTACACTGCTGTTTCCGACCCTGTGGCAGCCAAGCTCATTGACAATAACGGTGTGGCTACTCAGGCTAATATTACAGGTTTATCAAGTCAGTTGCCTCTTGAACCGCAGATTGAGTTATTTACCAAGGTAAAGCCAAATGCCAAACGCATTGGGTATGTGTACAGCCCAGGTGAGGCCAACTCGGTGGCCTTAAAAGACCGCTTAAATGAACTCTTGCCAAAATACGGCATGACGCTTGTGGATATCCCTGCCAATCGTTCAGCAGATGTGGCGGCTGCAACTCGTGCGTTGGACGGCCGTGCTGATTTGATTTATACATCGCTTGATAATAATGTCGCCTCAGCCATGGAAGCGATGGTTCAGGTGGCAAATGAGCTTGACTTACCCATCATCGCCTCAGATGAATTTTCGGTGCGTCGTGGTGCGGCGGCTGCTCTTGGTGTGAATGATTTTGATTTTGGTGTGGTAACTGCCAAGCTTGTTGCAGGCGTGCTTGATGGTAAAAAACCTGCTGACATCAAGCCTAGTATCATGAATGATTTGACGCTGTATATCAGTCCAAAGCACGCTTTAGAACAGGGAGTGGCCTTGGTTGATGAAATCAAAAAAGACGCCATTGATGTAGATGTAGTGCCTAAAAAATAATGATTGTTTGATCGTCAAAACATCTGTTTTTGTTTAAATTTCATCATAAAAACACCCCAAGGGTTTAGTTGCAATCTGTGGGTGTTTTTTTGTGGCTCATTGGTTAATTATTGGAATATCCAATAAATTAAATATTTTTTCAATATATGATTGAAATTTACAAATATTTTGTTTATGATGAATGATATCTTATTAAATTTTCGCTCTGTGAGGCGTCATCTTAAAAAAATGGAGAATGTTATGTTCAACCCCAATCGCATGAATGGATTTTCAAAACTGCTGGGTATGACTTTGTTGGGTGCTGTCTTATTTGGTTGTGGTGATAATAAAACAGCAAGCACGCCAGCTGATACCGCCACAGAAACAAAAACAGTTGCCATCACCGCCATCGTTGAGCACCCAGCACTTGATGCGGTTCGCAAAGGTGCGATTGAAGAGCTGGCGGCGGCAGGTTATAAAGAGGGTGAAAACTTAACGGTCAATTTCCAATCAGCACAAGGCAACATGGCGACCGCAGGACAAATTGCCAAGCAATTTGTGGCAGATACGCCCGATGTCATTATTGCTATTGCTACGCCATCAGCACAGGCTGTTGTGTCAGCGACCAATACCATTCCTGTGGTTTTTTCTGCGGTAACCGAGCCTGTTGAGGCCAAATTGGTCAGCAAGTTAGATGGCTCTGGCACCAATGTTACAGGTGCTTCTGATGTTTTACCACTTGAACCACAAATTGAGCTGATTAAAGAGCTTTTGCCAAGCGTGAAAAATATCGGTTTTGTGTATAGCCCAGGTGAAGTTAATTCAACAGTTACCCTAAAAAACCTAAAAAAGATAGCACAAATGCAAGGTTTAAATATTGTTGAAGCCCCAGCACAAAAATCTAGTGATATTGCTATGGCTGCCCAAAGTTTGGTTGGCAAAGTAGATGTCATCTATACTTCAACAGATAATAATGTCATTAATGCTTATGAGGCCTTGACTCAGGTCGCCAAAGAGGCCAAAATTCCATTGGTGTCTTCTGATCCATCAGTGATTGAGCGTGGTGCGGCAGTTGCACTTGGTGTGAATTATCTGAATTTGGGTCGTGAAACAGGCAAAATCACTGCACGCATCTTAAAAGGTGAAAAAGCAGGCGACATTCCTGTATATTCATCACAAAAACTTGACTTGTTGGTGAGTAAAAAATACGCTGCCGAACAAGGCATCAGCGTGCCTCAATCTATCATTGACCGTGCCAGTAAAGTGGCTGAGTGATTGTGTTGGTTCGTGGTACAAACCAATCTTGTTAGATTTTATGAATGACATGAATAAATTGATGTATTGATTGGTTCTTGTGATGGCTGCATACAAAATAGCCATCACGATTGTTAAAATGTTACAATAGGATAGTTGGGCACACACCGCAATTTTTTTTGGTGTGTGTCTTTATATTCAGTTTTAGGAATACTTATGTCGATGATTGCCTTTTTTGGGGCGTTAGAAAGTGGCTTGATTTATGCACTGATGGCGTTGGGCGTGCTTATCTCGTTCCGTATTTTAGATTTTCCAGATTTAACGGCAGACGGCAGTTTTCCGCTTGGCGGTGCGGTGGCAGCGTTGGCGATTGTCTCGGGATTTAACCCTTGGTTGGCTTGTATTTTTGCCATGATGGCAGGCATGATGGCAGGCATGGCGACGGCATTGCTCAATGTCAAGCTGGGCATTTTGCATTTGCTGGCGGGTATTCTTGTGATGACAGCACTGTACTCGGTGAACTTACGAATTATGGGTGCGCCAAATCTATCATTGCTTGGTGAATCCACTGTTTTTAGCATCTTTACTGATGGCACTAATGGCGTATGGGTGCGAGTGGTTGTGGCACTGTGCGTGGTTGTGGTTGTTAAGCTGTTGCTGGATTGGTTTTTTAGTACACAAATCGGTCTTGCCATGCGTGCTACTGGCTCAAATGCCAAGATGGCACAAGCACAAGGCATCAATACCTCGGCGGTCATCATACTTGGTATGGCGATCAGTAATGGCCTGATTGCTTTATCTGGAGCACTATTTGTACAGACCCAAGGTGGTGCTGATGTATCGATTGGTATCGGAACAATTGTGATTGGCTTGGCGGCGGTCATTATTGGTGAGACAGTATTGACTGCCAAGCGGATTTTTTGGATTACTTTATCGGTGGTTATTGGTGCAGTGTTATATAAGTTGTTCATTCAGATTGCCTTGTCTAATCAGACTTTGCGTAGTGTTGGGTTTGGACCCCAAGACTTAAACCTAGTAACGGCACTTTTGGTTGTGATTGTGCTGATGTTGCCAAAATATCGTTCAAAAGCCTTGTATGTCTTGGGTTTTGGTAGAAATACCCAAAAAGACTTATCGAAAAGTAGGTCAAAGGAGACAGCCTAATGATGACCGCAAACGATTTATACTTGACCTTTAATAAAGGCACGCCCATTGAAAACCCTGCTTTACAAGGTGTTAGCTTAAATATTGCCGCTGGTGAATTTGTTACTGTCATTGGCACTAATGGTGCAGGAAAATCCACATTTTTAAATACCATTAGTGGTGCATTACGCCCAGATTCAGGCTCTATTGTGATTGACGGCAAAGATGTTACAAAGCTACCCACGCATCAGCGCAGTCACTTGGTCGCACGAGTGTTTCAAGACCCAATGGCAGGCACTTGTGAAGCGTTGACGATTGAAGAAAATATGGCACTTGCCTTTAAGCGTGGCAGTGTGCGTACTTTGTCAGCGGCACTTAATCAAAATAACCGTGAAATTTTTCGTGAAAAACTGTCTGTATTAAAATTGGGTTTGGAGAATCGTTTGACTGATCGCATGGGTTTGCTTTCTGGTGGTCAGCGTCAGGCAGTGAGTTTGCTGATGGCAAGCCTACAACCGTCCAAGATTTTGCTACTAGATGAGCATACTGCTGCCCTAGACCCAAAAACAGCCGCCTTTGTGCTAGAATTGACCGACACAATCGTCCACGGCAGTAAGCTTACTGCCATGATGGTTACGCATTCCATGCATCAGGCACTCACGCATGGCACTCGTACGGTCATGCTGCATCAGGGTAAAGTGGTGCTTGATGTGTCAGGTAGTGAGCGATGTGGCATGACGGTTAATGATTTATTGGAAATGTTTGAACGAACTCGTGGTGAAAAAGTAACAGACGATTCGCTGATTTTGGGTTGATGAACCAGTAGGATTTTTATGAACAAACGACTTGCCAATGTCTTATCTTTGACGCTGTTTTTTGTTGGCGTGGTGGCGGTTGCCATCAGTATCACTCAGAATAATGGCCATGCTTATCATGCTTTTGCATTATGTGCATTATTGTCGGTGTTGGCTGACTTGATCAGTATTAAATCAGGCAATAAGATGGCGACTGCCACCGTGGGGCAAAAGCGTTTTGTGTTGATGTTTCAAATTATTGTTTGGGCGATAGGTTTATGGCTGATCTACCATTTTAAGCTGTTTCATCCAAGTTAAATCTTTATGAATATTCATCGTTCATCATTACAAGTTTTGTATCATTTAGGCCTATATTCAATGTGATGGTAAATGCCGATGATGTGAATTTAAAAGCCAAAAGCTCTTTAATAAAAAAACACCAAAATTAAAAAAACCTGCCATATCAGCAGGTTTTTTTAATTTATTTAATAAAATCATTTGGATCAAATGATGATTGAATTAATTTTTTTAATCGGTTTTAATCAGGCTGAACGATTTGGAGCAAATGCCATCAATTCTGGGTTGATGTCTGTTTGTGCGACGGTATTGGCATAATTGCACAAAGTGGCCAGTGCGACACCCATGATGACATCTAGGACATTTTGGTCATTGTAACCTGCCGATTTAAAAACAGCCAGCTCTTCGTTAGAAATCTGACCACGCTGATCAATAAGTGCCATGGTAAATTGTGCCAATGCTTGGTATTTGGCATTCTCGTCAATATTAGTACGAGTGCGTAAAGCCTCGACCACTGCTGGCGACATTTTTAGACGAGACTCGGCAATTTTAGTGTGTCCTGCAATACAAAAATCGCAACCATTATGTACGGCAGCGGTGATCTGTACAACTTCTATTTCTTCTGGGGTCAGAGAGTTTTTGCTGTTGAGTTTACTTACTTCTTGATACATTTCAAGAGCTTGTGGCGAGTTTGCCAGTACACCGATCAGATTGGGGATAAAACCATTGGCTTTTTGTACTGCTTCTACACGCTCTTTGGCCTTTTCTGGGGCGGTGTCTAAGGTGTGTAAGGTCAGACGAGTCATCATTTTGCTCCTATTAAAATTCATGCTTGGTTGTGATGGTAATATTAAGATATTGATTTAATTAGATATTTTATTAATTAAGGTTCATTATTTTTTAGTGATTTTATTTAAGCCATTTAAGTATGGCAACTTTGTTAATTAGGTTATTTGGTATTTGCTATTTTTAATCAAATGTTTTAATCAAATGGCTGTGATGGCATATACCAACAAATTCATACCAAATTTTTACTATTTTACGCTACTATTTTGCTCCACTAATTTCCACTAATTTTGTGCCATCAATCTATTATAGGAATTGTTTAAGAAATTACAAGGTCTTTTAAAAAATTTATAATTTACCATTACAATCAATAAGTTACAAAATTTTTGGCATAATGAAAAAAAACTTCATTGAAAAAATTAAATTTGTCAAGCATATATTTGGCATCTGGGGAAAATATTTTTCCCATAAACAACGAATGGGTGAAAAAATAATATGAATTTTGATAAATTGACTCAAAAAGTACAAAAAACCTTGCAGGCCGCCCAAGCTCTTGCGGTGGCTCGTGATAATACCGCCATCTTTGCCGTGCATTTGTTGTCTGCGATGATTGAAGATGAAAGTTGTTTGTCCATGCTTGTTCAAGCTGGGGCGGATTTGGGTCGGGTACAAAGCGAGCTTGCTGGTAAACTAGAAGCACTGGCAACGCTGGCCACACCAACAGGTCAGGCCAATCTTGCACCTGATTTGGTGCAGGTCTTGAATTTGGCACAAAAATTTGCCGATAAGGCGGGTGATGAATTTGTGGCAAGTGAATGGCTGTTGTTTGCCATGATGCAAACTTCTGATACCAAGACCATTTTAGAAAAATCGGGTGTGAACGCCCAAAGACTTCAAGCAATTATTAATCATATTCGTGGGGGAGATACCGTGAAAAACCAAAATGTTGAAGATGCCAGACAGGCCCTAGAAAAATACACCATCAATTTAACCGAGCGTGCCCGTGATGGCAAATTGGACCCTGTAATTGGGCGAGATGATGAAATTCGCCGCACTGTGCAAGTCTTGTCTCGACGCACCAAAAACAATCCTGTTTTAATCGGTGAACCTGGTGTGGGAAAGACCGCCATTGTCGAGGGTTTGGCTCAGCGTATTGTTAATGCAGAAGTGCCTGACAGCCTAAAAAACAAAGAAGTATTGTCGCTTGATATGGGTTCGCTCATCGCAGGTGCAAAATATCATGGTGAGTTTGAAGAGCGTCTAAAAAGTGTGCTAAACGACCTAGCCAAACAAGATGGCAATGTCATCTTGTTCATTGATGAGCTACATACGATGGTTGGTGCAGGTAAGACAAGTGGGGCAATGGACGCAGGCAATATGTTAAAGCCTGCCTTAGCACGAGGCGAGCTACGCTGTGTGGGGGCGACAACTTTGGACGAATACCGTCAGTATATAGAAAAAGACCCTGCATTGGAGCGTCGTTTTCAAAAAGTATTGGTTGATGAACCAAGTGTTGAGGATACGATTGCAATTTTGCGTGGCTTAAAACAACGCTATGAGTTGCATCATGGTGTGCGTATATTAGACAGTGCCATCATTGCTGCTGCTAAAATGTCGCATCGATATATCACCGATCGTCAATTGCCTGATAAAGCGATTGATTTGATTGATGAGGCGGCAAGTCGTATCAAGATGGAGCTTGACAGCAAGCCTGAGGTCATGGACAAACTGGATCGTAGAATCATTCAGTTAAAAATGCAACTAGAAACAGTAAAAAACGATGATGGTCAAAGTGCTAAGTCTGAGATGGCACATCTAGAAAGTCAGATTGCTGAATTGTCCAAAGAATACAATGATTTAGAGGAAGTTTGGAAGGCAGAAAAAGCTTTGGTTGCAGGCACAAAAGATATTCAAATAAAACTAGATCAAGCTCGTATTGCGTTGGAAAAGGCTCAGCGAGAAGGTGATTACACCGAAGCGGGGCGACTACAATATAGCGTGATTCCAGAGCTACAAAAACAGCTTGAACATGATGAGATGGCTGATGATACCGAGCCTAAGTTGTTGCGTGATAAAGTGACCGATAAAGAAATCGCCGAAGTTGTTGCTGCCGCTACTGGCATTCCTGTTGCCAAGATGATGCAAGGGGAGCGTGAAAAAATGCTGGCAATAGAAGATAAATTGCACGATCGTGTCGTTGGTCAAGATGAGGCGGTTAAATCCGTTGCTAATGCCGTGCGTCGTAGCCGAGCTGGCCTTTCTGATCCAAATAAGCCTAGCGGTTCATTCTTATTTCTTGGGCCTACTGGTGTGGGTAAAACAGAGCTGACCAAGTCATTGGCAAATTTTTTGTTTGATGATGAAACGGCGATGGTGCGTATTGACATGAGCGAGTTCATGGAAAAGCACAGCGTGAGTCGTCTGGTGGGTGCACCACCAGGCTATGTGGGATATGAAGAGGGGGGTGTTCTGACCGAAGCGGTACGCCGCAAGCCATACAGCGTGGTGCTTTTTGATGAGGTAGAAAAAGCACACCCTGATGTGTTTAATATTCTGCTGCAAGTCTTAGACGATGGTCGTTTGACGGATTCACAAGGGC
The DNA here is from genome assembly GCF_035181385.1 of Moraxella sp. Pampa. Lineage (NCBI taxonomy): Bacteria > Pseudomonadati > Pseudomonadota > Gammaproteobacteria > Moraxellales > Moraxellaceae > Moraxella > Moraxella sp. Pampa. The sequence continues at coordinate 33,614 of NZ_JAXCJK010000002.1, read as the reverse complement.
GTGTGGTGGATTTTAAGAATACAGTAATCATCATGACTTCAAATCTGGGTAGCCATAGCATCTTTGATATGGCAGGAAGCGACTATGAGGACATCAAATCCGCTGTGATGGAATCGGTAAACGCACACTTTCGCCCAGAGTTTATCAATAGGATTGATGAAATTGTCGTGTTTCACCCACTTGGGCAAGAGCAGGTGGCAGGTATTGCAGATATTCAGCTTGACCGTTTGCGTAACCGCCTAAAAGAGCGTGATTTGGGTCTGGTTCTGACCGATGAAGCGATGAGTGAGTTGGTCTTGGCAGGCTATGACCCTGTGTTCGGTGCTCGCCCCTTAAAGCGTGCCATCGCCCAGCAAATTGAAAATCCATTGGCCCAAAAGCTTTTGGCAGGTGATTTTGTTGCAGGTGATACCATCTCGGTGAGTGTGGATGATGGTCAGCTTGTGTTTGAAAAATTGCGTTTTAGCTAATTTTTGGTTTCATCATTTAAAAAAGCAGGTTGTCAGACCTGCTTTTTTTGTATTTGTAGGGTGGATTGAACCAGCAAACACTAGGGTAGCTCAACCTCAAAAATCACAGGATAAAACTTACCTGTAATATAAAATCGATCATTTTTGATGTGGGCAATGCCATTTAGGACATCTATATTTTGTTGTACCCTTTGGTTGAGATGGGTGCCAAGCAGGTTGCTGACATCATAAATTTGGGAGATGTTTCCGTTTTTTGGGTCTATCTTTATGATGAAATTGGTCTGCCAGATGTTGGCGTAAATAAAACCATTGGCAAATTCCAACTCATTGATGAATTTGATGTCCTTTCCATGATAACGCACTGGTAGGGTGCTAATGAGTTCAAAGGTTTGGGCGTTTCGGATTTGTAGTTTTGATGTGCCATCAGACATATAAAGACGGTCGTTGGCATCATCATAAGCCAGCCCCCAGCCTTCTGTATCGTAGTGTTTGGTGTGTATTGGTCGCAAATCTTGTAAGCTACGCAAAAACGCTGTGTTTTCACGCCATGTGAGCTGCCAAATGCCGTAAGGGGTAACTGTTGCTCCTTCACCAAAAAATTCAGCAGGCAATGTGTCTTTGATTGTATAGCGTTGCGTCGCTAAATCAAAAACCCCGATGAAAGACTTGCCATAAAGACCTGTTGCCATGAGTAGCTTGTCGTCTTTTATCACTTCAAAGCCCTGCACAAAAGCATTTTCGTCGCTGTCATGAATGGCAATGAGAGTGGGGGCTGTGATGGTGGCGTGGGCAAATTGTAAAAATAAAACAAATAAGATGGCAATGATTTTAATATTGCTATAGCGTAAAAAATATCGTAGCATATAAGATGATAGGTAAATTAATAAAAAAAGTTGTCTGCGAATAAAAATACCTCATAATAAACCAAGCGTCAAGCAAATTGTTGATAAACTCTGATTGACAAAAGGGCGTGCGATTGGACTATTAAACAAAAAACCAAGCCTAAACTTGGTTTTTTGTTTTTTTGGTGCTGCGGTCTGATCATTTGATGATTAAATGGTGGCGTGCTTGGCAGAGCGAGTATTGAGTAAGACAATCGCTGACACTATAATGATGCCAATGATGTCGGTTGTGGTTTCAGGCACAATCAAGCAAAACGCACCTACCGAGAGAGCCAGTCTTTGCCAGATGGGCATTAGGGTTTTAAAGTAGCCTTCAACAGCGGCAGACAAAGCAAGCACTCCGATGACTGATGTTATAGTAACACTGGCGATGATGTGCCATGCTGGCATGGTAAATTCTTTAGCCGTAACAGCAATGCCTGTTGTATCAATCATCATCATGTTGGGGTTATAGACAAACATGAATGGCACGATAAATCCTGCTAGGGCCAGTTTGAGCGATTGCCACCCAGTTTTCATAGGATCTCCGCCAGAGATGCCTGCTCCAGCAAAGGCGGCCAGTGCTACTGGCGGTGTGATGTTAGCAAAAATACCAAAATAAAATACAAACATATGAGCAACGATCACAGGTACATCAAAGTTGGCAAGTGCAGGTGCTGCCATCGTTGCTGTGATGATGTAAGCGGGGATAGATGGCAGACCCATGCCAAGCACCATTGATGCCAGCATGGTCAAAAATAGTGTTAGCAATAATGAGCCTGCACCCAAAGCCACGATTGATGAGGTCATCACCATGCCAAAGCTTGTTAAGTTTACAACACCAATCACGATGCCAACCACTGCACAGGCAACCATAACAGACAGTGACTGCTTAGCACCATCGATAAGTGCTGCGATGATATCGGCAAACCCCATGCGTGTTTCAGGACGCAACCAGCTAACAACAACAGTCATGCCAATCGTGTAGGCTGCTGCATAGCCAACAGGCATGCCTTTGCTTAGTAGATATACCAAAAATACAATGGGTAAGAGCATATGCCCACGAACTTTTAGAACCGCTTTAACTCTTGGCAAATCGGCTTTTGGAATGCCTTTTAGGTTATTTTTGCCAGCACGAAAATGCACTTGGGCGACCACACCTAAATAGTAGAGCAAGGCTGGTAGTACTGCTGCAAGGGCAATGGTACTGTATTTAACGCCTGTGGTTTCTGCCATGATGAATGCTGCTGCACCCATAATAGGAGGTAAAATTTGACCACCAACAGATGCACTGGCTTCAACCGCACCTGCAAAGTTTTTGTCATAACCAACTTTCTTCATCAGCGGAATGGTAAATGCACCTGTGCCAACGACATTGGCAACCGCAGCACCATTGATGGAGCCCATAAAACCACTTGAAATGACAGCCACTTTGGCAGGTCCGCCTTGCTTATGCCCTGCCAAGGCGAGTGCTAGGTCGTTAAATAGTTGCCCCATGCCAGAGCGTGCTAAGAATGCACCAAATAAGATGAATAGAAAAATAAAGGTTGCTGATGCACCGATGGCGGTAGAGAATATGCCTTCGGTTTTTAGGTATAATTGCCCAAAAATATCACCCAAATCATAAGGTCTGGTTAGTAAGCGATTTGGCATAAAATCCATATGGCTGATGAATGGGTAAGCCAAAAAGATAAGTGCAAATACTGGCAGAACCCAACCTGTGATGCGTCGTGCTGTTTCAAGCACCACCAACACGGTAATGACCGAAAAGACAATGTCTATACTGTTTGGTATGCCGCCACGCACAGTAACGATGTCTTGATATTGCCACAACAAATAGCCTGCACTTGTCAAAGAAGCACCCGACCACAGCCAATCAAAGATGCCAATCTTATTGCGAGCAGATTTTTTGGTGGCAGGATAAATCAGAAAGATCAAGGCGGTGCCTACTGCAACATGAATGGAGCGTTGCAATAGTTCTGGCATGGGGTTAAATGTGATGTATAAATGAAAAATTGAATAAATGACAGCGATGACAGCGATGATGTGATTGGTCATCTTGTTAAGCCCATTGCGAGTGACTGACTCACGGTCATATTTTTCTAAAATTTGTTGGGTATGGTCTGGGCTGGTGGAGGTTTGGTTGTTATTCATGATGCTATCCATGTGATATTAAGGTGTCATGAGGCGATCAGCTTGGTTGATGAGAAAAGGTTTGGCAACTGTCAATCTGCACGCTTTGCCAAACAGTCAGCCGTATTGGTTTTATGACGACAGTGCTTTGGTTGCTTACAATTTGGTGAATTGGCAAAACATTGGGCGTGCTTTGAATGGCGTCGCCTAATAAAATCTCGCCTTGCATATTGGTTGAAACAAGCCAGTTGAGTGTCTCTACTGGTATATCAAGCCGTTTGCCAAGATAGCCTTTGGGTGCAAGCGTAGGTTTGCCTGTGCTGGGTGTGCCAGCACCAAAGGTTTGTAGATAAGCTTTGGTCAGGATCAGTTTGGGAAAATCTAGCTGATACACTTCCTGCCAGTATTGTTTCTCAACAGAATGTTGCCATTTTAGGCTAAATGTACTGGGTAATTTGCAAGTGATGTTATCGCCAAATACGACAGGCGTACTTTTTATTGGCATAAAAAACATAAAAATAACCACAGCAGCCGCCATGACTGACACGACGGCTGTTTTATGACTGAGGCTAAGAGGCATATTTATTTGGTAGCAACTTCGTCATAGTAGCGTTTGGCACCTGGGTGTAGTGGTGCGACCAAGCCGTTTTGAGCATTTTTGATGCTGATGTCAGCAGCGGCCTGATGAGCATTTTTGAGTGAATCTAAATTTTCAAAAAAGGCTTTGGTCAGCTTATAAACATCGTCATCACTCATGTCAGAGCGTACTACCAAGGCGTTTAAAATGGCTGCTGTTGGTACGGCACCGCTATTGTTATAAGTGCCAGCTGGGATATCCATTGGGATAAAGAAAGTTTTGGTTTTGGCGATTTCATTGAGCTTATCGGCAGGTATGCTAACAATTTGTAAATCAAAGCCTTGTTGTAGCTCCATCAATGATGAATTTGGTAGTCCGCTGGTCAAAAATGCTGCGTCCAGTTTGCCTGATTTTAGGCTGTCAGCAGCTTCTGCATAACCTAAGTAGTCAGCAGTAATGTCATCATAGGTCATGCCAAAGCCTTCGAGTAAGGCACGAGTTGCCACTTCTACGCCAGAGCCTTGAGCACCTACGGCGACACGCTTACCTTTTAAGTCTTCAATAGACTTAATGCCTGATGCACCAGATGCAACAATTTGCACATAGTTTGGATATAAACTGGCGATTTGTGAGACATTATCAATTTTGGTCTTAAAGCTGTTTTGACCTTGTACTGCATCGCTTAATGCATCACTCATCACAAATGCCATTTCAAGCTTTTTTTGTGCCAGTAGATTTAGGTTTTCAACCGATGCACCTGTAGTTTGAGTTTTGGCATTTGCACCAAACAGTTTGGCATAGTGGTCGGTTAATGCTGTACCAATGATATTGTAAGGGCCAGACGCACCGCCTGTACCAACGGTAACAAATTTGGTTTCTAGCTTGTCATCGGCAGTAGCAACTTGGGTTTGTGGTTCATTAGCAGTATCAGCGGTCTTGGTTTTGTTGCCATCGCAAGCAGACAAAGCAAGGGTGCAAAAACCGAAAGTGGCAGATAGTGCCAAAGTTTTGAAATTTATGGTCATAAGACATATCCTTATAAAATCAATAATATAAAACCAATAAAAAGTTAAACCGTCTTGATGGTAAATTTAACCAATCTGCCATCATTTGTCAATAACAATCGGCCATACAATGTTGCATAGATTATAGATTTATTTTAAATATACAGATTGGGCAAGCATCAGATTGTGTGTCAGATGAATAAGCATCTAGAATTTATGTCATCTGAGTATTGATTTTGCGTCTTTGTTGATTTTTTCAAGCAAAGCAGCAGCCTGAGTGGTTGTTTGGGTGCGTAGCTGAATATCATTTGTCAAAAACTGTACTTGGTCATACAAATCTAGGCAAGCAAGGACCAAAAGCTCTTCATTGTTGAGCATTTTGCCTTTGGTGGCTTGGCGAATCTCTCGGATTTTTTCGTTAAGTTTGTCGGCATTGGTTTCAAGTGATTTGATGCGATCAATGGGGCAAATGATGCGGTGTGGCGTGCCTGCGATACTGATATGAACTGGTTTGAACTCGGTGGCGTCTTTGATATTTAGGTCATTGTGATTGGTCATGGCGTATCCTTAATTTTTAATTTTGCTAAAATGCTAATAGGTTGTGTTATGGTCAGTGCTGTTTACCAACATTGCTAAAAGCTGGTACTAATTGTCAATTTTAGCAAGCCACTCTTGAATGATTTCAGCACGCGAGATGGCAAGTTTGTTTTTATCTTTCAGTTCTTGGTTGTGTGCCAAAAGTGTTTGATTTTTTTCAATCAATTCTTCGATTTGTGCTTGTAAGGCATTGCGAGATTGTTCAAGGCCATCTGCTCGCTTGGTTTGTTCTTTTAAATCTTGTTCGGCTTTGTCTAGATTTAGCTGTAAATTACGAATGATGGCAGGGCTGTCATCATTGGCAAGTTTATGTTTGAGATTGGCAAGCTCGGTTGCTGTAACATTGTGCTGTTTTTTTATCTCTAAAATGTTTTGTTCTAGCGTTTGCAGCTGGCTTAGCATGGTGATTCCTTGAAAACTTAAAATAAAGTATGAAAATATGAAACTGATTCATTTATAATGATCATATTATCGCTGTCATGATGTGTGCTGTCAAATGATATTTTGCACAAAAATTTTTCTTAAAAATGATATAATACATTGATTTGGATAAATTTTTATCATAAAAACGAGGCAGTTTTTGTCATTTTTCTTAATATCAATGTTTGCTTACTTTGTCGCTGTTGGTGAATGGGGTTGGCATTGATTGGTATTGCATAACAAATCTAAGTTCTAAGTTAGGAGATTGGGTGTGAGTGATTTTTTGTCAGGTTTTGATGATTGGGCGACTGCATTTGACGGTTGGTCAGATGTTTCTATCAGTGAATTGCATGGCATCATGACAGGCGTGATGACAGCATGCAATGCACCCGATGAAGCAGGCTGGGCAAGACTACTAGAAGAGCTGAGCTTTGAGATGCCAAGCGACACTGCACTACAATTGCTGACTGAATATGGCGAAGATGTGAGTTTTGCCCTAAAAGATAAGGACGATGCTTATGATTATGAACCACTTGTACCAGATGATGAGCATGATTTGCATGAGCGTGTGCTTGCTCTGAAAGATTGGGCAGGTGGCTATATCACAGGGCTTGGCGTGGCAGGTGTGGTACTCACCAAAGAAGAACAAGAAGTGGTTAAAGACTTATCAAAAATTGCTGCCATTCGCCTAGATGATACAGAAGACTTTGATGGTGGGGAAGAAATGTGGTTGCATTTGTTTGAGTTTGCACGCATGGTTCCTGTCAGCCTATCAGTGCGAAAGCGTATTGATGTGATGAGTCTGCCGATCATCAAGGGGCTAGATATTAACGCTAAGACTGCTTGGGAGATTGCCAACGAAAAAGATGGATTGTTTATTGATGCAATGGCACAAAAACAATAATCAAAACCGCCAAATTTTGATGGCAAATATGCTAAAATGGTTTTTTTATCATCACATAACATCATGCAAATCATTTGTCTAAACCCTGCCAACCCTGCCAGCCTACCCCCGATTGCCTTGACAATTGGCAATTATGATGGCGTGCATTTGGGTCATCAGGCGATGCTTGGTGCCCTTATCAAAGATGCACAGGCAAGAAATTTGACAACGGCAGTGATGGTATTTGAGCCCCAGCCTAGGGAATTTTTTTGTCCTGACGATCCACCGCCTAGATTGGCAAGCCTGTCTGAAAAAGCAGAGATTATGGCTGTGAATGGTATCGATTATCTGATCGTTGCTGAGTTTGATGATGAGTTTCGTTCGCTGTCAGTTGATGATTTTATCCAACTTTTACACTCTTTAAATGTCCAGCATTTGGTGCTTGGCGATGATTTTCGTTTTGGCTATGGTAGATTGGGTGATGCTCAGTTGCTCGCCCAATCAGGGTTGGGTGTGAGCAACTTGGCGACTGTATTTGATGATGGTGTACGCATCAGCTCAACAGCGGTGCGTCAGGCATTGATGGATAATGATTTTCTCCTTGCCAAGCGACTTTTGGGGCGAGATTATGCCATCAAAGGTGTGGTAGAACATGGTGATAAGATAGGCCGCACGCTAAATTTTGCTACTGCTAATGTCGCCTTAAACCGTCCAAAGCCTGCTTTGTGGGGAATTTATGGTGCGGATATTTTTGCTTATCAAGATGATAGAGTGATTGACTTGTCATTACTTGGTAACCAAAAAGGCATATCAGGTGTGGCAAAGGGCAGTCTATGGGGTGCGGTCAATATCGGCACACGCCCAAGTGTCAATGGTGTACAAAACCGCCTAGAAGTGCATTTGCCAAACTTTTCGGCGGATTTATACGGCTTGACCTTAAAGGTGGTTTTTCGCACTTTTTTACATGGTGAGAAAAAATATGCAAACCTAGATGATCTAAAGCAGGGCATCGCTAAAGATGTGGCGGATTTGCTTTTGTGGCGTGCAAATCAGATTTGATAAGTCATGTAAATCATTGCTGTGGTTGGTTTTACCTTTGTGGCTTTGTTGCATGGTCAAATCGTCTATATGTTTGGCAGCAAAGCAAACAAGACTGCTCAAAGGTAAGTCAAAAGTAAAAAGCACCGCTTACTGACGGTGCTTTTTGTACAGACAATCAAAACGACCCAGTAACTGACCAGCCGTTTACAAGCGGATAGCGTCGTTCACGACCAAAAGATTTTTTGCTGATTTTTGTGCCAATGGCTCCTTGTCGGCGTTTATGCTCGGCATTATCAACCATATGCAATACCTTTTCAACAAGTGAGGGCTCAAATCCTGCTGCACAGATTGCTTTGTAGCCCAAATCTTCATCAATATACATACGCAAGATGGCATCAAGCACTTCATATTCTGGCAAGCTGTCTTGGTCTTTTTGATCTGGGCGTAACTCGGCAGATGGTGCGCGTGTGATGACTCGTTCTGGAATGACAGGATCATCTTCTAGGCGATTTCGGTAGTTGGCAAGGCGGTAGACATCGGTTTTGTAGACATCTTTTAGCATGTCAAACCCGCCCACCATATCGCCATATAGCGTAGCATAACCGACCGCATTTTCAGATTTATTACCTGTGCTGACAACCATATGACCAAACTTATTGGATAAAGCCATTAAAATATTGCCACGAGCACGAGCTTGCAGGTTTTCTTCAGTGTTGTCAGGCGTGCTGTTGGCAAGTAGTGGGGCAAGTGTTGCACGCATGCCCTCAACCGCATCATGAATTGGACATACTGTGTACGAAACATTTAGGCGTGCAGCTTGGGCAGCAGCGTCTTCTAAGCTCATGTTTGAGGTATAGTCATAGGGCATCATTACGGCATACACTTTGTCCGCACCTAAGGCATCAACCGCAAGACACAGTGTCAAGGCACTGTCAATACCGCCAGACAATCCAATAATCACGCCCTTAAATCCCGAGCGATTGACATAATCACGCAGGCCGACAACAAGTGCCTGATACATTTCAGATTCTTCAGACAGTACAAGAGGAGCTTTTATTTGTTTATCAAAGGTCTTGGTATTTGGGTCAAACTTCGCCATGATCAGCTGATTCAAAAATCTTGAACCTTCATGAGCAATAGCACCGTCCGCTTGCATGATGAGTGACCCACCATCAAAGACAATGTCATCTTGTGCGCCGACTGTGTTGGCATAGATGATAGGAAGGCTATTGGTTTTGGCTTGTTGATGCAATAACGCTTGACGCTGTTGCTGTTTGCCCACCTCAAATGGCGAGGCATTGATGACCACAACAAGGTCGGCACCTTCTTTTTTGAGTGTGCGAATGGGTGCCTCATGCCAGATGTCTTCGCAGATCAGCAATCCTATCGTTATGCCCTTGTAGTCAAAAAGTACCTGATTGCGACCTTTGGTGAAGTAGCGATGCTCATCAAAAATGCCATAATTAGGTAGGCACTGCTTGTGATAAAATCCTTTTTGACTGCCACCTTGTAATATGGCAGCAGAGTTGAATGTACCGTGCTGGTCAATATGTGGGTATCCTAAGATGATGATAATGTCCTCAACTTTGGTCAGCTCGTCCATGGCAAATTTTACACGCTCTGCCAGTGTTGGGCGAAGTAGCAAATCTTCTGGTGGATAGCCGATGAGTGATAACTCTGGGAAAATGACAATGTCCGCACCTTTGTTTTTAGCATCAATTGCCAACGCACTCATTTTTTTTACATTGCCTGCGATGTCCCCAACCCAAAAGTTGGTCTGCATGATGGCAAAAGTAATTTTACCCAGTGGCGTATCTGTACTTTGTATAGACATTTCTTGGTTATTGGTTGTGATTTTTGACATTTTTATAATTCCAAATGATTTAAAATTTAAAAAGTGTTATCTTGGTTAATCGCCATGAATCATTGGCGTGTTGGGCAAATTCCATATTTGCACTTGTGCCAAATCCTGTGTTTGGTTTAATGATTAAACTTCTTTTGTAAAATAACTTGGCACACTCTTAGTAGTATAGCATAAAATTCACTTTTTGGCGTTTTTTGGCATCGCTTGCGTGTTTTGTGGGGGATTTTTATGCTATATTAAGATGGGGTTATCAATCGTCAGATGGCGAATGTTATTTTTAAAAAGTTTGATAAGTTTGTGTAATTGATATTTTGGTTGAAGGTCTTATGTTTGCTTTTTTTATTAATGTCATCATCATCTTAATTGCGATGAAAATTTTTTTCAAATTCATGTATCCAAAGCCGCCCAAAGCATTTTTTCCAAAACAAGGCGATGATACAAGCCTGCGTACTTGCGATTATTGTGGGCATTCACTTGCCACTTATCGTGGGATTTTGCAAAATGATGGCGATGGTCAGTGGTTTTTTTGTAATGATGAGCATCAAAATGCTTTTCAATTTAAAAAAGACCAACGATGATATGGATACACGGCAAAACAGTCGGCAAAACGACTGATAAAATCATCAAAATGTTTTAAAATTATGGGTGTGAATGTCTCGTGGGTCGATGGTTTGAGCGTATCTTGGATTGGCTGAGCTTTTGGCGGCCAAATGACAATTTGATTGGCATAGAGCTGGACGCACTGTCGGTGCGGACGGTTGTACTTACTCGCCATTTGGGAAAATTTCATGTCAAAAAGTGTGCCATGGAATATGTTGATGGCGATGATGTGGCTGCTGTGCAATTGGCGTTATCCAAACTGCTGACAAAGCAAAGTATTGATAGAGGTCGGGTGGCGGTGGTGTCATCTGCACCTGTGATGAGCCGCATGATTATGCTACCAACAGGTCTAAGTGATGATGAGATTGATGTCCATATTCGTCTAGATGCACACAAGCACATTCCTTATCCGCTTGATGAGGTGAATTTTGATTTTTCGGTAGTCAGCGATGATGGCAAGCAAATGCAGGTGTTGCTTGTGGTGGTGCGCACAGTGGTGATAGATGAGTGTGTGGATCTTTTGGCATCTTGTGGGCTTGAAATCAATGTGTTTGATGTGTCTGAATTTGCATTATCTCGTGCACTTTTGCTAACGATAACAAGTGTGCATGGTCGTGTGTTGGTTGTACACATGAATGATGCTAAGATTCATGTGTATGCTGTCCATATCAACAATGATGGTGATTTTGAAGGCTTTGATTATCGTCAAGAGTACCTAAGGGCAAGTCTAAAGCCTTCAATGCAGTCGCATGATGTGGCAGATGAATTGGGCGAGATTTTGACATTAAATCCATCTTTGAATGATGAAACAAACCAAGAGGACACCACAATTGATACTAAAACTAAAGTAAGTGATGACATGGGCGTAAGTAATGGCGGAGAAATTACTGGCATGGGTTTTGATGAATTTTTGGCGATGCACAGCAAGCAATATGTTGCACAAGACCAAACTCATGAGAGTACACACCTAAGCATCACCCAAATCAATACCCAAATCAATACCCAAATCAATACCCAAATCAATACCCAAATCAATACCCAAATCAATACCCAAATCAATACCCAAATCAATACCCAAATCAGTGATGGCGATCATGTTGCTTGTGGAACTGTCGCCCAGCCAGAAAATTGTGCATTAACATCTTATGAATCAATCGCTACGCATCATCATGTAAAGAGCAACAATGACTATGCGATTTGTTTTAATGACTTAAATGACTGTGATGATGAACCAAATGATGATTTGGGCAAAAAAACCGAACACATGACGATGGGTGCTAACGCCAACAATATCAATCATGCCGATGATGTAGCAAGTATTCAAAAGGTGGTAGATGCCTATGAACTTGGTACACAATCAGCGGTTGATGTGGTGGTGTTGTCAGGCTTGGTAGATGAGAGGCTGGCAAGTGCACTATCGGCAAAAACTACTAAAACGGTGCTGTTGGCCAATGCTTTTGAGGGTATGAGTTTGGGGCGGATCGATGTTTGTCTTGCACCAAAAATGATGATGGCATGCGGTGCTGCCATGCGAGCTGATGTGGGTGGTATCGCATGAATGCACCAATGATAAACTTGTTGCCATGGCGACAGCTTCGCCAAATTCGTCAAAATGCACAATTTCGTCGTGCATTCTTGTTGGTGGCGGTTGGAGCTTTGGTATTGGTGTCAATGATTTATGCTTATCAAAAATACAGACTTGACCATCAACAGGCCATCAATGATGGTATTAGGCAGCGTATGGCGGCGCTTGATGATGATATTGCCCGTATTGCTACCTTTGAAAACGAACAGCAAGAACTAATAAATAAAGCAAATAGTATCAATAATTTGCGGTCAAATCGAATGATGATGGTGCAATTTTTTGAACAACTGGCAGATCTAAGTGACGGTTTGGTTTATTTTACACACATCAATCATGCAGGCGAGACATTGACCATGACAGGCGTATCCAAAAATTCTACTACTGTGAGTCAATTTGCTCAAAGACTGGGTGCTGATATGTCAGATACACCCATGATGAGTGATGTGCTAGTAACCAGTTTGCAACAGTCATCTGAGGGTACTTGGGTGAGTTTTGTGATGACAGCTCGGCTAAACTTAATGAGCGATGCACACAAAATAAAAAATCATGATACGGACAATCATGCAGCAACGCTGGGTGAGGATTTGTCATCTGGTGCGATGAATATGGAGAATAATCCATGAATCATCAGTTACCAGATGATCGCCCAGACTTTGACAAGTTTCGTCAGACATGGCGGCAGCTCGGTGAGCTGACTGTGGATAATTTTGGTGTAGCACCTGCTTGGTTAAGAGTACTGGTGCTTGTCATGTTGGCGGTATTTATTGCACTGTTTGGTTGGTTGTTGTTCATCAAGCCAATCATGCTTGAAAGACATTCGCTGGTTGTCCAAGAAAATACTTTGATTGCACAATACGCTCAAAAATATACCAAAGCAGGGCAATTAAAGGCAGTTGAGTTGCAGACGCAAGCACTGCATCATGAGCTGACTGACATTACCGAACAGCTACCAAATGCTTTTGATATGAACTCGCTGATTGAGCAGATTCATGCGTTAGCGATACGCAGTGGTGTACAGGTGGCTGATGTCAAAACAGGTGTGCAAAGTGAATCGCCGATGTTTTTTGAGCGCAGAGTAAGTCTGGTTTTTATTGGTAATTATCATCAGCTTGGGCAAATGTTGGCTGAGCTATCGTTATTGCCCATACCGCTTACCTTTCATGATTTTGAAATGACCAAACTTACCCAACATCAAGCTGTCAGCGAAATTCGTCTCAGCATTCAAGCCAAGACTTATCGAGCTAAGAGTAAAAAAGAGCTGGAAAAGAGGGCTGACAATACCAATGATGCCAATTAAAAATTTGCAACTGATCTTCATACTGATGGTATGTGGCATAAGTATGGCAGGTTGTCGTCAATCAACTGTCAGTGATGAGATTGATGCCAAAGTTGCTGGCATTCATGCTGCCAGCACACCACCGCCTGCTGTCAGACATCTTGATATGGTGGTCAAAAAGACACACTATCAGGCAAAAAATAACCCTTTTGTTTCACCGTTTTATGTTGCCAATTCAGAACGCCAAACCGATTTAAAGACGCAGGCACAATCAGCAAATACAAGTGCTGAATTGGTAGGCAATCAAATGCCCAAAACCACTCAGAATCAAAGGCAAGAAAATGCTGTGGTTGCGGAAGTTGTTTTTGGCAAAAAGGTTTTGGTAAACCCCAATCGCTCACGCCAAATGCTTGAAAAACATTTGTTGTCATCGTTAAAATATCAAGGTCGGATAGAACAAGATGGTCGCCTGACGGCATTACTTATCGGCCCTGATAAGGTGGCGTATCCTGTGCATATTGGTCAATATGTTGGGCAAAATCATGGTAAAATCATACATATCGACCGTGAGAAAATCACCGTCGCAGAGGCGGTAGTGCAGGCAGATGGGCAATATTATGAGCGGTTGGTGCAGCTAAAATTTGTTGGTAATGAATAGGTTATGATGAATTTGGATTGGTCGGATAATGAATATCATAAAAATACAACTGGCAATAATACTCATGCTACTGCTGGCACCCAAAGCATTGGCCAGCGAGCCCTCACAAAAAAGTTACCAGGGTAAACGCATTTCAATAGAGTTTCAAGATATGCCTGTGCGTACAGTCTTAGATGTGTTGGCACACGCAGGAGAGGCAAACATCGTGGCAAGTGATGGTGTAACGGGGAATATCACCCTGAGACTCAATAATATTCCATGGGAACAGGCCCTTGATGTCGTTGTTGATGCCAAGCATCTTATCAAGCATGAACAAGAGGGTGTGATTCGTATTTCGTCGGCCGATGAGCTTGCACAAATCAGCCAAAGACACGCCCAATCACGCCATCAATCTGAGCAATATTTGCCTTTGCAGACTGAATATATTCACATCAATCATGCCGAGGCTAAGGATATTTTGGCACTCATCACTCATAAAAATGATGGCGACGGCTCGACCACCATGCTTTCTAAGCGTGGCATGGCCAATGTTGACGCACGCACGAATACACTCATCATTAAGGACATCAAACCTGTTGTTGATGATATTTTGGCACTTGTAACTCGCTTAGATGTGCCTGTGCAACAAGTGATGATAGAAGCAAGAATCGTCAGTGCTAATGATGGATTTAGTCGTGAATTGGGGGTAAGTTTTGGTTTATTATCAAACGCCAAGCACTTACAAATTGGGGGCTCTCATGCGTCGCTTTGGGATATGCGTCGCTCTGGGGATCTGACCAATAAAATCACACGCCCAGCTAACTTATCGGTCAATTTAGGAGCGACCAACCCTGCAGGCCGTATTGCTTTTGGTCTTATTAATTTGCCCGATGTACTCTTGGATTTGGAGCTGTCTGCCATGCAGGCAAACCGCCTTGGCGAGGTGATTTCCACACCAAAGGTCTTGACTGCTGACAAACAAACGGCACGCATTTCGTCAGGAATGCAGATTGCTTATCAAGAAGAAACCTCTAGCGGTGCAACCAATGTCGCATTTAAAGAGGCGGCACTGGTGCTTGAAGCCACACCGACCATCACCTTAGATGGTAAAATTCATTTAAAACTTAATGTTAAAAACGGCACGCCTGTAACCAATTTGGGGGTGATCGCCATTCAAGAAGATGCTCTTGAAACCAATGTCATAGTTGATGATGGACAAACGGTTGTCTTAGGTGGCATCTATCGACAGACAAATCATGCAGGCGTGACCAAAGTACCATTTTTTGGTGATTTACCAGCTGTTGGGCACTTATTCCGTCAGGAAAATCGCACCGACAGAAAAGAAGAGTTGCTGATTTTTGTTACACCAAAGCTGGTGCCAATTCACTAAAATTATTCAAAAATTATTCAAGTTGTGTCTGCTAATTTGAATTTTAACCATCAAGGTGGTGAGGTGTGCAAAAAAAATTGCACATGGATTTCATGAAAAATAGTAGCAAGATTTGCTTAAACCTTGTATGATAAGACAATTTGAGAGTTGATAAATAGAGCAATCATGTTTGAAGAAGATAATTCAATCATTGCAAATGTGGTGGTTGAAAAGACGGGTGAAGGGCTCGCCAAGATGCTACCGTCTATTTTTTTGGTTGGTCCAATGGGTGCGGGCAAAACCACGATTGGCAAATTGCTTGCCAAGCAATTGGGGCGTGAATTCGTTGACTGCGATCATTATATCGTATCGCAGACAGGTGCGGACATTCCTTGGATTTTTACCAAAGAGGGTGAGGAAGGCTTTCGTGAGCGTGAAACTCGTGCATTGATGGAGCTGACCGCTCGGTCAAATATTGTGATGGCGACTGGTGGTGGTGCGGTAGGGCGTGCCGAAAATCGCAAATTGCTCAAAAAAGGTTTGGTGATTTATTTGGAAGCCAATGTTGATACCCAGCTATTTCGCACCAAAAAAGACAAAAATCGTCCCTTATTACAAAGCGATAACCCCAGAGAAGTTTTAGAAAAACTGTATCAAATTCGCCACCCTTTGTACCAAGAAGTTGCCACCATCACTGTACCCACAGGGCGTGCCTATCCCAAGCAGATGATGAATGATATCGTACAAATGCTGTCTAGATATGTCCAGTCGCAACAAGCATCAGGGCCATTTTGATGCGTCGATGGGCTTCTGGTAACGATTGGATACAATCAGTCTGTTTTGCCTGCCTAATGACCAGATAAATTTTTTTGTATTTAAATATTTGATGAAAACAAAGTTGGAAATTTTGCGAGTTTACCATGATCACACATGACACGATAAAACATGAATTGATTGTACACACCCAAAGTCATGATTATCCGATTTTTATTGTTGCCAGTCCAAGAGATTTGAACGGTCAGTTTGATTTGGCAGGTCCTATCATTCCTTTTATCAAAGGTAAGCAAGTACTGATTGTAACCAACGATGTGGTGGCACCGTTTTATTTAGATGGCCTTAAAAATTCCTTAAAATTGGCAAATTTTACGGTGCTCACTTGTGTATTGTCAGATGGTGAGCATCATAAAAATCAAGACAGCATCAATCGCATTTATGATGTGTTGCTTGAGCATCACTTTTCCCGAGACTGTACGATGATTGCTTTGGGTGGTGGGGTAATTGGTGATATGGTAGGCTTTGCGGCTGCCAGCTTTATGCGTGGTGTGAATTTTATCCAAGTACCCACAACGCTTTTGGCACAGGTGGATTCATCGGTAGGTGGCAAAACAGGCATCAATCATCTGCGTGGCAAAAATATGATAGGTGCATTTTGGCAACCTGTGGCGGTGCTTGCAGACATGACAACTTTTGATACTTTGCCTGCCAGAGAGTTTTTTGCAGGGTTAGCAGAAGTGGTCAAATATGCACTGATTTTAGATGAAGAGTTTTTATCTTGGCTTGAATGCCATGCTGATGCCATCAATGCACGAGATGCAAAGGTGTTGGCCAAAATGGTGTGTCGCTCCTGTCAGTTCAAAGCGGATATTGTTGCAGCAGATGAGCGAGAGTCTGGATTACGAGCCTTGCTCAACTTTGGTCATACTTTTGGGCACATCATTGAGACGCACCAAGGCTATGGCGTGTGGTTGCATGGTGAGGCGGTGTCGGCTGGCATGATGCAAGCGTTGGTCATGTCGCATAAGCTTGGGTTGATTGAGCGTGAATCAGTCACTCGTGTCGCACGACTTTTGACCCAGTTCCATTTACCAATCAGACCACCTATCATTCCTATTGACCAAGCACTTGATTTAATGGGGCATGATAAAAAAGTCCAATCAGGCAAATTACGCTTGGTATTACTAAATGGCATTGGTAAAGGGTTTGTGATGGCTGATTTTGATCATCAAGTGCTGGTTGATACGCTAAGCTCAATTGATGAATATTTATGAATAATTGCGACCAGCTGGCATCGTGATTAATTGGCTTGCGATGTCTGACAAGTATTTACAATGGCCAGAAAATTGGTACAATATCCAAAAATTCAGCAAAAAAGGCACTTATTATGGCGATTAGCGCCGCAATGAAAGAAAAATATTTTCGCCGTCAGGCTTTGCATTGGCTTGTATTGGCATTGGTAGTGCTTGTTGCTTGGTTGATTTTGTGGCTGACCAGCAGGACTGCTGTTGTTGATGGTCAAGAAGATGTCAAGCAACAGGTTGCAGAAGTCGCAGAGTTGCCTGTTCATATTGAATCACTTGGTGAGTTGAATACTGCTGTGCCACCGATAGATTTTTCAACTTTGATTCGTGATTTTCGTACTTATCCTGCTGAATTTAAGGATAAAAGATATTTTGATGTCAAAAAATTCACCATTCAAGTGATGGATGTCAGCCACAATGATGTGATTGTTAATTATCTCAACACGCATAGCGACCGTGATAAATTTGCCTATTTTCGCTATCTTGATGACAATCAAAACCCTCGTTACATTTTGACTTATGGTAAGTTTGATGGTATAAAACTGGCAAATGATGCCGTGCGTACGGTCAATTTTAATCTGCCAGCCAGCGTGAATGTCAGTGTGGTAGCAATGGCGGATTATCTTAAAATTATTGAGGACTATGAGCGTGCTGATACGGCACAAGACCTAGCAAGTCATCAGCCAAGACAGATAAAACTACAAGCAACTTTAACAGAGATTCCTGTGCAGCCAGAAACTTTTGATGATGAAATGCTTGCCAATGCAAATGAGAGTCATGAATCGGTGGAAAAACAAGTGAATCAGGTGCAAGAGAATGATGGTTCGTTGGCGGTGGATGTTGCAGCTGAGCATATCAATAACGATAAGCCAAAACCTAATATTGATAAGCCAAAACCTGCCACCGATAAGCCAAAAGAAGAACAAGGCAAAACTCAAAAGATGAGTGAATTGGAGCAAAAATCACCAAAGGCGAGTGCTGTACCGAATGTCAATACTTCAAAAGTCCCTGGCAGCGAATAGTGGATAATGAGAAATGCGATGAATAATTTGGATGCTAAGTCTGTCCTTGAAATGTTAAAAAAAGGCAATGAACGCTATATGGCAAATATTGCCAGCACCGAGCCTTTGAATATTTCGCCACCAACTTTGGTGAATGAGCAGTGCCCCAATGCGATCATTTTGGGTTGTTCAGATGCACGCGTGCCTGTGGAGCTGATCTTTGATCAAGGACTTGGGGATTTATTTGTGATTCGTGTGGCAGGGAATATTGTTGCACCCAGTCAGATCGGTTCGATTGAGTTTGCTGCTGAAAAATTTGGCACACAGCTTGTGGTGGTTCTTGGTCATAGCCATTGTGGTGCGGTAACGGCGTGCGTAGAGGCACTTGCCAACCCAGATCAATATTATTCACCAAACTTACAATCTATTGTTGATAGAATCCGCCCAAGTGTCTATAATCTACATGAAATTGCCACTGCAGGTGATGGGGAAATTGATATGGATGAGTTCATTGACCGTGCTGTGCGTGCCAATGTGCGTATGTCAGTCAGTCAGCTTAAACATGGGTCTCGAATTTTGGAGGATATGGTCAATGCAGGACGCCTAACCATCATTGGTGCTGAGTACGATGTCGCCACAGGGCGTGTAGATTTTTTTAGTTAATTTTTTAAAGTTTTTAGTCAAGGTCGGAGAATTTATTTATGACAACAAGCATACAGCCCACACAGGTTTTGGCTGCTGATGGCGTACAAGTCATTCCAGCCCAGTCAGAAGGTTATGTATTTAATCATACCATGCTACGCATCAAAGACCCTGTGAAATCGCTGGAATTTTATACTGGAGTGCTTGGTATGACTTTGTTGCGTCACAGTCAATTTCCAGATGCCAAATTTGATTTGTACTTTTTAGCCAAATTGACCAAAGAAGAGCAAGACAACTTACCACATATTGACAATCTGACCGCTTATGTTTCTCGTCAGCGTGCCGTCTTGGAATTGACGCATAATTATGGCACAGAAGACGACGCTGATTTTGGTTATCATAATGGCAACAGTGAGCCACGGGGATTTGGACACATTTGTTTTAGCGTACCAAATATGACTGATGCGGTCAAATGGTTTGACGAAAATGATGTTGAATTTCAAAAACGCCCAGAAGATGGCAGTATGAAGGACATTGCTTTTATTAAAGACCCAGATGGCTATTGGATTGAAATCATTGAATTAAAATACTGATTTTTTTACCAGATCATTTGATCACTCATTGGTTTTAATAAAAACATCTCAAAACTTATAAGGTTTTGAGATGTTTTGTGTTTTGCCAATCAATAAAAGCACAAATTAACCTAAGAAAGCGTTATACATCCAGATTTCTTTTTCTTGAGCTTGTACATAGCCTGTAACAATGTCAGATGTACCTTGGTCAGATGCCTCTTCAGCAAGCTCAGCAACTTTGCGTTGTTCTTCAATGAGAGTTTGCAAGCCCTTAACCAAACCGCCAACGCAACCACGACTGTCAAATACGCCCTTATCTTCTTGAACGCTTGAACGCTTGGCGAAGTCGCTATAAGCATGTAATGGTGTGCCACCTAGCGTAAGAATGCGTTCGGCAATTTCATCAATTTGTAGTTGTAGCTCGGTGTAAAGCTCTTCAAATTTTGGGTGCAGGGTAAAAAAGTGCTCACCTTTGATGTTCCAATGGTAGCCACGCACATTGATGTAAAACAAATGATAGCTGGATAATAGAGAATTCAATGCCTTGATGACAGGGGTTAGTTCTGCTTTTTCAAGACCAATTTGGTTAATGGTGTCTGTCATGATAGATTACCTTTTGTTGTGTGAATTGAAAGTTAAGTATGTTTTTTAATCTTAAATTTTTCATCTTAAATGAAATTTTAAAAGAATTAGGCAAGCATTCTTATCTTGCTTTATCTTAATTTTATTTTTATCTTACGCTAAAAATGACAAAACAGCAAGGCAAAATCGTTACTATTTTGTCATGGCACATCACAATTGATGAATGATTGGTTACAACGGTGATTGTGTCAAAGATTCCAGACCTTTGGCTTTCACCTCATGCAAATGTTTGATGATGGTTTTAAGAGGCAGGCCATTTTTTTCTAAGCGTTTTGGAATGATTTGACTGCCCTTTTGACCTTTCATGTCAAACATCACAAATACATAATCACTTGTCTCGTCCCAGCTACTTACTGCACTCCATGGGATTACTGCCGACTGCATGGGTGCAGAACGCATCTGCACGCCACGCATCTGTGAGCTGTTGCTCATGTGTGCTGGTGCGGGTATGCTCATCACAATCCCATGTGATTGTACCCCGAGCTGAATTTGGGTCATTTCATCAGGTATTTTGGTATTGCTGACTTGCTTATCGTATTCACGACGCATATACCATTTTAATCCAAGTGTACGCACGGCCAAATATAATGCCACAAGCACAAGCATGATCCAAAAAATAATGTTTGAATAGCCAGTAACAAGTAGCAAGCCTGCAATTGCAGCTGCCACAACAACTGCCATGACAATCCATTCTTTGGTGCGAATGGATTTTAGGGTAAAATTGTCTGCCCCTTTTTCAAATAAGGCAAGCTGTGCACCACGAAATTCGTCTTCTGTCATGTTAAGTGCAATGGGTTTTAGAGTGTAAGGATAAAGAGCCTTGCTCACGATAGATTCCTGTGATGAAAAATTTTCTTAAAAAGAGTAGTGCTTATATTACTGTTTTTATGCAAAAAAATAAACCAAAAAAACAATAAAAAATTGCCAAAGTTGGATAATTTTTCTAAACTTGATTCAAAAATACTAAATTTGCTGAAATTTCACGCTTTTTTTGCTATGATAACCACATTTTTATAAAGAAATAAGGTTAGGTATGCTTGATCCAAAACTACTGCGTGGCGATTTGACAGAGCTTAAAGAAAAGCTGGCAACTCGTGGCTATGAATTTGACATTGATTTTTGGCAGGATTTGGAAAATCAACGCAAGGCCTTGCAGATTGAAACTGAGAATTTACAGGCTCAAAAAAATGCAGGGGCAAAACAAATTGGTGAGCTAAAGCGCAAAGGTGAAAATGCTGATGAGTTGCTTGCAAAGATGGAGCAGGTCAGTGAGTGCATGAAGACCGCTGAGGTGAGATTGCGTGATTTGCTTGCCGTCATTAAGTCTGAGAGTCTAAAAATTCCAAATCTGCCACATGAAAGTGTGCCTGTGGGCGAAGATGAAAGTGATAATGTGGAGATACGCCGCTGGGGTTTGCCTCGTGAGTTTGATTTTGAAATCAAAGATCACACTGACATTGGTGAGAATCTGGGGCAGTTGGATTTTGAATTGGCAGCAAAATTGACAGGGTCAAGATTTAGTGTGTTGCGTGGACAGCTTGCCAAGTTAAATCGTGCACTTGTGCAGTTCATGCTAGATGCTCACACTGAGCGTGGCTATACTGAGATGTATGTACCTTATATAGTCAATGCTGATAGTTTGCAAGGCACAGGACAGTTACCAAAATTTGAAGAAGATTTGTTCCGTCTGCGTGAAAAAGATTACTATCTGATTTCAACTTCTGAGATTCCTTTGACCAATACCGTGCGAGACAGCATCATAGACCCCAATGCTTTGCCAATCAAATTGACCGCACATACCCCATGTTTTCGTAGTGAGGCAGGCTCGGCAGGGCGAGATACTCGTGGGCTTATTCGTCAGCATCAGTTTGAAAAAGTAGAGATGGTTCAAATCGTACATCCTGATACTTCATTGGACGCATTAGAGGAAATGACCGCACAAGCTGAAAGTATTTTACAAGCCTTGGAGCTGCCTTATCGTGTGCTGACGCTGTGCACCAAAGATATGGGATTTAGTGCGTTAAAAACTTATGATATTGAAGTATGGCTACCATCTCAAAACACTTATCGTGAGATTTCTAGCTGCTCAAATTGTGGTGATTTTCAGGCACGCCGTATGTCTGCCAGATTAAAAGATGGTAAAACAACTCAGTTAGTGCATACGCTCAATGGCTCTGGTCTTGCGGTAGGTCGTACGCTACTTGCCATATTGGAAAATCACCAAAATGCAGATGGTACGGTCAGTATCCCAAAAGCATTACGGCCTTATATGGGTGGTGTTGATGTGATTGGCTGATGGTCTTGGTTTTTATTTATAAGATTGCACCATACAAAATAAGTCCTATATTTTAGGACTTATTTTGCATTTTATAAAAGATGGGCGCCAAGGCAATTTGCCTTTGATATCGCTTTTGGGTAGGGTGACTTTGGTGTAAACTACATCGTTGATGTTTGGGTGGATTCAAGAGTTACAGGGATTTTTTAGGATTTTTAGTGTCTGACTTCCACAACCAATTTCTCTTTTGCCAATTCATTTATCAGCTCATCAAGATAATTTCTGTTTACATCATCTAAATTTGCATCCCACTCATCAAGAATAATAACATCAACATCGTTTTTATTGTTCTTAATTTCCATTAATTGAGATAGTAATTTTTGACCTGTTGATTTTTTATTATTTTGATGAAAAAATAAATCATGGTTAACAGGCAGATAAAAAGCTCCGTTTGATAACAATGTTTTTAAATACAATAAAAAACTACTTTTGCCAACGCCATTACGCCCCCTAATCGTCATTCTACCATTTTTTGGCAAATTATTTAAATCAAAACTACTCAATGGCATATTATTAACAAAAATCTCTTTAAATTTAATTCTGCTCAATATATCAATATCAGGCACATTTAAAGAATTTTGCAAACCAATAAATCTGGCTTTAATACTAGAAAAATTGGTTTGATGAAAAACAAGTGCCTGACCCATTTGCAATAATTGTATTTGTCTTGGCAATGTCGCCACCAACAATGATAAAAATACATAATCATTTTGATGTTTTATGAATAAATAAACAATCAAACTCAATACAGGAATCATAAATAGAATCATACCAAAACTTGAAATCAATTGATTTAAAGATTGACTGTAAATATGATATTTTTTGGAGCGGTTGAAATTATTTTTATAAATATGATTGAAAATGCCTATATTATATTTATTAAAAATAATAACATTGTCCCAAATTTTATTTAAAATAGCGATAAAATATATTCTAGATTTTTGAGATATTTTTGACATCTTGGATATTTTATTTTGATAGTAAAAAATAAAAAATTCCACCAATAAAAATCCAACGATATAAGCCGCCAATAATTTATAATCAAGAAAAAACCCCAAAATTAGGATATTAATCAATAAATTTAAAATCAGTGCCACACCATCAAATGCAAAGTCCAACATGTCATCTATCACTGATTTACCTTCTTGACTAATAAAAACAGTACTTTGATCTTTTAGTTCTTTATTATTAAGTAAAGCAGTTTTGCCAAAAAAAGTCATAATAAATTTTTGCACATAATTATTTAGTAGGTCAAATTTTGATTTTTCTAAGTAAATGGTTGCAAAATAAGCAGGGATATAAACAATGATTAATGATAAAACAAAACCACCTAAATTTATCAAAAAATTATCATTTTGAGCAATGTCTATGGCAAGATTTGCAATAAAATATGTGGACAAACCAATAATTAATTGCTGTCCCATTAAAAATGCAAATGAAATACATAATGATGAAGTGATGATTTTCATGATAAAGAGTAGCGAAGCCACTTACTGATGTATCTATTCATCGTATGTGGCTCATCAAAAATTAATGAGTAATTAATATACAAACAATGATTGATTATAGCAAAATTATCCCTAAGTTAGTTCGTTTATCATTGCTGAATTTAATCCCACCTATGATATTGACGGGCGTGGGGCAAAAGTTACCGCACGCATTTTGGCACAAATGGTAATGGCATATTGTTTACGATAATCAAAATAGCATATCGCCTAGCTTTTTTGTTAGGCGGTCTCTTTCTTGGGTTAATTGTTCTTTTTGCTCATCAAAATAGCTATCCCAATCCACAATCTCACTCACCAAACGATAACTTTCGCTATTTTCAATCTCATCAATCGCTTGCTTTAATTGGGCGACTTTTTGGCTTAATTGCTGTTTGATGATTTTTAATTTATCAAGTGCCGTTACCGTTTCGGAGCGAGCCTTAAAAATGCCATCGCCAATCCAATAAGTTTGGCAATTATATCTACAATAGTAGAAATTTACTACGGTCGTTAGACCAATTGACCATTTAATCAGTCATTTAAGTCATTATTATATAAATTTTTGATTTTGTAAAGATGATTGATTGAGAGAGTTTTGTAGTAATTTTTAAGTTGAATTGGTATATTAAAATGATTTAATTCATCTTGGTTAATGGCGATTTTATCATTTTTATTGATACGATCATTGGATAAGGCAAGCTGAATGCTAATGCCTGCACGGGCTTTTTGTGATAATACGGCAAAAATATCAGCACGAGTAAACCACGCTACCGCAATATAAATGCTTTCTTTGGCTTTATTTAATTCTGCGATAATATGCTGTGGGATATTGTCAAATAGGGCTTGGGTGTGCATTTTTTGTCCTTAAAAAAAATTTCACAATCTGGGAGTTTTTGTTGTAGCCAGTCAATATCTTGGGGCTTGATTGGGTTTTTTGATAAATGAAGATATGTTAATTGCGTTAAATTAGCAAGCGGCGTGATATCTTGGATTTGGTTAATATCCAAATCAAGCCTTGTTAATTGCGTTAAATTAGAAAGCGGTGTGATATCTTGGATTTGGTTGTCGTACAGCCAAAGCTCTGTTAATTGGGTTAAATTAGCAAGCGGTGCAATGTTTTGGATTTGGTTTTCGCCCAAACCAAGCTCTGTTAATCCTTGCAACTGTTTTACATAGTGCAAACTTAGGTTTCTATTTAACCAATCAAAATCCGCTTGGTAATCATACGCTTTATTAAATTCCCGATCATCATTTTGCCATAAGTCCAATTCCAATCCATATCTTAAAAACAACCACTTCCACTCATCACTAAGCGATAGCCACCATTCCCACAGCTCATCATCGCTCATCTGACCAATACCCTTTCCCCCTGTATGGGCGAGCAGTTTATGGGTTAAATTGATGAGTGTATCGGTACGGCGTAGGGTCAGCCCTGTTTGGCTTGGGATTAGCTGATTGGGTGGGGTAGAATTGGTCATTTTTATGCTCCTAAAACCTTGACTGATTAAACAATATTTTTGGGGCTGTCCTAGATAATGACCAAAAACCTCATTTAGGTTAAAATAACCCAATGAGAAAAAGTCGTCTAAGTCAGTACAAACAAAACAAACTCATTGAGCTGTTTGTTGCAGGTGTTACTGCAAGAACGGCAGCTCAATTAGCCAATGTAAACAAAACAACAGCTGCTTACTATTTTCACCGATTACGCCTACTCATCTATCACCACAGTCAGCACCTAGAAATGCTAAATGGTGAAGTTGAAGCTGATGAGAGCTACTTCGGTGGAACACGCAAAGGTAAGCGTGGTCGTGGTGCAGGCGGCAAGACTGCGGTATTTGGCTTATTAAAGCGCAATGGCAAAGTTTGTACCGTTGCTGCACCCAATACACAGTCAACTACTTTATTACCCATTATACGAGAAAAAGTAAAGCCTGACAGCATTGTTTACACAGATTTCTACAAAAGTTATGATGTGCTTGATGTCAGTGAGTTTAATCACTTTAGAATCAATCACAGTACGCACTTTGCAGAAAAACAAAATCACATTAACGGAATAGAGAATTTTTGGAATCAAGCAAAACGCCATTTACGCAAATTTAACGGTGTTCCCAAAGAACACTTTGAGCTTTATCTTAAAGAATGCGAATGGCGTTTTAATAACAGTGACCTTAAATCTCAAATTTCCATTTTAAAACAATTAGTTAAGGGCAGTTTAGGTTAGTTATCTAGGACAGCCCCTAATTTTTTTAAATCATTGAAATTTTTAGATTTTTTACAAAAAATCCACCCAAAATTACTTTGAATGGATTTTTTTATTAAAAAGACAAAATCACTCGGCTTTACTTTCAACTCGCCCCTTTTTATCAATCGCTGTATCCAGCACTTTGACAAAGTCATCTAAGCTCATACTGCCCAAATTCTCGCCTTCTCTTGTACGCACATTGACTGTATTGCTCTCTACTTCTTTATCGCCCAATACCAGCATAAACGGCACTCGTTGCAGGGTTTGCTCACGGATTTTAAAGCCGATTTTTTCGTTACGCAAATCACTAATCGCACGATAACCCTTTGATTTTAGAGTATTTGTAACATCGGTTACGCTGTCTGCTTGCTTGTCGGTGATGTTCATTACCACCACCTGCTGGGGGGCAAGCCATGCAGGGAAAAAGCCTGCATAATGCTCAATCAAAATCCCCAAAAACCGCTCAAAACTGCCCAAAATCGCACGGTGAAGCATCACAGGTTTGGCACGCTCGCCGTGTTCGTTGATAAATTCAGCGTCCAATCGCTCTGGCAAATTAAAATCCAGTTGTAGCGTGCCACATTGCCACACACGCCCCAAGCAGTCTTTGAGACTAAACTCAATTTTTGGGCCATAAAACGCCCCTTCGCCTGCTTGTAATTGCCAGTCAAGCCCTGCTTTGTCCAGTGCGTCCGCCAAATCCTTTTCTGCCAAATCCCAAAGCTCGTCTGCCCCCACTCGTTTTTCTGGGCGAGTGGACAGTTTCATTTGCACTTCATCAAAACCAAAGTCTTTATATACTTGCAAAGTCAATTTGATAAAATCTTGCGCTTCGGTGCTGATTTGTTCATTGGTGCAAAAAATATGTGCATCGTCTTGCACAAAACCACGCACACGCATAATGCCGTGCAATGAGCCTGACGGTTCGTTGCGATGACACGAGCCAAATTCTGCCAACCGCAAAGGCAAATCACGATACGACTTTAAGCCTTGATTAAAAACTTGCACATGGCAGGGGCAATTCATCGGCTTGACGGCATAATCTCGTTTTTCTGAATGTGTGGTAAACATCAAATCGCCATAATTTTCCCAATGCCCTGATTTTTCCCACAAGGCTCTATCCACCACTTGTGGGGTTTTAATCTCCAAATAGCCATTGTCTTTTTGCACTTTTCGCATATATTGTTCAAGCACTTGGTAGATTGTCCAGCCATTGGGGTGCCAAAATACCATTCCAGGGGCTTCTTCTTGCAAATGAAACAAATTGAGTGCCTTGCCAATTTTGCGATGGTCTCGTTTTTCGGCTTCTTCTATGCGTTTGATGTAGGCTTGTAATTGTTTTTTGTCCGCCCACGCTGTACCATAAATGCGTTGTAATTGTTCGTTTTTGGCATCGCCTCGCCAATACGCACCGCTGATTTTGGTCAATTTAAAGGCTTTTAAAAACCGAGTATTGGGTACATGTGGGCCACGACACATATCAATATATTCTTGATGATAATATAGCCCCATTTGTGTTTCGTCTGGCATATCATCAATTAGGCGTAATTTATAATCCTCGCCACGGTTTTTAAATACTTCAATGACTTCATCTCTTGGGGTCATTTTTTTGATCACATTATAATCTTGATTGATTAAATCGGTCATACGATTTTCAATACTTGCCATATCATCAAGCGTAAAGGGTTTTTCTGAATAAATATCATAATAAAAACCCTCGTCAATCACAGGCCCGATGACCATTTTGACCTCAGGGAATAACTGCTTGACGGCGTGTCCCAATAAATGAGCACAAGAATGGCGGATAATCTCAACCCCTTCATCGTCTTTTGGGGTGATGATTTGCACGGTCGCATCGGTCGTAATAGGATCGCAGGCGTCCACAAGTTTGCCATTGACTTTGCCTGCCACACACGCTTTGGCAAGTCCTGCTCCGATACTTTGGGCGATGTCCATTACGGTGGTGGGGGCATCAAAGTGCTTGATATCGCCATTTGGCAAGGTGATTGCAATCATAAAATATTCCTAGTTGTGGCGTTGGTAGTGATGGTTGGTACTATCAACCATATAACCGCTACCAGTGGATACAATAAAATACACCAAAAATCGGTGCGAACAAAACAAAGTGCATACCAAGCACTTTTAATTATTATAGCAGGTTTTTGGGGCTAAAAAAAGGTGAGTCTGGACTTGTCGTTTGAACTAAATTAAGCCATTTAGCCAAGCCATTTGACCGAGTCATTTTAAGTGAATAAAAAAACAAAATAATGCTACAAGCTATTTTTTTTAAGTCATGCAAAAGTACTTGCTAGGCAAACTCTAAGTGAATTGCTTGCATTTATTAATAAAAACAGTTATCATTATCAAATAATCCCATGATGAAAACTTGGGTTTTTGATGATTACACTGACAAATTTAGGAGTAGATGATGAAAAAAATACTATCCATCTTAGCTGGTGCAACTTTGCTTTTGACAGCTTGCGGTGGTCAACAGCCAAGTACTAAGGCGGACCAAAAAGACAAGATGACCGTCATTACTACATTTACCGTTATTGAAGACATTGCTAAAAATGTTGCAGGAGATGTTGCTGATGTGCATTCAATCACTAAGGCAGGGGCGGAGATTCATGATTATGAACCAACGCCAAAAGATATTGCCAAGGTTAAAGATGCTGATTTGATTTTGTGGAATGGCATGAATTTGGAACGCTGGTTTGAAAAATTTTACCAAGATGCCAAAGATGTGCCTGCGGTGGTGGTAACAGAGGGTATTGAGCCATTGCCGATTAAGGCAGGTGCATATAAAGATATGCCGAATCCGCACGCATGGATGTCTACGACTAATGCATTGGTTTATGTGGATAATATCAAAGAGGCATTCATTGCTCACGACCCAAAAAATAAAGACATTTATATTAAAAACGCTGAAGAGTATCGCCAAAAAATCAAAGCGATGGACGAGCCACTTCGCATGAAATTAGCCAGCATTCCAGAGGGTGAACGCTGGTTGGTAACAAGTGAAGGGGCGTTTAGCTATCTTGCTAAGGATTATGGGTTAAAAGAGGCTTATTTGTGGGATATTAATGCCGAACAGCAGGGCACGCCCCAACAGGTCAAAGCCCTAATTGATACCGTGCGGGCCAATAATATTCCTGTCGTATTTAGTGAAAGTACCATTTCAGATAAAGCAGCCAAGCAGGTTGCCAAAGAATCTGGCGTACATTATGGTGGCGTACTTTATGTGGATTCGTTGAGCGAAGCAGGCGGTAAGGTGCCAACTTATCTAGACTTATTGAATGTTACAGTAAGCACAATAGTTGAGGGCTTTGAAAACGCCAAAAAATAGGATAGAAAAGTGAAATATTGTCTTTTTATTCATCTTTTATCCCTTGCTTTTTAAAAGCTTTGATTGTGTTTTTGGGCTATGGCGGTGTAATGATTGAGTTTTGTTGCCATAGCCCTTGTTTTTGATGCAATACTTTTGAATGATTGCTTTGTTCGCAAGGGGCGATTTTGATGAATTGGCATCTTATCAGGTTTGGGTTTGATTAAAAGATAATTGATTTTTTCAATTAATAATCCTTACAAAAATTACTTTTCAAAATACCAACCATCTTTTACAATACAGCTTTGTCAGTGCCATATAAGTCATTTTTAGATGGGTGATGCTTTATTTTGTTTGAATGTGTTATTTTTAGATTTAAAAAAAACATAAAAGTTCAATGATGATGTTGTCATTAAAGCTGTTTTTTATTTTTTTTATGTTTTTTTAAATTTATCTATTTACTTTTTATGAAAAATTCATTGATTGCTACCAAAATATCTGTTGAAAATATTTCTGTTCATTATCCTAATGGACATACCGCTTTGTATGATGTCAATTTCACTTTAACAGGGGGTGCAACTTGTGCTCTTGTGGGTGTCAATGGCTCGGGGAAATCAACACTATTTAAATCCATCATGGGTTTGGTGAAGCCACAATCAGGGCGAATTCTACTGTGTGATATGCCGATTCACACCGCCTTAAAACATAATTTGGTTGCTTATGTTCCTCAGTCTGAAGAGGTAGATTGGCAGTTTCCTGTGTCTGTCTATGATGTTGTGATGATGGGTCGCTACGGATACATGAATTTTTTGCGTATTCCCAAGGCGACTGACAAGCAAAAAGTTGCTGATGCGATGGCTCGTGTCAATATTGACCATCTTAAAGATCGTCAAATCAGTGAGCTGTCTGGTGGTCAAAAAAAGCGAGTATTTTTAGCTCGTGCATTGGCACAAGAAAGCAAAATTATTTTGCTGGACGAGCCATTTACTGGTGTAGATGTCAAGACCGAAAAGGCCATCATGACATTACTTGATGATTTACGAGCAGAAGGGCATTTAATTTTAATATCTACGCATAATCTAGGGACGGTCCCAGAATTTTGTGATCAGGTGGTGATGATAAATCGTACTGTGCTGGCGAGTGGTACAACCAAAGAAACTTTCACACAGGAAAATTTGGAAAAAGTCTTCGGTGGTGTATTGCGTCAAATCCGCTTGTCTGGCAAGGACTTGCACGATGATGATGATGGTCGTTCTTTGACGATTTTGGCTGATGATGAAGTGCCAGCGGTATTCTACGGGGTGCAGAGCAATACGCCTGAGAGCATGTACTGTACTGAGACCGTTGAGGCAAGTCGTGTCGGTCAGGTAAATATGAACCTTCCTAAGACTGCCAAAAATGACGGCGTGCAACTGTATGACCCAAAAACCAATCTTGTCATGCTGTTATCTTGTGATGACAACGAGCGGCAAGACGAGAGCCTGATATCTAATAGTCGTTCAAGAGGTGGTAAATGAGCGAATTAATCACCTTGCTTGCTGAACCATTTGCTTACGAGTACATGATAAAAGCGATGGTGATGTCATCTGTTGTGGGTGGAGTTTGTGCTTTTTTGTCGGCATATCTGATGCTCAAAGGGTGGTCTCTTATTGGCGATGCGTTATCCCATGCAGTTGTGCCAGGTGTGGCGATAGCTTATGCACTTAGCTTACCGTATGCAGTGGGGGCATTTTTTGCTGGGATTTTAGCTGCTTTGGCGATTTTGTGGGTAAAATCCATCACCAAACTCAAAGAAGATGCGGTAATTGGCTTTATTTTCACCACTTTTTTTGCACTTGGGCTGTTTATCATTTCCATCAATCCCACTTCAGTTAATATTCAAGAGATTATTTTTGGTAATATTTTGGGCATTTCTGACGATGATATCGTACAGATTGGCATTATTATGGTGGTATCACTCATTTTTTTGTTGATTTTTTGGAAGGATTTGCTGTTGGTGTTTTTTGATGAGATTCATGCCAAATCAGTAGGGCTGTCGCCCAAATTTTACCAAATTTTATTTTTCGGTCTTTTGTCTGCTTGTGTAGTATCGGCGTTGCAGACAGTGGGGGCGATTCTTGTCATTGCAATGGTGATTGCCCCTGGGGCGATAGCCTATCAATTGACTGACAAATTTCGACCGCTCATCATCATTGCAGGTGTGCTTGGAATTACAACAAGTGGATTCGGTGCGTATTTAAGTTATTTTCTTGATGGTACGACAGGTGGTGTGATTGTATCATTACAAACCTTGTTGTTTGTTTTGGCATTTTTATTCTCGCCAAAATTTGGCATGATTACTCAAAAATACCGCCAAAAAAGCAATATGATAAAGCACCAAAGCCAGTCCACCCATTTAAATTAAAAGACTAACTTGAAATAAAACCGATTAAAGTTATGCAAATACTTAATTATTTTACCGAGCCACTTAGCCATATTTTTATGCAACACGCCTTATTATCAGCTGTTGCGGTGGGAGCAGTGTGTGCCGTGCTGTCTTGTTTTGTGGTGTTAAAGGGCTGGTCGCTTATGGGCGATGCCATTTCTCATGCAGTATTTCCAGGAGTTGTGATTGCTGCATGGCTTGGACTGCCTGTGTTTTTTGGTGCTTTTGTGGCAGGATTATTTTGTGCCGTCTCAGTGGGGTATCTGAAGAACAATACCCGCATCAAGGAAGATACACTGATGGGTGTGATTTTTGCTGGTATGTTCGCATTTGGTCTGGTGATTTTTACTAAGATTGACACCGAACAGCATTTAAAACATATTTTGTTTGGCAATCTTTTGGGTGTTGATAGGGAAATGCTGTGGCAAACAGCGGTAGTATGTGGGTTGGTTTTATTGCTGGTTTTGTTAAAAGCCAAAGATTTGTTAATGTACTGCTTTGATGTCAGTCATACACGAGTGGTGGGGTTGTCGCCCAAGCTACTGCATTATGGACTGTTGGTTTTGTTGTCTGCTACGATTGTGATGGCAATGCAGGCAGTCGGTGTGATTTTGGTGGTGGCGATGCTTATTTCACCAGGTATTACTGCTTTTGTGTTATGTAAGCGGTTTATTCCTATGTTGGTGGTTGCGGTGTTAAGTTCGTGCTTGACCAGCGTGCTTGGTGCAATTTTGAGTTATCATTTAGATTCGGCCACAGGGGCAACGATTGTATTGTTGCAAGCAATCTCATTCATGGTTGCAGTGATCATTGCCAAACTCAAAGAAAAATTAAACACACAATCTATTATTAATGCCAATAGCAAATTGATTCATTAAAACCAAAAAACTGAAGTTTTAAATTCAGGCTTGCAATATTGCATGAAAATTGGCAGTTAAACAGAAATGATAAACCAAATCTATCTTGATCAACTATAAAATGAATATGGTATATGATGTATTAATGATGGTCTAAGACAATGTATGTTATGATATTCGGTATTTTTCCTTTCTTTTTGTTTTTCTAAAAAACCCCAAAAAAATCAACAACATACAAACTTTCTCCCATTTCCCCCAAAAAACCACTTTACAACCATTAAAATTAGCGTATAATACGCACCACTCAAGCAGACAAGCAAATGAAAAAACTTGTTTAATTTCAATAATTTAATGAAACATTTTGAGATAATTAGATAAATACTGACTCTCAAAATAATTTAAAAAAAATTGAAAAAAGTGCTTGACATCAATTTTAAAAAGCGTATAATACGCACTCATTCGCTGGAAGACAACGAATGACACTATTTAAAATCAAAACTAAAGAACAACTTGTGTGGATTTTTGCTAATACAAGATAATACATAAATTATCATTTATCAAGCAAAAATACTCAAAGTTAATTCATTTACACGATGAGCAAATTTGCTAGTAATAAATGAGCCAAGACTG
Source organism: Moraxella sp. Pampa (assembly GCF_035181385.1). Classification (NCBI taxonomy): domain Bacteria; kingdom Pseudomonadati; phylum Pseudomonadota; class Gammaproteobacteria; order Moraxellales; family Moraxellaceae; genus Moraxella; species Moraxella sp. Pampa. Next base: position 41 of record NZ_JAXCJK010000002.1, on the reverse strand, counting down.
ACCCACTCAATGGGTTAATTAGTTATAAAGATTAAACTGAA